>DATJDU010000084.1:0-102118 GCA_035497315.1 Sphingomonadaceae bacterium
ACGAAGAAAGATCAAGCGACAGACCATCGAACATCGGCGCTTGCAGCACCGCAAGCTCGCCGCCTAACATCAACTCCCAGACGAGGCCCGCACTCCGCTAATTTACGCCGCGAGTTGCGCCAAATGTTCTGACGACGGACAGTGGAGATCGTCGGCAGAAAACGTCTGCTTCACGCGATCCTGCTCTAGATCCGGCCAGCCTGGAATCGGACCAATTACCGGCGTGGGCGATTGCCTGAACGTATGGCAGCTCTCGACGAGCCTTTGCGAAGCAGGGAATGAAGGCTTTGTTGGCGATAGCAGGCAAGGCTTATCCCGGTTAATATGAGTGCATGAACATCCTTCCGATACTTTTGGCAGCCGTCACAGCTCCGGCGACTAGCGCCGTCGATAAAGTGTCCGACTTCAACTGTCCAACTTCACACAAAACCGCTTTTGTAAACGTCCGTGAGGTCTACGCTGCGTATGGATCGCGGTCAGTGACTATTGTGAAACTTGGTTTGGCCGGAGATAGGGATATTCTCTCGTTGATGGTAGCTCCGGAGGCGAAATTCTCGGTATTTGCAGGGGACGTCGGAAGAGGGCCGCGCTCGAAAGGAGCTGTGGCGGCGATTGAATTCGCGCAACAGGTTGCGCCGCGTAACTATCAATTTTCTGCCGGTTCAGCCGGATTTGTCTCAATGGACCCTTGCGGCATCGTAGCTATCGATGTGACCTTCCGCACAGACGAGCAGGGCGGAGCGATCGTCGCCAACTTCCGCTATCAAAACGGTATGCTGATTGACGTGGTAGGCAGCGATATCAAGCTATTCGATGGGGATTTGCCTTAGCCAACCTTGCGTTCCCGCTTCCCACCCCTTTGCGGTCACGAAGTGGGTCATGATGTCGATTGATAGCGAACAGTCAGGACACCATCCCATTCCTCTCAGCCATAATGAAATTTAGCAGTCCAAAAGTAGCCGAAAGAGCAAGCTAAACCAACGGCAGCTATCAGAGGTTGCATCTGTGCAAGCGAATGTCGGCTGTGTCGGCGGGAACGGTCACTGCGGCAGGATTCCGAGGCTTTCAATATCCACGAGCTGCGCGAACGAAGTCCTGACTGATCCGCTGGCCCGACAACGCTAGCCTGCGCACCTCGGGCAGCCTGGATGCCTCATAGGATCGTAGCGCTGCAACCGGGTCGGTCCGTATTGCCGCAACGTCCAGAAACCGTGCCAGTGCCATCGCGTCTTCGGCGGCAGTCGCAAAACCATTGCCTGTCATCGGGGTGCACACATGGGCCGCATCACCGACCAGGCACATGCGTCCGGAAGTAAGACGAACGGGAACATATTCCACTACGGGAGTCCCAAGCACGGCCTTGCGCGCGATGCATTCCAGGATCGCCTCGCGCCAGGGCGAGGGCCAGTGATGCCGGGCCAGGACCGCCAACTCCTCGAACAGGGCATCCGGCATATTGGTCGGGCGAAGCGAATGCCGCACAAGTGTGCCTTCGACCGCGCCGGTCTCCCGCAGAATGTCGTTGTGGCCGGCGTCATACCAGCCCCAGCCAACCCGCCGGCGCCCACGCTCGACGCCGCCGTCAGCGGCGGTTAGGGGGAAGCCCAGCAACAGGTAGGGACCTGCCTCCAGAAACTCGAGATGCGGCGGAAAGCGGACTGAAAGCGCTGATTCTTCGGCAAAGCCGACCCAGGCGAGATAGTCTGCAAATACGGCATCCGGACGTTCGGGGCATACTTGCCGCCGGACGACGCTCTGATAGCCATCGGCACCGACCAGTACCGCCCCTTCGAAGCGCCGATTGTCGGAGGTCATGGCCCAGGTGCGCGCCTCGTCCTGACCGACCAGCTCAACACGGGCGTTCTGCAAAATCAGGATTCCGGCTTCTTCAGCCGCGGCACGCAATCCGCGATACACGGACTGCCATGCCTGAATGCCGGTGGCGAGACTGGCCGGCGCGTGCTGCCGTCCCGTCAATTGCTCGAGCAGTCCATGGCCGACCTGCAGCGCCGCCCCGGTCCGGTCGGTATCGTTCGAGCGCTCGAGCAACGTAACTGACAAGCCGTGCCGTGACAAAGCAAGCCCGGTCATGAGGCCGGCCAGCGAACCGCCCACGATGAGAATGTCGCTGACCTGGCTTTGAACGGATGCCATCAGCTCTTGAGTGTGACCCAGACCTCTACGGGCGCGATGAACTTCCCCGGTGCTGGCTTACCTATATGCACGCGGTCGGCGGTCACCAATTCACCCGTGGCGAGATTGAAACTGGCCCACGGTTTCGGCATCCGGCCGAAGGTCATTTTCTGGATCGGCTGGCCCGTGGCCGAGTTCATGATCGTTGCGATAACACCCATGGTGGAGCCGATAGCCATCGAAACATGGATCGGTCCAGCACGAACATAAACGTTCAGAGCAGGCGGGAAGTCACAATTTGGCCCGCTCTTTGGTGTTTGCCCGCCGTTACACGTCAAGCTCATCAGGCAAAGCCTCATAGACCCGCCTGAAGAGTTCGACCGGGTCATAGCCCATCGCTTTTGCCAGCGCGCAGAATTCAATCAGATCGAGCCGCCTCACGCCGGTCTCGATGATGGAAATATGAGTCTGCTTGCGCCCGATGAGCGCGCCAAGTTCCGCCTGGGTAAGCCCCGTTTCTTTGCGGGCTGCAGTAAGTACCTTGATAAACGTCTGATAGGCTGGCGAGAACTGCGATTTTGGCACGAGGCGGGCGTCCCATAGTAAATGAGACGCTTGAAATATATACAGATTTTAGATACCCGATCTTTCGATATCTAATGATTCGATATTACGGGAGAACACGTGAACCAACCTGTCGATCAGCACCGGCCAAGGATCTGGCTGATGGCACTCGTTGGAGCCGGTGCTTTTCTTTTGGGCGTCGCGCCTGTCGCGATTTCCCACATGCTCTCAGCCACGGCTGAAAAGCCGGAAAGCTCAGCCGCTGACCCATGGGCCGATGAGCCGAACATGGAGCAGCTCGATTACCAGCAGGATGAGAAGCCGACCGAGGAACCGGTAAATGTGCCAGCACTACTGCACACAGCACAAAGGATCGGGTTTCAGCCTCCCTACAACCAGGATGACTTTAACGACTGCGCCAGCCTGGCTGCGTTGAACCCCGCCGTTTCCAACCAAACCACCTGCAATGATCAGCCAATGGCAGGCTGTCCGCAAGCGCTCGACCACATCTGCACAGTCCAGGCAAACTTCTCGGACGGAATGCTTCGCGATCTATCCTTCACTTATGAGATCGACAATGTCGATGCCGAGAAGGTCAAGAATGTACTGAATGACAACTTCGGCAAAGCGAGAACGGAATACAAGAATCTCGGCGAACTCGGCATTGAGTCATGGTCGTCGCGCTGGAAAGATGACCAAGCCACCATTTTGCTGTTTCATATCAAGGGCATCAATATCGAAGGCGTTCCCTACGATAATCTCAGCGTCACATTCACCGATACGAGCATTCCCGACCCCATGAAATCCAACTGAGCGGTTCGGCACGAGCCTTCTTCAGCCCGCTATCGGCTCCTCTGATCGGCGCAAATGACGGCATATGGCATCCGAAGCCTGGCGCTGGATCACTTTTGAGAAGCTGACGCCGCCTCAACCTGATCCGCATGAGCTGCTCCTGCCCTAACCCGCGAGCCGCTCGAGATCGGCAAGGATGGCGCCTGCCATGCCATGGGGATCCTCGTGGCGCAGCGCCTCTCTATGCACGAGCCGGAACTTGACCAGCAAGGTCGCAAGATCGGGAGCTGGAGAGGCTGCCAAGGCGCGCAGGGCGTCGTGACGGGCACCACAAAGGGTGTTTCCTTCGTCTTCAAGTGCGCTGATGTGGGGCGTGAGTCCGAGCCCTTGCCCCCGTGCTGCGTGCACGGCAGGGTCGAGGATGGTGGCAAGGAACTGCTCGTGCCGCTGGCGCGCTGCATAAAACGCCGCCAGCGCCTGCTCCCATGTCGTCGTAGTTGCAGCGCCATCCATCACCCCAGGCTCGCCTCGAACAGGGTGCTGGCTGCAGCCTCGATCCTTGTTCGCCACGCAAGCTGCTCGAGCCATTCCTGCGGAATGGCACTCATCCCATGGAGCGCTCCTGCCAGCTGCCCGGTAATGGCGGCGGTAGTATCTGAATCCTCGCCGAGATTGGCGGCCGTGAGCACGGCTTCGGCGTAAGTGCCTGAGCGGGAGACACTCCAGAGCGCAGCTTCCAGCGCATGGGCGACATAGCCGGTGGCGCGGATCTCATCGCGATGCTTGCCACGCCACGATCCGGCGATGATTGGCGCAATATTGCCGGTTAGCTCGTCACTTCTGGCCTGCAGCACTTCGCTGGCCGGTATTCCCGCAATCGCATCGGCGAGGAGCTCTGCATAGGCGACACAGGCATCGACCGCTTCGGCGGCGCCGTGCGTGGTGCGGCTCTGCCGCGCTGCTGCATCCCGCAGGGCTACCCGGTCGTTCCAGTAGCGGATCGCAACCGGGGCAAGCCGCATCAGGCTCCCATTGCCTGCGCTCATCGGATCGGTCGAACCAGCGATGGGATCACCGGTCTTCTTGAAGCGCGTGAGCGCCTGGCGCACGGTGATCCCGATATCGAAGCAGGAGCCGGTCGGGGAATACTCACCCTGTTCGTGCCAGCGCAGGAAGCGCTGCATCAGCTCGGTCTCATCGAGGCCGCCGCAATGAGCAAGGCTTTCAGCAAGCGCGAGGGCCATGGACGTATCATCGGTCCAGACACCGGGCGCCAGCCCGAACGGACCGCCGCCCACCATGTCCATCAGCCGGGGATAGCTGTCCCGGTGCCGAAACTCGAGCGTGGTTCCCAGCGCATCGCCCACGGCAAGGCCGAGCATCGCGCCCAGCGCACGCTCGCGGATAACTGCGAGTGAGGTGTCCGGAACGGACTGAGGGACATCCCTACGGGAAAGAACGTAGTCCATCTGGCCCTGCGTCTCGATGGCACCGGGGCGAACCTTGCGTACTTCGGCCGCGGCCTCGGCCGGGCTCCAGCCCAGTTCGATCAGCAACCGCGATGCGATGGTCCCGGCCCGGCCGAGCCCGCCCATGCAATGGACCAGCACATTGGCCCCTGAACGCAGGCGGTGGCGCAGGGCAGCGCCAGCGCTCGCCCACGCTTCTTCAAACGCCGCATCGGGAATGGAGCGATCCGCAATCGGCAAATGATACCAGTCGATCTGGCGGGCGAGCACTTCCTCGCCCAGCTGGGGCACATGGAGCTGCTCCAGCTCGTGATCTTCGACCAGCGTGACAACCACGCTCGCATTCCAGGCCGCGACAGTGTCGAGGTCCATGCCAAGGTCGCGGTTCCACGAACCGGTCATGGCACTGTGCTGGACCTTGCCTGGACAGAAGGTCAGGCCGACGAGGCCGTGGCCTTCGGCAGGCAGGATCGAGGCGATCCGGAGCGGATGGGTTTTGCTGGTTCTCATCGTCCAGCCTGTCCGCATAGTAATCGCAGGCAGTCAACAACTGTCTGGAAAGGCTGGAGATCATATCTATCTTCTAACCAGTGCGCTCCTCTTCCAGCGCCTTCAGTACCTCCCTGATCTGCCTGAGCAACGCCCGCGCCTTGCGGTCCCGCTCGAGCGCCTTGCCTGTATAGAGCCCATGCTTGAGCCCATTGCGGTTACCCATGGGCGCGCCGGCCTTGCCGCCATGGCAGCGGCACAGCCTGCGGCCCGTGACCGCAGGCGCGCGGCAGCGCTCACCGTTGCGCTTGATCCTCTGGCATCGCGGCGCCGCCTGCATTGGACCAATATTGCGGACATGACCAGAAGCCATGGCTCAGCCTTCGCGCAGACGGCAGGAGGTGCCGATGAGCTGGTTGGTCGAGCCGACAAGCTTGCAACCGGTATTGATGACGCGCTCCCGCCCCGGAGCATCAGGCGACACTTCCAGCGCGGTCTTGAGATACTCGCAGGCAAGCGGGTGCGTTAGGGCAATAAGCTTATCGAGCAGTCGCAGATGGCGGAACTTGATCTCATCAAAGTTGGGCGGGCCCGCCTCTTCATCGGCATCTTCCCCTTGCGTGCCCGGCTTGCGCCGGGGCGGGTCTTCTTCCCAGTCCTCATCACGGGTAGCGCATTGCGTATCGGCAAGCGGCGACAGGCTGCCGGCGGCATGGTGTTCTTCCGATCCGTTTGTGCTCTCGGCGGCCAGTGCCGCCGCATCATCCTGGGTCATCGGGAATCTCCTCTTTCTGGAACCCGACCCTTTCACTGTCGTCACGACCTCCTCGGCGCCAATCAGAAATGCACGCCGCAGGCCCAAAAAGGCGCCCCAACGCCAAAATGGCAAATCAATCCTTGAACCGTAGGAACGAGGGCTGCGGGTCGCAAACAGGCGTCCCAGCCTCTGCAAATGATTGTATGGATGGTGAGCCTGCACTGCAGGCTCACCATCGAGAAGAGGTCGAGCCCCTACCTTTACGGAAGTTCGCCCTCAAAGGCTGGAGCCGGCCGCACTGTCTCCCGGCGTTTCCTTCCTCGCAGGTCCGGCTCCCACCAGGACGGCCAGTTCACGCTGGAAGCGCGCGCGGTATGCCTGATGACCTTGCGCTGCTCCTCGCGCGTGAGACGGCGCTCACCCAGCCTGGCAAGTGCGGCCTCGACAAGCCAGGGCTCGAACATCGCCTTGGCATAAGGCTGGTAGGCATAATGGACTGTCACCGCGTCCATCTGCTCAAGCGCCGCTTCAAGACTGCACACCGTGGTCATGCGCGGATCGGTGTCCTCAACGACAAAGCCCAGGCCCCGTATAGGCTTTGCCCAGACACGCTGGCGCGCAATGGTCATGCGCTTTTCCAGGGACATCAGGTAATCGGCCAGCCTGTGCTCACCCGGGTTCTTCGCTACAAGGTCGCGCGCATAAAGCAGCAGCGCCTTGATGCGCGTAATACGCTTCTGCTTGCCGCCAACCAGGCCCGTTACCTTTTCGTAGAAAGGGTGCGGACGCGCCTTCTTGGGCATGTTGCGGCTGCCCTTGGGCCGCCCCTTGGGGTTGGGGCAGATGCCTTTCTTGAAGCGGTGCTCGACCGGCGGCGAACAATATCCAACCCGTTTCGTCATGGGCCCACTCCTCACGTCCACACGTCACGCGTCCGGCGGCGCTGGGGATAATGGTCATCCTTCCAATAGAGGATTGCCTCGAGTGTACTGTCGGACAGAACCCCCCGCTCGCGGCCTGCATCAATCACCCACTCCTCGAGCCGGTAGCGCTGCCCCCAGTCCCGCTCATGCGGTTCCTGAGGCTCGGGAGGCTCATACGGGTGCGCGATGCCAAGAATCTCGGCAGCTTCGCCGAGTCCCCGATATTCGTGATTTATGTTTTCTCGGATGTAGTTCGCCCTGAACTCACGCCGATTGATCCTGCTCCGCTCATGCTCTTCATAAAGCCTGAGGCAATAGATCATCTCCTTCACATCCCCATTGAAGGCCCGCTTGAGCTTCCTGCGCAGAATGAGATCGGTGATGCTATGGCCGCCCTGGCCGTCCAGGTCCGGGGTGATCGGCTCGATCAGCGGATCGAGCATCGGGTAGGTCCAGTCAACTACCCGAAACCGGTTTATGTCCGTGGGTTCTGTGCCGCTCCCATAATACACATATCGTGCCATGTCGTGCTCCACTCGAGCAGACTCGCATCATGCGAGTTGCCCGGCAGATTGGACTGTCACGACCTTGCTGAAAAAAGCGAAATCTTCACGCAACGCTCAATTGCATTGCCTGTATCCACAAGCCTCAACGCTGTTTTCAAAACCCAATTCCCTGTTTCCACAAGCCCTGATCCCTGTTCTTTCAATCAGGAAATTGCCTCGGATTTCGCGCATCTCCTTGATTTATAATGATATTTATCATTGATGGGATATCGAGGCATCCAGGTATTTGCCTATTGCGCATTAAACGCTGGATATTCGCTGCTTTTCATTCTTGTGTGCGCTCGCCCGCCGCAGCGCGGGCCTTCTCGGTAACAGGCTTTGCCTTTCAATATGCCGAGGAGAACCCCATGAGCGCTGCTTCCGCCACTAGGGCGGACCGTTTGACAAACCCGGTCCCTGCAATCGAGAAGATGGACCTCGACCAGCTTCGCCGCGCCTGGGCCCGGCAATTTGGAACGCCTCCACCGCTACGCTCGGCGGACCTCTTGAAGATGATGCTGGGCTGGCGCATCCAGGCCCATATGCACGGCGGGCTCGACAAGGATACCAAGCGCAAGGTGCGCCAGAAGGTCGCCATTGAAGCCGAAGGGCTCGATCTTGGCACCGGCACGACCATCACCCGCAACTGGCAGGGCCGGGCCTATGAGATCAGGGTCGGAGAAAAGGGCTTCATCCTGGATGGCACCCTTTATCCCAGCCTCAGCGCGGTCGCCCGGGCAATCACCGGCACCCGCTGGAACGGTCCCCGCTTCTTCGGCATGCGGGAGAAGGCATGATGGCCCGCAAGGTGCTGCGCTGCGCGCTCTATACGCGAAAGAGCTCGGACGAAGGTCTCGACCAGGAGTTCAATAGCCTCGATGCCCAGCGCGAGGCCTGCGAGGCCTATGTAAAGAGCCAGTCCGCCGAGGGCTGGAAGGCCCTGCCGGCACTCTACGATGATGGAGGGTTCTCAGGGGGGACGATGGAGCGTCCCGGCCTCAAGCGGCTGCTGGCCGACATCGAAGCTGGCAAGGTCGATATCGTGGTCGTCTACAAGATCGACCGTTTGACCCGATCCCTCGCTGATTTTGCCCGCATGGTGGAGCTGTTCGACAAGCAGGAGGTCAGCTTCGTCTCGGTAACCCAGAGCTTCAATACGACTTCGTCCATGGGCCGGCTGACCCTCAACGTCCTGCTCTCCTTCGCCCAGTTCGAGCGCGAGGTCACCGGCGAGCGCATCCGCGACAAGATCGCTGCTTCCAAGGCCAAGGGCATGTGGATGGGCGGCACCTTGCCGCTGGGCTATGATCTCCCACAGGACAAGTCGCGCATCCTGGTTGTCAATGAAGAGGAGGCAACCAAGGTCCGGCTCATCTTCAACCAGTATCTCAAGCTGGGCACGGTCCACGAACTGGTCCGCTGGCTCGACGCGAACAACATCCGCTCCAAGCAGCGGGTCACGGCGGCAGGCAAGGTCATCGGCGGCCTGCCATTCAGCCGCGGGGCGCTTTATCACATGCTGCGCAACCAGACCTATCTCGGCCTTATCCGCCACAAGGACGTGCTTCACGCCGGCGGTCATCCGGCAATCGTCCCCAAGAAGCTGTTCGACAAGGTCCAGGTCGTGCTCGACGATGGTGTGCGCCGCACTGCCGAGCGGCGCAGCCAGATCGAGCGCGCACCGCTCGCCGGGCGCATCTTCGATGGCGATGGTTCGCCCATGAGCCCCAGCTATTCGCGGGGTTCGAAGGGCAAGACCTATCACTATTACACTTCGACCCTGCTCCAGCGCGGCACCAGGTCCAAAGGCAAGGCCGACATGCACGTGGTCCAGCGCATATCTGCCGCCCCGCTAGAGGAACAGCTGGGCAAGCTCATCTCGCGCCTCGTTCCCAAAAGCGCAGCAAGCCCACTCAACCTTCCCCGCCGTGTTGAAGTGCACCGCGACGCCGTGCACCTCACCTTGCGGCGTGAAGACTGTGCCGGAATCCAGGGCCGCCTGTCGGATGACGAAACCCTCTTCGATGATGCCACTGACCTCGATCATCTGCGGATCATCGCACAGATCCGCATCCGCAATCGCCGCGGGCGGATCGAGATCACCCGCGGCCCGCCGCCCAAGACCAGCAAGGACCCGGTGCTCATCGGTGCTTTGCGACGGGCCCATGCCATGACCAGCCTTGATGACAAGCGCATCCCCATCGTCCGCACCTCGCCCAACACCCAATATGCAAGGCGCCTCGTGCGCCTCGCCTTCCTTGCGCCTGATCTGCAGAAGGCCATTATCGAGGGTACCCAGCCTGCCGGGCTCAATCTCGACCAGTTGATCGGCCAGCCCCTGCCCATTGACTGGGATGAACAGCGCAAGCTGTTTGCCTGACTTTCCTTCCCGGCAAGGCCCTGACCTGCCTCGATAAATCCGCTCAAAACCGTTCGAGTTCGAATCCAGCCCGCCTGCCTTCAGGCGGGCTTTTTGGTGTCCGCGGAGTCCCGGCCCCTCAGGCCATTGGAAAGCCTCGGTTTTTGCCAAACCGTACGTCTCTGGTGTCGGGCAAAATGGCGCCTCTCCAGGGAGCCGGATTTTGTGAGAGGCGTCTCGAAAATCGTCGGTCTCTGCACCGCATTGCAGGGCGCAAACCGCGCAATTGCGCCATTCACACGCCGATAGGCGCAAGGCTCAGAATGTGAATGGGGGTAAGTGGCGGAGCGGGTGGGATTCGAACCCACGATACAGGGTTACCGTATACACACTTTCCAGGCGTGCGCCTTCGACCACTCGGCCACCGCTCCGCATCGCCTGACGGCGAAGGCGTGGCCGATAGCGCGGGGCGCTCGGCAGGGCAAGCTTGCAGGTGGCCATCCTGACGTTAAATCGACATTCCATGGAAAAACGCTTTGGACTGGCGCCTTCAGCCAGCGATATCGAGGCCTCGGCCCGCACCGCTCTGGAACGGCTTCCGCCGCAGTTTCGCGTGCATCTGGGCGATATTCTGCTGCTTGTGGAGGACTTTGCGGATGCCGAAACGCTCGCCGCGCTGGGGATCGAAGATCCGTTCGAACTGACCGGCCTTTATGAAGGCCTGCCACTGGGCGAGAAGAGCATCGGCCATTCGGGCACCATGCCCGACCGGATTCGCCTGTTCCGCAGCCCGATCCTGGACGAATGGATCGCGCGCGGGGACGAGACGCTGGAGCATCTGGTGGCCCATGTGCTGATCCATGAAGTGGGGCACCATTTCGGCCTGTCAGACGAGGCGATGCATGCGCTGGAGGAAATGGCGGAATGATATGATGCCTCTCCTCCTCAGGAGAGGGGCGGCAATCGGCCTATTGCCTGTGGAGGCCTCCAGCCTGCGCCGTATCCTCCACCAGAAACACTTTCCTACAGACCCGCAAATGGAGTTTATCCTGTCCGATGGACAGACTTGCCTCCCCCTTGAGTCATGCCCTTCCAGCCCGCGTCGGCCTGGCTTTGCGAAGCGGGCAAAACATGCACGAAAATACGAAATGGAAGGTGACAGTCCGAGCGGGGAACGGGGCCGGGAAACGGCTTGAAACCGCGCCGAACGAGGGTGACACAGCTTGCACGAAACAGTGTGTTTTCCTGCCCGAAAGGGTGACACATCCACCCCACCGTTTCCCGGCAATGAGTGCCAGCGACGGGCCGGTTCCGAAAGGGCGGCTTTCGGATCAGGCGGTTGCGGACGAGAGGCACCCCCAGCCCCCTGCTCAGAAAAGGAGGGGCTTTGAGCCCGGCAAAACCAATGGCACTCTGCCGCGCATGACACGCTTCGCCCCGCTCGCACTCCTTGCCTCTGCTCTCACCCTGCCCGCTTCGGCCGAGGAGGCTGTAACGCCCAACTCCATCGTGGCGGCGACGCCTGCGGCGGACTGGATCGCGATCGATCCTGCCGACCTGATGGTGATGGACCTCGCGCCGGATCGCGACGGCAATGAACGGCGGGTGGTGATCCAGCTGATGTCCGCGCCGTTCGGCCGGGGCTGGGTCGGGAACATCCGCAAGCTGGCGGCAGCGCATTGGTGGGACGGGACGAGCGTGTACCGGGTGCAGGACAATTACGTCGTCCAATGGGGCGATGTGACAGAAAAGAAGGTACTGCCCGAGGGGCTGAAGGCGGTGCCGGAAAGCGAGTATGCCCTTCTGATAACCGACAATATGGATGAAGCTGTCACAGGAACACTGACCGACGCGTTCGAAGCATATTTCGAAAATCGGCATTATTGGAAGAAAGGGGAAGTCGACGATTTTCCGCGATCGGGGCCTGACGCCGACATTGAGACATGGGCCAAGGGTTGGCCGCTTGCGACTAACGAAGACGGTGCGTCGGTCTGGCCCGTCCACTGCTACGGCATGGTCGGCGTCGCGCGCGATCTCAAAACCACTGGCACGGGTAGCGATCTCTATGTCGTGATCGGCCATGCCCCGCGCCAGCTTGACCGGAACATCGCGCTGGTGGGCCGGGTGATTGAGGGGATTGAGCATCTTTCCAGCCTGCCGCGTGGAAAGAGCGAGTTGGGCTTCTATGGCGACGATGAGGCGGACAAGCGGGTGCCTATCCGGTCCGTGCGGATCGGAGCGGAAGCGCGAGATCTTCCGCGTTTCGAATATCTTTCGACCGAGAGCGACAGCTTCGTCGCCTATGCCCATTCCCGCGCCAACCGGCAGGACGATTTCTACAAGGTGCCGGCGGGCGGGGTGGATATCTGCAATGTGCCGGTGCCTATCCGGCGGGAGGGCGCGAAGTGAGTGAAACCATCCGCTTCGCCGCGCCACTAATCCATTGGGAATTGGGCGACTTTGCCGGGCTCGGTTATGTCAGCATCACCGGCGAAACCGATGAGGCGATCCGTGGGCATGAGCTGATGCGGCGGCTGGAACTGGGCAAAAGGCGCGGGTTCGGGTCGGTGAAGGTGAACGTCAGCCTTGGCGACAGCCGCTGGTCCACCTCCGTCTTCCCGCAGAAGGAAGGCGGCTGGTTCCTGCCGATCAAGAAAGCGATCCAGCGCGCCGAAGGGCTGGAGGAAGGAGATGTCCTGGAAATCGAGCTGGAACTGCTTTGATCCGCCCCGGAACGGGGTGCATCTTCAGATGCGGCTCGCTTCCGCCAGTGAATCGCTGGCGCGCAGGGCGCTGATGATGCGCGTGAGGTGGGCGAGGTCCTGCACTTCCAGATCCACTTCATAAGTGTGAAACGGATCGTCGCGCTGGGAGAGTTCGAGGTTCATCACATTGGCGTGGTTCTTGGCGAAAATGCCCGTCACCTCTGCCAGCGTGCCCGGGCGGTTGTAGAGCACCACCCGCACCCGGCCCGTGGCACCATGGGAGCGTTCGCCCCACGACAGGTCAACCCAATCCGCATCCACCCCATTGGCAAGTTCCAAGCAGTCGATCGTGTGGACTTCCACGCCCTCACCGGGATGGCGCAAGCCCACGATACGGTCGCCCGGTACCGGGTGGCAGCATTCGGCCAGCTTGAAGCCCACCCCCGGCGTGAGACCGCGGATGGAGATCGCGCGTTCCTGCTTTTCCGGCTCAGCCATATCCACCGTGCTGCCGGGGACAAGCGCTTCCATCACCTCGCGGTCTTTCAGCTTGGCTGCGCCGATGGCGTACATCAGCTCTTCCTCATCCTCCAGTCCCAGCCGCTCCACCGCCGCGCGGATCGCCTTCTTGCCAATCTTGGCGGGCAAACGGTCAGCGATGTGATCGAACAATTTGTGCCCGATTGCGGCCACCTCAGCCCGTTCCTTCGCTCGCACGGCGCGGCGGATGGAGGCGCGCGCCTTGCCGGTGACCACAAAGCCCAGCCAGGAAAGCTGCGGCTCCGAATGGTTGCCCTTGATGATCTCCACCACGTCGCCATTGTGCAGTTCGGTACGCAGCGGCATGTGGCGGCCGTTGATCTTGGCGCCCACGGCCTGCGCGCCCAGATCGGTGTGGACCGCAAAGGCAAAGTCCACCGGCGTCGCCCCCTTAGGCAGCTGGAACAATGCGCCCTTGGGCGTGAAGGCGAATATCCGGTCCTGATAGATCGCCAGCTTCGTGTTTTCGAGCAACTCGTCCGCATCGTGGCTGGCATCGACGATCTCGATCAGGTCGCGCAGCCAGCCCACCTGCCCGTCAGGCCGGGTGCCGCCCTGCTTATAGGCCCAGTGGGCGGCAAGGCCGAATTCGTTGAGCCGGTGCATCTCGCGCGTACGCACCTGCACCTCCATGCGCATGGAGTTCTCGTAGATCAGCGCAGTGTGCAGCGAACGGTAGCCATTCGACTTGGGAGTGGAGATGTAATCCTTGTAACGGCCGGGAATGAACTGCCAGGTGGTGTGCAGCACGCCCAATGCGCGATAACAGTCCTCCACGCTTTCGGTCAGCACGCGGAAGGCCATGATGTCGGTGATCTGTTCGAAGCTGACATGGCGTTCGGCCATCTTCTTCCAGATGGAATAAGGGTGCTTTTCGCGCCCCCAGACTTCCACTTTCAACCCCGCTTCGGCCAGCGCCTGCTTGATGGCCAGGGCAATGGCATCTACCTGCCCACCTTCCTGGCTGCGGATCTGCGCCAGCCGGCCGGTGATGGTGGCATAGGCTTCCGGCTCCATCTGCTCGAAAGCCAGAAGCTGCATCTCGCGCATATATTCATACATGCCCACCCGCTCGGCGAGGGGGGCGTAGATATCCATCGTCTCGCGCGCGATGCGCAGGCGCTTCTCGGGCGATTTGATGAAGTGCAGCGTGCGCATATTGTGCAACCGGTCCGCCAGCTTCACCAGCAGCACGCGCAGATCCTCGCTCATGGCGAGGAGGAATTTCCTGAGGTTCTCGGCCGCCCGCTCGTCCTCGGGCATCTGCTCGATCTTGGAGAGCTTGGTGACGCCATCCACCAGCCGGGCGACATCGGGGCCGAAGTTCTTTTCGATATCCTCGATCGTGGCGAGCGTATCTTCCACCGTATCGTGGAGCAGCGCCGTGATGATGGTTTCCTGATCGAGCTTGAGGTCGGTCATCAACCCCGCGACTTCTACAGGATGGGAGAAATAGGGGTCTCCGCTGGCGCGCTTCTGCGAGCCGTGCTTCTGCACAGTGTACACATAAGCCCGGTTAAGGAGCGCCTCATCGGCATCCGGGGCGTATTCCTTCACCCGCTCAACAAGTTCGTACTGACGCAGCATCTTACCCCCAAATGGGGGCAAGACCCGCTACATTGCAACGATAAAGCGCTTCGGCGGCAAAGCGCGTCAGTCTGGCTTGCCGACCACCTCGTCTACCGCGCCCTGCGTCACCGCGTGATAGCCGGAGCGGGTCTTCTCATATATCCGCCTGGCGATCGGCTGGCCCCAGCTGCCCTGCTTCATCAGCGCGGCATAGAGCGGCTTCACGAATTTGGTGCGGCCCACGCTGGAGAGGAAGTTCTCCGCCACCGGCACGGCCGGATCGTAGCGATTATTGAGCGCCAGTTCGAGCCAGGCAAACAATATCTCCTTGTTGCCGGACTTCGACAGGCCCAGCGATGCGTCCAGTTCAGCCAGTTTGGTCTTGTCGAGCTTTGCCGGCAATTTCGCGAGGAACCGCTGACGTTCCGCTGTGGTCCAGCCGGCCCAGGCCTTCGCATCGGGCTTGCCGCCCGCGCGATAGACTTCCGCCGCCTTGTCCACCCCGGCAAAGGCAGACGCAGGCGGACGCAGGACGTTGGACGGCAGGCCGGGCTTATAGACCCAGTCTTCCAGCATCAGCTTCTCTTCCATCTGTGCATCGCCCTGCACCAGATGAGCGCGCATATCGGCCAGCAGCATAGCGGAGGTGGCCGGCTGGAAGGCGTGCTTGTCGAACCAGCTACGCAGCCACGCATCGAACTTCGCACGGCCCACGATGCTTTCTACCGTGCGCATGAACGTGGCGCCCTTGTCGTAGATGATGCCGGACGATCCGCCATCGGGCACACCCTCGGCAGGCGGCAGGTGCAGCGCGGTGATGGGCGCATTCATGCCCTCTTCCGCCAGCGCCTTTTCCATCTCGGCATAGCTCAGCGCGGCCTCCTGTTGCGCGCGCTTCGTGCCGTAGAGTTCCTCCACGATGCGGTTTTCGAAATAGGAAGTGATGCCCTCGTTCAACCAGCTGTCGGACCAATTGGCATTGGTGACCAGATTGCCCGACCAGCTATGTGCCAGCTCATGCGCGACCAGCCCCGTCAGGCTGCGGTCGCCCGCAATGAAGGTGGGCGTCAGGAAGGTCATGGTGGGGTTTTCCATGCCGCCATAGGGGAAGCTGGGCGGAAGGACGATCATCTCGTAGCGGCCCCAGCGATAGGGGCCATAGAGCTTCTCTGCCGCTTCCACCATCTTCTCGGTGTCGGCCAGCTCGGCTGCGGCCGCATCCAGCATCGAAGGTTCGGTCCATACGCCGGTGCGCGGGCCAAGCTCGCGATAGGCCAGATCGCCCGCCGCAATCGCGATCAGATAGGGCGCAACCGGCTTGTCCATGCGGAAACGGAAGGCGCGGCGGCCCTCACCTGCATCCTCCGGCTCGCCCACGCGCAGGGCGGACATCACCACGGTCAGCGGCTTGGGCGCAGTAATGCGCGCTTCCCAGCTCTGGCGGATGCCGGGGCTGTCCTGCGTGGGAATCCATGTGCGGTTGAGCGTCGGCTGGCCTTGGCTGAAGAGGTAGGGCTGTTTCCCCCCGGCCGTCTGCTCGGGCGAGAGCCATTGCAGCGCCGTGGCATCGGGCGTGGCGGAATAGGCGATGACGATCTTGCGGCTCTTGCCGATTGTAATGGTGACCGGCTCGCCCTTCTCTTCCACCTTTTCACCCACCGTAAACGGCAGTTCCGCGCCATTCTCATCGGTAATCCTGGCGATCTTCAGCCCGTCGCTGTCGAGCACGACAGTGTCGGCATCGGGCCTGGCGAGGATATCCAGCGTGGCCGTGCCGCTCACCGTCTTCGCCGCGAAATCCAGGGCGAGGTCCAGCGCAACATGCGTCACCCGCGCCACTTCGGGCTGGGCGAAACTCGCCGGATCGCGCGCGTCCTCGCTGGTGAGGATCGGAGAAACCAGTGGTTCTTCAGTGGTTTGCTTATCCACTCCGCCGGAGCAGGCGGAAGCGAGCAGGGTGAGGGACAGAAGGAACGGCTTGAGCGCGGCGCGCATCGGATTCTCCGCAAGGATCGGGAAGATTGGCGAAACTGGTTTCACTTAACACTACCAGCCCGCTCGTCAAATCCCTGCATGCCCGCCGCCATTCTCCGGCTTGCGGGAGGCCGCGTGGGGCTTCACAAAGCGGGCGATGAGCAACGGGCCTTCCACTACCATTTTCGAGCGCATGTCCGCCCTCGCGCGGGAGACGGGGGCGATCAATCTGGGCCAGGGTTTCCCTGACCGGGAGCATGCTCCGGAGCTGATCGAGGCGGCGCGGCGGGCATTGGTGGAACGCTCCAACCAATATCCCCCGATGCGCGGCCTTGCCGAACTTCGTCTCGCAATTTCAGACTATTACGCGCGAGGACAGGGGCTTAATCTGGCCGGGGAGGAGATCGTCGTCACCTCCGGCGCGACCGAGGCTCTGGCCGCCAGCATCCTGGCCACGATCCGCCCCGGGGACGAGGCAATCCTGCTGCAACCCTGCTATGACGCCTATCTCCCGCTGGTCGAAAGGGCCGGCGGAACGGCGAAACTGGTCAATCTGGAACCCCCTCTCTGGAGTGTACACAAAGAGACCATAAGGGCGTCCATCGGCCCCAAGACGCGCCTCATCGTGCTCAACACGCCCAGCAACCCCACCGGAACGATCGTCCCGCGCGAACAGCTGGAACAGCTCGGCGAAATCTGCGCGGAGCACGATCTCACCCTGCTGTGCGACGAGGTGTGGGAAGGGATGATCTTCGACGGCACGCCGCATGTCTCCCCCCTTGCCATCCCGTCGCTGGGCAAGCGGGCGATCAAAGTCGGTTCGGCCGGCAAGATCTTTTCGCTCACCGGATGGAAAGTGGGCTGGGCCATCGCCGCGCCGGAACTGGCGAACAGGATCGCCGCGCAGCACCAGTTCCTGACCTTCACCACTGCCACCCCGCTGCAATGGGCCGTGGCCGAGGGGCTCACCCTGCCGCGTGAGTGGCACGAGGCCCACCGCGCGCAATATGGGGCGAGCCGCCAGCGGCTGGTCGAGGGGCTGGAGGCAGCCGGATACAAGGTGCTGCCTTCCAGCGGCACATGGTTCGTCACCGTGGACCTTGCCGCATCAGGTCTTCCCGCCGATGACGTGCTGGTGGCCGAGCGCCTGATCCGCGAGGCGGGCGTGGTGACTATCCCGGTCTCCGCCTTCTATCACGATACGAAGGAAAAGGGCTTCCTGCGCCTGTGCTTCGCCAAGCAGGATGCGGTGCTGGACGAGGCGTTGGCGAAGCTGGCGGGGTTCCGCAAAGGTTGAGCGAAACGGCAGGCACTTATCGCAAGACCTTCACCCTGTTCCGTCCGGAAATGGTCCAACGCGTAAGTACCATCACGTGCTTCCAGGCGGCGAGATTTAGCCAGACCTTAAAGTTTGGAACCTAAATCCAAAGTCATGGAAAAACCGGCGCCTCAGCTCCGCTTCGCATGGAAGCCCATGCTCGTTCAAAGCCAGATCGTGGGCATTCTCGTCACTGCGCAGTTCCAGCTGCATATGTGGACGGATATGAAGCCGCAGCCCACCACGCCTGACAAGGCGATCCTGTTCTTCCTGTTCTTCGCCGGGCTGAATTTCGCGGTGATGTTCGCGGGTGACCGGCTCGCCCGCAAGATGGGCTGGTGGACACGCGGCACGTATATGGGGCTGGGCGCGATTGCCGCCAGCCTTGCCCACGCCGTAGCACTCGCCCCGGCCGCCTATGTGCTGGCGTTCCACCAGGGAACATTGTTCGCCCTTCTGCTCGTGCCGATCCTCATCGGAACAGCAACGGCTTTCCTGATGCATAAGAGCCTGGGATATGCCGCAGAGGGAGACGATCCTCACGCCCTGTTCCAAAAAGTGAACGGCGGCACTGAAGCCAGCGCAGTTTATGACATCGGCTCGGCCGAATATTATGACGGCCCCCTGCAGATACGCACTTCCGCGACTGCCGCCCTCATCGCCGCCTTTACCGGTTCCGCGCTATACGTGTTCATCACGCTGATAAGCCTGACGGACGGCGTGCTCCCGGCCGGCGCCCTTCCCCCTCTGTTCACGCAGAGCCCGATCCTCGCCGCGCTGTTCGGCATCTGCGGCACTGCTGCGCCGTTCTATGTATTTATCCGCCGTTCGCATGCCTTTTTGCAAAAGCGCGGAAAGGACAGCCTCAAGTCCTATGCCCTTGCCGGCGTCTTTGTACCGCTCGGCTTCGCACTCGCTCTGCTCGCACTGATGGGCCCCTTCGGCATAATCTTTGTGCTACCGTGGATATTGCCCTCGGTCGCGGCAATGGCCACGTACCATCGCCTCGCCGGTTTTGAGCCGCTTGGCCTGCCGGAGGACATTGAGGTTCGCGATCCTCGCACCATGTTGCCTGCCCACCACATAAGGCGCCGTGTCAGGCGGATCGTCCGGGCAGATTGATCGGCAAACGCGTCGCCCGGTGTCGTGCAATAGGCGGAAGACAAATGAGCGGAGACTTTGAAGTCTCCCCAATTTAGGTCGCGTACCCCCTCACTCCGCAATCAGCTCAGTTCTTCGGCTTCAGCCCCACAGCCGCAATGCCCGCCAGCGCGCAGGCTTCGTCATTGTCCGACGTATCCCCGGTAATCCCGATCGCGCCCACGACCACCCCGTTCGCGTCGCAGGCGATCACACCGCCTGCCGCGGGGACCATGCCGCCTTCGCCCATCGTGTCGACCGAGGCGACGAAATGCGGGCGTTCCAGCGCCATGTCGCCGATGGTGCGGCTCGATACGCCCAGCGCCAGCGCGCCTGCCGCCTTGCCGGTGGCCAGCTTCACGCGCATGTTCGATGCCCCGTCCTGACGCTGGCAAGCAATCATATGCCCGCCCGCATCCAGCACCACCACGGTCAGCGGCTTGAGCGCCAGTTCAGCGCCCTTGGTCAGGGCGGCTTCGATCATGCTATTGGCCTGGGCAAGGTCGATACGGTGCATGCGGGTCAGCTCCACTTAACTTCGGGGGGCAGGCTCATCAGGATAGCGTCGATATTGCCGCCGGTCCTCAGGCCGAACAAGGTTCCCCGGTCATAGACCAGATTGAATTCGACATAGCGGCCGCGCCATTCGAGCTGGGCCTGCTTTTCCGCCTCGCTGAATTCCATCGCCATACGCTGGCGCACGATCCTGGGGAACACATCCAGGAACGCCTCGCCCACATCGCGGGTGAAGGCGAAATTGCGTTCCCACTCAGGCAGGTCGGCGCATTCGAGGTGATCGTAGAAGATGCCCCCCACGCCGCGCGCCACATTGCGATGAGGGATGAAGAAATATTCGTCCGCCCATTTCTTGAACTTTTCGTAATAGGTGGGGTTATGGCCGGCACAGGCCGCGCGAAAGGCCGCGTGGAACTGTTCGGTATCTTCCTCGTAGGGGATCGGCGGATTGAGATCCGCCCCGCCGCCGAACCACGCCTTGCTGGTGGTCAGGAAGCGGGTGTTCATATGCACGGCGGGCACATGCGGATTGGCCATATGGGCCACCAGGCTGATCCCGGTGGCAGTGAAGCCGGGATTATCCTCATTCGCACCGTTAATCGTCTGGGCAAAGCCGGGGGCGAAATTGCCCATCACGGTGGAGACATTGACCCCCACCTTTTCAAACACCTTGCCCTTCATCTGCCCGCGCACCCCGCCGCCGGGCCCATTGATCCCGCCTTCGCCGCCGTCGTCCCCTTCCCGGTCCCACGGCGTATATTCGAAGCTCGCATCGCTGCCTGCCTCGCGCTCGATTGCCTCGAAGGCGGCGCAGATGCGGTCGCGCAGGCTTTCGAACCATTCGCGGGCCTGGGTGGTCTGAGGGGTCCAGTCGGTCATCGCATCTTCCAGCATCGTTTGTGGGCTTAGGCCTCCTCCCCCTTGCCAAACCCGCCGCCCGACGGCAAGGCATGGCCATGGTTCCGCTTTCGTTCCAACCCGCCTTCGGCTTCGAGAGCGAGGAATTCGCGCTGGTCGGCGGGCGGGCGCTTTATTGGCCGCGCGAACAGGCGCTGCTGGTGGCGGACCTGCATCTGGAAAAGGCCAGCTTCTATGCCCGCCACGGCCAGATGCTGCCCCCCTATGACAGCCGCGACACGCTTGCCCGGCTGGCAGATGCGATCCGCATCACCGGCGCCCGGCGGGTGTTTACCCTGGGGGACAATTTCCATGACGATGGCGGCGCCCTGCGGCTGGAGCCCCATGCGGCGGGGATGCTGGATGCACTGACCCGCGCGGTCGATTGGGTATGGATCACCGGCAATCATGATTCGCGGCTGGAAGGGGCGCTGGGCGGCTCGCTGACGGAAGAACTGGAAGTTTCCGGCATCATGCTGCGCCATCAGGCCTCCCCCGGGGAGACAAGGCCGGAGCTTTCGGGACATTTCCACCCGAGGTTCAAACTCACCGCGCGCGGCCGTTCGATCAGCCGCCCTTGCGCCGTGACAGGCTCCTCCCCATCTGGAGCGGGACGGATGATCCTGCCCGCCTTTGGCGCGCTTACGGGCGGAATGGATGCTTCCGATCCGGCGATCCTCCAGGCGATGCAACCTGCCCGTTCGGTGGATGCCATCGTGCCGGTGAAGGACCGCTTGCTGCAATTCCCGCTGTGGCGGGCGGGCGCCTGATCGGGCCCGGCAGAAAAGCGCCCCAGCCCCCCTTTCGCTGGCGGCAAATACACATTAAGACGCGCCCTTCGAAAACCGCCACCCGAAGTAATTACAGGAGACCGCACAATAGCCCGTCCACCCCGGAGAATGCTGGCGCCACCCGTTAAAAGCGGCCCGCGCTATGACAATCTCATCCAGTCCGACAAGGTTCGCGTCATTGACGAAAACGGCGAGAATCTAGGTGTCATGTACACCAGCGAGGCGATCGATCAGGCCGCCCAGGTCGGCATGAATCTGGTCGAGGTATCACCCAATGCAGACCCGCCGGTCTGCAAGTTTCTCGATGTCGGCAAATTCCGCTACGAGGCGCAGAAGAAGGCCAATGCTGCGCGCAAGACGCAGAAGACGCAGGACATCAAAGAAATCAAGATGCGCCCCAATATCGACACGCATGATTATGACGTGAAGATGCGCAACGTGACCAAGTTCCTTGAGGAAGGCGACAAGGTGAAGATCACCCTGCGTTTCCGCGGCCGTGAAATGAGCCACCAGGAACTCGGCATGAACCTCTTGAAGCGGGTGCAGGACGATGTTGCGGAAATCGCCAAGATCGAAGCCTATCCGCGACTCGAAGGCCGACAGATGCTGATGGTGCTGTCGCCCAAGTAAGGCGCCTTATACTTCGTCATTGCGAGGGGGTGAGAACCCCTTAGCAACCCAGGGCCCGGAACCAACCTCCCTGGATTGCTTCGCCATGCTCGCAATGACGAGGATTCCGGAGGCCTTGCGCCTTTCCACCGGCATACTCTAGGTTATCCCTCGGGAAGCAGGGGGAACCTAAGCGACAATGACCGCCCAACGCATCGGCCTTCTGGCCGGCCTCGCCGGTTTTCTCCTCACCCTGATACTGCCCGCACCCGCCGGGATGCCAGCGCAGGCATGGATTGTGGCGGGGCTCACCATCTGGATGGCGGCGTGGTGGATGACGGAAGCCGTCCCGCTTACCGCCACGGCGCTGCTGCCCTTCGTGGTGCTGCCCTTTGCCGGCGTGATGAGCGCGAACAAGGCAGCCAGTGCCTATTATTCGCCGATCCTGTTCCTGATCCTGGGCGGCGCCTTCCTGGCACTGGCGATAGAGCGCACCGGGCTTCACCGGCGGTTGGCGCTGACGATCCTGAACCGGGTGGGGACCAAGGGCGGAAGCACGCAATTGCTGCTGGCGTTCATGATCTCGGCCGCGGTACTTTCCATGGTGATCTCCAACACGTCCACTGCGCTCATCATGATGCCCATGGCGCTGGCCGTGCTCACCGGCGGGGGCGTGGCCGATGACGACCGCGAGGGGCTGGCCGGGGCGCTGCCCATGGGGATCGCCTTTGCGGCCTCCATCGGGGGGCTGGGCACTATCGTGGGTTCACCCACCAATGCGATTGCCGTGGGCCTGCTGGACGAGATGATCGGCGTGCATATCAGCTTCGCCCGCTGGAGCCTCTATGGCCTGCCGATCGTCATCCTGGGCATCCCGCTAGCCGCGTGGATCATCGCGCGGGTGCAGAAGACGGCCAGCCATCCTTTCGATATCGATGCCGCGCGCCGCGCGGTGACCTGCGGGCATGAATGGTCCGTTCCGGAAAAGCGGCTCGTCCCGATCATCGCCATCGCCTTCATTGCCTGGATGGCCCAACCCTGGCTCGAGCCTTTGCTGCCAGACGGGTCGCTTACCGACGGCACCATCGCGGTAATCGCGGGCCTCTCGCTGTTCCTCCTGCCCGACGGCACGGGCCGCCCGATGCTGGTGTGGAGCGAGGCAGACCGGGCGCCCTGGGGAGTGATCATGATGTTCGGCGGCGGGCTGGCGCTGGCAGCGGGGATGAGCGAATCCGGCCTGGCGGACTGGCTGGGCCAATCGCTGCTGCCGCTTTCCACCGTGCCCCTGTTCATCGTCGCGCTGGCGATTGTCGCCATGGTGATCGTGATCACCGAATTCGCCAGCAATGTCGCCACCGCCAGCGGGATCATCCCGGTGGTGGCTAGCCTAGTCGTGGCGTTGGGGGCAGACCCCGTCCTGCTCGCCGTGCCTGCCGCAATGGCGGCAAGCTGGGGCTTTATGCTGCCCGCCGGCACCGGCCCCAACGCCATCGCCTGGGCCACCGGTCGCATCCGCCTGCCGCGCATGGTGGGTGCAGGGGTGGCGCTCGACATGGCGGGCGCCGTGCTGATTGTGGCGGCGGTGTGGGGCGTGGCAGCGCTGGTGGGCTAGGCGTTCAGCCCTTCCAGGTCCGCCGCTCTTCCGCCTGGCGGAGCACTTCGTAAGCGACCTGGATCGCCTGGAAGGTCCGGGCGGCCTCCGCGTCACCCGGGCGAACGTCGGGGTGGACTTCCTTGGCCCGTGCCCGCCATGCCCGCTTAACCGCTTCGAAATCCGCATCGGATTCCAGCCCCAGCACCTCCAGCGCGCGCATCTCGTCGCTGCTGCGGCTGCCGTCGCCCGAACCGCCCCAGCCATAATGCGATGCCTCGGCATAGCCGGAATTGGCGCGCTGCTCACTCTGGGTGCGGGCCTGGGTCTCTTCCTCGTCCAGCCCTTCGAAATAATTCCAGTTCGAGTTGTATTCCGCCGCATGACGCTGGCAGAAATACCACCGGTCCGGGCTGTTTGGCGATTTGGGCGCGGGGCAATTGCCCGGCTCGGTGCAGCCATGCCGATCGCACAGGCGCACAGTCGCCGCCTCGCGCGAGCTGCCATAGCCGCGCCAGCGGGGAAAGCCCCAGTCGAGCGTTCTTTTCGCGCGGCTCATCGAGTGGATTCCTTGAACATCGGCCAATAATAGGGACGCACCCCTGCCATGCAATGGGCGGCTGCGCGACACTTTGTGACACTTGCTGCATTGCAAAACGAAAATGGGGAACTATCTGCCAAGGCGAGGAGTTACCCTTTCGCCGTGAGCAAGCAACTCGCCATTTCCGCAGCCTTCTCCGTCTTTGCAATGACGGCGTTCGTGCTGTTTGCAACCCCTTCCACATCGGGGGGCCAAAGCGGCGTGCCCGGCGCGCAGGGGATGATGGAAAGCATTGCGGGCGCCCCGATCGAAATCGAAGCGCCCGCGAAATTGCCGCAACTCCCGCAAATGCCGAAGCTGCCCTTCCTCGCCGATTAGTCGATCGTAATCGTCGCCGCACGGCGGTTCTGGGCCCAGGCGGATTCATTGGAACCCAATGCCACCGGGCGTTCCTTGCCATAGCTGACGGTCGAAAGACGCGAAGCGTCCACGCCCAGACTGACGAGGTAGTTCTTGGCCGCATTGGCCCGACGCTCGCCCAGGGCGATATTGTAGTCACGCGTGCCGCGCTCGTCGCAATGGCCTTCGATGGTGGCGCGCTTGGCCGGATAACGCTGCAGCCACTCTGCCTGAGTGCGCAAGGCGGCCTGATCGGTGGCATCGACATCGAACTTGTCGGTATCGAA
Source organism: Sphingomonadaceae bacterium (assembly GCA_035497315.1). Lineage (GTDB taxonomy): Bacteria > Pseudomonadota > Alphaproteobacteria > Sphingomonadales > Sphingomonadaceae > Andeanibacterium. Next base: position 24,909 of record DATJDU010000084.1, read on the forward strand.
ATAGATCACGTTGCGGCCCTGCATCTGCGCCAGGAAATCCGCATTGCTGCCCGGGATCGGGCCGCTCGGCGCAGGCGTGGGGCGCGGGGCCGGAGTGGGCGTGGCCACCGTCGCCGGCTGCGGGGGCAACTGCTCGGGCGCGGCGTTCTTGCTGCAACCGGCGAGTGCGATCGCACCGGCGAGGGCGGCGACGGAAACGAAACGTTGCATGCTTTCTCTCCTAACAAAGGGGCCAACAGGAGGGTTAGCCGGATAAATTCTAATGTATCACTTTTACGGCAGAACCGGACCCCACGCAGGATCGGATGCGCCAACAGGAGTGGGCAGCCTGCGTTCGTTGCGTCCGGTAATATCTACCTGCCACAGCGAACCTTCACCTGAATTACGGGTCGTACGGAAGAACTGCACGATCCGGCCATTGGGCGACCATGTGGGCGCCTCGTCCTGCCAGCTGTCGGTCAGGTGGCGCACATTCCTGCCATCGGGCGTCATCACCGCGATGCGGAAATTACCCACGATATGAGTAAAGGCGATCTGGTCGCCGCGCGGGCTCCATTCCGGCGTTGCGCCGCGTCCGCCGAAGAAGGAAATACGCTTCTGGTTCGAACCATCGGCATTCATCACATATATCTGCTGTGTGCCGGAACGGTCGCTTTCGAACACGATCTTGCTGCCGTCGGGCGAATAGGAACCACCCACATCGATCCCCGGGCTGTCGGTCAGTCTGGCGCTTTGCCCACCCTGGGCAGGCACGCGATAGATATCGGTATTGCCGCCCACCGCCATGGAATAGAGAATCCACTTGCCATCGGGCGACCAGCGCGGGGCAAAGGTGGGATTGTTGTTGCGCGCCACCAGATGCTGCTTACCGGTGCCGATATCGTAGATATAGATGCTGGGATTGCCGTTCAGATAGCTGAGATAGACGATCTGCTTGTAATCCGGCGAATAACGCGGGGTCAGCGCAGTAGCCTGCCCATTGGTGATGAAACGGTGGTTCGCGCCATCGGAATCCATGATCGCCAGCCGCTTGATCCGGTGATCCTTGGGGCCGGTTTCGGCGATATAGGCGATCTTGCTGTCGAAGAACGGGCTCTCACCCGACAGGCGCGAATAGACGAGGTCGGCGCATTTATGCGCCGCGCGGCGCCAGTCGCTGGGCGGAACCACCCAGCCTTCGCGCACCAGTTCGTTCTTCAGCGTGATGTCATAGAGATAGCAGCCTACGGTCAACCGCCCGTCCGTACCCGCGCGGACATAGCCATGCACCAGCATCTCCGCGCTGCGCGCCTGCCAGGCAGACCAATTGGGCGCAGTGATTTCCGTATAGGCCGGGCGCGGCAGGCTGTCCGGCCCCACCGGGCGGAACAAGCCGTTGTTCTTGAGATCCGCCGTGATTACCCGCGCCAGTTCGCGCCCCAGCGCGGCGGTGCCTTCCGTATTGGCGGCTGTGGGCACATTGGAGTTGGTAGCGAAGGACGGAATGGCGATGCCGAGATCCTGCCATGCGCCTTCATAGGAAATCGAGCCGGTCAGGCCACCTTCCTCCTCGGGCCCATCGGCAACCGGCACTGCCGCCGGATCGGACGGCGAGCCTCCTTCGGCCTGAGCGAAAAGCGGGGTCGCGGCAAAGAGCAGAATGAGGGCCAGAGTCTTTTTCATTGTGAAAGCTTCCAGTCGAAATCGAGAGGGCCGACCGACTTCCAGGCCTCGTAATATTGGGGATCGAGGTTGAAGGGCGCGGCGAGTTGGATTGCGCGAACCGCCAGTTCGGCATGGCGCCCGGCCTGGGGCCGATTGGTGTCGGTCACATTGCGCTGGGTAACCACCGTCGGCCGGCCGGCAAGTGTGCCGTCCGGATTGAGGCGGAACCTGATGACCGTGACGAGCTTTTCCGCATCGGCGCCCGAAGGCGGCTGCCAATGCGGACGAATCTCGCGGGCGATCTGGGAAAAGAGCGAAGCCTTCACACCAGCGCCGATCTGGGAAGCGGGGACCAGCGCCGCCGCTTCGCTATCCCCAGCGCCCTTAAGGAAATTGTCGCCCAGACGGCTTCCGCCCCCGGCCTTGGTGGCCTGTGGCTGAGGTGGCGTGGGCGGGCGCTTGACCGGCGGCGGCGTGACCGCGCGCTGCTGCGCAGCGGGCGAAACGCGCGGCGGATCGGGCTTTCGTTCCGACTTGGGAGAAGGCTTGGCGGTCGGTTTGGCTGAAGGTTTGGGCTTCGGCTGGGGTTTGGGTTCCGGCTTTGGCACCGGCTTCGGCTCGGGAGCCGGCGCGGGCGGCGGCGCGGGTTCCGGATTTTCGGCGAGTGTAGGCGCCACTGCCGCCTGCGCCTCTTGCGCAATTTGCGGGCCTTCATTCACCAGACCCGCATCCTCGGCCAGGCTCACTGTCACGCGCGGCGGAGGCGGAATGATCGCAGGCGCGCGCAAGGCATGGATAGTCAACGCGACGATCAGCGCAAGATGCGCCGCGATCGCCATGACCAGCCCGACCAGTTCGTCGCTGCGGAGGCGGGGGAGTGCAATCATGCCAAAACGCTATGGCGCCTCTACTGAACTGTTGGTGACCAGCGAAATCGAACCGAAGCCCGCATGGCTCAATTCACCCATCACTTCCATCACTCTGCCGTAATTGAGCGTACGGTCGGCGCGCAGGGTCACCAGTGGCGGCTTGCCTTCGGAATCGCGCGGAACGCCCGAAAGGGCTGTGGCCAACCCGCCCGTTTCCACTGCCACATCGTCCACATAGACCGTGCCGTCAGTGGTGATCGAAATGGTGATCTGGTCCCGCTCCTGCGAGAGGGCGTCGGCCCGGCTGTCGGGCAGGTCCAGCGGGACGCCAGCCGTCAACAACGGCGCGGTGACCATGAAGATGATCAGCAGCACCAGCATCACGTCCACCAGCGGAGTGACGTTGATATCTGCCATCGGCGCCCGGCGGCTACGCCCCCGCCTGCGCCGCCCCGGCGCAGAGGCAATTCCCATCGCCATCAGATACGCTCCAGATCGCGGCTCAGCTTCGCGCCGAAGCGGTCTGCAAAGCGCTGCAGGCCGGCCTCGAACAGGCTCACGCGGTTGCTGAAGCGGTTATAGGCGATCACTGCCGGAATGGCGGCAAACAGCCCGATAGCCGTGGCAAAAAGCGCCTCCGAAATACCGGGCGCGACCACCGCCAGCGAGGAATTCTGTTGCTGGCCGATCTGGAAGAAGCTGTTCATGATACCCCAGACGGTACCGAACAGACCCACGAAGGGTGCGACCGAACCGGTGGTGGCCAGGAAGTTGAGTCGGGCGGCCAGACTATCGGATTCTCGGGCGACCTCCCCTTCCATCGTAACGGCAACGCGCTGGCGTACACCTTCCCGGTCGAACCCGCCGCGTGCGGTGGATTTGCGGAATTCGGCCAGTCCGGCCGCTGCGACGGCGGCAGAGGGAATCTGCTGGCGGCGACGCTCGCCCAGCAATGCTTCGGGATTATCCAGGCTGAGAAACTCGCCCTCGAAATCTGCGCAGCGGCGCTTCACCGAACCCATGCGCAGGCTGAATGACACGATGATGGTCCACACCCACATGCTGGCGAGCAGCAGCCCGCCCATCACCACCTGCACTACGATATCGGCATCGAGAAACAGCTGGATCGGATCGAGACGGCTGGGCGCGGAAGAAGCGGCCAGGAAAGCAAGCTGGGTCATGCGGTTCCTTCTGAATCAATCAGGGTGGCGAAAGCCTCGCGCCATGCAGCTGGCTGGCGACGGGGACGACCTTCGGGAGAAATAAAACCGACGCGGACATCCGCCTCGGCCAGGAGAGCACCATCGCGAAACGCCTTCTGGCGCAGGGTAACGCTGGCCGCGCCAATATCGAGCGCATGGCTTTCGATCCGCACTGCATCGTCGAGCCGGGCCGGTGCGGCGAAGCGGATCGTCAGTCCCGCCACGGCATAGACGCCCTCGCCCATTTCCTGCGCGGCACGCTGGTCGATCCCCAGCAGGCGCAGCATGTCGGAACGCGCCCGTTCAAACCAGCGTAGATAATTCGCGTGATAGACCACGCCGGACAGGTCGGTATCCTCATAATAAACGCGCACGGCAAACTGGTGGCGCCACCTGCCGTTCGGGCCATCGAAGCGGCCGGTGTGGGGTTCGATCTGCGTCACCATGCTCTCCCACAACGGTTTAACCCTTTGCCGACTCGCTCGGCAAGGACGGCTTTTTTACATTGTGAGATGAACCGTTGATGGCCCGCGTTCAGCGGAGCAGCATCGGCCCCAAAGGCTGTCCGCCAAACAGGTGAACATGCAAATGCGGCACTTCCTGCCCGCCGTCGGCGCCCAGATTGGACAGCAGGCGATAGCCAGGCCCGACCAGCCCCAGCTCGCGCGCGACATGTCCCACCGCGCGCACGAAGCCCGCGATCTCCTCCGCCCCGGCACGAGCGGAAAAATCGTCCCAGCTCACATAGGCGCCCTTGGGGATCACCAGGACGTGAACCGGCGCCTGCGGAGCGATATCGTGAAATGCCAGTACCCATTCGTCTTCATAGACGGTGCGGTTGGGAATTTCCCCGCGCAGAATCTTCGCGAAGATATTCTGATCGTCATAAGGCAGGGTGGCATCGATCGGCATCATTCGCTCCGCGAGGCTTTTTCAACCAGACCCGAGGTACCCTCGCGCCGGTCCAGCTCGGCCATCACGGCGGCAAGCGGAACCTGTTTTTCGGCAAGCAGCACCATCAGGTGGAACAACATGTCGGCCGCTTCGCCAACCAGTTCCTCCTCGCTGCCGGAAAGGGCGGCGATCACCGTCTCCACCGCTTCCTCGCCCAGCTTGCGTGCAATCACCGGCAGGCCGCGCGCATGGAGCTTGGCGACATAGCTGGCGTCGGGTGAGGCACCCATGCGCTGGGCAACGGTCTGTTCGAGGCGGATAAGCGTGTCCATGGTCACGCGACATGGACAGGGCGCGCGGCCCGGTCAAGCATTTGACGGCGGCATTGAGATAGGCAGTGGCCGTGCAGGCCTTACTTGCGGTGCTTTCCGCGATCTTTGGGACGCATCCCGCCCCGCCAGCCGACGATCACGCCGATAATCCCCAACGCGAAGAGCGTGAGGGCAGAGCCTTCGGGCACCTGCGCCCCATCGCCGGCCAGCACGGGAGCTGCGGCGCAAAGCGCGGGAAGCATTGAAAGCAGGCGGGTCACGATCAGTTTCATCGGAAATCTTAACGCAAGGCATGTGCCATCGCCCGGCATTCAGCCTGCAGAGCGTGACTTGCTGGTTAACGCAGAGCGCACGACGGAGGGGTTTGTAAGCCGGGCCGACAGTTTCGGGCCAAATCAGCCCCGCGCCGGCAGCCCCGCCGCGCGCAGGGCCGCATGGGCATCGGCGATGGAATAGGTGCCGAAATGGAAGATCGAGGCCGCCAGGACCGCACTCGCCCCGCCTTGCGTCACGCCTTCCACCAGATGATCCAGCGTGCCGACGCCGCCGCTGGCGATCACCGGCACGGAAACCGCATCGGCAATGGTGCGGGTGAGCTTGAGGTCATAGCCCTTCTGCGTGCCGTCCCCGTCCATCGAGGTGACGAGCAATTCGCCCGCACCCATCCGGGCCAGCTTCACCGCATGTTCCACCGCGTCGATCCCGGTTGCGCGGCGGCCGCCATGGGTGAAGATTTCCCAGTGATCGTGGCTCCAGCGCGCATCGACCGAGGCGACGATGCACTGGCTGCCCATGCGCTCGGCAATCTCGCTCACAACTTCGGGGCGCGTGACGGCGGCGGAATTGACCGCCACCTTGTCGGCGCCCGCCAGCAGCAGCGCCCGGGCATCCTCCACACTGCGCACTCCGCCGCCCACGGTCAGCGGCATGAAGCACACTTCCGCCGTGCGGCGCACGATATCGATCAGCGTGCCCCGCCCTTCATGGGTGGCGGAAATATCGAGGAAGCACAGCTCATCCGCGCCCGCCGCATCATAGGCACGGGCCTGCTCCACCGGATCGCCGGCATCCTTCAGATCGACGAAATTGACACCCTTCACCACGCGGCCATCGGCCACGTCGAGACAGGGAATGACGCGAATGCGGACGGTCATGCGAGCACCCACCTATTGATCAAAACAGCGGCAGGCAAAGCGACACCGGCCATGTTCCACAATGCCGCCAACGCAAAGAGCTGGGGTTCAGTCCCATATCCGAACTTCATGGCCGGGAACTTCGGCGGAAGGGCCGGCTGCATCAAGCCAGTCCGCAATCCGGCAACCAGCTTCGCCGCGCAATAGACCGCGATCAGAAGGCCGATGATCGGAAGCAGGATTTGCGTCATCAGCGCCCCGCCATCTGGATCGCAGCAGCCAGATCGAGCCGCCCTTCATACAGCGCCCGCCCGGTGATCACACCTTCGATCCCGTCATCCGCATGGATGGTCAGCAGGCGGATATCGTCCAGCCCCTTGACCCCGCCGCTGGCGATCACGGGAATGTCCACGCGCCGTGCGAGGTCCACCGTCGCCTCGATATTCACGCCCTTGAGCAGGCCGTCGCGGCCGATGTCGGTGAACAGCAGGCTGGCAACGCCCGCATCCTCGAACCGGCGGGCGAGATCGACCACGGGCACGTCGGACACATCGGCCCAGCCCTCGGTCGCGACCATGCCGTCCTTCGCGTCCACTGCCACCACGATCCCGCCAGGGAATTCGCGCGCCATGTCCTTCACGAATTCCGGGTCTTTCAGCGCGGCGGAACCCATCACCACGCGGGCCACGCCCAGCTCGAACCAGCCTTCCACCGCTTCGCGATTGCGGATGCCGCCGCCCAGCTGGACATAGCCGGGGAAGGCCTCGACGATCGCTTCCACTGCCTCGCGGTTTTCCGCGCGGCCCGCAAAGCTGCCGTCCAGATCCACCACATGCAGATGCTGCGCGCCCGCTTCGGCGAAGATCAGCGCCTGCGCGGCGGGATTGTCGCCATAGATGGTCGCGCGGTTCATATCGCCTTCGGCAAGGCGCACCACCTGTCCGCCCTTGAGGTCGATGGCGGGAAATACGATCACGGCTGCCACTCCAGGAAACGCCCCAGCAGGCCAAGGCCATAGGCCTGGCTCTTTTCGGGGTGGAACTGCACTCCCAGCAGATTGTCGCGCGCGACGGCAGCTACCAGCCCGCCGCCATGATCGGTCATCGCGGCGACATGCTGGCCGTCTTCCGGCACGAAATGATAGGAATGGAGGAAATAGGCCTCGCCCGGTTCGATCAGCTCCGACCCGTCGTGATGCGCGCTGCGAATCACGTCGTTCCAGCCCATATGCGGGATCTTGATCGCCGGATCGGTGCGCTCGATCGGGCGGACCTCGCCCTTGATCCAGCCAAGGCCGGGGCATTCGCCGAATTCCAGCCCGCGGCTGGCGAGCAGTTGCATTCCCACGCAAATACCAAGGAACGGCACGCCATCGCCCAGCACGCGATCCTCGATCGCGTCCACCAGCCCTTCGATGGAGGTCAGCCCTTCGAAACAGGCGCGGTAGGAGCCGACGCCCGGCAGAACGATGCGCTTCGCCATGCGGACCAGATCGGGGTCCGCCGTGACCATCACCGATTCCGCCCCGGCGGCGAGCAGCGCGTTCTTCACCGAGTGGAGATTGCCGGCGCCGTAATCGATCAGCGCGATAGGCTCAGCCACCAAGCTGCCCCTTCGTGGAAGGGATCGCCCCGCCCTTGCGCGGATCGATCTCCACCGCCGCGCGCATCGCACGGGCAAGGCCCTTGAAGGTAGCCTCGCAGATGTGGTGGTTGTTCTGGCCGTAGAGCAGCTCGATATGGAGCGTAATGCCCAGCGTTTGCGCGATGGAGTGGAACCAGTGTTCCACCAGTTCCGTATCCAGTTCGCCCAGCTTTTCCTGCGTGAACTTCACATGCCACACGAAATAGGGGCGGCCGGAAATATCCAGCGCCACGCGCACCAAAGTCTCGTCCATCGGGGAATAGGCGGTGCCGTAGCGGCCAATCCCGCCCTTGTCGCCCAGCGCCTGGCCAATGGCCTGGCCGAGCGCGAGGGCCGAATCCTCGGTAGTGTGATGCTGGTCGACATGCAGGTCGCCCTTCACCTTCAACGTCACGTCGATCAGCGAATGACGGCTGAACTGTTCGATCATGTGATCGAGGAAACCGATGCCTGTGGAGACGTCATAAGCCCCCGTCCCGTCGAGGTTTACCTCCACGAGGATTTCGGTTTCCTTGGTGTTGCGTTCTATCCGAGCGGTGCGCATGGCTCGCCTATAGGCCCGTGGGCACGGGAATCAATCACCCGCGAGGCTTTCGAAACGGCTTGACCGGGCCGATTGCCGTCGCCACTTGTGCGCCCATGAGCGACGATACGCCCGACAGCCTGATCCCTTACGATGAAATCGTGCAGGAAGCCCTGCGCGCAGTGGTTGGCCGCGTGCTTGGAGAAGTGCAGGCAACCGGCGGAAATCTGCCGGGAACCCACCATTTCTACATCACCTTCAAGACCGGGGCGCCCGGCGTCTCGATCCCGGCGCATCTGCGCGAACGCTTCCCTGACGAGATGACCATCGTCCTCCAGAACAAATTCTGGGACCTGCATGTGGACGAGGAAGGCTTCGGCGTGGGCCTCAGCTTCAATCAGGTTCCTGCCAAGCTGGAGATTCCCTTCTCCGCGATCACCGCCTTTGTGGACCCGGCGGTCGATTTCGGCCTGCAGTTCCAGGCCGCCGTCGGCGATCTGGAGCCCGAGCCGCATGACGATGCGGAAAATGACTCGCCCGATGGCGATGGCAAGCCCACCGCGACGAGCGACGATGGCTCCAATGTCGTGACCGTGGATTTCGGCCGCAAGAAATAGCCCCGGCCCCAGGGTCGGCCAGCAGAAGGCAGGATCATGGCAAAGGCACCCGGCAGCAGATCGCCCGCTTCCGCCCTTGCGGGGCTGGCCATGCGTCAGGGCGCAAAGATCGCCCGCCGTTCGCTCGACAACAAGCTGCGCATCGGCGGCTATTCGCCCAGCGAGCTTGAGGGAATCGTATCCGGCAAGGGTTTTGTGGGCACCATGGCGGTGGCCGCCGTCACCCGGCTTGCCACCCGCTCCGTCCCCGGCGCGCTGGTGGTGGGCGGCGGGCTGGTGGCCAAGGCCCTGTATGACCGGCGCCAGCGCGTGCGCGCGGCGGAGCAGCAGGCCACCAGCGAACAGCCCGGCACCGAAAAGTCAGAGGAAAAGCGCGGCTGAACGCCCGCCTCCGGACAGGTCGGGCTTGATTCCACCCCGCCGCTTGCGGCAACAGCGCGCATGGCCAGCCAAGAAACCCTGCATCGCCGCGGCTTGATGTTCATCCTCTCCTCGCCCTCGGGCGCGGGAAAGACCACCATCGCCCGCAAGATTCTCGCGCAGGTCGCCGGCATTTCCATGTCGGTTTCCGTCACCACCCGCCCGATGCGCCCCGGCGAAGTGGACGGGAAGGACTATATCTTCGTGGACCGCCCCACTTTCGACCGGATGGTGGAAGAGGAGGAATTCCTCGAATGGGCGGAAGTCTTCGGCAATTGCTACGGAACACCCAAGGCCCAGATCAAGGCCGGCCTGCGCGCCGGGCAGGATTTCCTGTTCGATATCGACTGGCAAGGCACCCAGCAGCTTTATCAGCGCATGGAAGTGGACGTGGTCCGCGTATTCCTGCTGCCGCCGAGCATTGAGGAACTGGAAGACCGCCTGCGCTCGCGCGGGACCGATCCCGAAGAGGTGATCCAGGGCCGCATGGCCCGTGCCCGCAGCGAAATCAGCCATTGGGACGGTTACGACTATGTCGTGATCAACGAGGATGTGGACACCTGCTTCCAAAAGGTCTGCGGCATCCTGGAAGCCGAACGGCTGAAGCGCATGCGCCAGACCGGCCTGATCGACTTCGTCCGCGGCCTGATGCGGGAGCCCTGACGGGCCGGTTCCTGCTGCCCCTCAAATGTCCCTGCCTCCAAGCACTGCCCCCCGGGGAGCAAGCCCCGCCCGGAGCAGTCCTCAGATCTGCAGATCGTCGACGATCTCGACCACTTCCTCATCCGTCTTGCGGGCACGGTTGGCTTCGCGAGGTTTTTCGAAGCTGGCCAGCACCGGCGCATCGCGATCGTAAATGTCCTTGAAGGTAGTCAGTTCGCCATTGATGTCACGGCCCATGGTGAAATAGGTGATATAGACCGGGAAGGTCTTCTGCAGCGGCACCTTGGTGTATTTGCCGGACACGGAGAAGGCCACAGCCTCTTCCTTCGTCGCCCCCTTGCCCAGGATCGCCATGGTCATTGCCAGCACCTGTGCATCCTGCGTCCGGATGCAGCCATGGCTGAGCGCCCGATTGTCCTGATCGAACAAATGGCGCGCAGGCGTATCATGCAGGAAGATCGCATGCTCGTTGGGCATGTCGAGCTTCATCAGGCCCAGTGAATTGTTCTTGCCGGGCTGCTGCACCACATTGATGAAGCCGTTGGCCCCCTTGGTGACGGCGTAACCCTGCGCCCGTGCCGAAGCCGGATTGGCAAGCAGGCGCGCGCCCAGCCCTTCACCCTTCACGATGCTCTGCGGCACGGTCCAGGTGGGGTTGAAGATCACGCCTTCCACGATCTCTGCCAGCTGCGGGGTGGCCGTCCTGCCCGGCTTGCCCACAATGGTCTTGTAGCTGCGGATGATCCTGTTGTTCACCGTCAGCCGCAATTGATATTCGGGCACATTGGTGAGCAGATATTGCGAACCCAGATCGCGCGCCAGCCAGCGCCAGCGATCCATATTGGCGCGGATCAGCGCGATGCGCGCCTTGTTGGCCTTGGGCGTTTCAGCCAGCGCCTCCTTGAGCGCGGCGTAGTCCGGCACGGTCGGTGCTAGCTTTGCGACAACGCCCGCGATATCCTGGCTGGTGAGAGCCTCCGCCATCACCAGCCGAGTGGGCAGCAGATCGGGATCGGGATCGACCACGAACCATTGCTTGCGCGCCTCCATCGGTGTGCGCCCGTCGCGCAGATCCTCGATCAGCCAGGAAAAGCTGCGAGTGGCCTGCTGGTCCAGCCCGTCGCCTTCACCCTCCGCAATCGCGGCAGCGAGCGCCTGCATCTGGTAATCGGCGGAATCGAGCCCTTCCGAACCGATCCCCTCGATCACCGAGAGCAGCGCATCGGCATCCGCCGTGCTCCACTTCATCGGCATATCCGCAACGGAAACGGCAGGGGGAGCGGCAACCGGGGCAATGGCAGGCTCCGCAGCCGGGGCGGGCTGCAGCGGCGCATCTGTGCCCGGCTGTGCGGCCACGACAGCCGGAACCGCCAGTGCCGCAATACCCACAAGAACGCGCCTACGCATCGAAACCGTCATCTTGATCTAGCCCTGTCAGCGGCGCGGACCCGGGTCTGCGCCATGTGTCATGATATTTCAGTCATGCATCCAACAAAAGCGCTGTCTGCACAATTAACCGGCAAATTAACCAGCAAATCGGCGTGACCTGGCCTTTGCGCGAGCCTATGCCGCGCGGGCCATGACCACCATCGCCCTGCCAAGGCATTCCATCGCGCCCTTCGTGGCGATCGCGGTGTCCATCGCCCTTTACTCGGTGATGGACGGGGCAATGAAATTCGCCTCGCTGGCGCTGGGTGCCTATAGCGCAACATTCTGGCGAAATGCGCTGGGCGTGGGGATCGTCCTGCCACTGTGGCTGCGTGAAGGGCTGCATGGGGGCCGGCGCTGGCCGCAATGGCCGCAGATGAAGCTCCATGTGATCCGGGGCACCGTCTCGGCGGGCGTGGGAACGACATTCTTCTACGGCCTCGTCCGCCTGCCCATGGCCGAGGCGATTGCCATTTCCTTCATCGCCCCGCTGATCGCGCTGTTTCTTGCCGCGCTGCTGCTCAAAGAAAAGGTCGGGCGGCAAGCCGTGGGCGCGTCCCTGCTGGGGTTGGCCGGCGTGCTGGTGATCGCGCTAGGCCGCACGGGCGAAGCGGGCGGCCATCCGGAGGCCGGACTGGGCGTGGCTGCAGTGCTCGTCTCGGCCTGCCTCTATGCCTGGAACCTCATCCTTCAGCGTAAGCAGGCGCTACTGGCCAAGCCCGCCGAAGTCGCCCTGTTCCAGAGCGCTGTCGCCACGCTTGTCCTGCTGCTGGCAGCGCCCTGGATGCTGGTATTGCCCGATACCCATTCCTGGGCCAGCGTTGGCGCAGGCGCCATACTGGCGGTGATGGCCCTGATGCTGGGCAGTTGGGCTTATGGCCGCGCGGAAACCCAGGCGCTGGTGCCTTATGAATATACTGCCTTTTTGTGGGCGGCCCTGTTCGGCTGGATCGCCTTTGCCGAAGCCGTGACTCTGCCCACAGCGCTGGGTTCCGTGCTGATCGTGGCAGGCTGCTGGATCGCAGCACCAAGAAAACGCACCGAACAGACCGTGCTTTAAGGCGGCCCTCTAGGGGGCGTTCATCCCGATATCCGATGACGAGGGCGACTGGGCCTGGGGCTCCTCCGCCTTAAACAGGTCCAGCAGGAAACCCAGCCCGGCCCCCGCACAGGCGGCAGCGACCAGGGCCAGCGCCATGGCCAGCACGCGCAGCGGCTCAGCACTGCGATTGGGGTTGCCGATTCCGTTCATAACTGGCCGATAGCGCGCCTGCGGCCCCGCGCCAACGATTCGCCAGAGGGCACGAAAAAGGGCGCCCGCAGTGACCAATTTGCGGGCCGCAACCCTTGACCTTCAAGGGCAAAACGCGCAGGTGCCGGGCGACTCCTGCTCCTTCGCAGTTGCAGCGACGGGATGGGCTCCGCAATTCGGAAATAAGAGGACGGCGCAACAGATGACCCAGGTCGGCAAGAACTCGCTCGGCACCCGCAGCACCCTCAATGTAGCAGGCAAGGAATACGCCTATTACTCCCTCAAGAAGGCAGCGGAAAAGATCGGCGACGTCAGCCGCCTGCCTTTCTCGATGAAAGTGCTGCTGGAAAACCTGCTGCGCTTCGAGGATGACGGTTTCACCGTTTCCACCGCCGACGTCCAGGCGATTGCAGACTGGCAGAAGAACCCCGTAACCGGCGCGGAAATCCAGTATCGCCCGGCCCGCGTGCTGTTGCAGGATTTCACCGGCGTGCCCTGCGTGGTCGACCTTGCCGCCATGCGCGACGCGATCGCGAAGCTGGGCGGGGACACCAGCAAGATCAACCCGCTGGTGCCGGTCAACCTCGTGATCGACCACTCGGTGATGGTGGACGAATTCGGTCACCCCAAGGCCTTCGAAGAGAACATGGAAATCGAATATGAGCGCAATATGGAGCGCTATGATTTCCTCAAATGGGGCTCCAAGTCGCTCACCAATTTCTATGCCGTGCCCCCGGGCACCGGCATTTGCCATCAGGTGAATCTGGAAAACATCGCCAGGGCGGTGTGGTCCAGCGTGGACCAGAATGGCGAACTGGTCGCCTATCCCGACACTTGCGTCGGCACAGACAGCCACACCACCATGGTCAATGGCCTGGGTGTGCTGGGCTGGGGCGTTGGCGGCATCGAAGCCGAGGCCGCAATGCTGGGTCAGCCGGTCTCCATGCTGATCCCCGAAGTAGTGGGCTTCAAATTCACCGGCGAACTCAAGGAAGGCGTCACCGCGACCGATCTGGTGCTGACCTGCACTTCCATGCTGCGCAAGCATGGCGTGGTTGGCCGCTTCGTCGAATATTTCGGCCCTGGTCTTGCCTCGCTCACCCTGGCCGACCGCGCGACGCTGGCCAATATGGCACCCGAATATGGCGCGACCTGCGGCTTCTTCGGCATTGACGACAAGACGCTGGACTATCTGCGCCTCACCGGCCGCGAGGAAGATCAGATCGCTCTCGTCGAAGCCTATGCCCGCGAACAGGGCTTCTGGATGGAGCCCGGCGCCACCGATCCGGTGTTCACCTCCACGCTGGAACTTGACCTTTCAACCGTGGTCCCCTCGCTTGCCGGTCCGAAGCGCCCGCAGGACTGGGTCGCCCTTCCCGACGTGGACGACGTGTTCAACAAGGACATGGCCGACACCTACAAGAAGGCCGCCATCCGCGTTCCGGTGGAAGGCAAGGATTTCGACGTGGGCGATGGCGACGTGATGATCGCCGCGATCACCAGCTGCACCAACACTTCCAATCCAGGCGTGATGGTCGCCGCTGGCCTTGTTGCCAAGAAGGCAGACGAATTCGGCCTCAAGCCCAAGCCCTGGGTCAAGACCAGCCTCGCCCCGGGGTCGCAGGTCGTCACAGACTATTTCGAGAAGGCAGGCCTTCAGTCGCATCTCGACAATATCGGCTTCAACCTGGTGGGCTACGGCTGCACTACCTGCATCGGCAATTCGGGCCCGCTGGCCGAACCGATCAGCAAGGCAATCAACGAAAACGGCCTGGTCGCCGCCGCTGTGATTTCGGGCAACCGCAATTTCGAAGGCCGCGTCAGCCCCGATGTGCGCGCCAACTTCCTCGCTTCACCTCCGCTGGTTGTCGCCTACGCATTGAAGGGCACTGTGGTGGAAGATTTCATCTCCACCCCGATCGGCACAGCGACGAAGGGGGGCAAGGAAGGCCAGCCCGTATTCCTCAAGGACATCTGGCCGACCAATCAGGAAGTCTATGACACCATGGCGAGCTGCATGAATCGCGCCATGTTCCAGGCCCGCTATGCCGACGTCTACAAGGGCGACAAGCACTGGCAGGCGATCAACGTGACGGGTTCGGAAACCTACTCCTGGCGCAGCGGTTCGACCTACATCGCCAACCCGCCCTATTTCGAGGGCATGACCATGACCCCGGCCCCGGTTTCCGACATCGTCGAAGCCAGGCCGCTGCTGATCCTGGGCGATTCGATCACCACCGACCACATTAGCCCGGCCGGCTCGATCAAGGCTGACAGCCCGGCCGGCAAGTGGCTGATGGACCACCAGGTCGCCAAGGCGGACTTCAACTCCTATGGCGCGCGGCGTGGCCATCATGACGTGATGATGCGCGGCACTTTCGCCAATATCCGCATCAGGAACGAGATGGTACCCGGCATCGAAGGCGGCATGAGCCGCTATGGCGCAGAGGTCCTGCCGGTTTACGATGTGGCGATGAAGCACAAGGCCGAAGGCACGCCGATGGTGGTGGTCGCCGGCAAGGAATATGGCACCGGCTCCAGCCGGGACTGGGCGGCCAAGGGCACCAATTTGCTGGGTGTGCGCGCAGTGATCGTGGAAAGCTTCGAGCGCATCCACCGTTCCAACCTCGTTGGCATGGGGGTGCTGCCGTTGCAGTTCAAGGAGGGCGATAGCCGCACCTCGCTGGGCCTCGACGGCGATTGCAGTTTCACCATTCGCGGCGTTGCCGACCTCAAGCCTCAGCAGGACGTCGAGGTCGAAGTGACACGGGCCGATGGTTCAGTCTTCTCCTTCACTGCTCTGTGCCGCATCGATACGGCCAATGAAGTGGAATACTTCATGAATGGCGGCATCCTGCAATATGTGCTGCGCAAATTGGCGGCCTGATCCCGCAAGCACTAGCACATAGGCAAAAACGAAAAGGCCCCGCAGCGCTGCGGGGCCTTTTTCGTTGGAACGCCATCCTGTGTCGGGCTCACGCAACCAATTGTCCCAATTCGGCCCCGCCTTCGCCAAGTTGATCCAGGTCAATGGCGGACCAAGTCAACTAAGCCATCACCCCCGTTGGATGGGATGAACCCTGCCGTCCCCTTGGACGGTGCGGGATTCGAACACAGGAACAGCCGGACAGGGTCGCGCCGCCATGCGTCTGCCGGGTACAGGGGAGGCTATAACCCATGTCGATTGGCGAATTTCTATTCCAGATGACGGAGGCGATCAGACAGACGCCGATCGTCGAATTCTCGCTATGGGTCTCCGATTGGCCCTTCGCGCTCTGGCTTCAGAGCACCTTCATCGCGATTCCGGGCTTCCAGACGCTGCATATCCTGGCAATCGCGGTGCTTTTCGGCTCCACACTGATGCTCAATCTCAGGGTGCTGGGCGTAAACGGCAAGGACCAGACGCTCACCCAGACATTCCGGCGCTATCAGCCCTGGATCAAGGGCGGCGCGCTGGTGCTGATTACAACAGGCATCATCCTGCTGATCAGCGAGCCGGTGCGCAACATGGTCAACCCGATCTTCTGGATCAAGATGGTGGCCCTTGCGGTGACGATCATCGTCAGCCTCTGGTATCAGGCGGCCGTTCGCAGTCGGATGGACCAGTGGGACGTTTCACCCGATGGTCAGGGATCGATCAAGGTCGGCGCAGTTGCGCTCATCATCCTGTGGATGGTCGTCATGATCGGCGGCCGCTGGATCGCCTACGCGCCGGTCTGAGGGGAAAGAACAATGGCAAATTCAATCTGGGCAAGCCTCGAACAATCGGGCCTCGGCACCACTATCGCCAGCAATGAATGGATGTTCCCGACCATCGAGACCGTCCATGTCTTCGCCTTGGTGACCGTCATCGGCGCCATCGCGATCATGGACCTGCGCCTGCTAGGAATCACTTCGCGCAATCGCAGCATCAAGGCGGTAGAGAACGACACGATCCCGGTCACCTGGATCGGCTTCGCAATCGCCGTGGTCACCGGCCTCCTGCTGTTCGTCAGCAAGGCGACGACATATATGGCGAACCCCTATTTCCTCTGGAAGATGGGCCTGATGGCTGTGGCCGGCATCAACATGGCGATCTTCCACCGCATCATCTCCAAGGGTGTCGAGGAATGGGGCCAACCGGGCGGTACTGTACCCTTCGGGGCGAAGTTCTCGGGCGCGCTCTCGCTCGCGATCTGGATCATCATTCCCTATTGCGGCCGCGTGATCGGCTTCACACTGGGCGTCTATTACTAAGTTCCCAGACGTCACCCGGCGAGCGTCCAACTCGCCGAACGGGCCGACCCGGTGCAGTAGGCCGCACCGGGTCGGCCTTTTTGTTCAGCGCCGATTTAGCGCGGGGCGCGCAGCCTTCCCTTCGATGAGAGATCGACGGGAGAATACCGATGCCCCACCTGCGCCTGCTGCTGACTCCGCTTGCCTTGGCAACCATCGCCGTGCCGGCTGCCGCCAGCGAGCCTGCCAATCCCCAGATCGATTATGACGACTTTGCCCGGCTGACCGCCGACCTCGCCGGAACCCGTCAGGCGCATCTGCTGCCATGGGAAGAGTTTTCCCGTCAGATGAGCAAGGATGGCGCCTTGCTGCTCGACGCCCGTTCGGCCGAGGCTTTCGCCGGTGGTCATATCGAAGGGGCCGTAAATCTGCCCCTACCCGATTTCACCGACGAAGCGCTTCGCGATGCGATCGGGCCCGATCGGAACCGGCCGATCTACATCTATTGCAACAACAATTTCACCGATAACCGCACACCGGTGCCCACCAAGCGCGCGCCGATGGCGCTGAACATTGCCACTTTCATCAATCTGCATGGCTACGGCTACACCAACGTATGGGAACTGGGCGGTCTGCTTGAAACGGCGGATGTGCCATGGGTCACGGCGCCAGGACTGGCCAGCAATTAGACACTATCAGCCCAGGGAGAAGAGCCGCAAAAGACCAGGGCGACTCTTGCGAGCCGCCCTTCCATCCCCCCGGATGTTTACCCTTCCCTCAAGCTGAGGGAGCCCGAAGACTGGGCTGAAACACGCCTTAAGCGGCGCGCTTGTCTTCCTTCTTGCCCCTGGCGATACGGCGACGACCGAAGACGGCCGCAGCCCCTGCACCGAAAAGCAGCAGCATCGGCGGAGCGGGCACCTGTGTGCCGCTGCTCGTGCTCGTGCTGCTCGAACCACTGGTTGAGCCAGATGTACTGGTACTCGAAGAGGTTGAGGAACTGGTGGAGCTGGACGTCGAGGACGAGGTCGAACTCGATGTGCTGCTGGTCACATTGCCCGAGCTGGTGCTGGTCGTGCTCGAACCTGAAGAGCTGCCAGAGCTGGAACCGCTCGACGAACCCGAAGAGCTGCCCGAACTGGAGCCGCTCGACGAGCCCGACGAACTACCAGAACTGGAGCCACTCGATCCGCCACAGTGCTTTTTACAATGGTAACCGCTCGATGTCGCGCCCGAGCTGGTCCCGCCGCTGGAACCCGAAGAGCTCGACGAGCTGGAGGAGCTCGACGAGGAAGAAGAAGACGAACTGGATGAGCTCGAGGAAGACGAACCGCCCGAGCTGCTGGTGGTAGTGCTGGTAATACCGCCGCTGCTGCTCGTCGTAGTGCTGCTTAGCCCTCCGGTGGACGTGGAAGTCGAACCGCCGCTGGTGCTGGTGGAACCCCCGCTGGTCGAAGTCGAACTGCCGCCCGTCGAGGTGGAGCTGCCGCCCGAGCCGCCGCTGGACGTGCTCGTGGAACCGCCCGAGGTCGTAGTGGAAGTGACCACCACGCTGCCGCCCGAGGACCCGCCTCCGAAGAAGCCGCCGAAGAAGCCGCCCCCGAAACCGCCAAAGCCGCCCGATCCGCCGATCACGGTCACGCCGCCACCGCTCGAGCCGCTGACTTCCGGAAGCGCCGGAAGGGGCTGCGGCAGGGGCACCGGCATCATCGCGATCTGCGGTGTGCAATCCGGGCCGCCCTGGCACTCGTCCTCAATCACACGACGGATGCGCTTCACCGTGCGCGGCTTTTCCGCAACGCGCTTGGCCGGCTTCAGCTTGATGGTCTTGGTCGCCGATTTGATGGACTTGGCGGACTTGTAGGTCGTAACGTTCGCCGCCTGCGGTTCCGCGACATGCACTGCCCCGCCGCCAAGCAGCGCACCGCCAGCTGCGGCGACAGACAATTTCGCGAGGGCCATTCTTACCGACATGGTCTCAAATCCTGTTCACTTACTGGGAAGGCCCCGAGCCACAGATTCGGCCCCCCTTTACCTCCCGGCTCTCAACAACAGGACAGACCACCCCTTTGCGGGCAATCGCGTTAACCTTGTTTTTCGGCTCCAGAGGCAATTTTTTTGGGGCAGAAAGAGAACGCTGCGGCAAGTTGTCCCACTATGGAACCGAAAGGCGTGCCAATATTGCGCGAAAGGTTAATTCTCTCCGCAAGGTCGGATCCGGAAAAACCTATTTCCCCTCGCCGAACAACCCGCCCGGCACTGCCGCCGGGCCGCTGACCGGGGGGGTGATTCCCAGATGCTGCCACCCGCGATCATTGAGCATTCGCCCGCGTGCCGTACGGGCAACCAGGCCCAGCTGGATCAGGAACGGCTCCACCACATCTTCCACCGTATCGCGCGGTTCAGCGAGGCCGGCAGCCAGCGTTTCCACGCCAACCGGGCCGCCTTTATAGATATCCGCGATCATCGTGAGATAGCGCCGATCCATCGCATCCAGCCCCAATGCGTCCACTTCCAGCCGGGTCAGCGCCTCGTCAGCGACCCTGGCTGTCACCACGGGCGAGCCCAGTACATGAGCGAAATCACGCACCCGCCGCAGCAGTCGCCCGGCAACGCGAGGCGTACCCCTTGCGCGGCGTGCAATCTCGCGCGCGCCTTCGCTATCCATCTCTACCGAAAGCAGTTTCGCCCCGCGCCGTACGACCAGTTCCAGCTCTGCCTCGGTGTAGAATTGCAGCCGAACGGGAATACCGAACCGGTCCCGCAAGGGAGTGGTCAGCAGGCCCTGCCGTGTCGTGGCACCAATCAGGGTGAAAGGCGCAAGGTCGATCCGCACCGAACGGGCGGATGGCCCCTCCCCGATGATCAGATCCAGCGCGCGATCCTCCATCGCGGGATAGAGCACTTCTTCCACCACCGGATTGAGGCGATGAATCTCGTCGATGAACAGAACGTCGCCGGGTTCGAGATTGGTCAACAGCGCGGCCAGATCGCCTGACTTGGCAATCACCGGGCCCGAAGTAGCGCGAAAGCCCACGCCCAGTTCCTTGGCCACGATCTGCGCCAAAGTGGTCTTGCCGAGGCCCGGCGGGCCATGGAACAACACATGATCCATTGCCTCCCCGCGCGACTTCGCGCTCTGGATGAACACCCGCAGATTATCCCGCGCCGCCTCCTGCCCGATGAATTCGGCAAGCGTCTTGGGCCGCAGGGCGGCGTCCTGATCCTCCGGCTGGCGCTGGGGGGAGAGGGTGGGGTTAGTTGTCATTTACGGGATTTGCCCGCAACCACCAGAGCGTTGGTGAATAGTTGCGCGCCATCCTTGCGACAGCGCTCGATAGCCGCGAGCCATGCCCGATCACGTATGTCCGGCTTGATCATGAATGCGAGATCTTTGCGGCCAGACACAAAGGCCAAGCCGACGAAAATTCTGAAGAACTTTCCCTGCTCGAACCTCTCGCCGGGATGATTCCCGACATACCAGTCGTTGTCGCGCACCATCTGAGAGCAGCTGTAACTGCTCAGCAGGTCAAGTCCCATTCGAAAAGCATACAGGTCTACTTCCAATGCCAGCGTTCGCTCCCCATTTTTGAGCACTTCCGGAGCCACTGGTGTCCCCACAATGCGGGACTGCGCATAGTCGTCCAGTTCCTGCGAACCGGATGTTTGCAGGACTGTCGCGCTCTCGACTTTGTTTTCCGCCGAAACCGTCGCGCGGAGCGTAACGGTTCCATGGACCCCTCGCTCCGTTAAATCGGGCGAGAGAGGCAGTACAAACTTGACCGGATCGGTTTCGCTATTTTGCGCGAAACCTAACCCTGACTGAAACAGCATAAATGCTGCCAACATCACCGTTCCAACAAACTTCCACTTCATCCCGCCGCCCTCTTCAACGCTACCCGCACCAGATCGTTCAGCCCCGCATCCTCACCCAGTTCGCCCAGTGCCTGTGCCACCGCACTGGCCGCCACGGCAGGCTTGAAACCGAGGTTCTGCAAAGCCGAAACCGCATCGGCACTCACCGAACCAACCGGAGCCGCCGCCACCCCCAGCACCACGCCCCCCGAACCGCCGGGCATACCACCCGCCTTATCCTTCAGTTCGTTGACGATACGCCCCGCCAGCTTCGGCCCTACACCATTGGCGCGCGCGACCTGCGCGGCGTCTCCATTGGCACAAGCCCCCTGCAGTTCCTCGATCGACAAGGCCGAAAGGATCGCCAGCGCCACCTTGCTCCCCACGCCCTGCACCAGTGTGAGCAACCGGAACCACTCCCGCTCCGCGCTGGTGGCGAAGCCCAGCAGGCGCATGTCGTTCTCGCTCACTTGAAGATCGGTGAAGACCGTTACGCCCTCCCCCCGTTCTCCCATCGCCGCGAGTGTCTTGGCCGAGCAATGGACAAGATAACCCACACCCTGGACGTCGATCACCGCCCAGTCCGTTCCGGTCTCGTCCAGCAGGCCCTTCAGCTTGGCAATCATGTTTTGTTCCTGCCTTGTCCCGCTCGGTTTGGCCAGAGCCAATCGGCCGCCATCCACCACTGCGATTCGTTCTGCCTTGCGGTCCGAAGCCTATCGAAGTTGACACTGTGCGAGGCTGACACGCCACCCCTCCTCCATCTGCCCACAAGGCCCGCGAAAGCGCGCAGGACAGGGGGAGAAGAAGGGATGGACCATCCCGCCGCTCATGCCAGAAGGCCGGATGCAGGAAAATGCATTGTCGATGCCATGCAGCCCATGATCGTGACGAACGAAAGTGGACAGATTCGATCATTTGCGACAAAGCGGCCCACCATGAGCTTCAACACTTTCGGCCGCGTGTTCCGCTTCACCACCTGGGGGGAAAGCCATGGCCCCGCACTGGGCGCCGTGGTTGACGGTTGCCCTCCGGGGCTGGCGCTGGACGAGGCGTGGATTCAGCCCTTCCTCGATGCGCGCAAGCCGGGAACGTCCAAATTCACCACCCAGCGGCGCGAAGCCGATGAGGTTAAGATTCTGTCCGGCGTGTTCGAGGGGAAGACCACCGGCACGCCGATCAGCCTCATGATCGAGAATACCGATCAGCGATCGAAGGACTATTCGGAAGTCGCCAAGGCCTATCGCCCCGGCCATGCCGATTATGCCTATGACGCGAAATACGGCTTCCGCGATTATCGCGGCGGCGGCCGGTCCAGCGCGCGCGAAACCGCCGCGCGCGTGGCGGCAGGCGCGGTGGCGCGGCTGGCGATCCCGGAAGTGGCGATCCTTGCCTATGTCAGCGAAATCGGCGGGGACCGGATCGAGAGCTTCGATGCGGGCGAAATCCGCAACAACCCCTTCTTCTGCCCCGATCCCGCCGCTGCCGCGCGCTGGGAAAAGCTGGTGGACGATGCACGGCTTGCCGGATCGTCGCTCGGCGCGGTGGTGGAATGCGTGGCCACGGGCGTTCCCGCAGGTTGGGGCGCGCCGCTTTACGGCAAGCTGGATGCAGATCTTGCCGCCGCCATGATGGGCATCAATGCGGTGAAGGGCGTGGAAATCGGCGAAGGCTTCAACGCGGCGCGCCTGCGCGGCGAGGAAAATGCCGATCCGATGCGCCCGGGCACCCATGGCTCGCCGGAATTCGACGCAAACCATGCAGGCGGCATTGCAGGCGGCATTTCAACCGGCCAGCCGGTGGTGGTACGCGTAGCCTTCAAGCCCACCAGCTCGATCCTGATCGCCCAGCCGACCATCACTCGCGACGGCGAGGCGACCGAACTGGCGACCAAGGGCCGGCATGACCCCTGCGTGGGAATTCGCGGCGTGCCGGTGGTGGAGGCGATGATGGCGCTGGTGCTGGCCGATCACAAGCTGCTGCACCGCGCGCAGATTGGCTAGGACTGGGGATATAAGTCTGAATATCCGCGTTCTCGTGCATATTCGTTAGCACTGGCCTTCGCTGACCTGACCGCCGCACGAACAAGTTCGAACAGGGATTGCAAGTCATCATTCTGATGGCTTTTCACCTCCGCCTGATAGTCATTTACTTTCCGTATCAGCGCCAAACCTCCCGGCGCTTGCGCTAACAGGGCCTGCCTTTCGACAAAATCTTTCTGTTCAGCATATGAAAGTTCAGGGCCGCCTCGATCAGATGCCTCCTTTGCCGTCTCGCCTGGTTTGATCCGGATTCTCGCACGCTCGGCAATCGCCACATCCGGAGCGAAGATATTTGCGAGCCGGGCATTCTCGGCGACCGACACGCGGCCGCCCCATTCACGACCAATGCGGGCCCTAATCTGTTTGATGAATGCCGGCGCCTGTTCTTGGCAGTAAGCTTGGGACTTCGCGACCATATGGTCGATAATACCGGCAAGGTCGCCCTTATCCATTTCAACCAGTCCGGAGTCTTTCATCAATTGTGTACGATAAGCTTCCCCACAACCTTGGGTTATAAAATCGAGTATGGGTGCCGAAGGAAAAAAGAACGCCGTCATAGTCCGCATATCTTCGTCAGCAGACGTTGTCGAACTTGCACCCGCTTCGGCTGCGACAACAGGGCACGGCGACAACGTCACCGATGTTATCAATGCCAGTAGACCAACCAGCCTATGCGCATTCATCTCAGAAAACTCCCCAGCCCACATCCAAATCAGTCGCCACTCGCGCCGACGGAACGATATTCTCGAACGGCTTTTTCAAACAAGTAGATTTGCCCAGTCCTGCTCAAGCAGCGCCGTTGTGAACATCCGTCATCTTACAATCGAAGGCATAGTTGGAACAGCGACCGCTTGCCACCTCATCGCAGACATTTAACGTTGCGCCTATGTGCGAATTGACTGCGGGCGGACGGTCGCTTTGCGAAACTGCCACCTGCAGCGCAGCACTCTTGGGCGGCGGCGTTGCAAAGGAGACAAGCATCGTGGATGCCTCCCCGGCCGTTAATCTAGGATTCCGATCAAACTCGATTGATTGATTTATTCTATCAAACCAATCGGACTCTTTTGTTTGGCAGATGAGCCATGCGCCACTATCTCGGCGTCACTGAGTTTCATCCTGACAAACGGAGCATATCGATGGGTATTATCGGCAGCGAGATCAAGCCGTTCAACGCCACCGCCTTCCAGGCCGGCAAGGACTTCTTCCAGGTTACCGACGCCGACGTGAAGGGCAAGTGGTCGGTGTTCTTCTTCTATCCGGCGGATTTCACATTCGTGTGCCCGACCGAACTGGAAGACATGGCCGACCAGTATGACGAGCTGACCAAGCTCGGCGTGGAAGTCTATTCCGTCTCCACCGACACGCATTTCAGCCACAAGGCCTGGCATGACAGCTCGCCGGCCATCGGCAAGATCAAATTCCCCATGCTGGGCGACCAGCTGCACACCATCTCGAAGAACTTCGGCGTTCTTCGCGAAGAACAGGGCCTTGCCGATCGCGGCACCTTCGTGGTCGATCCCGATGGCGTGATTCAGGTGATGGAAGTTACCTGCGAAGGCGTGGGCCGCAATGCTTCGGAACTCGTCCGCAAGATCAAGGCCGCCCAGTATGTCCGCTCGCACCCCGGCCAGGTCTGCCCTGCCAAGTGGGAAGAAGGCGAAGAGACGCTGGCCCCCTCGCTCGACCTCGTCGGCAAGATCTAAACCCTCGAGCCCGCACTTGCGGGACGCATGAGCGGCTCGGGGCGTTCCCTCCGCCCCGGGCCGCTTTTGTTTTCACGAGACCCAAATTCAAGGAACCGAACCCATGCTCGACGCCAATCTGACGCAGCAGCTCAAGACCTATCTTGCGAATCTGCGCGAGCCGATCGAGCTCGTCGCCTCGCTTGGCGACGATGCGAAGTCCGGCCAGACCCGCGAATTGCTGAACGAAATCGCCGCCCTGTCCGACAAGGTGAGCACCAGCTTCGATGGCGATGATGCGCGCAAGCCCAGCTTCGCGATCATCCGCGCTTCCGATCACAGCCGCCAGGTTCGCTTTGCCGGCCTGCCGATGGGCCACGAATTCACTTCGCTGGTGCTCGCCCTGCTGTGGGCCGGTGGCCATCCGCCCAAGGTGGAGCAGGATGTGCTGGACCAGATCGCGGCGCTGGACGGCGATTACAATTTCGAGATGTATTTCTCGCTCTCCTGCCACAACTGCCCGGATGTGGTGCAGGCGCTCACCCTGATGGCGCTCACCAATCCGCGCATCCACGCCACGCTGATCGAAGGCGGCACTTTCCAGGCCGAAGTCGATGCGCGCAATGTGCTGGCCGTCCCCGCGACCTTCCTCAATGGCGAGATGTTCGCCAGCGGCAAGATGAGCGTGGAGGAGATCCTCGCCAAGCTCGACAGCAATGCCGATGCCAAGGCGGCGGCGAAGCTGGCGGAGAAAAAGCCCTTCGAAGTGCTGGTGGTGGGCGGCGGCCCGGCCGGGGCTTCTGCCGCGATCTATACCGCGCGCAAGGGCTTTGCCACCGGCATCGCGGCGGAACGCTTTGGCGGGCAGGTGCTCGACACCATGGGGATCGAGAACTTCATCTCCGTGCCCTATACCGAAGGGCCCAAGCTGGGCGCCGCGCTGGAGGCTCACGTCAAGGAATACGATATCGACGTGATGAACCTGCAGCAGGCCGAAAAGCTCGTGCCCGCGAAGGTGCCCGGCGGCTATCACGAAGTGGTGCTGAAGAACGGCGCCACTCTGAAGGCCCGCAGCGTGATCCTCACCACCGGGGCGCGGTGGCGCAATCTGGGCGTTCCGGGCGAGTTCGAATATCGCAACCGGGGCGTGGCCTATTGCCCGCATTGCGACGGCCCGCTGTTCAAGGGCAAGCGCGTGGCGGTGATCGGCGGCGGCAATTCCGGCGTCGAGGCGGCAATCGACCTGGCCAATATCGTGGGCCATGTCACGCTGATCGAGTTCGACCACCAGCTGCGTGCCGACCAGGTGCTGCAGGACAAGCTGCGGAGCATGCCCAACGTCACCATCCACACTTCGGCCCAGACCACCGAAGAGACCGGCGATGGGGAGCGTGTGAACGGCCTTGTCTATAAGGACCGGGAGAGCGGCGCGGAACACACTGTCGAGCTGGAAGGCGTGTTCGTCCAGATCGGGCTGGTGCCCAACAGCGAATGGCTGAAGGATTCCGGCGTGGAGCTTTCCCCGCGCGGAGAGATCGTGATCGACGACAAGGCGGCTACGAACATCCCCGGCATCTTCGCTGCGGGCGACGTGACCACCGTGCCCTACAAGCAGATCATCATCTCGATGGGCGAAGGCGCCAAGGCGGCACTCAGCGCCTTCGACTACATCATCCGCAATGCTCCGGCGGAAGAAGTGGCCGAAGCGGCCTGACGACCATCATCCGATGATGCACAAGGCGGGCGGGGACCGAAAGGTTTCCCGCCCGCCTTGCTGAGAAAGGCGGACACTTCAGGCTGGCAATGGCTTTGCCGGTCGCCAATGACAGATGCAGAAGACACCATCTGCTTCATATGATAGTATAAAATTGGCAGGGCGGCCTTGATCCACGACAATGCATTCCACGTTGCTCTCGTCCAGGGTTCATAGCGAATGAGAGGCCTGCAATGAGTTCAACCGTCCCCTCGCGGCGTTTTGCTCCGCTGTCCATCGCTCTCCACTGGATCATGGTGCTGCTGATTGCGGCGGTCTATGCGTCCATCCTGCTGCGCGAAAACTATCCTAGGGGAAGCGATCTGCGCGAGGGCCTGAAGACCTGGCATTTCATGCTCGGCCTGACTGTTCTTGCTCTGGTCATCGTCCGCATCGTTGCTGCCCGGATCGGCCATAAGCCGCCGATCACCCCGGAACCGCCAGCCTGGCAGGCCCTGCTCGCCAGAGTCACGCATTTTGCGCTCTATGCATTCATGCTCGCAATGCCCGTTCTGGGCTGGGTGGCCCTGAGTGCCTCGGGCAAAGCCATCCCCTTCTTCGGTCTGGAACTTCCCGCTCTCGTCGGCCCAAGCGAGGCATTGGCGGAACAGGTGGAGGAAGTGCATGAGACGATCGGCACGATAGGATATTTCCTGATCGGCCTGCATGCCCTTGCTGCCCTCTTCCATCATTATGTCGTCAGGGACGACACGCTGAGGCGCATGTTGCCGGGTCGCCACTGATGTCGACGGGCAGATCGCAAAGCCTGCTTGGCCACGATGTTCTGCCCTTCTACGCGTCGCTACTCGCTTTGTTGGGCGCGGCGCTGTTGCTTGATGCATTGCTGCATCTTGCTAACGCAGTCTGGGTCGGGCGCTATCTGGGAATTCCGGGAACCATCCTGATCCTGGCCTCGGCCCGATATTCTCTGCGCAAACACAAGATCGTATCATGGGGCAAGCCTGCCCAGCTGCTCAAGCAGCATCAGTGGCTGGCATGGATCGGATCGCTGCTCGTGCTCGTTCATGCCGGCATCCATTTTAACGCCTGGCTGGGCTGGCTGGCCGTTGCCGCGATGCTGATCAACGTCGCCAGCGGCCTTACCGGCAAATATCTGCTGGGCCGCACGCAGAAACGCCTCGCCAACCGGCGACGGGCGCTCACGGATGCAGGCCTTTCTGCTGACGATATTGCCGAGCAGACCCATTTCGACAGCAGGACGATGGACCTCATCAAACAGTGGCGGGTGATCCACGTCCCCATCACTCTGGCCTTTGCCGGGCTGGCGCTGGCCCACATCATTGCCATCTGCCTGTTCTGGAGCTGGAAATGAAGGCTCCCACCCCCCAAGCAAAGCGCGCCCTTCTGGCAGGGATTGCTATCGCGCTTGCGGTGCTGCTCGTCCTGCTTTTCGTCTACCCCCACCAGATGATCGCGCCCGGCGCGCTCATCCCTGCTCATGCCGAACTGCAGCAGGATTGCTTTGCCTGCCATGCGCCCCTGCGCGGCGCTTCTGCCGACCGATGTGTCACATGCCACATCCCTGCCGAGATCGGGGTCAAAACGACCAAGGGTCAACCGCTCCGCAGCGAGGTTCCGAAAGTTGCGTTCCACGCGCAGTTGCAGGACGCCAATTGCATGGCCTGCCACACGGATCACGCGGCTGTCCCGCTCACCGACAGCAAGCCCAAGAGCTTTGCGCACGACCTCCTCAAGCCTGAGATCGCAACGCAATGTGTCTCATGCCACACCAAGCCCGCTGACAGCCTGCACACTACCTTCACCGGGCAATGTTCGCAGTGCCACACAACGAGCAAGTGGACACCGGCCAGTTTCGCCCATGATCGCTACTTCCAGCTCGATGCCGATCACAATGTGGCCTGTACGACCTGCCACATCGGCAACCAGTTCAAGCGCTATACCTGTTACGGATGTCATGAACATCAACCCGCGCGGATCATCGCCGAGCATGCCGAGGAAGGCATCCGCAACATCGAGAACTGCGTACGCTGCCATCGTAGCCCGCATGGAGAAAGGGAAGGCGACAGAGAAGGCGAAGGCCGAGGCGAGGATCGGGACGATTGAGCCGGGCGGGACTATGCGTCCGGGCAGGGCGGAAAGCCGCCCCTCACCGCCCCCGCCTGAGCACAATATAAACCGCCCCATCCCCACCATGCCGGCGATGCGCGGCGCGCACGGCGGCTATGTCCGCGCCGTGCGGCCCTGCGGCAAGCCAGTCGAGGATCTTGGCGCGGATGGCGCCCCGGCGTTCGCCCCGGTCGGCATGTTCCACCGGGCGGGGCTTGCCCGTTACCACCAGCACCAGCCGCGCGCCCATGGCCTTGGCCTGGGCGAGGCCCCGGTCCAGCCGGACATGCGCGGCGTCGAGCGTGTGGCCGTGGAGGTCCAGCGTGAAATCGGGATCGATCCGGGCGCCCTTGAGCTTGCGCTCCCAGCTTGAGTCGAGGCCGTGGCGCTCCGGCAGGACCTGCTTGGGCACGGGAACGGCTTTGGGCGGCAATGGCGGGGGGACGCGGCCTTTGAGGGCCTTTGGCTGGTTTTTTGGGGGCGGCGGAGTGAGTGCGGCGCGTGCCCCTCCACCAGCCTTTGGCTGGTCCCCCTCCCCGGCTCGGGGAGGGGCCGGGTGGAGCGGCTTTACGGTGCTGGCCACGCGTTGCCACAGGGCTTTCTCTTCGGGCGAGAGCCCGCGCGGCGTGCGCATGGCCGCGGCCTTATTCCGCGCCCAGGCGGCGCAGAGTGCCCTTGGGCAGCAGCAGCACGGCCTGTCCGCGTGTACTCATCCCGCCGGCAACCTGCCGCGCTTCCTCGCCGGCGCCCCAGAAAGTATCGAAGCGGTTGGCGCCCTTGATCGCGCCCCCGGTATCCTGCGCGATCCACAATCCGCTGGCGAGCGGGTTGTCGACATCGAGGAACACGGGCGCGCCCAAAGGCACGAATTTGGGATCGGCCGCCACCGAGCTTTGCGGGCGCACCGGCACGTTCAGCGCGCCGATCGGGCCGTCACCGGTCAGTTCGCGGAAGAACACCCAGCTCTTATTCTCGCGCATCAGGGCGCGGCCTTCTTCCGGATGTTCGCGCAGATATTGCATGATGCCCTGCATCGAGCCCGGATATTGCCCCGGCTCGCTGCCGATCAGGCCGCGTTCGCGCATCAGCGAGCCGATGCCCGCATATTCGCGCCCGTTCTGCCCGGCATAGCCGATGCGCATCACGCTGCCGTCAGGCCCGCGCAGCCGCCCGGAACCCTGGATTTGCAGGAAGAAGAATTCCACCGAATCGGCTGCCCAGCCGATCTCCAGCCCCTTGCCCGCCAGCGCGCCCTGATCGATCTCCGCCCGTTCGTAATAGGGGACGAAGCGCCCCGTCTCGTCGAAACGGCCCAGCGGCGGCTGGCCGGTACGTTCGGCCTCCGGAATATCGTCATACCAGCCGCGTGTCATATCCGGCGGCAGGGCATAGACGGGCACGTCGTAACCCGGCTGGCGCGCGCGCACCCCGGCGATCTCCGGCTCGTAATAGCCGGTGGCGAAGGCCTTGCCATCGCCTACGATGGCGGTTTCGAAGTAGGTGGCGAAGAAGCGGGGAGCATCGTCCCGATCCCAGCCCGATGCGGCCTGACAGGCCGGGCGCCAGTCGTCCTTGCGGGTAAGCCCGCTCCCATCCTCCCGCGCAGTGAGGCGGGGGCAGCTTTCGGTGAAAGACGCCAGCGCATCGCCAGCGTCATAGCGCGCGAGATTGAGCGCCCCGATTCCCTTGCCCGGCACGATTCCCGCGACCAGTGCGGAGGCGGGAGTGGGGGCAGGCGCGGGCGCCGGAAGGGAAGGTGGCGGCAGCGGGCCGGCCACCTGCGGGATCAACCTGCCGCAGGCCGAAAGCAAGGCCAGCGCGGCGAGCGAACCGAGCCCGCGCATGCTCACGGCCATGGGAGTTCAGCCTTCGTCGGTTTCGTCGAGCAGCCAGTTCGGCCCGGGAGAAGTGACATCGCGCATGAAGGTCCATACATCGCGGCTTTCCACCGCATCGTGCAGCGAACCGGCAATGACATTGCCATCCTTGTCCCGCGTGACAGCGGCAATATCGGCGTTGAAGCCCACCGCAATGCGCGCCATGCGCCCATCGAGCGAGGCAGAACGGATTTCCACTTCCTCGATCCGCACCAGCCGGTTCTCCAGCGTTTCGCCGGCGGCAAGACGGGCCTCGATAGCGGTGCTGAAACCTTCATAGACGTCATCGTCGCACAGGCTGCGCAGCGTTTCCTTGTCCCCTGCCCAGAAAGCTTCGAGAATCATGCCATAGGCCGTCTTCGCCCCTTCCAGGAAGGAAGCGATGTCGAACTGCCGGTCAGCCGCGACGATGGCGCGCAGGCCCTGATCGAGCGCAGGCGGATAAAGCCCGAACTCGCGCTGGCGCAGCGGATTTTGCGAAGGCTGGGTGGGCGAGGGAGGCGCGCGGCGCGGCAGGCCCTTCTGCCCTTCGGGCTGATCGAAGCGCGTGGGCACGGGTTCTTCCTCGTGCTCGGCGCGGCGGCCCAGCACGGAATAGAGCCTCAGCCCCAGGAAGGCGGCGATCATGGCCAGGATGACAATTTCGTAGATCATGAATTAGGCTCAAAACCAAGTTACCATGGGTGGAGCCGGGAGGCACCACCCGATTGCTTCATCGTGCCTGAAATAGGTACATATTACAAATGAACAACAGGTGGACCGCATTAACGGTGCCCGGCTTGTGGCAGCAATGCGACTCCTGCATTCCGACATGCCCATGCTCCGGAGCCGTTGCGGGGCGGCATCCCAGATGCTAACCGCGCGGCCGGGCACCGCCTTTGCGCGGTGGAACTGAGCGGATTTCTTAAAGAAAGCGAACATCATGGCCGATGAAGGCGACGTCCTGACCAACCTCGACTCCAATGCCGGCGCGAACGGCGCGGACACCCAGCCGGTGGCCGGGCTGCTGTCGCAATATGTGAAGGACCTCTCGGTAGAGAATCCGCGCGCACCGGAAAGCTTCCAGTGGACCGAACAGCCCGAACTGGACGTGCAGTTCAATATCGGCACCCGCCAGGTGAACGATGAAGTGCACGAGATCGAGCTGAAGATCGGCGCCACGGCCAAGGGCTCGCAGGGCGTCAGCTATGTGGTGGAACTGGCCTATTGCGGCCTGATCGGCCTGCGCAACATGCCGGAAGACCAGGCTCACGCATTCCTTTATGCCGAAGGTCCGCGCATCCTGTTCCCCTTCGCTCGCCGTGTGCTTGCCGATGCCACCCGCGATGCCGGCTTCGCCCCGCTGCTGCTGGACCCGATCGATTTCCACGGCCTTTACGCGCAGCAGCTGCAGCGCCGCCTGGAGGAGGGCGAAAGCGCCTTCACCGGCAACGCCTGAAGCTGAAGCGGCAGGACGCGGGCGATGAGCCTCGTTCGCAATGTCGGCACGATCGGCGGGCTCACCGCCGTCAGTCGTGTGTTCGGCTTCATGCGCGACATGCTGCTGGCCCGCGTTCTTGGCGCCGGGCTGGCGGCTGACGCGTTCCAGCTGGCATTCACCCTGCCCAACACCTTCCGCCGGCTGTTCGCCGAAGGCGCCTTCTCGGTCGCCTTCGTGCCGCTCTATTCGCGGGCGCTGCACGGCGCGAACGGCCAGCCTGGCAGCGAGGAAGCGGCAGAGCGATTCGCCGACGATGTGCTGTCGGTCTTCGTCTGGATACTCGTGGCCTTCAGCGCAGTGGCGATGATTGCCATGCCCGGGATCGTGTGGATTCTGGCGAGCGAGTTCCAGAGCGTGCCCGGCAAATATGAACTGGCCGTCACTCTAAGCCGGATCACTTTCCCTTATCTGGGCCTCATCAGCCTCGTGGCCATGCTCTCGGGCCTGCTCAACGCACGGGCGCGGTTTGCGCCGGGCGCCGCGGCGCCGGTGCTGCTGAACATCGCGCTGATCTCCTCGCTGGGTGTGGGCTGGTACCTGCGCGAACAGGGCGGGACGGACCTCACTGTCGCCACAGCTTTGGCGGTGGGCGTGTCAGTGGCCGGGCTTCTGCAGCTGATTTATCTGGCCTGGGAAACCCGCCGTGCCGGTGTGCGGCTGAAAGTGCGCTTCCCCAAGATCACACCGGAGGTAAAGCGGCTGGGCGCGCTGATCCTGCCCGCCACCTTCGGCGCGGGCATCTATCAGATCAGCCAGTTCGTCGACACTTTCTTCGCCACCAGCCTGCAGCAGGGCTCGCTGACACTGCTCAAGCTGGCGGACCGGCTGAACCAGATGCCGCTGGGGATCGTGGGCATTGCCCTTGGCACGGCGATCCTGCCGATGCTCTCGCGCCATATTCACGAGAACAATGCCAGCGAGGCCCAGCGCCTGCAGGGCAATGCCTTCGAGATGGGCACTCTGCTCACCCTGCCTGCCGCCGCCGCGCTGGCAGTGTGTGCCCCGGCCTTTGTCACCGCATTCTTCGTGGGCGGCAAGTTCACTGCGGCCGATGGCGCGATCATGGCGGATATTGTGGTGGCGCTGGTGGCGGGCCTGCCTGCCTATGTGGTGGTGAAGATACTCAATCCGGGTTTCTTCGCGCGGGAAGATACGCGCACCCCGGTGCTTTCCGCGCTGATCTCCCTGATCTTCAACATCGCGGTGAACCTCTATGTGGTGCAGCGCTTCGGCATTGTCGGGCTGGCGGCGGCCACCGCCGCTTCAGCCACGCTCAATTGCGCGATCCTCTATACCATCCTCCATCGGCGCGGATGGTTCCACTTCACCGCCAGGCTGGCGGGCAAGATCGGACGGCAGATCGTGGCCACCGGCGCCATGGCCGCCGCGCTCTATGCAATCATGCCGCTGCTGGCGGAGCATTATTCCGGCGGCATCCTTGAACGGGTATGGTCACTCGCTGTGCTGGTGGGGCTGGGCATGACGGTGTTCTTCACCGTAGCCTATGCCGTGGGCGCGCTGGACAAGGACCTGCTCAGGCAATTGCGCCGCCGCCGCCCGGCGGCAAACCCGCTCGATACGGACTGACGCGGCAACGAAGGTGCCGGGCACGATAATCGCGGGCTTTCTCCATGCGCAAATTGTGATATGCGCCCGGCCCATGGAACGAATCCCATCCTGCTCTTGCATCATGGCCCGCATGGGCCGGGGGGCCCCAGTCGAATCAGGGCGATGGCGTGAGGCCGCATCGCGCAGCGCGCGCTGATCCTTCATGCCTGTCGCCCACGATGCGTGGGCGGAGTTAGTCCCATTCGTTTCACGAAAGTTCCATAGCAATGCGTATCGTATCCGGCATCCAGCCCACCGGGCAGCTTCACCTCGGCAATTACCTGGGCGCCATCCGCAATTGGGTGCGCATGCAGGACGAGATGGAGGAAGGCAGCCAGTGCCTGTTCTTCCTGGCCGACCTGCATGCCATTTCCATGCCGCATAATCCGGCGGAACTGTTTTCCGGCACGCTGGAAATGGTCGCGGCGCTGACCGCCTGCGGCATCGATCCCGATCGGTCGGTGCTGTTCAATCAGGCCCAGGTGCCCGCTCATGCAGAGCTGCAATGGCTGCTGAACGGCACGGCCCGCATGGGCTGGCTGAACCGCATGACGCAGTTCAAGGACAAGTCCGGCAAGAATCGCGAAGGTGCCTCCATCGCCCTGTTCACCTATCCGGTGCTGCAGGCAGCGGACGTGCTGCTCTATCAGGCGACTCACGTTCCCGTGGGCGAGGACCAGAAGCAGCACCTGGAACTGGCGCGCGACATCGCGCAGAAGTTCAACAACGACTTCGCAAGTGAAGACAAGCCCGTCTTCACCCTGCCCGATCCGATCATCCCGCCCGATGCGGCCCGGATCATGAGCCTGCGTGACGGCACGTCGAAGATGAGCAAGTCCGATCCTTCGGACATGAGCCGTATCAATCTGACCGACGATGCCGATGCGATGATGCAGAAAGTGAAGAAGGCCAAGACCGATCCGGAACCGCTTCCTTCCGAGCTTGCCGGCCTGGAAGGGCGGCCCGAAGCGGCCAATCTGGTGGGCATCTATGCCACCATGGCCAACATCTCCGCCGAAACCGTGCTGGCCGATTTCGCCGGCAAGGGCTTCGGCACGTTCAAGCCCGCGCTGGGCGAACTGCTGGTGGAGACGCTGGGCCCGATCACCAGCCGCTTCGTGGAACTCAAGCAGGACCGCGAGGCACTGGACGCGATCCTCGCCAAGGGCGCGCTGAAAGCCCGAGATATCGCAGGGACGACGCTGGATGCGGCCTATGATGCGCTGGGGCTGGTGCGCAGTCACCACTGATCCGGCCGCAAGCTAAGCAACCGGGCCCGCCTCTTCGCAAGGAGCGGCGGGCCCGTTCGCATTCAAGCGCTATTAAGGCGCTCAAAGGCAGGGTAATGTCAGCATAGAAGTCTATCTGCCCGATCATTCTCCCTTTACCGGGCAAGCCTTGAGAGACCTGACATGACGACGGAAAACAATTCGATCGGTCGCGCAATCAAGCTGTTGATGGTCCCCCTGCTGCTGGCGGCGCTGGCCGCCTGCGCATCGGGCTTCAAAGCGGATGTTTCCCGCTTCCAGAGCCAGCTTCCCGCCCCCCAGGGGCAGTCCTTCGCAGTAGTGGCGGAAGATCCCAAGCTCGCAGGCGGGCTTGAATTCGCGCAATATGCCCATCTGGTCGAAGGCCAGATGCAAAAGCTGGGCTATGAACTGGCCTCCCCCAAGAACGCCACGCTGATCGTCCGCTTCGATTATGGGGTGGACAATGGGCGCGAGAAACTGACCGGTTCCAGCATCGGGCGCGACCCCTTCTGGGATCCCTGGTACGGCTATCGCGGTTATTATGGCCGCTCGGCCTATTACCGCAGCCGCCTGTGGGGCTTCGGCTGGTACGATCCCTTCTTCGACAGCCGCTCGGTTGACAGCTACACCGTCTATACCAGCGGCATCGAATTGAAGATCGACCGCGCCGCCGATGGCCAGCGCCTGTTCGAAGGCAAGGCCGAGGCTGTCTCCACCTCCAACCGTCTGCAATATCTGGTGCCCAACCTGGTGGAAGCCATGTTCACCGACTTCCCCGGCAATTCGGGCGAGACGATGCGCATTACCATCGCACCGGAAAAGAAGAAGTAAGCGGCGCTTCGCAGGCTGCGGAAATCAAAAAGGCGGGCCCGGGCGGGTCCGCCTTTTTCGTGTCAGCCGTTCCTGCGCGAAAGCAGGGACTGGCGCAGCCGCGCAAGGATCGGCTCGTAAAGCAATTGTTCGAACATCAGCCCTGCCCGGTCGTCTTCCACCCACACCACACTGGCGGGCTGATAGCTGAGCCCTTCGAGCTTGATCAATACGCGGTCGTCAACCCGGATCGGCCAGGCGCGCCGGTCGATCATGCAGCCGATCGGGGATATGTCGAGTACGGGAATCTCCAGCACGCCGCCGCTGCGCGTACGACAGTGGGCAGTGAGATATTTTGCCCCGTTCGGTGCGTCCGCTGACACGCTGGCCATAGCACTGTTTCCCTGCAGCGCTGCGGGCAAAGCGGCTGATTTCCGCGCCCTTGCAGCGACAAGGATTAATGATGAATATTGATCAGCAAAGACCTTAGAGGTCTGCCTAATTTCGTGTAAATTTACCATTTACCCGATGGAAAGCATGTTGCGGCGACACTGCCGCCAACATTTCGGTGCCCACCGTGCCTGATCCTAATTGCAGGCGGACCGTGTTGGGCCTGGATCGCCTCGGGGGCTTTGCCCCTCGCAATGACGGCTCACCAGCGCCAAATTACCCCTTCAGCGAGACGACCCCGCCGGTCGATCCGAAACCGCCCGCCCCACGCTCCGTATCGTCAAGCTCGGCCACTTCGGCCCAGCTTGCGCGCGTCACCGGCGCCAGCACCAACTGGGCCACCCGGTCCCCGCGATGGATCGCGAAGGGCTCGCTGCCGAAATTGATCATGATTACCTTCAGCTCGCCGCGATAATCGGAATCGATCGTGCCCGGCGTATTGGGCACGCTGACGCCATGTTTCAGCGCAAGGCCTGAACGCGGGCGGACCTGAATTTCGTATCCCTCGGGAATCGCCACTGCGAGGCCGGTGGCCACCGGATGACGCATACCCGGTTCCAGCACCACATCCTCAGCCGACAGAACATCCATTCCGGCCGCACCTGGCGTAGCATATTTGGGAAGCTCCAGACCCTCGCCATGCGGCAGGCGCTTTACCTGAACCGCAATGTCATTCGAGGGCATCGGCAATCCTTTCCATCAGCTTCAGGGCTACGTCTTCCTTTGGCATCGCCGGCCAGTCCTCGACAGACTTGGCCGTGACGATATGCACAGTGTTCTGTTCGCCGCCCATCGTGTCCCCCTTCACGTCATTGGCAACGATCCAGTCGGCACCCTTGGACTTGCGCTTCTTCTTGGCGTTCTCGATCAGATTGTCGGTCTCGGCCGCAAAGCCCACCAGCAGGCGTGGACGCTTGGCCCCCGCAGCGACACTGGCGAGAATATCGGGATTCTCGGTCAGCAGCAGGGCCGGCGGTGCATTGGCGCGCTTCTTGATCTTGGCATCGGCGAATTCCATCGTCCGCCAATCGGCCACGGCGGCCACCATCACCGCCACATCGGCCGGCAGGGCGCGCTTCACCGCTTCGGACATTTCCAGCGCGGATTCGACATCGATCCGCTCCACTCCCGGGGGGGTCTTGAGATGGACCGGGCCAGTAACCAGCGTCACCCGTGCGCCCAGCGCGGCAGCGGCGGCGGCGATCGCGAAGCCCTGCTTGCCGGAAGAGCGATTGGCGATGTAGCGCACCGGATCGATCGGCTCATGCGTGGGCCCGGCAGTAACCAGCACATGCTTGCCGAACAGTGGACGATGCTCGGGCGCGATGTCGAAGGCCGACTGGCCTTCCAGCGGATCTTCGAGCACCACGCCTGCGCCCGCCGGCAGCACCGCGCGATCCCCGGCGAAGGGTTCGGGCGCGGCCTCGCCAGAGCCGGTCTGCACCAGATGATTGATCGCTTCCACATCGGTGGGCGGGGCGGAACGAGCCTTGCCCTTCTTGGCGAAGAGCGAGCCTGAAAGATCGGGTATGGCATCGACCGGCTCTTCCTGCGGAAAAGCCTCTGGCTCGGGATAGTCTCCGGGCTCGGGAAAAGCTCTCGACACCGCATCTTCGAACGGGGCCTGCGATGGGATGAAATCGGCCGGCAGCGCAGGCAGGTCGCCATATTCGACCTCGTCCTCGCGAATGCGGCGCGGCGTGGTGCGATGGATGAGCGAAGCGAACAGCCCGCTGAGGCCGCCTCTGGGGCTGGCGGAGGCGTCCTCCTCCTCCCCGGCTTCCTCGACTTCCTCCACCTCGTCCTCGGGCTCAAGCGCCTCCAGATAATCGGCAATCTCGCGGTGCCCGGCCCCACCCACACCAAGGAGTCCGGGGTCGACACCCAGCAGTTCGGCAATCTCGAGCCAGACCATTTCCGGTTCCGGCAGACGGCCGGGGCCGAATTCACCGCAGGCCATCGGGCCTTCGTCCGGCTGCATCACCCGCACGCCCGCCTGCCTCAGCCAGGCGACATTGCGCTGGGTCGCCTCATGCTCCCACATGCGCACATTCATCGCAGGCACGGTCAGCACCGGCTTGTCGGTGGCGAGAATCAGCGTGGTACCCAGATCGTCGGCAATGCCTGCCGCCATCTTGGCCAGCAAATCCGCCGTGGCGGGGCACACCACCACCAGATCGGCGCTGCGGCTGAGCTGGATGTGGCCCATCTCTGCCTCGTCGGTGAGATCCCACAGCGAGGTATGAACCTTGTTCTCGCTCAGCGCCGCGAGCGACATGGGCGTAACGAATTGCGAGCCGCCTTCGGTCAGCACGCATGTCACATCGCCTCCGCCTTTGCGGATCAGGCGAACCAGCTCGCACGACTTGTAGGCGGCTATGCCCCCGCCCACGACCAGCAGAATGCGCGGTCCCGTCATATGTGCCGCCTGAAACTCCCCGGGCAAATTGTTCATCCGCAAACCTAGCGCTGCCGTTAACTTAAGGCCAGCCTACGCCATTCCAATGCCCGATTGTGGTTAAGTTTTGCCTAGCGATGCCTATCCGGGCATATGCGAGGATACATAGAGGAGAAACATCGATGCGCCTGATCCTCACTGCCCTGCTGTTCGTTGGCGGGCTGTTCTTCATCATCAACGGGCTGAGCTTCCTGGCCATGCCGCAATCCTCGGTCGGCAGCTTCGGGCTGGCGGCGGCGGGTACCGCGGGCTGGTCCACCATTCGCGCCGATATGACCGCCTTCTTCGTGGTGGGCGGCTTCTGCATGGTATGGGGTGCATGGAAGCGCGCAGGCGACATGCTGCTGGTGCCCGCCGCTCTGTTTGGCATCGCCTTTACCGGCCGGCTGGTGAGCCTGTTCGTCGATGGCATTTATGAAGGCGCCGCCATGCCGATGGCGATCGAGGCGGGGGTGGTGCTTGTCTCGATCATGGGCAACCGGATGCTGCCGCATCACAAAGTGGAAGAGCTTACGAGCTA
Organism: Sphingomonadaceae bacterium; assembly: GCA_035497315.1. Classification (GTDB taxonomy): domain Bacteria; phylum Pseudomonadota; class Alphaproteobacteria; order Sphingomonadales; family Sphingomonadaceae; genus Andeanibacterium. The sequence continues at coordinate 63,618 of DATJDU010000084.1, forward strand.
AATCTGCTCCGCCCCCTGCCCCGCGCAGAACGCCAGAGCGAGCGCAACACCATGGGCGCGAAGGCCAGCCCCATGAAATAGGTCGGCGTGATCATCAGCGCCCAGTAGAAATTATTGTCGCGCCCGGCGATCATGAACAGCACGGCATAGCCGGCGAACAGCAGTGTGCCGAAGGCGCCCGCCTGCGATTTCCACCCGGCCCAACCGATCAGCGGCAACACCGCCAGCGGCCCGGCCAGCATATGCGGGAGGAACTGGAGGCTGGACGACAAGGCCACATTGGACGTGAAGCCCGCCAGGCCGCGCAAGGCGAACCATGAGGGGGACGGCCTGTCCTGCGGCGTCACGAGATCGGCAACGATGCCCAGGTGCACCCACATGGCCGCAAGGAACAGCACGCAGAGGCCGGCCCAGCAGGCCAGTTCCGCCCAACGCCGCTTCCACAGGGCGAAAGCGCCCATCAGCAGGACAAAGGGCAGCGCATGTTCGCGAATCGCCAGCGCCAGCGCGGCGGCGATCAGCGATCCGATCCAACGCTCGCCCCGGTGCAGGGCAAAGGACAGCGCCAGCAGCGTACCTGCCCAAACCTCATGCAGGGCGAGATATTGCGGCTTCAGCCCGCCCGCGATGCCGATGATCAGCAGCACCATGGCGATCGGTCGGCGCGGCAATCCGCCCGGCTCCACCCCCAGCCTGCACCACCATGCGATCAAGGTGGCGATCCACACCGCCGCCGCCGCACCATAAAGACCCGCCGGCCCCAGCCACGCGCTCAGCCTGGCAAGAGTGGGAAGCCGCACCGCCGCACCGGGAGTGACCGGGAAATTGCGCGCGCGCTGCTCTTCCACTGCGACCCGGTGATAGGGTTCGCCCGCGGCAACACGCTCCACGATCCGTTCGTAAAGCGCGATATCCTCATCCTTGCGCGCATCGGTTCCTGTGATGGCAGGGGCCTGTGCGCTGGCCTTGTGAGCCGGTGGAGAACTGCCCGGCGGCAGCAATGCCGCCAACAGCAGCAGGATCGCCGATAGGCCGAGCGCAAGCCGCGCGGGCAGTTCAGGCCAATTGGCGAAGCGATCCCATGCCGGCGCGGCGCTCATGCCCCCTTCCGTCTCATTCGCACGGCACCCAGCAGGGCGACCAAAGCGCGCGGCACCAAGGCCAGCCCCGCGCCATAGGCAGGCAGCACCAGCGCGCCCCAATAGAAATTCTCGGGCCGGGCGAACAGCGCGATGGCAAGCGCAAAGCCCGCGAACCACAGCGTGGCGAACCAGCCCAGCCTGCCGCCCAGCCCCAGCCAGCCGAGCAACGGCAGCAGAGCAAGCGGGGCCGCGAGCCAGAGCGGAGCGAAGGACAGAGGCGTCAGGCGCACCATTGCCTCAAGGAAGGCTTGCGGCCCCTGAAACCCTGCCCAGCCCTGCGATGCGGGCGCATCGGGCGGGCGCAACGCGCTTACCGCTTCTGCGTGGAAGAACATGCCGATGGCGAACAGCGCGATCACCCCCAGCACCGCCAGCGCCTCTCCCTTGCGTCGCTCCACCGCCGCGAAGACGAGCCACAGCAACAGGAAGGGCAGCGCCAGTTCCCGCAGCGCCAGAGCAGTGGCCGCCAGCAGCAGGCTGGGCCACCAGCGACCCGGCCGATAGAGCAGCAGCGCGGCGGAAAGGAACAGCCCGGCGATCAGCTCATGCACCAGCCCGACTACTTCGAGAAACGCCCCGAAGCCGCACAAGACGAGTATCAGCGCCGCGCCGATCCGTTCCGGCGCACGCAAGGCGTCCTGCGGCTGGCCCATGAGCCCCGCCAGTGAGAGGCCCAGTGCGAGCACCGCCGCGACACGCCAGAACGCAGGCCCGAACAGGACATTGCCCTCTGCCAGCACAGGCGAGCGCACGGTAAAGAAGGGCCGGGTGGGATAGTGATTTGCCAGGTGCTCGGAAACGGCGGCCTCGTAATAGGTCTCGCCCCGCGCCATGCGCGCATTGATCGCACTGTAGAGTTCAAGATCGCCCGCCCCGCCTTCCGGCTGGGCGGCCTGTTTCGCGGCAATGCGATCATCGCCCGCGTGCATCAGTTCGCCCGTCGCTGGAATGCTCCACAGGCAGGCCGCGACAAGCGCCAGGAGCAGCAGGATCGCGGCGGGGCGCGGAAGCCTGGCCAGCGGCCTGTCGATCCACACCCCGAAGCGGGCAGGCGACAGGTCGGCGCGCTGGGTCAGGAGAGCCATCCGGCAAGATTGGCGGCCCAGATCGCCGCCCCGCCCGCCACCGCCGCGAGCAGATAGCCCGGCCAGCGCCGCCCGCCGCGCCGTTCCCAGATCAGCGGCACCGGTTCGAGCGGCGGAGCCTCGGGCGCGCCGCCCTTGGCCGGGAAACGATCCTCAAGCCGGCGCAGCAGGTCAGGCAGGCGCAGCAGGGTCTGGAAATCGGTGCGCAGCCGGTCCGCCAGCATGGCCTCGGGGCCCAGCTCGTCGCGAATCCAGCTCTTCACGAAGGGGGCGGCAACGTCCCACATATTGATCGAAGGATCGATCTGGGTGGCGACACCTTCCACCATCACCATGGTCTTTTGCAGCAGCAGCAGATGCGGCTGGGTCTGCATGTCGAAATCGCGGGTAATGGCGAACAGCCCATCGAGCATCTGGCCCACCGAAAGCTCGCTCACCGGCTTGCCGCGCATCGGCTCGCCCACGGCGCGCAGGGCAGTCGCGAATTCATCCACCGAGTGATAGCTGGGCACATATTGCGCCTCGAAATGGATCTCGGCCACCCGGCGGTAATCGCCGGTGGTAAGGCCATAGAGGATTTCGGCCAGCCATTGCCGGGCGCGCCGGTCGATCCGGCCCATGATGCCGAAATCGATGGCGACGATCATGCCATCGGGCCGCACGAACAGATTGCCCTGGTGCATGTCGGCATGGAAGAAACCCGCACTGATCGCCTGGGTGAGGAAGGCCAGAACCAGCCTGCTTGCCAGCTTGGGTAGATCGTGCCCGGCCGCTTTCAGAGCCTCGACGTCGCTGATCTTGACCCCGTCGATCCATTCGACGGTCATCACCCTGCCATTGGTGCGATCCCAGTCGATATCGGGCACACGATAGCCTTCGAAGCCCTTCATCGCGGCGGCAAGTTCGCTGGCCGAAGCCGCCTCGCGCCGCAGGTCCAGCTCGCGCGCGGTCCAGCGGCGGAAATTCTCGATAGTCAGGCGTGGGCGCAATCGCGCAGCTTCGCCGCCCAGCGCCTCGAGATGGGCGGCAGCCCATTCATAGGTTTCGATATCGCGCTCGAAACGGCGGCGGATACCGGGGCGCAGCACCTTGATCGCCACGGTGCGCCCGTCGATCGTCACGCCCTTGTGGACCTGGGCGATGGAGGCCGCCCCCACCGGAACAGGATCGACACTGGCGAAGAACGCCTCCAGCGGCTGGCCGAAGCTGCCTTCGATCTCCGCGCGGATTGCCGCGAAGGGCACTGGCGGCAGGCTGTCCTGCAGACCGAGCAGATTGCGCGCTGCTTCCTCGCCCACCAGATCGGGCCGCGTGGCAAGCGACTGGCCCAGCTTGATCGCGGCCGGACCTATGGCCTTGAAGGCGCTCGAATAATCGGGCTCGCGCGGCTGGAAAGTGCCGAAACGCGCGAGCTTGACAAGCCGACGCACCGGCGCGGGCGTATTAGGATCGCGCTCGATCCCCCGCAGCGCGCCGTAGCGCGCCGCAGTGCGGCCCCACGAGAGGAGCCTGACAATATGAGTGGCGGGGCTGGTCACCCTATATCTTCCACCCCGAATGGATCGCCACCAGTCCGCCCAGGATCGGTTCCACCCTGGTCTGGGTGAAGCCGGCATCGCGGATCAGCTGTTCGAATTCGGGCATGGGCGGGAAGCGGCGGATCGATTCGATGAGATAGCGATAGCTTTCCTCGTCATGGGCGATCGCCTTGCCAAGCTGCGGCACCAGCTTGTGCGAATAAAGATCGTAGGCTTCCTTGAAGCCCGGCCATTCGGTGGTGGAAAATTCCAGGCAGAAGAAACGCCCGCCGAATTTCAGCACGCGGTGCGCCTCGGCCAGCGCCTTGTCGATATGGGTGACGTTCCGGATGCCGAAGGCAATCGTATAGGCATCGAAGAAGCGGCTGGGGAAACTCAACTCCTCTGCATTCTGGCGCGACCAGACAAGCTCGTCCAGCCCCCGCTTCATGGCCCGTTCGATGCCGACATCCAGCATGTCCTGATTGATATCCGACACCGTGACGATGGCCCCGCGCTCGGCCATGCGGAAGGCGATGTCCCCCGTGCCGCCCGCCATGTCGAGGATCTGCTCACCCGGCTGGGGCTTCACCCGCCGCACGAAACGATCCTTCCACAAACGGTGCATGCCGCCCGACATCGCATCGTTCATGATGTCGTATTTCGCCGCCACATTGGAAAACACCGCGCCCACGCGCCGCGTCTTCTCTTCCGGGCTCACTTCTTCGTAGCCGAAGGATACCTGCTCGCTCATGCCTGCCCTGTAGCGGTCAGTCCCGCGCGGCGCCAGCCGGTCTTTCGGGTGCCGGTTTTTGAGGACGTCCATAGAGCAGGGCCAGTGCCGAAATCACGATTCCGGCAAGGATCAGCCCCATGCCCGCCCAGTGATAGGAACGGAGCTGCTCGCCCAGGATCGCCGCCGAAAGCAGGGCGCCGAACAAGGGCATCAGCGTAATCGCCTGCCCCGCACGGGCCGGGCCGACCTGCCCGGTCGCCCAATTATAGATGAAATAGGAAACGAGCGATGGCAGCACCGAGACATAGGCAAAGGCCCCCACCACGCCCCAGCTCCAGTGGATTTGCTTGCCCTGCGCCCATTCCATCGCCGCCAGCGGTGCCATGGCGAAGGCGCCGATCCAGAAGGTCACTGCCACGAAGCTTTCCGGCGCCGTCTTCGGCCTGAGCCGTAGCAATACGGTGTAGAGCGACCAGGCCACCACCGCAGTCAGCACCAGCGCATCGCCCAACCCGAAATGGAGCCGCATGGCCGCGCCCGGATCGCCCTGGAACACGATCACCACCACGCCCAGGATGGAAACCGCCACTCCCGCCGCCTGGCGCGGATCGGGCCTGGTGCCGAAGAACAGAAGATCGAACAGCACCACCAGCGCGGGGATCGCCGCCTGCAGCAGCAGGGCATTGGTGGCCGTGGTGTAACCCAGCCCCGCGTAGAGCAGCCCGTTGAAGGCGGCCACGCCGACCAGGCCGAGGACGAGCACCATTTTCCAGCCGGCAAGGATCGCCACCCGGTCTTTCCACACTGAACCGATCGCGAAGGGCAGCAGCAGCAGCGAGGCGCAGGTCCAGCGCACGAAGGCCAGCGTAAGGGGCGGAACATCTTCATGCACCGCGCGCCCGATGATCGAATTGCCGGCCCACAGCAGCATCACCAGGCCCAGCATAGCAAAGGCACGCATATGGTTGGGGTTCCGAGACATGGCGGTGGGCAATAGGGAGCGAATCCCCGCTTGGCGAGAGGTCGATGCGTGACAGGCGCCTTCGTGCAAACTAACGCACGCAGCATGCCGGAACTGCCCGAAGTAGAAACCACCGTTCGCGGCCTTGCCCGTTTCCTTGACGGGCAGCGGATCGAGCGTGTGGCGCTGAACCGCGCGGACCTGCGCCGCCCCTTCCCGCCCTCGCTCGTCCAGTCGCTCACCGGAGCGACAGTCACCGGGTTGGGCCGCCGGGCGAAATATGGCCTGATCCACACCGACCGCGCCCAGACCATGGTGTTCCACCTTGGCATGAGCGGGCGCTGGCGGATCGATCCTGCGGACCTTGGCAAACACGATCATCTGGTGATCGAGACAGCAGGACACCAATTCGCGCTCGATGACGCGCGCCGCTTCGGATCGGTCGATCTTGTCGATACGGCGGCGCTGGAAGCCTGGCCGCAATTCGCCGCCATGGGCCCCGAGCCGCTGGGAGACGGCCTTACTCCCGCGCATCTTCGGACCGCGCTCGACGGGCGCAAGCAGGCGGTCAAATTGCTGCTGCTCGATCAGCGGATCGTGGCGGGGCTGGGCAATATCTATGTGTGCGAAGCGCTCTACCGCGCCGGGATCAGCCCGCTGCGCGCAGGCGGCATGGTCTCGCTCGCGGCGCTGGAGCGGCTGGTGCCGGCGATCCGGCAGGTGCTGAGCGAATCGATCGCGGATGGCGGATCGACCTTGCGCGACTATGCCCGGCCCGATGGCGAGCTGGGCTATTTCGCCACCCGCTTCGATGTCTATGGGCGCGAGGCGGAAGATTGCCACCGCTGCGGGGGCACTGTAAGGCGCATCGCACAAGGCGGACGCAGCAGCTGGTATTGCGCGGCCTGCCAGAAATGACCTCTGTCCATGCGGGGCTCTCCCGCCGGGTTTGAGGCGAGTATAGGTTGACGATTCGGGCATGCGCCGTTAAGGGCGCCGCTTTCCGGCGGGAAACTGCCTTTTCCGCGAGTTTATCGATTTAGAATTCCGGCTGCGCAATAAGCGGCCTGAAAGAGGACGAAGATGGCCAATACGCCGCAAGCACGCAAGCGCATCCGTCGCAACGCCAACCGCGCCGAAATCAACGGTGCGCGTCTGGGCCGCATCCGCACCTTCGTGAAGAAGGTGGAAGCCGCCATCGCTGGTGGCGACAAGGCCGTAGCCGCTGAAGCGCTGAAGAGCGCACAGCCGGAAATGGCTCGCGGCGTGGCACGCGGAGTGCTGCACAAGAACACCGTGGCTCGCAAGATGTCGCGCCTGTCGAAGCGAATCGCCGCTCTTTGATTCGCCTGGCCGAAAGGCCGCCGGCAGGAACACAGAACGAACAAGGCCGGTGCGTTTCGCGCCGGCTTTTTTCGCACCTGCGAGAGGCGTATATTACAGTTTGATGTAAGTACCCGTAATCTCGCGATTCGCTGCTTAAAAAGCAGTGAAAACGGCGGAATTTAGCCATTTTAACGCAAGTCCGCGCCCCTTGGGCGAGTCAAGACTCATTATTTCACTTTTTTTACGGAGCGCCCCTTGCCCATTTCGGTGCTGGGTTCATAAATCGGCCCAGGCCCACGGCGAGTCCGTTGGGGGCATCAATTAGTCGATATGATGGTGTGCGGGTTCCGGTCTTGGGGGGATCGGACCGTGGCGGAGCTTTGCTCCGAAGTGCGGGCGATTGTCCGCGCGAAGGCCCGTCTGTCGAGGATCGATCACCGTATTATGTAGGGATGGGACGGTAGATGATTCGGATGGGACCACATGCAGAACGGACGTCTGCATCAGCCAGGAAGCGCAAGGGCGACGATAATATGACCGAAGACCAAGAGGCGCTCGACCTCGCGGCCGACTGGGCAGACATCAGCCAGGGCCTTCGAAAAGACCTTGGCCACCAGCTTCACAGTCAGTGGATCAAACCGATCCAATTGGGCAGTTTCTGCAAGGAAACGGGGACGCTCAATCTTTTCCTGCCGACCGAGTTCTCCGCGAACTGGGTGGGTGATCGCTTTGCCGACCGGCTCTCGCTGGCATGGAAGATTGCGCGCAGCGAAGTGAAGCAGGTGCGTATCGGTGTTCACCCCGGCCGCCGTCAGCTTCCCGAAGTGAAATTGGGCGGGCAGGACAGCTTTGGCCGCAGTGCCGCCAACGATGGTTCGCCCGAACGCCTTGGCGCGCTGGGCGCGGGTTCGATCGGTGAAGCGGGCTTTACCGCCTCGGTCGGCCTCGATCCCAGCCTGACCTTTGCCGCTTTCGTCACCGGCACGACCAATGTGCTGGCCTTCAATGCGGCCGAACGCATGGCCAAGGTGGAGCAGCCGCAATTCTCGCCGCTCTACCTCAAGGCCGCCACCGGCCAGGGCAAGACGCATCTGCTGCACGCCATCGGCCATGCCTATCTGGCGGCCCACCCGCGGGCGCGGATATTCTACTGCTCGGCGGAGCGCTTCATGGTCGAATTCGTTTCGGCCCTGCGCCAGAACGAGATGATCGAGTTCAAGGCACGCCTGCGCGGTTTCGACCTGCTGCTGGTGGACGATATCCAGTTCATCATCGGCAAGGCTTCCGCCCAGGAAGAGCTGCTCTACACGATCGACGCGCTGCTGGCCGAAGGCAAGCGGCTGGTCTTCGCCGCCGACCGTGCGCCGCAGGCGCTCGACGGGGTGGAACAGCGCCTGCTTTCGCGCCTGTCGATGGGCCTCGTCGCGGATATCCAGCCGGCCGATATCGAGCTGCGCCGTGCGATCCTCGAATCCAAGCTGACCCGTTTCGCGCCGCTGGAAGTTCCTTCCGACGTGATCGAGTTTCTGGCCCGCACCATCAACCGCAATGTGCGCGAGCTGGTGGGTGGCCTCAACAAGCTGATCGCCTATGCCCAGCTGACGGGGCAGGTGGTCTCGCTCCAGCTGGCCGAGGAGCAGCTGACCGACATCCTTTCGGCCAATCGCAAGCGCATCACGATCGACGAGATCCAGCGCACGGTGTGCCAGTTCTACCGGGTTGATCGTTCGGAAATGTCCTCCAAGCGCCGCGCCCGCGCAGTGGTGCGCCCGCGCCAGGTGGCGATGTATCTCGCCAAGGTGCTGACACCCCGTTCCTACCCCGAGATCGGGCGCAAGTTCGGCGGGCGCGATCACTCCACCGTGATCCACGCCGTCCGCCTGATCGAGGACCTCAGGAAGCGCGACGCCGATATGGATGGCGATGTGCGCAGCCTGTTGAGACAGCTGGAAAGCTGATTGCTTTTCCCGGCGGTGGGCACAGCCTGTCCACCGCCGGTTCCCTATATTATGGACCTCTTATCGACAGGCTTGTCGACAGACGCCGTGTGGCGTCTGTCCGGATTCGCCTGACGGCAAAGCTGGCGCCGCTGCAAGCCTTGTCGACAGACAAGGCGATCCATGCATAAAGCCCCACCATGACCGAAATCGCCGAGTCTCCGCTGCCCCGCACGCTTCCCTCCTCTTATCTGGAGGCCGCGATCAGGGGCGGATTGCGCTGCACCTGCCCGCGCTGCGGCCAGGCGCCCCTGTTCCGCAAATGGCTCAAGCCTGTGGATTTCTGCTATGCCTGCGGGCAGGACTGGACGCTGCAGCGGGCGGATGATTTCCCGCCTTACATCTCCATCCTCGTTACCGGCCATCTGATGGCGCCCGTGCTGATCCTGCTGGTGCTGGACTTCCAGCTCTCCATGCTGGTGACAGGCGCCATCGTGCTGCCGCTGGCCGCCGCAATCATGCTGAGCATCCTCCAGCCAGCCAAGGGGGCGATCATCGCCGCGCAATGGTGGCTGGGGCTGGTGGGCTTCCGCAAGGAGCGGCTGCCACAAACACCGACCGCGTAATGAGCCTTTCGCCCGCGCGCCTCGAACGTTTTGCCCGCCATATCGTGCTGCCCGAAATCGGCGGCGTGGGGCAGATGAAGCTTGCCGGATCGCATGTAGTGCTGGTGGGCCTGGGCGGGATCGGATCGCCGGCCCTGCAATATCTCGCCGCCGCCGGGATCGGGCGCCTGACCCTGATCGACGACGACCGGGTGGATGAAAGCAATCTCCAGCGCCAGACGATCTATACCGAAAGTGACGTTGGCCAGCTCAAGGTCGAACGGGCCGAGGAATGGCTCGCCCGGTTCGATCCCGAAATCGCCTGCCAGGCCGCCGCCATCCGGGTAACGCCGGAAACCGCCCCCGCCCTTATCCAGGGTGCGGACCTTGTGCTCGATGGCTGCGACAATTTCGCTACCCGCCTCGCCGTCTCCGATGCCTGCGTGGCGGCCGCCGTGCCGCTGCTGAGCGCCGCCGTGGGCCGCTTCCAGGGGCAGGTTGCCGCCTTTGCCGGGCATATCGAGGGGCACAGCTGCTATCGCTGCTATGTGGGCGACGCCTTCGATGCCGAAGATTGCGACACCTGCGCCGAAGACGGCATGCTGGGCGCCATGTCCGGCTGGGCCGCCACTTTCGCCGCGATGCAGGCGATCCGCGTGCTGCTGGCCGGCGTCAGCCCGCTGGGCGATCCGCAATGGGGCAAGCTGCATCTGCTGGACGGCCTTGCCCCTTCGCTGCGCACGCTGAACATCGCGAAGGATCCTGAGTGCCGGGGATGTTCGGCGGCCTGACAAAATAGTGTCTTTCACGGGGATGGCATTATCGGTTTGCGCCTCACCCCAGAACTTCCCCCACCCATTCCGGCACCAATACGCTGGCCGGCCCAAGCCGCGTCTCGTCGAACCAGTGGGAGCCCTGGCTTCGCTCCAGATTCAATTCCAGCGTCTGCGCCCGGTGGCTCACCGCCTGCTGGACGAAGCCCGCCGCCGGATAGACCGCGCCCGATGTGCCGATGGAAACGAACAGATCCGCGCGGGCAATCGCCCGGAAAATCTCGTCCATCCCGTAAGGCATTTCGCCGAACCACACGATATCCGGCCGCATTGCCACCTCTCCGCAGGAGGGGCAGGGCGGGCCGTCGAGCAGCGTGCCTTCCCAATGATGGCGGGCATCGCAGGCCTGGCACCAGACGGACAGCGCCTCTCCATGCATATGCAGCACTCGTGTCGCCCCTGCCCGCTCATGCAGATCGTCGATATTCTGGGTGACGATCAGCAGCTCATGTCCCTGTCTCCTGCCCCATTCCCGATCCAGCCGCGCCAGCGCCTCATGCGCGGCATTGGGCCGGGCAGCCAGCACGCCCGCGCGCCGCTCGTCATAGAAGCGCTGGACCAGCGCCGGATCGCGGCGGAAGGCCTCGGGCGTTGCCACATCTTCCACCCGGTGATCTTCCCACAATCCATCCTCCGCGCGGAAGGTGCGAAGGCCGCTTTCGGCGCTTATCCCTGCGCCGGTAAGGATCACGATATTGCGGATGTCGCTCATGTCCCCCATGAAGCACGCGGTAACAGGGAGTGGCAATGAGCAGCATCGGAATCATCGGCAGCGAAGGGCGCATGGGCAAGGCGCTGGCCGTGGCGGTCGAGGCTGCGGGGATGACGCTGGCAGGCGGCGTGGGCCGCGGCGGCAATCCGGCTGACCTTGCCGCGCGCAGCGATGTGCTGATCGACTTTTCCGCCCCCGCCGCCCTGGCTGCCAATCTGGGCGCGGCGGTGGAGACCGGCATCCCCATCGTGATCGGTACCACCGGCCTTTCCGAAACGGACCATGTGGCAATCGATGCGGCAGCCCGGTCCATCCCCGTGCTGCAAACCGGCAATACTTCGCTGGGCGTCACTCTGCTGGCCCATCTGGTGCGCGAAGCGGCATCGAAGCTGGGCGTCGAATGGGATATCGAAATCGTGGAGATGCACCACCGCATGAAGGTGGATGCGCCATCGGGCACTGCCCTGCTGCTGGGCGAGGCTGCCGCCGAAGGACGCGGGATCGATCTTGCCCCCAATTCCGAACGCGGGCGGGACGGACACACCGGCGCCCGCAAGCCGGGTGCAATCGGCTTTGCTGCCTTGCGCGGCGGCACAGTGGCGGGCGAACATTCGGTAATCCTCGCCGGCGATGAAGAGCGGATCACCCTGTCCCACCTGGCCGAGAACCGGATGATCTTTGCCCATGGGGCCGTGAAGGCCGCCCTGTGGCTGATCGGCAAGAACGCCTCCGGCCATCCGGGGCGCTATGCCATGCCGCAGGTCCTGGGGCTCTGACATGCGTCGCCTGCGCGCCACGGCCTATAGGAAGCTGTTCGTGGGCGCAGGCACCAGCAACCGGCTGTCCCTCGTCAACCTGGCGCTGATTATCCTGATCCTGGGGGCAGTGGCCGTCTCCGTGATCGGGACAGAGCCGACCATAACGCGCGAACATCACCGGCTGATCGTAGGCGCGGAGATGGGGTTCGGCATCCTCTTCCTGATCGAATATCTGGCCCGCCTGTGGTGCGTAGCCGATGCGCCGGGCAGGGGTTCCGCCACGGCCAAGCGGCTGCGCTTCGTCATTTCCCCGCTGGCGATCATCGATCTTGTCGTTGTGCTGACTTCGCTTGCGCCGCTGGTGGTGGGCGATGCCGCCATGCTGCGGCTGGTGCGGCTGGTGCGGATATTGGCGCTGACCAAATTCACCCGCTTTTCCCATGCGATCGAGGAAATCTCCGCCGCCGTGTGGAGCCGCCGCTATGAACTGGTGGTCACCATCTCGCTGGGCTGGGTGCTGCTGCTGATTGGTGCGGTGGCGATGTATTGGGCCGAAGGCACCGTGCAGCCGGACCAGTTCGGCAGCATCCCGCGTTCTTTGTGGTGGGCCATCGTCACCCTGACGACGGTGGGCTATGGCGATGCGATCCCGATCACGCCGCTGGGCAAGATTACCGCCGCGGTGGTGGCGCTGGGCGGGGTGGCGCTGGTGGCGATGCCTGCCGGTATCATGGCGGCAGCCTTCAGCGACGCGATGCAGAAGAAGCGCGAGCTTGAACTGGCGCGCAGGATCGAGTTGGAAGTGGAAGAGAAGGTGGAAGAGGAAATCGACCGCCTGATGGATGCGGAAGAGGGCCGGCGTGACACGTGACGAGATTTTCGCCTTCTTTTCAGGCCTGGCAGAACTCAATCCCCACCCGCAGACGGAACTGCTCTTCGACAATACCTACCAGCTGCTGGTGGCGGTGGTGCTCAGCGCCCAGGCCACCGATGCCGGGGTGAACAAGGCGACGCGCGCGCTGTTCGAACAGGTGAAGACCCCGGCCCAGATGGTCGCGCTGGGGGAAGAGGGGCTGAAGCAGCACATCAAGACGATCGGGCTGTTCAACTCCAAGGCAAAGAACGTCATCGCCCTGTCGGAGATTCTGGTGCGCGATTTCGGCGGCGAGGTTCCGCAGGATCGCGACGCGCTGGTCACTCTGCCCGGCGTCGGCCGCAAGACCGCCAATGTGGTGATGAACTGCGCCTTCGGGGCGGAAACCTTCGCGGTGGACACCCATGTGTTCCGCGTCTCCAACCGCACTGGCCTCGCCAGGGGCAAGACGGTGGAGAAGGTGGAGGCGCTGCTGGAAAAGCGCGTGCCCCAGCCCTTCCGCCGCGATGCGCATCACTGGCTGATCCTGCTGGGGCGCTACACCTGCAAGGCCCGCACGCCCGAATGCTGGCGCTGCCCTGTGGTGGCGCAATGCGGGTTCAAGGACAAGGTGCTGGAGGCTCCGAAGGGGCGAAAGGGGTGATGCGGGCTTAGGCGCCCCTTCTCAAACTTCCGCTCGTCCTTCGACAGGCTCAGGACGAACGGAGGGACGGCACTCAAGCCGCCTCCGCCTGCCCATCCTCCGCGCTCAACGAGCTGATCACCTGCGCGCAGACCAGATCGCCCACGACGTTGAGCGTGGTGCGGCACATGTCGAGGAAGCGGTCCACGCCCAGGATCAGGCCGATCCCTTCGGGCGGCACCCCTACCCCGCCCAGGATCAGCGCGATCACCGGCAGCGATCCGCCGGGTACGCCGGCCGTGCCGATGCCGGCAAGGATGCACACCAGCATCACGAAGAGCTGGTCCGACAGCGCAAGGTCCACGCCGAAGAACTGGGCGAGGAACAGCACCGTCACGCCCTCGAACATCGCCGTGCCGTTCTGATTGGCGGTGGCGCCGATGGTGAGCACGAAGCGCGAAATGCGCGGCGGCAGTTTCAGCCCGCCTTCGGCCACCCGCAGCGAGGTGGGCAAAGTGGCGTTGGAACTGGCGGTGGAGAAGGCCATCACGCTGGCCTCCCGCGTCTCGCGGAAGAAGGCCACGGGGCTCTTGCCCGCGACGAATTTCAGCAGAGCCGGAAACACACCGAACATCTGCAGCCCCAGCGCCAGCACCACCACTCCCACATAGGCCGCCAGCTTCACCAGCAGGTCCCAGCCGAACTGGGCGGAAAGGTTGAACATGAAGCAGAAGATCGCCAGCGGGGCGAGCTGGATGACGATGCCGATCAGCCGCATGGCGACTTCGAACACACCCTCGATAGTATCCTTCAGCACCGCCGTGCGCCGGGTGTTCACCAGCAGCAGGCCGATGCCGAAGAACAGGGCGAAGAACATCACGGCCAGGATGTCGTTATTGCTCATCGCGCCGACGATATTGCTGGGCACGATGGCGACAATCTGGCTCACGCCCATCTCGCTCTGCGCCGAGGCGGCGACGATGCCGGCGGCATTCTCGCTCCCCTGCGCCAGCAACTCCTGCGCTGCGGCCGGGTCCACCCCTTGGCCCGGCCTGAGGATGTTCACCAGCGCCAGCGACAGGGCGACCGCGATGCCCGATACGATCACCGTATAGACCAGCGTCTTGATCCCGATGGCGCGCAGGGAACGGATTTCGCCCATCTCGGAAATGCCCACCACCAGGGCGGAGAACAGCAGCGGGATCACCAGCATGAACAGCAGGCGCAGGAAGATCTGCCCGATCGGCCCGGTGACATAAGTCACCACCGTATCCACCCAGCCGGCATCGGCGGCAAAGCTGTGCACCGCCAGCCCGGCCACGAGACCCAGGATGAACCCGATCAGGATTCGCATCTGCAGCTTGCCATGGCCGATGGGTGCGGCTTCCTGTGCCATTTCGGCGGCGTCGGTCATGCGTGGGTTCCCCGGTGGTTCTGCTCAATCAGCAATCGGCGCACGCTCGCAATGACGGAGGGATTTAGCAAGCCCCAAGCGCCGCGAGCGTCACCCGCCGATAGATTCGCACCAGCGTTTCAAGATCGTCCACCGCCACGGCCTCGTCCCGCTTGTGCATCGTGGCGTTGAGCAGGCCGAATTCGATCACCGGGCACAGATCCTTCAGGAAGCGCGCATCGGATGTGCCCCCGCTGGTGGAAGGCTCGGGTGTGAGTCCCGTCTCTGCCCGGACCGCTTCGGCGATCATTTCGGAGAAATTTCCCGGCGGAGTGATGAAGGGTTCGCCATAGATCACCGGACGGGCGCTTGCGCCGTGCCTATGCGCGATCTCGGTCACTCTCTGCGCAAGTTCGGTGCCTTTGTGCACATCGTTGAAGCGGATCGAAATGCGGGCCGAGGCGCGGGCAGGAATAACGTTAGTGGCTGGATTTCCCACGATAATTTCGGTGATCTCGAGATTGGAGGGCTGAAACCAGTCGGTTCCGTCATCCAGCTCCAGCGCATCCAGTTCGGCCAGCAAAGCCACCAGCCGGGGGATCGGATTGTCGGCCAGATGGGGATAGGCAACATGCCCTTCACGCCCCTCCACATCGAACCAGGCATTGATCGAACCGCGCCGTCCGATCTTCATCATATCGCCCAGGCGGTTGACCGAAGTGGGCTCTCCCACCAGGCAAAGGTCAGGAATTTCATGTGCTTGGCGCATATGATCGATCAGGGCTCGCGTGCCGTGCATCGCCTCGCCCTCCTCGTCGCCGGTGATGATCAGGCTGATCGTTCCGGCCTCGGCGGGGATATCGTGCAGCGCCGCCACCATGGCCGCAACCGCGCCCTTCATGTCCACCGCTCCGCGCCCATAGAGCAGTTCTCCGCCCGGCACGCTGCGGCGTTCGGGCACGAAAGGATCGCCCGTCCACCCCTCCCCCGCCGGCACCACGTCGACATGGCCGGCAAAGGCAAAGTGCTTCGAACCTTCCGGCCCCTTGCGGATGGCGAAGAGGTTCTCCACCGGCCCGGCGGGCGGCGCCCCCGCAATGAAGCGATGGATCGCAAAGCCCAGCGGTTCGAGCATCGCCTCGAGGCAATCGAACACCGCCCCCGTGGCCGGGGTTACGGAGGGGCAGGCGATCAGCGCGGCGGCAAGATCGACGACGTTCGCGGATGGTTCTGTCATGGCTGGGCCATCGCATATGGGCTATGCGCAGGCGACACAAGCAGGAGCACCCCGCCATGCCCAAGCTGGACCTCGAAGCCATCCCGCAATCCAACGCCACCGGCTATCCGGCTCCCTTCGACCGGGAAGTGGAAGGCCGCTGGTGGAGGCGCCTTGCGCCCGCCGGGGGCATCACGGCCTTCGGGGCCAGCCATGTCGTGCTGAAGCCGGGTGCATGGTCTTCCCAGCGCCACTGGCACGAGGGGGAGGACGAGTTGCTGGTCATGCTGACCGGCGAGGCCGTTCTTGTCGAGGATGACGCCCGCACCGTGCTGCGCGCCGGGGATGTCGCGGCCTGGGCGATGGGCCGCGCCAATGGCCATCATCTGCGCAATGAAAGCGATGCCGATTGCAGCTTCCTAGTCGTCAGCGGCGGGGAGCGGAGCAAGGGCGGCGCTTATTCCGATATCGACATGGTGTTCACCGAAAATGCCTATCTCCACCGCGACGGCACACCTTACCCCACCGACCGGATCAAGTGAGGCGTCACGCTCCGCTGGGCGGGACTTCCCATTGTTCGATCACCCATTGCTCCTCCTCGGCACCGTTGACCCAGGCCTGCATCCATTCATGCTCCCACAGGGCCTGCATGTAGGTTTCGGCAAAGCCGGGTACGCCGATGCCATAGGTGAGGAAGCGGCTGACCACCGGGGCATAGAAGATGTCGGCAGCGCAAAAAGTGCCGAACAGGAATGGCCCGCCCTTGCCATAGCGCGCCCGCGCCTCGGCCCACAGGGTGAGGATGCGCACGATATTGCCCTTCGCCTCGTCCGAAAGCTGCACCCCTTCGAAACGGCGGCGGACATTCATCGGCATGGAACGGCGCAAGGGCAGGTAGGAGGAATGCATTTCCGCCACCATCGAACGGGCCATGCCGCGCGCGGCATCGTCCTTGGGCCAGAAGCGATCGCGCCCCACGCGGTCGGCCAGATATTCGAGGATGGCGAGGCTGTCCCAGATCACGGCATCGCCGTCCCACAGGATCGGAACCTTGCCGCCGGAAGGCTGGAAATCGCCCTTCTCGCGCTTGGCCTCCTCCCAGTCCTCGCCGGAGATACTGACGGTAAGCTCCTCGAAATGGAGGCCTGATTGCTTGGCGGCGAGCCATCCGCGCAGCGACCAGCTGGAATAGTTCTTGTTGCCGATAATGAGCTTCACGGGGCCAGCCTCTCTTTCGCGGCCCCGCCGTAATCGTTCATCCTGCCGGTGTCGAGGCTGAACGATGTTACACGTGTTACTCTGCCTATTGGGGCGAAAATCCCGCCCCTCCGCGTCAAGCAGCCCGCGCCTGATCCAGGCATCGCGCAGGGCGCGGACAGGGGCAGTGCGAGGTTGATAGGGTTTGCGTTCCATCGGCGAGTCTATGCCGGATCGATCGCCTG
The DNA here is from genome assembly GCA_035497315.1 of Sphingomonadaceae bacterium. Lineage (GTDB taxonomy): Bacteria > Pseudomonadota > Alphaproteobacteria > Sphingomonadales > Sphingomonadaceae > Andeanibacterium. Next base: position 80,777 of record DATJDU010000084.1, read on the forward strand.
TAGGAAAACACTTTGCCGCACGTCAGCAACGCCGGCCACATCCGGCCCCTTGCACCCTGCATCCCGGCGCAAGGGCCGGAACGGGCGGCCGGGTGGGCCCGTTGTCCGGTCATGCCCATTTCCGGGCGTGACGAGAGGAGAACCTCCCATGGAAAATCGTTCGAACCAGAATCAGAACCAGGACAAGAACCGCCAGGCCGAACAGCAGGGCGGCGCCAATCGCCAGCAGGGCGAGCAGGCCGCCAATCGCGCCCGCCAGCAGGAGCAGCAGCGCCAGCAGGGCGAAAGCGGGGACCGCCGCGAACAGCGTTAAGCTGCCAGTCGAAGCCCCCTTCGTGGCAGCCTGGCCGGCCGTCCCTTTCTCGGGGGCGGCCGGCCTTTTGCATCGGGATCAGAAGCGGGTGCTGAGCCCCACATTGATCGAGCGGCCACGGCCGGGCACCACGCGCAGATCGCCGGTTTCCTTGTAGTCGCCCAGCGACATCCCGCCCAACGGCAGGGCATAGGCCTTGTCGAACAGGTTCTGCGCCTCAAGGCTGAGCCGCACCCCGCCAACCGTATAGGCCGCGCTGAGGTTCACCAGCGCGTAATCACCGGTGGTCGGCTCGTTACGGGTCACGTCCACCCGGGTCTTTTCCGCCACCCATTCCAGCTCCGCGCCCAGTTCCAGCGCGCCCTGGCGATGATCGAGCGAGAGGCGAGCGTTGAACGGCATCTGGCGATAGACCGGCCCGCCGTCGGTGAGATTATCGCCCCGCAGCCAGGATGCGCTGGCATTCAGGCGCGTGCCGTCCTGCCCTTCGCCGCGCCACAGATCCACGCCGCCCGACACGTCCACACCGTAGAATTCGGCTTCCTGATTGGCGAATTTCAGCTGCACGAAGGGCGTGGGCATACCCATCATATCCTTCAGCACCTCCACGAACTGCGCGTCGATATAATCGCTGACATGGGTGTAATAGGGCGCGATCCGCAGCGACCAGCCCTGCGTGCCACCGCCCAGCGCCAGCGCCAGGCTTACCGTATCGGCCCGCTCCGGCTTGAGGTCCAGATTGCCGACATAGCCATTGCCGTCGCCATACCAGCCGATCATCCGGCTCGCCATCGAGCCCCTGCCCCAGGTGTAACGCTCATAGATATTGGGCGAGCGCGCCTTGTGGGCATAGCCCAGTTCCAGCGCGGCCATATCCGACGCCTGCCAGGCGAGCAGGAAGGACCCCGACCAATTATTATCCGTGCGCTTGTGGTCCGCCGCATTGAAGGCATTGGCAGCCATCACATCGGCCATCTGCATCATGCCGGTGCCATAGGGCTGGACATCGCCCGTATCCATTTCCACCCGGTCGTAACGGATGCCCGCAGTGGTGCGGACAGAGTCGCTCCAATGGCGTTCCCATTCGGCGAAACCGCCCAGCCGGTCACGCGTGGCGGCATTGATGTTCACGAATTCATTCGGGCCCATCATCATGCTGCCGGCCACGGGCGGCCAGTAATCATCAAGCCATTGGTGGTGATATTCGCCACCCAGCCGCACGGTGTCATGCATCGAAAGCGGCAGTTCGACCTTGGCCGAACCGTCGAAGCTGTGAACCTCGGTGTTCATCGGCATGGAACCGGGAAGCTTGTCTTCCAGGAAGTTCATCACATGGTCGGTGTCGCGATAAGCGGCGGCAAGGTCCAGCTTGCCCCAGTCGAACACGCCGCGATAGCTGGCGTTGAGGAACCAGCTCTTGTTCGAGACCATGTCCATCCACTGGTTCACGAAGCCTTCGTAGGGCGAGAAGTGATAGCCGCCCTTGAGCTGGAACAGGTTCGATCCGCTCTGCACCGCCAGCGCCAGCGCATGGTCGGTCTTGGCATATTCGCTGGAGCGTACCATCCCGTCGTCCCCGCCGCCGTCATATTGGTCGGACTGGGTGTAGGAGCCTGTGTAGGTGGCGCTGACATGCCGGCTGGCAGCCGTCAGCTTCACCGCGCCGCCGAAGCCGTCGCCATTGGAACGGTAGAAGGTCGATGCCTCACCCGTCAGCAGCATCGTATCGCTGACGGAGAATTGCGGCGGGGCGGAATCCACCGCGATCACGCCGCCGATATTGTCGCCGCCCTTGCTGACCGGCGCGACGCCCGTGAGCACCCGGATCGAAGCCACATTCTGCGGATCGGTGTAGGACAGCGGCGAGTTCATGTCATTGGGGCAGGACATGTCGATCGTCTGCCCATCCACCAGCACGGTAAGGCGCTGTTCGGAAAGGCCCCGGATCGCGGGCATGGAGGAAAAACCACCCCCGGTCGCCACGTTCACGCCGGGAATACGGGCCAGCACTTCGGCCGTATCGCTGGTGGAAGCCTGCCGGCGGGCAATGGAACTGCGGCCCATTTCGCCGCCGGAGATCGGCCCGGTAATGACGACCGCGCCCTCGTCTCCCGCTTCGAGCTGATCGGCGGGGGTGGCGGTATCGTCGGATGGGGCGGCTTCCTCGGCAAAGGCCGGGGCGGCAAGGGAAAGAGTGGCAAGGCAGCAGCCGGCGGCAAGCGCGGCGCGAAAAGCGGAAATGCGAAGTGTCATTGATTCTGTGTCCCGTTTGTCCCCCTCATGGGGATCGGCCTGACATATCGGCCCGCCTCGCTTCACCGGCGGGCAGGCGGCATCATGCGGGCATGGCCGGGCAAACCGGCCAGCCGGTCAGGCGCGGGCGGGCGGGCCGCGCAGGGGCGGCGAGGCAAAGGGAATGGGGCGCAGCACGGGCGGCGCCAGCGGGGCAAAGCCCAGCAGCAGGATGAACACCAGCGCCGCTGCCAGCAGCAGCGGATCGGTGGCCCCCAGCCCGCCCAGCGAAAGGGCGGTATAGGGGCAGTGGCTGGCTTCCTGCGCGCGGGTAGTGTCAAGATCGCCCTTCTTGCCGGGGATCGCGACTTCGATGGTCTTCACGTTCTGCCCGTCGCAAATGCGCAGGGTCAGCGTCGCGCCTGTGGCGTCCACCATATAGCCTACCGGCACAACGGCCTTGAGGCACAGCGCGAGCGCCAGCAGCAGGGCTGCAAGATGGCGATGGCGCATAAGGAGGAACCGGAGTCCGGACATGGCCGCCCCTCTAATCCAATTCTGCGCGAATGGAATTGATTTTGGCCAATCAGCCTGCCCGCACGCGCTTCACCACATCCATCAGGCCGGTGATATTCATTGCGCCGGGCACGATATAGCTGCCGATCACCATTCCGGGCGTTCCCTCCAGCTGAAGCTGGGCCGCCTGGCTTTCGGTCTGCCGCATCAGCGCATCGATCTTCCCACGATTGGCGGCAAGGTCGGCCTGAAGCCTTTCCCAATCCACCCGTGCGGTTCGCGCCGCGGCCTTGAGCGCGGTCTCGTCCAACTTGCCCTGTGTGCGCATCAGCGCATCGTGGAAAGCGGCATGGCGGCCCTGGAATTGCGAAGCGATGGCAAGCCGTGCCGCGCGCTGGGAAAGCGCGCCGAACACCGGCCAGTCGCGATAGACCACCCGCACCCTGGGATCGCGCTGCAGCAGGTCCATCAGCGAGAGATGCTGTTTCTTGCAATAGGCGCATTGGTAATCGAAATAGAGCACAATGGTGACGTCATAGGCCTTGGGCTTCACCCCCGGTGCCAGCGGCGCTTCGGCCAGCGATGCGCGGAAGGCCCCGCCCGGATCGCCCGCCGGGGCAGCACCTGCCAGCATCAGCCCCGCAACAACTGGGAACAGGGGGGCGAACAGCCGCGCGAAAGCAAAGGTCCGACTTTTCATACCCATCGCGATTTCATCCCCGGCTGGCGTGGCGGGCAAACCAGATGACATGCTTGGCGCCCTTGCCATTGCTGCGCGCCCGCACCGCCACTTCCTCCACATCGAAGCGCGCCCTGCGCAGGCGCCCGACAAAGGAAGGGTCCGGCCCGGCGGACCAGATTGCCAGCACCCCGCCCGGGCGCAGCGCCTCGCGCGCGGCCAGCAGGCCCTGTCGCGAATAAATCCGGTCATTCTCCTGCCGCACCAGACCGTCCGGCCCGTTATCGACATCCAGCAGAATCGCATCATAGGTGTTGCGGGCATTGGCGATCACCAGCCCGACATCTTCCTCGACCAGCCGCACGCGCGGATCGTCAAGGCAGCCGGCGGCCAGTTCAGCCATTGGCCCGCGCGCCCATTCGATGATCTTGGGCACCAGTTCGACCACGGTCAGCTTCGCATCCTTGCCAAGCACCGCCAGCGCGGCGCGCAAGGTGAAGCCCATGCCATAGCCGCCGATCAGCAGATGGGGGGCGCGCTGCCCGGCGATCCGCTCGCAGCTCATGGTGGCGAGCGCCTGTTCGGAACCGCTCATCCGCGTGCTCATCAGCTCGTTGCGGTCGAGCACGATCATGAAATCGCCGCCATGGCGGAACAGGCGCAATTCCTCCCCGCCCGGCACAAGCGCCGTGTCGATCAGCTCACGGGCGATCATCGCGGGCGATTACAGCTCGACATCGGCCAGCACGGCGGCGCGCAATTCGTCGATGCCCATCTTCTTTTCGGCAGAGGTCACGTGGATCACCGGGAAAGCGGCAGAATGCTTGCGCGCTTCAGCCTCGGTCGCGGCGATGGCGGCGGCAAGGTCGCTCGCCTTGATCTTGTCGGCCTTGGTCAGCACCACGCGATAGACGGCAGCGGCCTCATCGAGCATGTCCATCATCTCGACATCGACCGGCTTGGGGCCGTGGCGCGCATCGATCAGCACCAGTGTGCGCTTCAGCACCTGCCGCCCGCGCAGGAAATCGCGCACCAGCATCTTCCAGCGGGCCACTACCTTGGGCGGCGCCTTGGCGAAGCCATAGCCGGGCATGTCGACCAGCCGGAACCGGGTGGGATCGCCCACTTCGAAGAAATTCAGTTCCTGCGTTCGGCCCGGCGTCACCGAAGCGCGCGCGATGGAGCGCCTGCCGGTCAGCGCGTTGAGCAGCGAGCTTTTGCCCACGTTGGAGCGCCCGCAAAAGGCGATCTCCGGCACGGTCGGATCGGGCAGGAACTTCAAATCCGGGGCGGATTTGAGAAACTCCACCCGCCCCGAGAAGAGCTTGCCGGCACGCTCGGCCAGATCGTCGATTTCATCGGTCATGGCGAGCGGGAAACCCCTCAGCCCTTTCTGTCGCGGGACTTGGCCCGGTTATCGTCAACCTTGTCCTTTGTCGCCTGCGCCTTCAGCTGCGGATGGCGGCTGTAGAGATAGGCCTGCTGAGCGATGGTGAGCAGGTTGGACGTGCACCAATAGAGCAGAAGGCCTGCGGCGAAGGGTGCCATCACGAACATCAGCACCCACGGCATGAACATGAACATCTGCTGCTGCACAGGGTCCATCTGGGCCGGGTTCAGCTTGAACTGCAGGAACATCGTGATGCCCAGCAGCACTGCCAGCGGCCCGATCGCCAGGAAGCTGGGGGGCGTGAAGTCCAGCAGGCCGAACAGGTTCAGTATATGCGCCGGATCGGGCGCCGAAAGATCCCTGATCCACAGCACGAAGGGCTGGTGGCGCATGTCGATCGACAGGATGAGGCATTTGTAGAGTGCGAAGAAGATCGGAATCTGCAGCAGCAGCGGCAGGCAGCCCGCCAGCGGATTGACGCCCTCTGCCTTGTAGAGCGCCATGATTTCCTGCTGCTGCTTCTGCTTGTCGTCCTTGTAGCGTTCCTGCAGCGCCTTCATCTTGGGCTGGATCGCGCGCATCGCGGCCATGGAGGCGAACTGCTTCTGCGCGACGGGGAACATCAGCCCGCGGATCACCACGGTGAGCAACATGATCGCCACGCCGAAATTGCCGACCAGCGCAAACAGGTGCTTGAGCAGCCACAGGATCGGCTTGACGAGGATTTCGAACCAGCCCCAGTCGATCGCACGGCTGAAATTGGGAATGCCGCTGGCTTCATAATCGCCCAGCATGCCGCTTTCCTTGGCCCCGGCAAAGACGCGGGTGGTGCGGGTGGCGGCCTTGCCGGCGGGTACGGTGATGGGCTGGTAATTGAGATCGGCCTGGAAGGCTTCCCCGCCCAGCGAGCGGAACTGCGCCTCGGCATCCTGGCCGTCCTGCGCGATCAGCGCGGCGAGCCAGTAGATGTCCGTGAAACCGAGCCAGTCGGGCCGGCCCGAAGGCTTTTCGCTGCCGCTTTCGGCCAGATCGTCATAATCCGGACCGTAAGTCACCGAACCGTCGAACGCGCCGATGGGGCCGGAATGGACGTTCCACGTATCCCCGCTGGCGGTCTTGCTGGTGCGCTTGATCAGCGCGAAAGGCCGCACCACCACGGGAGCGGAGCCATTGTTGGATACGCTCTGCTCGGCCGTGATCATATAGCGATCGTCGACCGAGAGCTTGATGGTGAAGAACTGGCCCTTCTGATTGTCCCAGCTGAGCGTTACGGGCTTGCCCGGCGCAAGCGGACCGCCGGAAGCCTGCCACGCCGTATCGGGCGTGGTTTCCAGCTTGCCGTCCATCACGAAGCCGAACTGGCTGAAATATTGTGCCGGCGTACCCGAGGGCGAGAACAGGCGCACCGGATCGCTGCCCTTCTCGATGTCCTGGCGATATTTGTTGAGCGTCAGATCGTCGATCCGTGCGCCCACCGGGTTGATCGAGCCGGAAATGTCGGGCGCGGCGATCTTCACGCGGGCAGGCGCGGCCAGATCGGAGGCCAGATCCTTCTGTTCCTCCGCAATGTCGGCCGCATTGTGCAGGCCGCCTTCGCGATTGGTGCGCGAATGGCGCAGCTTGTCGTCTTCCGAAGAGGATGAGCCGGCCGCCTGCGTCTGCTCGACCACGGGGGTCCGGGCGGGCTGGGGGAAATACCAGCGCGAGAAGGCATCCCAGCCAAACAGCATCACCGCGCTGAGCACGACGAACAAGATGATGTTGCGCTTATTGTCCACTGGCGATCCTGCTTCCGGTCAATTCTTCGGTCGGTCGTGCCGCAAAGGGCTGCACGGGCTTCTTACGGCACGGGGTCATAACCATGTCCCCCCCAAGGGTGGCAGCGCAATAGACGCTTGAGCGCAAGCCATCCACCCTTGATCGCACCATATTTCTCCAGCGCCTCGATCGCATATTGCGAGCAGGAAGGCGCATAGCGGCACGACGGAGGCAGGATTCGGGAAGGCCCAATCTGCCAGAAGCGCGCCACAAGGATCATTATTCGCTTCATCGCCGTTTCCCGCGCGGACGGCGCGGCGCATCCCCCTTGCCCTGGGCGGCCCGTTGCAGGGCCAATGCCAGTTCTTCCCGCAGCCGGGCGAAATCGCGTTCAATCCCGCCCTCGCGGCCGATCAGAACATGGTCATGATCGGGCAGGCCTTCAAGCGGCAGCGTCGCGCGCAGCAATTCGCGAAAGCGGCGCTTCATGCGATTGCGCACCACCGCATTGCCGATTTTCTTGGTAACGGTGATGCCGAAGCGAAGGCCCTGCCCTCCATTGGGCCGGGCAAGCAGCACAAAGCCGGGGCGCGCCACGCGCAGCCCATGATTCGCGGCGAGAAAATCCGCCCGTTTGCGCAAGGTTCGAAGTTCCGGCGGCATGGCCCTGTCGTTAGCTGCCCCCGTGTGGCGGGCCGGGCATGGTAGCCGGAAAGCCCGTGTGCCGGAAGCGGCACCGGCCCGCTTCCTTGCCCGGCCGCCCCAAAAGGAACGGCAAGGAAAGGAAGCGGGCCGGTGCGATGCGCAGGGCCCGACAGCAGCCGGACCCGCGAAAACGCCGTTAAATCAGGCGCTCAGCTTCTTGCGGCCGCGCGCGCGGCGAGCGGCAAGAACCTTGCGGCCGCCGACAGTGGCCTTGCGGGCACGGAACCCGTGGCGGCGGCTGCGCACGAGATTGCTCGGCTGGAAAGTGCGCTTCATGATCTGAACCCTTCAGAAATTCCAAACTACGCGCCGCTTGCACGGCGCCAACAAAAAAGCCGCCCGCCCTTGGACGAGACGACCATTGAGATTGGGGGCGCGGTTAGTTGAGCAGCGCCGCCAAGTCAAGATATGCCAGCCTTGGCGAGCGATCTTCCGCCAGCGGTGGTGCCGCCGCCGGCAGGGGCACCACCGACGGCGGCGCATGTAGTGCCCACCCGTTTCGCACCCAGCCGCGCATTTCCTCGGCGGAAAGCCAGCGGGCGTCCTCGAACGGCACTGAATTCGTCATGGCATAGAAGGCCTGCGCTTCTTCGCCAGTCATGCCCATTTCTCGGTAATAATTGATATATTTGCGGTTCTCGGGCGCGCCACTTGCATAATCGCCTGCCTGCCTGCCCGAATCGTCTTCCCAGGCATGCACGGCAAAGCGCGCTCCATCCTCGATATCACGCTGCGCACCCGCCAGGAACAGCTCGACCGCTCCTGAACGGACCGAACCGCCGCGCGGCACATGGGTGGAAATGCCAGCGCGGCGAATCATTCGGCCAAGCTGCAGATTGGCGATATCGTCGAATGTGCCGGGGCACTCGATCATCTCCAGCGTGGCGAGACCCGGATAATCGCGCAGCATCGCGGCGAACTGGGCCGGGCTGCGCTCATCCGTGATGCCCACCAAAGCAGCACGACTTTCATCCATCACGCGGAAGGGGCCATAGGTAGCGATACCCGCCACCTGTTCCAGCGGAACGCCGGACACGAAGCGGTCGGCATGGCTCGCCGCCAGGCCTTCTTCCACCACTCCATATTCCCACACTTCCTCCACCGTCACCCGCGCATGGGCGGGTACGGCAAGAAGCGCGGCAAATGCGGCAAGGAAGGCGGCGACCCGTTTCATCGCCTGCGAATCTGGGCCGCAGGGACCTGCGCAAGCGTGACCAAACCTCCTTTACGGGTTCTTCACCCTGTTCTCGGCGTTTCCCCTTAGGTCCGAAGCGGAGGGAATGGCCCGAGGGCGATGGACAGCGCTGCGCGCGGCGCTATCGTCCCGGCCGCACAGGGTATTGGGGGTCTCTTGGTCGCACTCGTATCGACGGTCGCTTATCTCGGGCTGGAAGCGCGCGCGGTGGAAGTGCAATGCCAGGTGGCGCCGGGCGTTCCGCGCTTCGCCATCGTCGGCCTGCCGGACAAGGCCGTGGGCGAGAGCCGGGAACGGGTGCAGGCCGCGCTTGCCGCCATGGGCCTGTCGCTCCCGCCCAAACGGATCACGATCAACCTTTCCCCGGCGGATTTGCCCAAGGAAGGCAGCCATTACGATCTGCCCATCGCCCTCGCCCTGCTCGGCGCCATGGGCGTGACCGATGCGGAGCAGCTGGCCGACTGGGTGGCAGTGGGCGAACTGGCGCTGGATGGCCGGATCGTGCCCTCCCCCGGCGTATTGCTCGCCGCAATCCACGCCAGCCAGCAGGAAAAGGGCCTGATTTGCCCCGCCGCGCAAGGGGCGGAGGCGCGCTGGGCTTCCGGAGTGCCGGTCTGCGCCGCGCCCGATCTGGTCAGCCTGCTCAATCACCTCAAAGGGAGCCAGCGCCTGCCAGAGCCGGAGCCGGGCGAAGTGGACGAGCCTGTGCGCGGGCCGGATCTACGCCAGGTGAAGGGGCAGGAGACCGCCAAGCGCGCGCTGGAGATCGCGGCGGCGGGTGGGCACAACCTTTTGATGATCGGCCCGCCGGGCGCGGGCAAGTCGCTGCTCGCCTCCTGCCTGCCGGGCATATTGCCGGACCTTACCCCGCCAGAGGCGCTGGAAGTTTCCATGGTCGCTTCGGTCGCGGGCGAGCTGGAGGGCGGGCGGATCAGCCGCACACGGCCGTTCCGCAGCCCGCATCATTCCGCTTCCATGGCCGCGCTGACCGGTGGGGGCCTGCGGGTGCGGCCGGGCGAAGTTTCCATGGCGCATCTGGGCGTGCTGTTCCTTGACGAACTGCCTGAATTCCAGCGCGCCGTGCTCGACAGTCTGCGCCAGCCGCTGGAGACCGGCGAGGTCAGTGTGGCGCGGGCGAATGCCCATGTCACTTTCCCTGCCCGCGTGCAGCTGGTGGCGGCGATGAACCCGTGCCGCTGCGGCCACCTGGGCGATCCGGCTCTCGCCTGCAGCCGCGCACCGCGCTGCGCCGCCGATTATCAGAGCAAGGTTTCCGGCCCGCTGCTCGACCGGATCGATTTGCATGTGGAAGTCGATCCGGTCAGCGCGGCGGATCTCGCTTTGCCCCCGCCTGCCGAAGGATCGGTCGAAGTCGCCGCCCGCGTTGCCCGCGCCCGCCAAGTGCAAAGCGCCCGCTCGGAGGAAACCGGCGCACGCACCAATGCGGAGCTGAATGGCGAAGCGCTGGACAAATACGCCGCGCCCGACGAGGCCGGACACAAGCTGCTGCTGCAGGCGGCCGAGGCCATGCGCCTCTCGGCGCGCGGATATACCAGGATGCTGCGTGTGGCTCGCACCATCGCGGACCTTTCGGGCGCGCAGCAGATCGGGCGGATTCACATTGCCGAGGCGCTGAGCTACAGAAGACAACCTCCTCGCGCCTGAAAAGCCCAGCAATGCCGACCTCCGATCTCACTATCCGCCCCGCAACCGACGCCGATCATGACGCCATCTGGGCGATTCTGGAGCCGGTGATCCGCGACGGGGCGACCTATCCGCTCGATCCCGCGCTCGATCGGGTCGGGGCGTTCGAATATTGGTTCGCGCCTGACAAGGCGATCTTCGTGGCAGAGACGGACGGCGCAGTGCTGGGCACCTATTATCTCAAGCCCAATTCCACCGGCCTTGCCGATCACGTCGCCAATGCCGGCTATATGACCCATCCCGCCGCACGGGGAAAAGGTGTCGCCAACGCAATGGCGCGTGACAGCTTCGATCGGGCAAAAGCGGCCGGATATCGCGCAATGCAGTTCAATCTGGTGATCGCCACCAACGATCAGGCCCTGCGCCTGTGGCAAAAGCTGGGCCTGCAGGTGGTGGGCCGCCTGCCCGAGGCATTCCGACACAAGCGGCTGGGCTATGTCGATGCCTTCGTGATGCACCGGGCGCTCTGACGATCAGAGATTCGGGTCCGGCTCGGCCGCTTCCCTGCCGCAGCATTCTCCCAGCCGCGAACGGTCCTGCCAGCGCAGTTCGGCATATTTGAGCGGGCGCCCGTCATGGGCATGCATGGAGATCGGTGCAATCGGCAGCCAGTCGCGCGAATCGACCAGCACCGGGTTCGACGCCTCCTGCATCGTATATTTTTCGCCCCATTGGCGCAGGGCGAGCATCGCGGGCAACAGATCGATACCCTTTTCGGTGAGGCGATATTCGATCTTGCGCCGGTCGTCCGGGCAAGGTTCGCGCTTGAGCACGCCGTGCTCCACCAGCTTGGCGAGGCGGTTGGACAGGATGTTGCGCGCGATGCCCAGCTCGCTGAGGAATTCCTCGAAATGGCATAGCTTGTTGAAGGCCGCGCGCAGGATCATGAACGACCAGCGCTCGCCCATCACTTCCAGCGCCTGCGGAAGTCCGCACGCAACTACGTCTGATAATTGCTCGCGCAGGGCGGCAGTCCTCTTCCCGTCAATCTCTTGCCTAATCACCATGCCCCATCGCCAAAGCGCAATACATTTTTAGTTGCAACTCAAAACCCACTTATATAGGTAGCGATTCGCAACGGAATTCAGAGGGAATTCGCCATGATCCGCTTTTTCAGTGCCGCCCGGCACAGCAGCGCCGCTCTTGCCGTTTCGACACTTGCGCTCGCGGGTGTTTCGGCAAGCCTCGCCCCGGCCCCGGCATTCGCCGCCGGCAATGCTTTCTACCGGGCAGAACTGGCCGAGCCGCTTGCCGCTCCGCGCCGCGAGATTCTCAATGGTGTGATCTGGAATTGCGCGGAATCGATCTGCACCGGCACCAAGGGCGGTTCCCGGGCCGAGCTGGAATGTACCCGCCTGGCGCAGAAAGTCGGCACCATTGCCGCATTCGCCAAGGGCGAGGATGCGCTGGACGAGACCGCACTGGCCCGCTGCAATAAGTAGCTTACCCCGTCCCGGCCCCTGCCCCATCACTCCGGCCGGGATTTGAGGGCCCCTGCGAGCTTGCGCCGCGGGGGCCCTTTTCCTTTCCGGATCAGGCCAGCAGGCCCAGCGCCTTCAGGTCCGCCTCAAGCCCTGCCGCATCGGTGAAGAGATGCCCGTTCCAGCCGCATTCGCGCGCGCTGGCGATATTGGCGGGATTATCGTCCACGAACAGCATCGCCCCCGGCGCGTGGCCGAAGCGCTGTTCCGCCAGCCGGTAGATCGCCGGATCGGGCTTGGCGAGCTTCTCCGTGCCCGAAACGACAATATCGCGGAACAGGTCGAATACCGGGCGGCCGGGGCGGAACATCGTCCAGAACTCATGCCCGAAATTGGTGATCGCATAGAGCGGCACGCCCTGGGTATGCAGCGCTTCGGCCAGTTCGATCGTGCCTTCCACCGGGCCGGGCACTGTCTCGTTGAAGCGGGTGGCATAGGCGCGGATCAGATCGGCATGCCCGGGGTAGAGCGCGATCCGTTCCGGCACCATATCTGCCAGCGCCCGGCCGTGGTCATGTTCGAAATGCCAGTCTTCGGTGACGACATTTTCAAGGAACCAGTCGAGTTCCTCGCGATCATCGATCAGCTTCTCGAACAGATAGCGCAGGTTCCACTGATAGAGCACGCGCCCGACGTCGAACACGACGGCTTCGATTTGTTTTCCGGCAGTCTGGCTCATGCGTCCTCGGGGCGAATCGGCAACGGGCTGATCGCAGTCACGGATTGCAGACATAAGAAAAGCCCCCGCTTTCGCAGGGGCCTCTCTTCAAATCCCGCCACGGCAATGCCGCGGCGAGGCAGACATCAACCCTGGCGCGCCTTGAAGCGGCGGTTGGTCTTGTTGATCACATAGGTCCGGCCACGGCGACGAATCACGCGGCAATCCCGGTGGCGGTCCTTGAGCGACTTGAGGCTGTTGCGAATCTTCATGGCTCTATCTCGTCTGCGGGATTACCCGCTGAAAATTGAAGCCGGGCCGTTAAGGGTGATGGGCTCCCAAGTCAACCTTCCCCACGGATTTCGCTCAATTTCCGCTCCCAGGCGAGCGCATGAGTGACGATTGTGTCCAGATCGGCATGTTGCGGCACCCAGGGAAGGGTCTGCTTGATCCGGCGATTGTCCGAAATCAGCGAATCGGGGTCTCCTGCACGGCGGGGGCCCATGATCCGGCTGATCGTGCGATTGGTCACCCGGTCCACCGCGTCGAGCACTTCGAGCACGGAGAAGCCCCGGCCATAGCCGCAATTCATGGTGAGCGATTGCTGCGGCCTCGCGATCAGTTCCTCCAGCGCCAGCACATGCGCCTCGGCGAGATCGGAGACATGGATGTAATCGCGCACCCCGGTGCCATCGGGCGTATCGTAATCCGTGCCGAACACCTGCACATCGTCGCGCTTGCCCAGCGCCGCCTCCACCGCGACCTTGATCAGGTGAGTCGCCCCGGCGGTGGACTGGCCCGTGCGCGCCTGCGGATCGGCGCCCGCCACGTTGAAATAGCGCAGGGCGCAATAGTTCAGCGGATGGGCCCTGGCCGTGTCCGCCAGCATGATCTCGGTCATCAGCTTCGACATGCCATAGGGATTGATCGGCAGCTTCGGACTATCCTCGCTCACCGGGGAGACTTCCGGAACACCATAGGTCGCCGCGGTGGAGCTGAAGATGAAATGCTTCACCCCGCCCGTCACTGCCGATTCGATCAACGCGCGGCTCTTGGCGGTGTTGTTGTGATAATATTTGAGCGGATTCTCCACCGATTCAGGCACGATGATCGATCCCGCGAAATGCATCACCGCACCGATGCCGCGTTCGGCAATGATCCGCGCCAGCAGCGCCCCATCCTCGATATCCCCTTCGTAGAGAGGCACTCCATCGGGCACGGCGAAACGGAAGCCGGTGGTGAGATTGTCGATCACAGCCACGTCCCACCCGCGATCGAGCAAAGCGAGGACTGCGTGGCTGCCGATATAGCCGGCACCGCCGGTAACGAGCACGGGAAGTCTGGTCATGGACGGGCTGCTATCATTGCTGGACGACGGATTGGTTAAAGGCGCATTGCGGGTGCGGTTCATAGCCGGGCAATCCGTCAGGGGATAGGCTGGGTGGGCTCCCAACGAAAAACCGGACATTCGGATCGCCATGCCCCACTCTTCCCGCCGCATCTTCCCGCGATCCGCCGCCGTCAGGCGAGCCGGAATTGCCTGCATTGCCGCCCTTGCCCTGCTTCCGGCGACACAGGCCTTTGCCGGGCCGCCCGCATGGGGCGGCGGCTGGGGAAATAGTGGCTGGGGAGGCAGCGACTGGGGCAGGCCCACCAGCAGCTTCGACCGGCCCTATTCCCGCATCTCCCCGCGCAGCGACCAGAGCAACAAGGAAGGCGAAGTGGAAGTGACCCGCTTCGTAGTAGAAGGCGATGCGGCCAGCGCGCTGGGCCATGGCCCGGTGAAAGTGGTGGTCCTTTCCAACGAAGCCCCGCCGGAACGTGGCCGCCAGCCGGGCCGCGCGGCCTATGACGATATGCCGCCCCCCGGCGACGATGCGCCGTCCGACGGCCCCGCCTATGGCCCGCCCACGCCCTCGGCCGCATCCGCCTCGCCACGCGACGAGCGTGAGAATGCAATCTTCGAAGCCGCCATGATCGACCAGCTGGTGAAGGCCGGATACGATACGCAAACCGCGCCGGACGGGCAGGGCCAGCTTGTCGAGCTGCGCATCACTCACGGCGTGGCCCAGCCCGCAGAACTTCCGCGCAAGCCGGTGAGCGGCGAGATGGACGTGGGCGTTTCCAATCGCGGCACGATGATGGGTCTGGGGATCAATATCGATCTTACCAAGCCGAAGAAGGCGCTGCTTTCCACTCGCGTCGAAGTGCGGATTCGCGATGCCGCCAGCGACACGGTCCTGTGGGAAGGCCGCGGCGATATCGCCACGCGCGATGGCAGCGAGAAATGGACCAGCCAGGCCATCGCCACCCAGCTGGCCGAAGCCCTGTTCCGCAAGTTCCCCGGCAAGAATGGCGAGACCTTCTCGCTGAACTGACCCTCCGCCGCACGCCGCGCTTGCATCCTTGCCGCTTCGCACCCAGAATCGGCGCGTCGCCCAGGGAGGGGCATGAGAATGACAAGGATCCGCACCGCCATCCTCGCCGCCAGCGCGGTCGCCGCCATGGCCCTTTCCGGCTGCATGACGCCGGTCGGCCCGGTGGAAGTGACCCGCTTCCACGATGCCACCCGGCTTTCCCAGCTGGGCCATGGCACCATCGCGGTGGAGAACGCCCCCGGGCTCGATCCCAAATCGCTCGAACTGGCGAGCTACAGGCAGGCCGTGGGGCGCGAGCTGACCCGGCTGGGCTATGAGCTGGTCGCCGAAGGAACCGGCACCCAGGTCGCCGTGGTCCGGCTGGATCGAACCACCATCCAGCCCGATGGCGAGCGCAGCCCCGTCAGCGTGGGCGGCGGGGCCTCTGTCGGCTCCTATGGCTCGGGCGTTGGGCTGGGCATCGGGATCGATCTTTCCGGCAAGCCCAAGGCGCAGGTGGACACAAGGCTGGGAGTGATGATCCGCGACCGGGCGAGCGGGCAGACCCTGTGGGAAGGCCGGGCGAATTTCATCGTCCGCGCCGATGCCCCGCTGGCGCAGACCGCGCTTGGCGCACCCAAGATGGCCGCCGCCCTGTTCGGCGGCTTCCCCGGCAACAATGGCGAAACGGTTGAGGTAAAGTGAGCAAGCAACCCATCAGGATCGACGCCGGTTTCGACGCCGGCAATATCGAAGTTCTGGAAGTCTCCGGCGCCAGCGCGAAGCTGGCGATCCGCAAGGATCATTTGTCGGACTTCTTCCAATGGTTCCACTTCCGTGTTTCGGGTGCGGCTGGGCGCGAGCTGGTGCTGAAGATCACCGGACTGGATGCCTCTGCCTATCCCGATGGCTGGCCGGGCTATCGCGCCTGCGTTTCGGAAGACCGGGACTATTGGGCCCGCGCCGAAAGCAGCTTCGACCGCGCGGAAGACAATGGCACGCTGACCATTCGCTATACGCCGGAAGGCGGCACGGCCTGGTTCGCCTATTTCGCGCCCTATTCGATGGAGCGCCATCACGATCTGGTAGCGGAATCCGCCTGCTATGAAGGCGTGAGCCACCGCGTGCTGGGCACCACGCTCGACGGGCAGGCGATCGACTGCCTGGAAATGGGCGAAGGCGAAACGCAGGTATGGCTCTATGCCCGCCAGCATCCGGGCGAAAGCATGGCCGAATGGTGGATGGAAGGGGCGCTGGAATGCCTCACCGATCCGGCCGATCCGGTCGGCCGCGTGCTGCGCGCCAGATGCCGCCTGCATGTGGTGCCCAACGCCAATCCCGACGGTTCGGCGCGCGGCCATTTGCGCACCAATGCAGCGGGCATCAACCTCAACCGCGAATGGGCCGAGCCGAGCGCGGAAAAGAGCCCCGAAGTGCTCGCCCTGCGCAATGCAATGGATGAGACGGGCGTAGATTTCGCGATCGACGTGCATGGGGACGAGGCGATCCCGGCGGTGTTCCTCGCCGGCTTCGAAGGCATCCCCTCATGGACCGACGAGCTGGGCGCGGCCTTCACCCGCTATCGCTCGATCCTCGAACGGCGCACGCCCGACTTCCAGACCGCGAAAGGCTATCCGGTGGCGCGGCCGGGACAGGCGAATCTTTCCATGTCCACCAACCAGCTGGCCGAACGCTTCGGCGCCTGTTCGATGACGCTGGAAATGCCGTTCAAGGACAATGACGATCTGCCCTGCGCCGAACAGGGCTGGAGTGCGGAGCGTTCGAAAATCCTCGGGCGGGATTGCCTTGCGGCGCTGGTGGAGTGGCTGGAGGGGTGAGGTGAGGCGCCCTCTCCCCTTGGGAAGAGAAAGGCGGGGAGCCCGGACGTAACGTCCCATATGAGGCAAGGAAACCGCACAGCCCGCAGGCCTGTCGCTTCCTGCGTCGCGCGCGCTTTGCCACATCCTTGCCATTACCTGTCGTCAGATGGCCCGCGCCCTTCCTTCCCGCGATTTCTCTCCAGCCGGTCTTCCAGTAAACGCAGCAGGGTGATCATCACCAGGCTGATCGCCGAACCGACTGTCACCAGTGGCCACTGTCCTGCCCCGCAGGCAATGCCGACCACGGCGGCAAGCCAGAGGTTGGCAGCGGTGGTCAGGTTGCGCAGGCGGCCCTTGCTGAACACGATCAGCCCGGCGCCGATGATCCCCACGAAAGAGCCGGCCGCCTCGAAAATCCGCAGGGGGTCCATCCGACTGCCCGCATTGGGCGCACCGAGCTGAAGATAGAGCGCAATAACGGAAATCGTCATCGCCGCCGCCGAAAAGCACACCAGCCCATGCGTGCGCAAACCCGCCGCGTGGCCACGAACTTCACGGTCGAGACCCAGCAGCAGGCCAATCAATGCCGCCGCGCCCAGCCGCAGCAAGATTTCGCTGTCGATAGCTCCCAACGGAGCGGGCGGATTGAGCAGCATGGCCTGTGTCATTCCCTCCCGCGGTCCCGTTCCCGGCCGCTATGCCAGACTTCCCGGCCCAAAGGCGCGCGGAAGCAGGGCCGAAAGCAGCACCGGTTCCGCCTCTTCCTTGCTGGCGCACCACACCACCGGATCGGTGCCGCCCAGATCGGCCAGTTCGAACAGCATCTGCCGGCAGCGCCCGCAAGGAGTGACTGGTGCCTTGCCCGATCCGATCACCGCAACCGCCTCCAGCCCCCCGCGATGCCCCTCGTTCATCGCCCGGGCCACCGCCGCCGCCTCCGCACAGAGCGACAGGCCGTAGCTGGCATTCTCTACATTGGCGCCGGTCACGATCGTCCCATCGGCAAAGCGCAGCGCAGCGCCCACGCGGAATTTCGAATAGGGCGCATAGGCGTTTTCCTGAGCACGCCGCGCCGCGATCACCAGTTCATCCCGGTCGGAATCGTCGCTCATTGCTCAGTCCTTCAAGGTTGCACGACCACCCAGCGCACCGGCACGGGGCTCGCTTCGGAACGTAGCGCAGAATTGGCGGTCCACAAGGTCCATGGCCTGCCGGCGTAATCGGGCTCGAACCGGTCGCGACTGAGCCACAGGTTCCGATCGATCGCGCTGGCGAGGTGATAGCGCTGTTCGAACGCCCGGGATACCTTGAGCAGTGCCGGCTTGCCCGCATGGCCTTCCACCTGATTGAGGAAGGTCATCAGCTCGCTTTCCACCGCCTGATCGCTCACCGGCTTTTCGCATTCGTCCGCCGTCTCGTCGAGTTCGATGGCGGGCGGCAGAAGGCTGTCGTCACGCGGCACGACAGTGACGAAATTGGCCGCCTGCCGGTCTGCCGCAACGCAGGGGTCGTAATGATGCACTGCGCCGAATTGCAGCCCGGCGGCGCGCACTGCCACCAGATTGCGGGCGAAGGCGGGATCGCGCCGGGTCGCGCCGCTCGATGCCTCCAGATAGGCGAAATCCGCGCCGATGGCCTTGAAGGCAACGAAGCTGGTCCGCCCGTCACCCGCACTCACCAGAATTCCCTGCACCGGATAGGCATTGCGCGACGGTGTCCAGTGGATGAACTGCCACCACGCCCAGGCGCCGCCCAGCAGAGCCGCCAGCAGCAGCGCGGCCATCACGCGCCAGCGCGTGGGAAATCGCTTCTTTCTGCCCATCGGGGAATCGCCTTTCGCTCAGCCCTTGATATGCAGCACGCAGATCAGCGTAAAGAGCCGCCGGGCCGTGGCGAAGTCCGTCTCCACCTTGCCCTCCAGGCGTTCGAGCAGCAGCCGCGCCGCCTGATCGTGAATTCCCCGCCGGGCCATGTCGATTGTCTCGATCTCCTGCGCGGAAGCCTTGCGGATTGCCTGATAATAAGAATCGCAGATCGCAAAATATTCGCGGATCGGGCGGCGGAAGCGGGCCAGCCCCAGCAACAGCGTTTCCACCGGATTACCTGCCTCGTCGGAAATCTCCATCGACAGCCGTCCGTCCAGCACCGAAAGCTTGAGGCGCCATGGCCCGGTCAGCCCGGCAGCGGCGGCACGCACGGGCTTGAAGCGGTTCTCCTCGATCAGGTCGAAAATGGCGACCCGGCGTTCCTGCTCGATATCCGCATTGCGCCAGAGGATCGTCGCTTCGTCGAGCGCGATATGGCTTATGCGGTGGTCATCCATGGCTGCCGATCCTTTCGCACCCGACAAGGGAGGCGGCAAGGAATTTGCACCATCCCCGATATCCACAGGACACCCTGCCGCCTGCCCGCTTGCGCCTTACGGTCAGCCATGCGCATGAGGGGCGGATGGCAGATGAAGACCTCCTGATCCGTTCCCCCGCCGAAGCCCCCGGGCGTAGCCTGCCCGCCAATATCGAGGCGGAAGCAGCCTTTATCGGTGCGGTGCTGATCGACAATCGCGTGATCGAGGAACTGCCTACGCCGCTGCGGCCGGAGCATTTCTTCGAACCGGTGCACCAGCGCATCTACGAGCGGGTGCTGACGCTGCTCGATCGCAATGCCGTGGTGACCCCCGTTACCCTGCGCCCCTATTTCGAGGCGGACGAAGCGCTGAAAGAACTGGGCGGTGTCGGCTATCTGGCGCGGCTGACCGCGGATGGGCAAGGCCTGCTCGCCCCGCGCGAACTGGCCGCACAGATCTACGATCTGGCCCTGCTACGCGAATTGGTGAATGTCGGCCGCAATCTGGTGGAGGGCGCGCTCGACACGTCCGAAAGCGTGGAGCCGCTGAAGCAGATCGAATATGCCGAAGCCTCGCTCTACAAGGTTGCCGAAGGCGCAGCCACGGCCAATGAAGCTTCCAGCTTCCGCACCGCTACTCATGCGGCGCTGAGCCAGATCGAGGCGGCGATCAATTCCGGCGGCCATATCTCGGGCAAGACCACTGGCCTTACCAGCGTGAACGAGAAGATCGGCGGCCTCCACGATTCCGACCTTATCATCCTTGCCGGCCGCCCGGGCATGGGCAAGACCTCGCTGGCCACCAACATTGCGTTCAACTGCGCCGAACGACTGCTGAACGACCGCGAGATGGGGATCGAGCGCTCGGTAGGTGCGGGCGTGGTGTTTTTCAGCCTGGAAATGAGCGCCGACCAGCTCGCCACGCGTATCCTTGCCGAACAGGCCGAAGTTTCGAGCGAGGCGCTGCGCATGGGGCGCATCAGCCGCGACCAGTTCCAGAAACTGTCCTTCGCGGCCCAGCGACTGGCGGAACTGCCACTCTATATCGACGATACGCCGGCCCTCTCCATCGCCGCCCTGCGTGCCAGGGCCCGGCGGCTGAAGCGGCGGCACGATATCGGGCTGATCATCGTCGACTACCTGCAACTGCTGCAAGGGACCGGCCGGGCGAATGACAACCGCGTGAACGAAATCTCGGAAATCAGCCGAGGCCTGAAAACCCTGGCCAAGGAACTGAGCGTGCCGGTGATCGCGCTGTCCCAGCTCAGCCGCGCGGTGGAACAGCGTGAGGACAAACGCCCGCAGCTTTCCGACCTGCGCGAATCCGGCTCGATCGAGCAGGACGCGGATATGGTGTGGTTCATCTTCCGCGCCGAATATTACCACAACGCCATGAAGCCGGACACGCCGAACTCCGATGGCACAAGCACGAACGACGTGAACGAAAAATATGCCGTGTGGGAACAGAGGCACCTTGAACTGGTGAACCGGGCCACGCTGATTGTGGCCAAGCAGCGCCATGGTTCGACCGGAAACATCCCGCTGCGCTTCCAGGCCGAGATCACCAAATTCTCCGATCTGGCTGAAAGCAATCGCAGCTATGACGATTTCGACTGAAGCCCCAGATTCAACCGGCGCGTGACGGTATAATCCACCACAGTCACCAGAAACCAGCTGAGCGTCCAGCGTATCCGGCTCCACAGCGTGCGCCGCTGGCGGTGGAGCGACGGGGTGACGGGCGTAGACCAGGGCAGGTGCTGCGCGATGAAACCGCGCATCTGCTCAGCCAGTTCCCGATCCTCGATCCGCAGCATGATCTCCAGATTGAGATAAAGACTACGCATATCGAAATTGGCCGAGCCGATATAGGTCACATCATCCACCACGAAGAGTTTCGCGTGTAGCTTGCACGGCTCGAACTCGTAAATCTGCACGCCCCTGCGCAACATCCGCCCGTAATTGGCCCGCGCCGCGCCGATCGTGGCCGCATTGTCTGACTTGGCCGCAAGCAGCAATCTAGCCTCACCGTGCTCGGCGACGCGACCGATCCGCCTGACAAGGCCCTGCCGGGGCGAGAAATAGGCGACCATGATATCAAGCCGCCGGGCAGCCTCGATATCGCTGATAACACAGCGCGCCCACGGGCTCAGCGTACGGGACGGGCCACCTACCAGCCAGCGGACCGGGCCAC
>DATJDU010000085.1:0-14161 GCA_035497315.1 Sphingomonadaceae bacterium
GGGGCCGCCGAAGCCGCCACCACCGCCGCCGCCACGAGGGCCGCCGAAGCCACCACCACCGCCGCCGCCACGAGGGCCGCCGAAGCCACCACCGCCGCCGCCGCCGAAGCGGTCACCACCGCCGCCGCCGCCAAAACGATCGGAATCGCCGAACCGGTCATGGCCACCGAACCGCGGCCCGCCATCACTGAAGGGATCGAAGCCATCTTCGCCGATATGATCCCTCTTGTCGCGTCCCCGGCCGCGACGTCCTCTGTCAAAACCCATGAAACCTAACGTACCTTCACTTCGTCACCTACGTTTCGCGGATGCGAGACACCCAGCCGCGCGGACGAAACGCGCCGGATGCGAGGGCGGACACCCCTCTTCCGCCCCACAAACATCTTTTACCCATAACCCAGATTCGTTTTCCACGCGAATGATTTAAGCGATTCCTTCTTGACTGCGATATTCGGCGCTTCGCAGCCCCTCTCGTCGGCTTGCCAGCAGGACAGAGCTTGGGCAAAAGGCGCGGCATTATGGATATCCTGGCCCTGCTTTCCGATCCGGCCGCCTGGGCCGCGCTTGTTACGCTGATCGTACTTGAGGTCGTTCTCGGGATCGACAATCTCGTCTTCATAGCGATTCTCTCCAACAAGCTGCCCGAACATCAGCAAGCCAAAGCCCGCCGAATCGGCCTGATGCTGGCGCTGGTCATGCGCATCGCGCTGCTGATGCTGATCGGCTGGATCGTGACCTTGCAGACCCCGCTGTTCGACCTGGGAATAGCGGGCGCGCCGGGCGAACATGGCCAGCCCAGCTTCGAAACCGCCTTCTCGGGCCGCGACCTGATCCTGCTGGCCGGCGGCCTGTTCCTGCTGTGGAAAGCCACCAAGGAAATCCACCACAGCATGGATCCCGAAGGGGATAGCGGCGAGCTGCTCGATCACAACAAGGGCGTTGCGCAAATCGCCTTCGGTTCCGCCATCGCCCAGATCATCGC
Organism: Sphingomonadaceae bacterium; assembly: GCA_035497315.1. Lineage (GTDB taxonomy): Bacteria > Pseudomonadota > Alphaproteobacteria > Sphingomonadales > Sphingomonadaceae > Andeanibacterium. Next base: position 983 of record DATJDU010000085.1, read on the forward strand.
ACTGGACCTGGTATTCTCGATCGATTCGATTCTCACTGCAGTTGGCATGACGGATCATGTGCCGATCATGGTCGCTGCCGTGGTAATCACCGTGGGCCTGATGCTGCTGGCTGCCGATCCGCTTGCCAAATTCATCGAAAAGAACCCCACACTGGTGATGCTGGCGCTGGCCTTCCTGGTGATGATCGGCCTGGTGCTGATCGCCGACGGCCTCGGCTTCCATGTGCCCAAGGGCTATGTCTATGCCGCGATGGGCTTCTCTGTCGCGGTCGAGATGCTCAACATGTTCCAGCGTGCCCGCCGCGCGAAGCGGCAGGCAGCGAAGAAGGAGAAGGCGGCATGAGCGATTTCCGCAAACTGGGTGACGGCATCTATGCCAGCCCCCAGATCGGCGTGGCCGATATAGCGCAGGCCGCCGCCCTTGGCGTGACGCTGGTGATCAACAACCGCCCCGAAGGCGAATCGGAAGACCAGACGTCCGGCGCCGAGATCGAGGCGGCAGCCCATGCGGCGGGGATGAACTACATCGCCATCCCGGTGACGATGCAGACGCTTTCACACGCCAAGGTCGCCTCCATGGCCGAAACGCTGGGCGAAGCGACCGGGCCGATCCTCGCCTATTGCCGCAGCGGCACGCGCTCCACCCTGCTGTGGTCGCTGGCCGAGGCAATGCGCGGGCGCGATCCGGAGGAGATTTCCGCCGCCGCCGCTGCCGCAGGCTATGACGTGTCCCCCGTGCGCGCCGCGATGGACGCGCTCGCCGCCGCCAGGGGCTGAACGGCCCGGCGATGGGCGGGCAATTGCTCCTCTTCGCAGCGTCGCTTGCCGGGGTCATCTTCCTCGTCCTTGTTTCCCGGTGGCTGGGCCTTGGCAGGGGCGCGACGATCGCCAGCGAGGCCGAGGCGCGCGAACTGGCGGACAATGCCCTGTGCGGCTTCGTTCCCACCGACATTGGGCTGGCGCCGGGCGGGCGCGGAGCGCTGCTGCGCGACAGCCGGGGACGGATCATGCTGCTGGCGCCTCACGGTGCCCGGTTTGCCGCCCGCCTGCTGGACGCGAATGCCTGCGTGACGCGCGACGGAACGCGCTTGACCGTGACCATTTCCGACCGCACTTTCCCCGCAACGACAATGGATCTCGGCCCGGATGCCGAGGCGTGGGAAAGGCGCATCACGGCGCCGGAGGGTTGAGCGGTGCCGAATTTCGATCCCGTCAATTACGCCGTTCCTGCCTTCATCCTGCTTGTCCTGGCCGAAATGATCTGGGCACGCTGGCGCCATCCCCAGGCCTATGAACCGCGCGACACTGCTGTCTCGCTCGCCTTCGGGCTGGGCAGCACGGTAGCTGGCGCGCTGACGGCTTCGCTGGTCCTGGCGATGCTGGTGAAGCTGCACGAATATCGCCTGTTCGATATCGGCTGGCAGTGGTGGGCCTGGCCGCTGTGCTTCGTGCTGGACGATCTGGCCTATTATTGGTCACACCGTTTCGGCCACCGTATCCGCTGGTTCTGGGCAAGCCATGTGAACCACCATTCCAGCCAGCATTACAATCTTTCCACCGCACTGCGACAGACCTGGACCGGCTTCATCGCGATCAGCTTCGTCTTCCGCCTTCCGCTGGCACTGATCGGCTTCCACCCGGCGATGATCCTGTTCTGCGGCGGGCTGAACCTGATCTACCAGTTCTGGATCCATACCGAGGCGATCGGGCGGATGCCGCGCTGGTTCGAGGCGGTGATGAACACACCCTCGCACCACCGGGTCCACCATGCGACCAATCCGCTCTATCTCGACCGGAATTATGCCGGCACCTTCATCCTGTGGGACAAGCTGTTCGGGACTTACCAGCCGGAACTGGACGAGTTGCGCATCCGCTATGGCATCGTGAAGCAACTGGGCAGCTTCCACCTGCTGTGGTCGGTATTCCACGAATGGATCGGGATCGCGCACGACATGTGGGCCGCGCCCTGGCGGCACAAATTATCCTACCTGCTGCGCGAACCGGGCTGGAGCCACGACGGCAGCCGCGAAACCTCCGACGCGATCCGCGCGCGCTGGCTGGAAAGCCAAGCCTCGCCGCCGGATCGCCCATGAAAAGGGGAGCCGAAGCTCCCCCTCTCCTCATCGGTGCCCCTCTTCTCATCGACAGAGGCAGGCCGCCTCAGGCCTTTTCGATCGCATCGATCAAAGGCTGCAGGCCGGGGCCATATTTCTTCCAGCGCTGCACCGCCGTCTTGTAAATCGGCTTGCGCACCTGGGCGACGCTGGCCGTCTTCACCGGGCGGTTCGACTTGTGGAACTCGAGCATCTTCTTGTCCCAGTCGAGGCCGAGGAATTCGATGATCGCGCGCGCTTCCTTCTCGGTATCGGCGACGACATTCTCATATTCCACCACCTTGAGCACGCCCGGCGGCAGCACCGTTTCCCAGTGCTTCATCAGCGCATCGTACTGGCGGTAATAGCGGCCCAGCTCGCCCATGTCGTAGCTGTGCGGCATGTCGTCCTTGAACAGCTTGGTAAAGGCCGACAGGCAGCAATCCACCGGATCGCGGCGCGTGTTGATGAACTTCGCATTGGGGAACAGAATGTGGAGCATGCCGACGAAGAAATAATTCGTCAGCAGCTTGTCGGTCACGATCCGCGCATCGCCGGCATTCTTGAGGATCGACTGAAGATAGCCTTCGCCCAGCAGCTTGAGCTGGCTGGACTTAAGCTCCTTCATCATTTCGGGATAGCGTGAAAGCGACGGGAAACGATCGCGCAGGCGATGGAGTCCCTGCGTGAAATACTTCACCTCGCCCGCACCATATACCGCCGGATGGCTGGCGAGAATCTGCTCCACCAGAGTGGAGCCCGAGCGCGGCATGCCCACGATGAACAGCAGGTTGTCACCCGCCAGGCCTTCGAAAGTCTGGCCCTTGATGAAATCTGCCGTGAACACGTCCTTGACGTCGGTGAAGAACTTCTGGGTCTCCGCCTCGTCATAATTGAGCTGCGCACGCTTGATCTGGCCGCCGGCAATATAATGTTCGAGCGCCTTTGCGTGCTCGCCATTGTCATCCAGCGCCTTGCCGTAGGCATAATGCAGCGGCAGCACGAATTCGCGATTGTTGCTGGTGAAACTCTCCGCGATCTTCGTCAGGCGCTCGTAAAGCTCGGTTTCCTTGGAATAATCGACCAGATCGTTGAGATTGGCATAGGCTCCGACCATGCGGGGATTGAGTTCCACCCCCTTGAGAATCTGCTCCCGAGCCTCATCCAGCCGACCAACGGATTTGAGCGCCACACCATAGAGGTTGAGCGTTTCCGGATTGGAGGGAGCCAGTTCCGCAGCCTGGGCCAGAAGCTGAACTGCCTCGTCATACCGGTCCAGCTCATGCAGCACCATGCCCAGCACGGTCAGCGCTTCCGCTTCTTCCGGCTCATCCGTCAGCACTATGCGGCAAGCCTGCTCCGCGGCAGCGAAATTGGCCCGCTTCGACTGCAGCCTGGCGGTCAGGATCAGCGCCCGCTTTTCCCGGGGAGCAAGCTTCAGCACTTCGCTGAGCTGCCGCAGCGCTTCCACATCCCTGCCTTCGGCCGCGTAGAGCGAGGCGAGATTGACATGGGCATCGACATAGCTGCCGTTCATCCCAATCGCCTTGCGCAGTGCATGCTCAGCCTGTTCCGTCTTGCCCATTTCGCGAAGCAATGTGCCAAGATTATTATAGGCTTCAGGGTAGCGCTCGCGATAGGTGAGCGCATTCTGATAGGCGTCGATGGCACCATCGATATCGCCGGTGCGCCGCAGGGCATTGCCCAGATTGTTGTAGGCTTCCGCAAAATTGGGCTGAAGCTCGATCGCCTTGCGATAGCATTCCACGGCATCCTTGAAGCTGCCGCTATCAAAACGGGCGATGCCCAGATTGTTATGGGCCTGCGAGTTTCCCGGTGCGAGCGCGAGCGCTTCCTGCAAGGCCGCGATCGCATCGGCCACATTGCCGTTCTGGCGCTGCAATTCGCCGAGATTGGAATAATAGCTCGCATTCTTGGGGGAGAGCTTGATCGCTCGCTTGAGACTGGCGATGGCATCCTTCGCCTTGCCCTGGGCATTCAGCGCCACGCCCAGGATGGAATGCGCATCGGCGACCCCCGGCCGCAGCTTGATCACCTGGCGGCAGACATTTTCCGCCTGCTTGTAACGTCCCTTGCCGAACAGATATCCAGCGATAGTGATCGCCTCCTGTTCGGACATCTTCATGGTGCCCTTTTCTACCTTCTGGATCATTTCGTCGAGGCGACGGTCGGTCATGGCCTGCTGCATGGGCGTGCTTTCATCATTTGCTGTCTTGCGCCTGGGCACCCCTCATGGGGCACAGGCGCGGATATCTGTGGGTAGGGTGTCAGAACGATCCTGTCACCTGCGTGCGATCTGGACAATGGCCCGGCAGACAGACTTCCCTGAGGTAACGGGCGTCCGGCCTGCCGCGCGGGGCCATGCCGCGCCGGCCGGCTAGAGGGCCGTCTCGCCTGTTTCGCCGGTGCGGATGCGCAGGGCGGATGCGAGATCGAGCACGAAAATCTTGCCGTCACCGATGCTGCCGGTAGCGGCGGCCTGCTGGATCGCCTCCACTGCACGGTCCGCCAGGGAATCCGGCAGGGCGACTTCGACTTTCACCTTGGGTACCATATTGGTGGCATATTCAGCCCCGCGATAGATCTCGGTCTGGCCCTTCTGGCGGCCGAACCCCTTTACTTCGCTGGCCATCATACCAGCCACACCGATCGCTCCCAGTGCCTCGCGCACTGCGTCGAGCTTGTGCGGCTTGATGATCGCGATGACATATTTCATCTCAATCCCACTCCTTGTCTGCCGGCATGCCCGGCTACTTCCCCAACAAAGCAGCTACGCCGCCCCGCGTCCAGTAAACTGCACCGCAATATGAACGGGCGCGCGCCGATCGAAGACAAAAAAGGGGCCGGAGCGGCTGGCTCCGGCCCTTCTACAGTTTGCGTTCGCAGGAGGAACGTCGTGAGGCGGGATCGGGGGAGGAGAGGAGGAGCCCCAATCCCGCCAAACTTGTGGATCAGTTGTAAGCGCGTTCCCCATGTTCGCCGAGGTCGAGACCTTCGACTTCGACTTCGGGGGAAACCCGCAGGCCGGTCAGGAGCTTCGCGATGTAGATCGCAATCACGGTGCCGATGGCTGCCCACACGACCGAGACTGCAACTGCCTGGATCTGAACCCAGACCTGTGCGCCCATCGCGGTCGAACCGTCGCCGGGGCCCCCGAGGAGCGGCTGATAGACGATGCCGGTGCCGATAGCGCCGACGATGCCGCCGATGCCATGGATGCCGAAAGCGTCGAGCGAGTCATCATAACCCAGGGCCGGCTTGAGCTTCGTCACTGTGAAGAAGCAGATCAGCGAAGCGAGCGCACCCAGGACAATCGCCCCGAGCGGGCCGGAATTACCGGCAGCGGGCGTAACCGCGACCAGGCCGGCAACGATACCCGAGCAGAAGCCCAGAGCCGAACCCTTGTGACCAGCCAGCTTTTCGACGAGCATCCAGGTCAGGCCAGCAGCGGCGGTGGCGACGAAGGTGTTGATCATCGCAAGCCCGGCGGTGCCATCGGCTTCCAGTTCCGAACCGGCGTTGAAGCCGAACCAGCCCACCCACAGCAGGCCGGTGCCCACCATGGTCAGCGTCATGGAGTGCGGCGGCATCGGTTCGGCCGGATAGCCCTTGCGCTTGCCGAGCATGAGAGCGGCAACCAGCGCCGAGACACCGGCGTTGATGTGCACCACCGTACCACCGGCGAAGTCGAGAGCGCCCATCTTGAACAGCAGGCCGCCACCCGCCCACACCATGTGCGCGATCGGGAAATAGACGATCGTCAGCCAGATGGCGACGAACACCAGCACGGCCGAGAACTTCATGCGTTCAACCGTCGCACCCAGGACGAGCGCCGCGGTAATGGCCGCGAAGGTCATCTGGAAGCAGACGAACACATATTCGCTGATCACTTCGTCAGAGAAGGTCGCAGCAGTCGAATCCGGCGTCACCGAGGACAGGAAATAGCTGCCGGTGCTGAAGAAATTGCCGATGAAGCCTTCCGAAGTGACCGGGCCGAATGCGAGCGAATAGCCCCAGCAAACCCAGATGAGCATGGCCAGGGCGGCAGCGGCGCCGATCTGGGTCATGGTAGAAAGCATGTTCTTGGAACGGGTCAGACCGCCGTAGAACAGCGCGAGGCCCGGAAGGATCATCAGGAGAACGAGGACCGTGGAGGTCATCATCCATGCGTTGTTGCCGGGATTGGGAACGGCGGCGGCAGCTTCGGCGACCGGGGCCGGGACAGCGGCAACGGCCGCATCAGTGGCGGCCGCGGCGGCATCGGCGACCGCTTCGGTAGCCTCCTGCGCCCAGGCGGCGGTAGCGGCGAACATGGAGGCGCCAAGCGCTCCAGCGCCGCAAGCGAGTTTGCGGATCATAGTAGTACCCCTCAAGTGATGCGGCCGGCTCACAGCGCAGTATCCCCGGCTTCGCCGGTGCGGATGCGCGTTGCGGAAGCGAGATCCAGCACGAAGATCTTGCCGTCGCCGATGCTCTCGGTGCTGGCGGTCTGCTGGATGGTCTCGACTACCTGTGCGGCAATCGCGTCGGTTGCGGCGATCTCGATCTTCACCTTGGGCAGCATATTCGTGGAATATTCCGCACCGCGATAGATCTCGGTCTGGCCTTTCTGCCGCCCGAAGCCCTTGACTTCCGACACGGTCATGCCTGCGACGCCAATGGCGCCGAGAGCTTCACGCACCTCGTCGAGCTTGAACGGTTTGATGATGGCGATGATGAATTTCATCTCAAACCCCTGTCTGCTTACCGGCACACTCCCCGGCTGGGATGAGGGTTTGCAAGCACCGTGCCAAACGAGGGATTCCGACGATTAAGCTGCGATTTACGATTCTTTCCCGCAGGTTAAGCACATGGGCCAGCCCGAATCTTGAGCAGATGCCTGTTTTTTAGGCACTTATATACTTGACAAAGCAAGGGCGATAGGCCAAGGTTTTCTCACGATCAGAGAGAGCCGTTATGTCCATCTACGAACCCCGCTTCACCGACGAAGATGCAGCCCGCGAGCACCTTGAAGCGCTCCACTGGCCGAACGGTCCTGTCTGCCCACATTGCAAGTCCGACAAGGCTACTCGCCTGCCTGCCCAGCGTGGCCGCCCTACCAAGGCCCACCCCGAAGGCGCGGTCCGCAATGGCGTTGTCCAGTGCAATGCCTGCCGCAAACAGTTCACTGTCACCGTGGGCACCGTATTCGAAAGCTCCAAGGTCCCCCTGCACAAGTGGTTGCTCTGCAATCACCTGCTTTGCGCCTCCAAGAAGGGCATGAGCGCTCACCAGATCGCCCGCATGGTTGGTGTCAGCTACAAGACCGCATGGTTCATGATGCACCGCATCCGCGAAGCCATGCGCGATACCGATAACGAACCCATGGGCGGCTATGGCAAGACCATTGAAGCCGATGAAACCTATGTTGGCGGTAAGGAAACCAACAAGCACGCCAACAAGCGTGTTGCCGGTCGCCAAGGCGGCGGCGGTAAGCAGCCCGTCTTTTCACTAGTGGAACGCGGCGGTCGCGTCCGCTCTTTCCATGTCCCCAAGGTAACTGCTGTTAATCTCCGCCATGTCCTCGTTACCAATGCAGACCGTGGTAGCTGGCTTATGACCGATGAACACGCGGCCTATAAGACCGTGGGCAAGGAATATGTCGGCCATGGCGTGGTGAAGCACTCGCTGGGCGAATATGGCCGCGCCACTTACTTCCACACCAATACCATTGAAAACTTCTTCTCGATCCTCAAGCGCGGGATCGTGGGCGTTTATCACCATGTCTCCGAAGCGCACCTCAAGCGCTACGTTACCGAGTTCGACTTCCGCTATAACACTCGCAAGTTGAATGACTTTGAGCGCTCTGACGAAGCTCTTGTTGGTATCAAGGGCAAGCGCCTTACCTATCGGCGGACTGACGAAGCCTCGTTCGCTTAAGCAGAAAGCAAAACGCTTCAAACGCTGGCGCAATAAATAGACGCGCCGTCTATCCCCGTTTTTTTCAAGTCGTCTGCCTCGACTCTTGGTCAATTCGCTGGAATCCAACGATCAAGGGGGCGTTCTTACGAACGCCCCCCGATTCGAGTTCGGCATTTTACCCGTGGAAAGGCCGCCGAACCCAAAATGTTGGAGCGTGGCGCTCCGGTGTCAGAACCCTTTGGATGCCGCGTTATCTGCCATTTTGCAAGGTCTTTCCCGAAATGGAATGGACTACAAAAATGGCAGACTATTGGATTTCTTTTCGCATCAAATACGATGATGAATCTAGCTATAATAAACGTTACAACGACCTAATTGATGCGATAAATTCGCACGCAACGGGAGCGTGGGAGACTGATACTTCATTCCTCGCCATCCGCTCAGAGTCGTCGATTGATCAGATTGGGCAAAGCCTGAAGGCTGCTTTGAATAAAACGACCGATCACCTGATCATCAGGCAAATCGATTACATCAGCACCCGCTACATCAACGACCCGGGGCCGGGCTTTCTCGCTTTCTTTCCAAAAGCCATAAAGCTGTAGCCGACTTGTATGGGCACGTGGAGCGCCTTAGCGACCGCAAGGACTAGCCTTACCCTTAGTCTTCGCATTGCGGGCCTCCCGTGCCTTTTCAGCATCATGCGGCTTATGCGGAGTGCCAAGCAGCTTCCGCAGAACCGCGTCCTCTTTCTGTTGATCGGTGTCTGTCATGTCCGAAGCTTATCCCGATGTACCTGGCGGCGTCAAAATCATGGCAGCCATCGGCCACGTGTGTCTGCAATGGGCGCGGCTCGAAATGGCGCTCTTAGCTGTCATCTACACCATTGAGGGGGTCCCAATGGAAAAGGGTGAATTGATCTACGGCGGTTTAGATATCATTCCGCGCGTCAATATGGCTGTGCGCCTAGCGGAATATCACAGGCTCCCGCAGCCCCTCAAAAAGCGGCTGATAAACGCACGGAAGCAATTGCAGAACGACCTATCGGAGAGACGCAATCAAATTGTTCACGGTGCGCATCGGGATGCGGACGACGACACAACCACTTTAACCATGGTCCGTTGGCGTGGAGAGAAACGAGACAAGACGTTTACCGCACTCGATGTCCATACTGTCGGGACAGAGATATTCGAGCTAGCGAACGACTTGTGGCTGTGGATCGACGATTACGGGAAATGGAAGTTTCCCGGCCATGGCCATGAAAACAGCTTTCGCGACCTCATTCAAGCTGGTCCCGGTCCCCGCCTCAAAGGCACAAAGAACCTCTACACCAGAATCCAGCATCTCTGGCGTAAACTCAAAGGTTAGAACCGGCCTGTCACGCTCGGTTTCTGTATCACAGAGTCGTTGCTTTGTCATGTATATAACTGCCGTTTTTTAGGCAGTGAGTTTCGCCACCGCCCAGATCGGCAGATGGTCCGAAGCCGCCACCGCCAGGGCACTGTGGTGGACACCGTGGTCCAGCACCTCCCAGCCGCGAGAGAAGACGATCCGGTCCAGCGGGGCGAGGGGCTGGCGGCTGGGGAAGCTGCGGCCCGGGGCGAGCGGTTGCCAGCCTTCGCCGAATTCGCGGATGCTGCCGCCGCGCAGCGACCATTCGTTGAAATCGCCCAGCATTACGGCCGGACAATCCTCCTCGCAAGCGGCAAGATCGCCGGTTACCGCGCGGATCTGGTCGCGCCGGCGGATGCCCGAGAGATCGAGATGCATGCCCACCACGCGCAACCGGCGGCCGCCATGCGCCAGTTCGGCCCGCACCGCGCCGCGCGGCTCCAGCGTGGGCAGATGCACCGCATGGGTGCCCAGCAGCTCGAACTGGCGGCGCACCAGCACGGCATTGCCGTGCCAGCCCATGCTATCGGGCCGCATGGCGAGATGGGCGATGACATAGCCCTGTTCCTCCACCAGCGCGCGCGGCAGCACCGAGGCGCGACGGCCGAAGCGCCGGTCCACTTCCTGCAAGGCGACGATATCGGCGTTCACCTCATGCAGCACCGACAGGATGCGATCGGGATCGCGGCGCCCGTCGGCACCCACGGCCTTGTGGATGTTGTAGCTGGCGAAGCGGATTTCCAAGCCGCTCAATCCCCCGGAATGGTGGAAGGATCGCCCGCGATATAGCGGTCGGTCGTGCGCACGGGCAGGCCGTCGATACTGGTGCGGCGGGTCTTGTGCTTGCCGGCCCATTCGACCGGATCGGCCTTGGCATGGGCCTTGAGCAGGGTCGTCCGTTCCCGCTCGAACGCCATGAAGGGAACGCCCCAGCCGCAGCTGGTCTGCACACTTTCCACCGCGATATCGAAGATCTGGCGCGTGCCGGGCAGCAGGGTGAAATGGGCGGAAAGCTCCTCCCAATCCCGGTCCCACGGCACCACCGGGCGGCCCTGGCCGTAGATCCGCAGGATCAGCGCGGGCTGCTGGAAATTGCAGAACATCAGCGTGACGCGCCCATCCTCCAGCAGATGGGCGTTGGTCTCGTTCCCCGAGCCGCCGAGATCGAGATATGCCACCCGCGTAGGGGAGAGGATGCGGAAGGCATCGTATCCCTTGGGGCTGAGATTGATGCGCCCCTCCTTCGCCGCGGTGGCGACGAAGAACATCGGTTGCCGCTCTATCATCGCGGCATGGGCGGGGGTGAGTGCGTCGAAGAATTCGGCCATGGCGCTTGGCTATGCCAGCCGCGCGCAGCCCGCAAGCCTAGCGCTCCTTTGTCGCGCCAAAGGTAAGCTCCGGATTCTTTTCCTGCTGATAGTTCACATCCCAGGCCGATTTGGCGAGGAACACCATATCCCCGTCGCGATCGCGCGCCAGATTGGGGCGGTTGAACTGCTCGAAGCTCTTGAGCGCGTCGTCCGTGCCCTTCACCCAGCGCGCGGTGTCGAAGGGCGAGGCCTCAAGCCGCGCCTCCACCTTATATTCCGCCTCCAGCCGCGAAACGAGCACGTCGAGCTGCAGCTGGCCCACCACGCCCACGATCCACTGGCTGCCGATCTCTGGATAGAACACCTGGATCACGCCTTCTTCCGAAAGATCGTCCAGCGCCTTGCGCAACTGCTTGGTCTTGGTCGGGTCTTTCAGGGCGATGCGGCGCAGGATTTCCGGGGCGAAATTGGGCAGGCCGGTGAAGCGCACATCGTTGCGTTCCGAAAGGCTGTCGCCCACGCGCAGAGTGCCGTGATTGGGGATACCGATGATATCCCCCGCCTCGGCCGTGTCGGCAATCTCGCGATCCTGCGCGAAGAACAGGATCGGCGAGTGGACCGCGATCGGCTTGCCCAGCCCCGAGGGCGTGAGCTTCATGCCGCGCTTGAAGGTGCCGCTGACCATCCGCATGAAGGCGATCCGGTCCCGGTGCTGGGGGTCCATATTGGCCTGCACCTTGAAGATGAAGCCGGTCACTTCGTCCTTGTCGGGCGAGATCGCGCCGCCATCGGCGGGCTGCGGGCGCGGAGGCGGGGCGAAGCGGGCGATGGCGTCGATCAGTTCGGCCACCCCGAAATTCTTGAGCGCCGACCCGAAATAGACCGGGGTCAGGTCGCCATTGCGATAGGCATCCAGATCGAATTCGGGATAGATTCCGCGCGCCAGCTCCATTTCCTCCGCCACGTCTTCCGGCAGGGAAGGATCGGCATCGCGCTTGCCCAGGAACTCGCGGCTGTCCCCCTCCGGGCGGCTGGCGGTGTTGGTGGCGAAATCGAGCACGCCTTCGAACAATCCGCCCATGCCGATGGGCCATGCCTGCGGGCTGACGTCCAGCGCCAGCATATCGGCCACTTCGTCCAGCAATTCGAAACAGGGGCGCCCTTCGCGGTCCACCTTGTTGATGAAGGTGATGATCGGCACGCTGCGCAACCGGCAGACTTCGAACAATTTGCGCGTCTGCGGCTCGATACCCTTGGCCGCGTCGATCACCATGATGGCCGAATCCACCGCCGTCAGCGTGCGATAGGTATCTTCGGAGAAATCCTCGTGCCCCGGCGTGTCGAGCAGGTTGAAGGTGATCCCGCCGCGCTCGAAAGTCATCACCGAGCTGGTGACGGAAATGCCGCGCTGCTGTTCGATCTTCATCCAGTCGGACCGGGCGCGCCGCGCGGCCCCGCGTGCCTTCACCTCGCCCGCAAGGTGGATCGCCCCGCCCTGCAGCAGGAGCTTTTCCGTAAGCGTCGTCTTGCCCGCGTCCGGGTGGGAGATGATCGCGAAGGTGCGGCGATTGGAAACGGAGGATTGAACCATGGCGCGCGGTTAGCGGCAGGGCGCGCCCACGTCCATATTTCCCGCACTGCCCGATTACGCCAGATTAACACGATGGCATTATAGGCCCTCGCCCAAAGGGGGCACATCATGCGCAAACTGGCTTTCACCATTACGATCGCAGCCATGCTGGCCAGCTGCGGCGGGCCGGAGCCGGGGGTCTATCCGGTGCGAGTGGCAGAGGCGTTGCAACGGCTGAAAAAGGCCGATGTCGACGGTTTTCGCTCTGCCCGCCAATGCGGCATATTGATCCATATTTCCGCCGGCAGCCCGAAGGACAATGCCATCACCTGGCGCGTGACCAGCAGCGGCAGCGAAGTGCTGCGCTTCACCGTGAAACTGACGGCCGAAGGCGACGGAACCCGCGCGCAGATCGAAGTGCCGGCCGAGCCCAAGGGCGGCGAGATGTATGACGGCAGCCAGTTCTACCCGCGCCCGGCCCTGCACCAGCCGCTGCGGCCCGCCGTGCAGGAACTGATCGATTCGGCGATGGAGCAGCGTCCCTATGACGTGATGCGTATCCCGAACGACCAGCGCAGCAGCGCAAGCGATGGCCCCTGCAAGGTACAGCGCGCGGGGCTGGAAAGCGGATCGTTCCGCTTCAAGGTGGATGACAAGGCCGGCTATGATTCGCGCACTTCGCAGCGGATGCGCGAGGTGGAAGAGGCAAGGGCCGCGATGGATGGCCAGGACAGTTCCTATGGCCAGCCGATGGACGATACGCAGGGGAGCTGGTGATCATGTACCGCACACCCCTCACTCTTGCCGTCACCATCGCCCTTGCCGCACTGCTGGCCGCCTGCGGGCTGATGCCATCGGGCAAAAGCTATCCTGTGGCGATCCGCGAGGTGCGCCA
>DATJDU010000086.1:0-12884 GCA_035497315.1 Sphingomonadaceae bacterium
CGATCTTTCCGGCCGAAGGCTCCTGCTCGTCATCGCCGACCAGAGTGAGGACATGCTCCTCGTCTTCCTCGTCGGCAATGGTTACGGTGGCGCCGAACCATGCCCGGCTCTTGTCCGTCTGCTCGGACGGCTCGATCACGCGCGAGGATTTCATCCGCCGGGCGAGAAAGGCCAGTTCCCGGTCGATCTCGCGCATGCGCTTGCGGCCATAAAGGTAATCGCCATTCTCGCTGCGGTCGCCATTGCCGGCGGCCCAGCTCACGATCTCCACGATCGCGGGGCGTTCGGTGCCGAGTAAATGGTCATAGCGCGCCTTGAGCGCGGCCAGGCCCTGCGGCGAGATCGGATTGGTGCGATTTTCCATCGCGCGCGGCTGTAGCGCATGGCGCGTGCGATGGCCAAGCCCCCGGGGGCAGGCCGCTGTGCCTTAGCCGGGGCTGTCGTTATCGTCGCAGTAGCTGAAGGCGAAAATCCGGCAAAGTGCGGGATTTTCGAACCCACGGCTCACGAAGAAGTTCTCAAGCCGTGTCAGAATCCGAGGAGGCAGGGGTATTGCCTGAAAGAACCCGCCGCCACTGTTGAACCCGCGAGGGAAGTTGCGCTGGGGGCCGAAAGCAAAGCTCCCAGAACCGGAAATTGCGGCTGGAGCAGACGCATAGGAATGTCGGGGAAGGGAATCGCCCGATCTGGCCTTGTGCTGGGCCATGGCCGGTTGGGCGGCGGCAGCCAGCATGGCTGCAAGCCCGAGCGAGACTCCGGTGAATTTCATTTTGGTCATCGTCATAGCAGCCTCCTTCTGGCCGAGCCGATCACGCGCAGCCGCGCGCTGCCCCGCAGGCAGCGGGCATCTTGCCTCTTCCGTCCAATGCATGTTTTCGAGCGGCCGGTTGCCGTTTGCCAAATCCTCGCAGCCGCCGGTTTACCGGGGACTAGCAGGGCTGGTTAAGCTCGCAGCCACCAAGGAATATTACGCATAAGTAGCTGCAATGTCATTCCGGACCGCCTTGCCAGAGGCTCGGTTTGCCCTGAAATCAAACGGTTCGTCGCAACTCTTGTGAGCCGGACCGATTTCAGCCCGGTGTGTTCTTGCCGAGGAACTGGCTGAGGCTGCGCGGCCTGCCCTGGCTGGCCTTGCCCGGATTCATCGCTTCATAAACCACTGCGTTTTCCAGCACGCGCTGGACGTAGTTCTTGGTCTCATAGATCGGGATTTTCTCGATCCAGTCGATCCATGCGATGGAGCCGGTACGGGGATCGCCATTGGCCCTGAGCCATTTGTTCACATTGCCCGGCCCGGCATTGTAGGCCGCCACCGCCAGCGGATAGGAGCCACCGTAATAATCGAGCATCCGGCGGATATAGCCTTCGCCCAGCCGCAGATTGTAATCCGGGTTGTCCACCAGCGAGGCGGATAGATATTCCATGCCCAGCTTGCCCGCCTGTTCGCGCGCGGTGCCGGGCATCAGCTGCATCAGCCCGCGTGCCCCGGCGTGGCTCACCGCGTTCTGGGCGAACTGGCTTTCCTGCCGGGCGATCGCGTGGATCATCGTCCAGTCGGTAGCGGCAGGCGTAGGCACGGTGGGGAAGGCGAGGGCGGTGAAATCCGTGTGGCCGCGCGCCGCGGCCTCGTCGCCCAGGATCACAGCCAGGTCGCGCCGGCCGATGTCGCGCGCCAGTTCGGCCACCAGCAGCAAATCTTCCCTGCTGGATGCCTGGCTGGCGATCTCGCGATAGAAGCGGATGCCGACAGACCATGGCGCATCGCGCGCCACTTCGCGCACGGCGCGGGTCAGCGGACGGGAGAGGAATGCCGCCTTGCTTGCGTGGTCGGGCTCGATCAGCGGGGCCTGGGTGAGATCGGGCATGGGCAGGCCCAGCCGCTCACGCGCCAGCATTCCATAGAAACGGTCCGCATATTGCGCCGCCTGTTCGAAATAGCGCTGCGCGGCCGCATTGTCGCCCGCACGGGCGGCCGACAGCCCGGCCCAATAAAATCCCTTCGATCGCGTATAGGGCGTGCGTGCAGCGGCGCCGTAGCGATAGAAGAGCGGTGCGGCGCTGGCAGGTTCGTTCAGTTCCCACAGCGCCTTGGTCCCGCCAAGCCACATCAGCGAAGTGTAATCGTCACGCAGGCTATAGGAGAGGCCGGATATGTCCTCGCCCGGGGCGAAGGCATCGTCCACCGATGCTGCGATCCGCTGCGCCGCGCGGGCGCTGCCTGCACGGGCGGTGACCAGCAGTTCCTCCACCCAATCGTCACGATCGAGCGGCCGGGCGGCGAGCAAGGGCCGCGTGGCCAGCATATTCACCGCTTCCTGCGTGCGACCAGCCTTGCGCAGTTGCCGTGCGACGTTGAACACATAGCCCGGATCTTTCAGCGCCTCCGCCTTTCCTCCGGGAACATCGATCGCCTGCGGGTCGATTCCCTGAGCGGCGGTCAGACGGGCACCGAACAGCGCCTGGCGTGACGGTGTGGTGCGGCCCAGTTGGCGTGCGGCGGCAGCGGTATCCCGTTCCCACAGCAGCGCGTCCATCCGCGCGTCCTGATCTTCAGCAGTAAAACTGTAGCCGAAAAGCGCGGCCAGCGTCGGCTCCGCAATCTCGCTCATCGATCCGCCGCGCCATGCAGCGCGAGCAACTTCCGGCGCTTCGGGCCGGCCGGCAGCATTCAGTGCCAGCGCATATTGGGCACGAGCCGGATTGGTCTGGGGTGGATAGCGGTCGAAAAAGGCCAGCAGGCGGTTTTGGTCCACCGGATCGCTGGCGACCCGCGCTTCTGCGTATGAACGCAGTTTGCCCTCGTCCGGGAAGCCAGGATTGGCGAGCACGAAGCTGGAATAATCGTCAAAAGTGAAGCGTGAACTGGCGGTCAATTGCTGCCAGCGGTCGATCGCCTGGGCCACGGGCCCGGGCTGTGTGGCAACCAGTTGCGCCCGTGCGCGATCCCATTCCGAAGCGTCTTCCGCCGCGACCGGAGCCGAGGCGCTCAGCATCGGGATTGCAAGCAGGACGATGGAGGACATGCGAAGCATGCTGGACATCGTGGGCCTAGGCTCCTTATCAGGCGCTGAACGTGAATCCGTTGGCATGGTTGCCAGACGGTACCCGATTGACAGAATTGGGCAAGACGAGAGGCAAAGTCGATGTTTTCCGGTTCCATTCCGGCCCTGGTGACCCCTTTCCGCGACGGGTCGTTCGATGAAGAGGGATTCCGCCAGCTGGTGGATTGGCAGATCGAGAACGGATCTTCCGCCCTGGTCCCCTGCGGAACTACGGGTGAGGCCTCGACTCTTTCCAATGCCGAGCACCATCGCGTGATCGAAGTGTGCGTGGAGCAGGCTGCCGGGCGCGTGCCCGTGATCGCAGGCTGCGGCAGCAACGATACCAAGAACGCCCTGCTGCACATGAATTTTTCTCAGAAGTGCGGAGTGAAGGCCGGCTTGTGCGTTGCGCCCTATTACAACCGGCCCAGCCAGGCGGGGCTGATCGCGCATTACAGCTATCTGGCCGAACATAGCGATCTGCCGATCATTCTCTACAACGTGCCGGGCCGTACGGTGACCGATCTCAAGCCGGAAACCGTGTGTGAACTGGTCAACCGTTTCCCCAGCCGGATCGTGGGTATCAAGGACGCCAGCGGCGATCTTTCGCGTGTGACCGATCACCGTATGGGCATAGAAAACGGCAGTTTCGTGCAGCTTTGCGGGGATGACGAGCTGTGGTTGTCGCATAGTGCGGCAGGCGGGGTGGGGTGCATTTCGGTGACCGCCAATGTCGCCCCGCGCCTGTGCGCCGATTTTCAGGCCGCGATCGCCGCCAATGACCTGGCCAAGGCGCGCGAACTGAACGACAAGCTCTATCCACTGCATTACGCCATGTTCTCGGATGCCTCGCCCGCGCCGGCAAAATATGCGCTCAGCCGGGTACACAGCTTCCTCAATGACGGTGTGCGCTTGCCAATTGTCACTGCCAGCGTCGAAGCGCGCAAGGCAGTGGATGAGGCGCTGGAGCATGCCGGGCTGGTCTGAGGCATCGAGGCCTAAGGAATCCCCCTTATCCCCCTGAAAAAGCTCGCTCCATTCATGGTGCGCTGCACCAAATGTTAACCCTTCAGTCGGTACCAAACCGGCCTGTGCTCACGGGTTGCGAAGGGGCGAATAATGCACGGCGTGAAGGACGGGTTTTTGGCCGGAGACGGATGCCTCGCGGATGAACGCGAGGCATTGCGCGCGGCCAAGGAGGCCGCCGCCCTTGCCGAGAAGCGCCTGCGCGAGGCGATCGACGTGCTGCCCGAAGGGATCGTGTTCCTCGATGCAGAGGGGCGCTACATCCTGTGGAACCAGGAATATGCGAAGATCTACGCCAAATCGGCCGATCTGCTGAAGGAAGGCTCGAAGCTGGCCGATACGCTGCGTATCGGTGTGGAACGCGGCGACTATCCCGAGGCGTTGGGTCATGAGGATGAATGGGTCGCCCGGCGGCTCGAACTGATCGAAAATCCGGGCGAGGGCACTCGCCACGAACAGCGCCTGTCCAGCGGCCAGACCATCCTGATCGAGGAGCGCCGCACCGCTGATGGCGGCACCATCGGCCTGCGCGTGGACGTGACCGACATGAAGCGCCGCGAACAGGGTTTTCGCCTGCTGTTCGAAGGCAATCCCGTGCCGCTGCTGGTCTATGACCCGAAAAGCGAGACGATCCTTCGGGCCAACGAGGCCGCCGCCGCGCATTTCGGCTTTACTCGCGAGCAGTTCCGGGGCCTTCCTGCCGCTCGCATCTTCGCGCCGGAGGAATGGGCATCCGCCCGTGAATTGCTGGTGAGCGACCATTCCGAGAAGGACCGGTTCTGGCAACAATGCTCGGCCGACGGTTCGCGGCTCGAATCCGTATTGTTCACGCGCCAGACCATGCTGGAGGAGGGTATCGCCACCATCCTTTCAGTGTTCGACGTTACCGAACGCCGCCGGGCAGAGGCGCGGATGGCCTATATGGCACGGCACGATGAACTGACGGGCCTTGCCAACCGCGTGCAGTGCCGCGAGCAGCTCAATTGCCTGCTGGCTTCGGCGAGCGAGGAAAACCAGTTCACCCTGGCCATGGTCGATCTCGACCATTTCAAGGACGTCAACGATACTTATGGCCACCAGCCGGGCGACGCACTGCTGGCGGAGGCCGCGCGGCGCATGTCCGAAATCGTGCCCGAAGGCGTACTGCTCTGCCGGCTTGGCGGGGACGAATTCGCCATTCTCTTTCCCGGATTCTCGCCCGAAGCGGTGACCGAGACCTGCCGCACGATCATTGCCGAGATTTCCCGGCCGTTCTTCATCGGCGAGAATGTACTGCGCATCGGCGCGACCATCGGCCTTGCCAGGGCCCCGCACGACAGCGACGATTCGGAGACATTGCTGCGCTATGCGGATCTGGCGCTTTACGCCGCCAAATCCGGCGCGCGCGGAACGGTGCGTTATTTCGAACCGGCGATGGACCTTGCCGCGCAGGAACGCACCCGGCTGGAAAACGACTTCCGCAACGCGGTGCTGAAGGGCGAACTGGAGGTCAATTACCAGCCGCTGATTGATCTGGAGACCGAGGAAGTCGATGGATACGAGGCCCTGCTGCGCTGGAACCATCCCGTGCGTGGGGCGGTTTCGCCCGAAGTGTTCATTCCGCTGGCCGAGGAAATGGGCCTGATCGACATTGTCGGTCAGCAGGTATTGCGCACGGCCTGCGTCGAGGCGGCCAAATGGCCTTCGCATCACAAGCTGGCGGTGAACGTGTCGCCGCTCCAGTTCCGCAACGGGCACCTGCTCAATTCGGTGTTGCAGGCACTGGCATGGTCCGGCCTCGAACCCTCGCGGCTGGAACTCGAGATCACCGAAGCTGTGCTGATCGAACAGGGCGAGCAGACCTTGTCTCTCATCAAGAGCATCCGCGAAATGGGCATCGGTATTTCGATGGACGATTTCGGCACCGGCTACAGCTCGCTGAGCTATCTGCTCCATTACCCCTTCACCAAGATCAAGATCGACAAGAGCTTTGTGCTGCAATTGGCGAAAGAGCCGGAATCGCGCGCTGTGGTGCGGGCGATCATCAGCCTCGGCCGCTCGTTGGGCCTCACCGTGACGGCAGAGGGCGTGGAGCGTGAGGATGTGCTGGCCTGCCTGCGCGAGGAAGGCTGCGGGCAGGGGCAGGGCTATCTGTTCGGCAAGGCCATGCCCACGGTGGAAGTCGAAGGCGGGGAGGATCGGGCGCAGGTGGCCTGATCCGGCGATCTGTCCTGCAAGGCGGCGCTCAGTAGAGCGGGGAAGGGTGTGCCTTGCCCAGCATCATCGCGCCGTAATGCTCCAGATGGGCGGGTGAGACGATCATGTGCTGGCGCAAGGTCAGCGCATCGCGGGCCAGCCGCTCGATCACCGAACCTTCGAAGATCACATTCGCGCCGATCAGGTCGAACATCATCCGCGTGACATCCGCCCCGGTGCGGCAGGCATTGACGTTGGACAGCGCCAGCCGCCCCTTGGTCTCCACCGAAGGCGTTCCCCGCTCCAGCTCTGCCCAGAAGGCGTCGGCGGCAGAATAAAGGAATGCCTCGGCCGATCCGCGCGCCATTTCCGCATGGGCGATGGCTTCGCGCACGTGAGTGAGATCCGCCATCGGGCGGGGCGGAATGCCTCCGGTGCGCTGCGCGATCAGGGCCTTCGCTTCGTCCATCGCCCGGCGCATTGTGCCCAGGGGGACGGCCGCCATGGTGGTCACCCAGTTGAAACCGGAGGAATAGAGCGGATCGCGCCCGGCGAAGAGGGCGTCACCGATCAGCATCGCCTGCCCTTCCGGAATGAAGATCCCTTCTGCCCGGTAATGATTGCTGCCTGTCCCGCGCAGGCCGTGGGTGCGCCAGGTGTCCTCCAGCACATATTCGCCGGCACGGGCGAAGGCGAGGCGGGTTTCGGGCAGGCCGTTCGCGCCTGTCACCGGAACGCCGCCCACATGGACAATTGCCCCGCTCATGATGACATCGGCATGGTTCGCCATGCTGCCGAAGGGGAAGCGGCCTGTCAGGATGTAGCCGTTTTCGACCCGGTCCAGCCGGCCGCGCCCCGCGGTGAACTGGCCGGCCGTTATGGAATCGGGGAAGGGCAGCAATTCGGCCGACACATCGGGCGGGAGAAATTCCGCGATCAGCCCGCTATCGGCGCCGATCTTTACGCACCATGCGACCGAGGAATCGGCATAGGCCAGTTCCTCGATCACGCGCAGTTGCTGGGGCAGGCTCATCTGCGGGCCGCCCTTCGCGCGCGAGCGGGCCATCCGGAACACGCCCGCCTGCTTCAGTTCGGCCACCAGATCGCCGGGAAGCTGGCGCAACTCCTCTATTTCAACGGAGCGAGCCATAATCCGGGGCGATAGCGCCCGCACGTTCTCAAGGATATCTCCAGCTTCCATTCCCAAGCCTCTCCCGGTCAATCCGCCGGATTATGTTCCTGCACGAAGGCCATCGCTTCTTCCAGCATCTGCTTGCGCGTTTCGGAGCGGGAGAGCCAATGGTCTTCTGCTGCAAGCTCCACGAATTTGTAGGGCTTGTTTGCATCCTTGAGCGCGTTGACCATTTTGGTGCTCTGCTCGAAGGCCACCACCGTATCGTCGCGGCCGTGGATCAGCAGGATCGGTGCATCCGCCTTGGCGGCAAAGCGGCGCGGGGAAACTGCATCAAGATCGGACTTGCTGCCCAATTCCTGTTCAAGCGCCTCGTATAGCACAGAGCTGCGGCCGCTTTCGCGATATTCGGTGTTGAACATCAGCTTGGGATCTGAAACGCCAGCCACCGATACGGCGCAGCGATATAGTCCGGTCTGCAGCGTGACGCCCGCAAGAGCGGCATAGCCGCCATAGCTGGCACCCATGATGCAGGCGCGCTTCGGATCGACGATGCCCGCATCGGCAAGCGCGGCCAGACCGTCGGAGACGTCTGTCTGCATCTTGCGGCCCCATTCGCCATAGCCGGCAGTGCGGAAGGCGGCTTCGCGATTGGTCGATCCGCGGAAATTGGGCTGGAACACCGCATAGCCGCGCGACGCGAAAGCCTGTGCCCACCAGTCGAATTGCAGCCGGTCGAAGCTTGCGGGCCCGCCATGGGGGAAGATCACCACCGGCAGCGACTTTGCCTCCCGACCGGGCGGGACGGTTAGAATACCGTCGATGTCCAGCCCGTCCTGCGCCTTGTAGGAAAAGACCGAGACAGGGCCGACCTGCTCGGCCGCGATGGCGGGGCGTTCGCGGCCGATTGCCTCCGCTCGCGACTGGTCGATATCCACCAGATACCAGGTGCCGCTGTCGCCCGTGCCGCTGGTGCGCACCAGTACCTTGCTGAACGTGTCGTTCCAGTCCTCGATTGCGAAATCGAGTTTGGGAAATGCCCGCGTGACCTTCTTTGCACGATCGTTCCAGACGGGGTCGAAGAATTCGGGCTTCGGGCTGGTGCCCTGCTGCAGAATGCCGAGGATGCGCCCGCTATGCCGGTCGAAATAGGTGCTCCCGATCCCGACCTCGCCAAACACTTCGTGCGGTTCGCCGCTGCCGTCCAGCATTCTTTCGTACCATACGGACTCGCCATCTTGCCTGACGGTGTAGATCACGCTCTTGCCGTCAAAGCTCAGGCCGATCAGGCCGGCGCGACCTTCCGGTTGAATGCCGCTGGCCAGCGCTTTCCCACCGTTGCCGAACAATTGCCACCGCCCGGAAGCGCTTTGCAGGTCGAAGCGTGCCGCCACTTTCCCGTCGGCATCCACCAGCCAATCGCGAGATACGTTATCTGAGGGCGGGCTCGCGGCCTTGCGGGCGGAATTTTTGAGCAGGTCGACTTCCATCAGCGAGATATCCGTGCCCGAGAGTACAAATCCCAGGTCGAGCGACCGTGCGAGCTGGATTCCGCCGAAATATCCGCGCCATTGCCCATCCACCTTGCGCACGCCGTAATTGCCGAAGATCGAGGTGACGATGCTCCTGTTTCCGGCAAAGACCACCTTGATTTCCTTCTTGCTGTCCACCGGAACGGTGATGGCCCTGAAGGCTTCGTAGGAATCGGTCGTGTACCCGATGGGCAGATTTTCCGTTTCGCTCGTGACGACGAGCACGGCCTCGTCGCCGACCCATTCGAGATCGCGCAGCTTGGCGTCCTGCACCCTGATCTGGCGCAGCAGGTTCATCGAGGAATCGACGATCAGCAGAAGGCGTTCGTGGTCATAGGTGGTGACGATCGCCACGCGTTCCCCGCTTGCCGAAATCGCCGCATCTTCCACCGAAGGCAGATCGCCATAGGCTTCCAGCGGGGGAGCTTCGCGCGCGAAAGCAGGCTCTGCCAGCAGGAGCAATGCGAACAGTCCCCAGCGCCCGAGCCGCCGCCCGCTTATGAAATTACCCCACTTAAGCATTCAAAACGCCCCCTTTTCCGGAGAAAGGATGCGTCGCCGAATGGCCGGTGGCAAGTGCGGAAAAGCACGTTGCGCATGCATGCCCTTTTCCTTTTGCGCCGCTGCCCCTACATGGCGGCGCACCATGGCCCGGCCCAAACCCCTTACCTTCGACAAGAAGAAGATCGTCGCGGAGAATCGCCGCGCGCGCTTCGACTATTATATCGATGATACTTACGAGGCCGGGATCGCCCTGACCGGCACCGAGGTGAAGAGCCTGCGCGGCGGGCAGGGCACCATTGCCGAAAGCTATGCCGAGATTCGCGATGGCCAAGTGTTTCTGGTCAATGCCAATATCCCCGAATTCAGCCATGGCAACCGCTTCAATCACGAGCCCAAGCGGCCGCGCAAGCTGCTGCTGCATGCGCGTGAGGTGGAAAAGCTGCTGGGTGCGGTGGAACGCAAGGGCATGACCCTGGTACCGCTGTCGGTCTATTTCAATTCGCGCGGACGGGCGAAGGTGGAACTGGCGCTGGCCAAGGGCAAGCAGACCCATGACAAGCGCGCCAGCATCAAGGATCGCGACTGGAAACGCGATAAGGCCCGCCTGCTGCGCGACCGCGGGTAAACGCCGGGACTGGGCTTTTCGGCTCGCGGTTTTTCTATCCGGGCCGTTTCCTTTGCACCTGGCCTGTTTTTCCGCCGTTTGGGGCTTGCTCTGCCGCAACTTGCGCGCGAAAGGCCGTTCACGCGCCATTCGCCAGTCATTCGGTAAAGGATAGTCCTTGCCGCAATGGGCGGCGATACCGATATGCAAGGGCAGATGACAGCCACTCGTTCGAAAACCGCATTGGCCGACTGGATCAAGCGCCAGATTCCCAGCCGGGAACAGCTTGAGGAGATCCGCCTCGTTCGTCCGCTTGCGCGGCGGGCGGAGCTGTTCCGCCTCACACGGCGCTCCGTGCCGCGCGGGGTGGCGATTGGCCTGCTGGTGGGCATCTTCGCCCTGATCCCCGGCGTGCAGATCGTGGGGGCCGCGCTGATGTGCGTGCCGTTCCGGGGAAATATCCCGCTGGCGGCGGGCATGACTTTCCTGTCCAACCCGGCGACCACGCCCTTCATCCTCGCGGCATCGCTCTATATCGGCTCCGGCCTCGGCTTTCATGCGGATCTGGGGACTTTTGCTGCCCTTTATGAGCATGGCGCCTCGGTGGGCGAGTGGACGAAATGGCTGCTGTCGGATGCGGCGCCCGCACTGGTGCTGGGCCTGTTTGTGATCGCCAGCGTTTCCGCCGCGATCGGCTATCTCATCACCTCCTTCATCTGGCGCAACATGGTTGCGCGCAAGCGCCGCCAGCGGCTTGCCGGTGGTATCGCGGCCATTGGTAGCGCGACCGACGGAACCGCAGGCCCCCCGGATGCAGGCACCGGCGGGCTCAGCCCCGCTGAATGAAGCGCGCCGCCGATATCTCGTCGCGGCGGCCCGGCGGCACGGCATGGAATGAAGCCGCGCTTGTAGTGGGGGCGCTGGCGGCCAGCACCATCCTGATATGGGTCGTTACCGGCGCGGTGAGCGTGATGTTGGCCTATGCCGGGGCGCTTTGTACGCTTGGCGCGCTGGTGTGGTTTCTTTCCCGCACGCGCAGCGTTCCGGTTGCTGTGTCCGGCAGTTTGCCGGACTGGTCGGTTACGGTCACCGCGATCGAGCTTCCCGGCATTGCCGTTGCCATTACCGATCGGGCAAGCAGGCTGACCTGCGCCAATTCCGAATTCGCCGAAACTTTCGGTACCGCCAATGCACCGCCGGCCATGTCGCTTGACGATGGCGCGGTGGAGCAACTCACGCGTATCGCGCGCGCCGCCTGGCGTGATGGCTCGGCCAGGCTCGACGTGCTGGAGGCGCAGGGCCAGAGCTGGACCGTGCGCACGGCCAGGGCCGGACGGGCGGATGACTACCTTGTCTGGCGCTTCGAGCCGTTGACGCGCAGCGATCCGCTGGCCGAGATCGGCAGCCGCATTGCCGGGCCTTTCGGCCGGGCGCTCTCCCAGGCCGGGATCGAGGCCGCATTGGTCGGTGCCGATGGCGTGGTGCGCACGGTGAGCGAGGGTTTTGCCGCACGCGCGGCGGGCGATCCGGGGGCGACGCTGGCAGGCCAGGACTTCGCGGGCCTGCTGCGCAGCGACGAGCGTGACCGGATATTCTTCGCCCGCGAAGGCCGCAAGGGCACGCCGCAAACCATGGTCCATGTGCCTCTGGCCGATCCCGACCGCAAGGATGTCTCGCCGGATAAGGCACCTTCCCTGCTGCTGCTGCTCGAAGCCGGCGTGGGGATCGGCGGCGCCTGGGGAACCGAGGCGCAGACCGGCACGCCGCAATTGCAGGCGCTGCTGGAACAGCTTCCCCTCGGCCTCGCCATGACGGATCGCGATGGGCATTTCCTGTTCGCCAATCCGGCTTTCATACGCGCCTCAGGGATCGAGGGGCGGGCACTGGTGCCCTATCCTTCCGATCTGGTGGTAAAGGAAGACAAGGCTGCGCTGGTGGATGCCGTGCGCCGCTATGGCCAGGGTTCCGCTTCCAGCGGCGATATGGCGGTGCGGCTCAAAAGCAATCCGGAAGAGCCTGTCTCGCTCGGCCTTGCGGGCGTGCGCGGACTGGGTGAGCCGGCGGTGCTGCTGAGCCTCGCCGATACGACCGAGGAGACCCGCCTCAAGCGGCAGGTGGCGCAGGCCACCAAGATGCAGGCGGTGGGCCAGCTGGCGGGCGGGGTGGCGCATGATTTCAACAATGTGCTGACCGCGATCATCGGCTATTGCGACCTGATGCTGCTGCGCCACACGCCGGGTGACAGCGATTATGACGATATCCAGCAGATCAAGGCCAATTCCAACCGCGCCGCCAGCCTGACGCGCCAGTTGCTGGCCTTCTCGCGCCAGCAGACTTTGCGGCCGCAAGTGCTGCAATTGCCCGATGTGGTGGCGGAGGTCAGCCAGCTGCTGAAGCGGCTGATGGGCGAGAAGATCGAGTTCAAGGTCCATCATGACCGCAACCTCGGCCCGGTTCGCGCCGATCCTCAGCAGCTGGAACAGGTGATCGTAAACCTCGCCGTCAATGCGCGCGATGCGATCCACGCCAATTCGGGGGGCAATGCCGGCCGGAGCGGGGACGGCACGGGCCGCCTCACCATGGCTACGCGCCGGGTCGCCTCTTCCGACATTCGCCGCATGGGCAGCGAGATCATTCCGCTGGGCGATTATACCGCGCTGATCGTGGAAGATACCGGCGGCGGCATCCCGCCCGAACATCTGGCCAAGATCTTCGATCCCTTCTTCACCACCAAGGAAATGGGCAAGGGCACGGGGCTGGGGCTTTCAACCGTCTATGGCATCGTCAAGCAATCGGGCGGGTTCATCTTTGCCGACAATGTGGCGGGTGAAAACGGCAAGATACGCGGCGCGCGCTTCACCATCTATCTG
>DATJDU010000087.1:0-61157 GCA_035497315.1 Sphingomonadaceae bacterium
ACGAAGAAAGATCAAGCGACAGACCATCGAACATCGGCGCTTGCAGCACCGCAAGCTCGCCGCCTAACATCAACTCCCAGACGAGGCCCGCACTCCGCTAATTTACGCCGCGAGTTGCGCCAAATGTTCTGACGACGGACACTCAAACCGGCCTGTCCGGACTGCACGATGCAAGGTGGGCAGCGGATTATATTCATGGAGCGCGGCCGTTACGTGGGACAATACAAGGCAGACTTCACGAACGTGAGCACGCGCGATGGGCAACTAGTTCTCGTGCGGACCGATTTCGCTGATGCTAAACCTGTGATTGTGATTTTTACATCACGGGGTCCACCAGCGAAGCAATGGGACGGTGGCGAAGTGCTCCAGCTTTTTCAGTAGCCGAAGTCCGCATCCCGCCCCAATCTA
The DNA here is from genome assembly GCA_035497315.1 of Sphingomonadaceae bacterium. GTDB lineage: Bacteria > Pseudomonadota > Alphaproteobacteria > Sphingomonadales > Sphingomonadaceae > Andeanibacterium. The sequence continues at coordinate 409 of DATJDU010000087.1, forward strand.
CCGCATGCCGCCATTCCGGACACGACAACATTGCGGACATTAGGTATGGCGATCAAGAAACCTGAGGGCAGCGCCCTTGGCCCAACGATAGGTCGGCCAAGCTGCGAGCAGGCAGATGGCGGCTACACCTAGCAAAGTAAGTGGGACCACCGCCTGTGAGCATGAGACAGTTTCTGGCCGGACACTATGTGCCGGAACACAACTCCAGAAGATCAGGAACATGCCCGGCACGCCGACTGTGAAGAACACTAAGGTAGCTGCAGCAAGTCCGGCGGTGAGGCCCGCGACGGTGGGTATAATGCGCTCGCGGGACAACTTCACGGTAGTAAACTCCTAAACCAAGCTCATCATTTCACCCTTACAGTCAGCTTTCCACAACAATGCTGCCACGTGGGTTGGGCGTTTCAGGGCCTGAAACCGGTCGATCAGTCAGGCTGAACCGATGGCAGCTTTCAGGGAGCCAAGACCCGGGTTCGAAGGTCCGCTTTGTCGGCGGCAGCAGCCAGCTGATCTACACCCGATTGGAACGGCAGAAATCCCTAAGTCTGCAGCGAAAGCTGCCTGTCGGGACACGCCAACATAGCCGACATTCGACCGCGCAAAACGACTCCCTGAAATCTGCCCATCGTTCATCAGGCCGTCGCTCTCAGCTATCGACCAACGTTGGGACATTTCGGTCGTTCGGTGTCCCCATCAGCTGGACGGCTTCCGGCGGGAGCAGACGCTCCCATCATGCGCTGACACCATCGTCGACTGAATAACATTTGGCGCGGACCGGCCCTCGATCCCGGTCCGTTCGGGTAAGGATCGGGAATTGTGGGAAGCGAAGCGGGAGGTTCAGGTGGACGCGCTCTTTCCTGCGCTGCGAGCTCCCTAGGGCGGGTTGTCCTTGAGCCGCGGGCACTCCTGCTCTCTATGATGGCTGGACGACCGCTGGCCCACTGGGCCTCGCAGAGACTCCGGCGGATTCGTTGCGCGCAATGGCGCCGCTGCCTAACGTAATAGGCAGAAGCCCTACGCCGCGTACCGCCCATCCTTTAGCCGCCGCGCCATGCCGATGCCGGCGAGCGCGTCGAGGACCGGGCGGACGGTGGCGGCGCGTTTGCCTTTGAAAGCGCGGGCGACGTCTTGCGGAGCGAGAGGGGTGGCGGCGGCGGCAAGGATGGATTGCACGGCGCTGACCTGTTCGGGGAGCGAGCCGGGCCAGGGGATGACGTTGTCGGGCGGCGCGGTGGCGGTTTCGCCGAGGTTGAGCATCTGAGTGACGGGGACCTTGTAGTCCGGCGCCTGATATTCGGGGCGCAGCCAGCGGATCAGGCCGCGGGCTTCTTCGGCAGCGCGTTCCTTGTTGAGGGCGACAAGCCGTGTGAGGATATCCTCGTCGGACAGGTTGGCGAGCCAGCCATAGGCTTCGGCGACAAGCGCATCGATGGCGTCATGGTGCTGGCGGATCAGGGTGACGAGCCCTCGATCATGCATGTCGCGCTCGGCCTCGGTCAGCGCGCGGCCTTCCTTCAGGGCTTCGAGCACGTTGTAGAGCTTGGTGAGGGTCAGGTCCTCGTGGCTTTCGAGCACCTGCTTGCGCAGAGCATCGAGCGCCTCGGCCTCGGCACGGATCTTGTCCTTGAGCGGTTCGGTGACATCGGCGGGGAATGGGAAAGAGTCGAAGGCATCTGACTTTAGGTATCTTGGGTGATCGCCTACGCCCATGCGCCCTTGCGTTTCCCCGAACCACAGTTCGTGATACCTGCTCTGAAGAACAGCTAAATGCCAAAAATCATCAAATGCAAACATCACGCATGAACTGTCATACGCTATGTCTAGCCCGCCCATAACGACGATATGGTGCTTTGCTGTGATCGGCCGAGCAATCAATCTCTTCAAGTTATGAATTGCTCTACGGAAATCGTCTCTTGGCCTTTGAAACTGCCACCATGTCTTGTCAGATGCATCTTCTATGAGGCCTACTCGATCTGTCCCGCCACTGATTATATGCTGATAGCAATGCGGGAATTCGTCCCGTAGACGTTGCTCCGACAAGCCGAAGGCGTCGATTATAAAGCGCTGAGGGCGACGCTGAGTAATATGTGCCGTTGATCGGTTTTCGCGGATCAAGCTTCCTTCGCCAACGCTGCGGAGCGCCTCCGCTTTGGTGGCGTCAAGATACAAGTACTGATGGCCGATCTGATAACCAACCGAGCAAAGGTCGCCATTTGACTTCAATGACCGACAGTCGGTGACATCTTCGCCGTGACCGAGCCGCGCGTTGATGGGACCCTGCATCTCGGTGATTTCAACTTCGACGTATCCTTCGTCGGTGGGAATCTCCCTGACGACCTTCTGAAGGGTCCCGATGTGCTTCCCATGCCGCATCGTTATCATCGCGATGCGCACATCAGCACCGTCCACATCATCAACCCACGGATGGTTCGGGATCGCGAACACAAAAGACAAACGGTCCTTGCCCTTCAAATATGGACGGACCAAAGCACGGGCGAACGATTGTCCAATCGACTTCGTTGTGACCAATCCAAAGGATCTGACGGCTTCTCGCTTGGCCAATTCAGCAGCCTTGAACCACCAATACATGACCCAATCAACATTGTCAGGCACATCGGGATAAGACTCGCGCACGGCCGATATGACTTGGTCGTCAAGGCGTCGACGCAGATTCCTAAGGCCAATGAACGGTGGATTGCCCACAATGAAATCCGCCTTCGGCCACTTCGTCGCGCGCGGCCTAACATACCGGTAGACCTTCACCCGCGCCGTCTCATCGGGGCCCTCTTTACCGGTGACGGGGTGCTCCTTCATCGTCTCGCCATCCCAGCGAGTGACGGAGTTTCCGGCCCCGTCCAGCTCCGCAACCTTGTCGTCCCAATCGATCAGGGCGTCGCGGTTCTCGATTGTCTTGACGTCGCGCAGGATCGGCTCGGGCGGCGTGCGGTCCGCACCGTTCACGCGGAAATGCCATTGCAGGTAGCCGATCCAAAGTACCAGCTGCGCAATCGCGGCGGCGCGCGGGTTGATCTCGATGCCGAGGAAGTTTTCGGGCGTGATGGTGTGGCCGGTGAGCTCGGCGACATATTGGATGTCACCCAGCTCAACCAGCAAATCGAGCACTTCGCCCTCCAGCTCCTTCATGCGCGCCATGGCGACATAGAGGAAGTTGCCGGTGCCGCAGGCGGGGTCGAGCACCTTGGTCTGGGCGAGCCGGGAATGGAACGCCTCGACAAAGGCCTTGGCCTCGTCCGCCTTGCCCTCTTCGATCAGGGTGGCCGCCGCCCCGCGCACGCCGTCCCAGTCGGCGCGCAGCGGCTCCATGATAGTCGGGCCAATCAGCCGCTCGACATAGGCGCGCGGAGTGTAATGCGCGCCGAGCTTGGCCCGCTCCTTGGGGTTGAGCGCGCGTTCGAGCAGGGTGCCGAAGATCGCGGGTTCGACTTCGGTCCAGACATGTTCTGCAGCCTGGATCAGCACCTCCAGCTCCTCGGCATCAAGGGGCAGCGCGGTGCGTTCCTTGAACAGGTAGCCGTTGAATTTCTTGAGCGGCACGCCGAGCGCCGGGGAGAACTCGCCCTTATCCATGGCCGCCCACAGTGCGGAAAGCTGGTGTTCGAGATGCTCCGGGCGGGCGCGCTGGTTTTTGAGGAGCTGAGTGAAGCTGCCTTCGGGGATCAGCTTGCTGTCCTCGGCGAACATTGTGAATAGCACGCGCATGAGGAAGCCGCTGGTGGTCTCGGCATCGTAGCCGCGCTTTTCGAGACGGCGGGCTACGGTGGCGAGGAGGTCGGCAATGTCGCGGGTGACGCGGGCAGCGCGGGCGGTGGGATCGAGGCTTTTGGGATCGGTCCAGATGGCGCGCAGACGGTCGCGAATTTTCTCGTCGCGCAGATCCTCCAGCATGATCCGGTAACGCGCGCGGTCGGGAAACTGGGCGTAGGCCTTTCCGGTGCCGGTGAAATCGGCATAGACCTCGATGCAATAGCCGATGTCGGCGATGAGCAGGAGCGGCGGCCAGCCATGGTCGATGGGAAGCGCCTTGGCGTATCTTTCGGCCTGGCCCTTGGCCTGCACCATTGCCTTGGCCCATCCGGGGGTGCCGCGCCGGGCGGTGCCGCGGGCGACACGGGCCTTAGCGGTCTGGCCGAAGATGTCGAGATCGTCCTCGCCCTTGTCGGCTGCCGCCCGGTCAGCCTCGCTGCCCTGCTTGGCTTCGAGGATGAAGCAATCGCGCTTGTAGCAGTCGACGCGGCCGAAACTAGTGGTGCCGTCGCCATTATCCTGAAAGACGCGGCGTTCGAAAACATAGTCGTTGAGGGTATCGTCCTGCTTCGCCCCACGCGGAGGATCGACGCCGAGCAGCCGCGCGAGACCATTAATGAAAGACTGCGTGTTGGCCAGCTCACTGCCGCCGGTGCCGCGCCATTCGTTTATGAATTCGTCAATTTCAGCGGGTCCGAGCATTACTCGAGGCATAAAGCACAGCCACCATTTCTGAGCAACGCTCAAGGTCTTGAACGCAATAGCATCGTCGATACTTGGCCAGGCGGACACGTAAGCCACTCGACAAGAATGTTTCGGCGCACCTCATCGGCGACTTCCGATAAGAGCCGACATTCACCGTCACGTTGCGGGCGACCGGCTATGGTCGGGAGGCGACGGTCCGGAAGAAATAGACGCCGTGTCTGCAGCCGCCGACATAGCCGTCGTTCGCTGCTTCGGATTAGCTCGCCAAAAGCCGCCCAACGTATAGGGACTCGCCAGCGACGGGAACTGGGCCGGTTACCGACTGACAGGTTTCAGAGCGCGAGATCGAAGAAGCGGGCATTGGACTGCTCGGCCAAAGTGGGCCTTCCGACAATCTTGCTGGACACACTTGAGCGTGTCGAGCGCTATCCCAAGAACGTTCTTAGCCTCGCTTCATTTGTCTTCACGGTCGCTCAGATCGTGATCGGTCTGAGAAACGGCTTCACTAAGGGACGCGTCTGAGAGCCGGAACGGACCGTCTAAATGCCGCGAAAATTGGATCGCGTCGCTGTGGCGAGATCAAAGCAGCGGAAGCTTTTCATATGTGCGGATCAACTTGAAATAAAGGAACCGGCCTCTCCATCAACGGAAAGACAGTGAGGGACACTGACCATTCCTTCTCCGGCCATCCTCCAAGTATGGCGAGTAGCGGCTCCCGGCAGTGATAACGCTCGTCAAAGGCCACTGCCCTCATCGCGTCTTCATCCGAGCGGCTAGGCGAAGGGGAACCTCCCGGATGAAAGTGCCATTCACCGAGGTAGTGCTCGCCAGCAGACCATCGCGCCTCAAGGAGCTTCTTCAGCCCCTTGCTCCCGCGCTTGAACCAGAACAAGCCAAACCACGAGTCCGCTGGCTTGGCAGTCGCTTCCGCGATGCTCGCAACCGCACCGCTATCGACGTATCGCCCGATCAATATTCCACCAGTTTCGTTGCGGTCGGACGCCGCAGCCTGATCCAGCATCGCCTGAAGTGGCGTGATCGCCAGCACGACGCCGAACCGCCCGTCAGCGCTTGTGAAACGGAGCTCGCGAGCTTCACGCATCGGAAATGCCCACCGACCCATCGTCATTCAACGAATAGCGGACGTAGTGCCGTCCCGGAGCGAGCACGGCTTTGCGGATGAACTTCGTTCCAATTGCGGCCCAAAGCTGCATGTCGTCGGCACCAGCCGGGAACACGGGGCTCCAGCAACCGATGCCTTCTCTTCCTGCCTCTGTGACCACGTCGCCTGCCGGCCGCGGCGCCCCAGCGAAGCTGGCCTTTGCATCGAGAGCTGGGAACATGGCCTCCGATGCCGCGTAGCAGAACATCGTGTCGGCACCCCACCCTATCGAAAGGCTGACGAACACCTTCTCTCCGCCCCAATCGAATGCGGCAAGGCTATCTAGCACTCGGTCCTCGCCGGTGCAGTCGACGACCACGTCGAACGCCCTGATCTCCTCAGCATCCTTACTCTCGGGCGGGAACGAATATGGATAGCGCAAGATGTTCGCATCAGGCGCCGTCGCCTCAAGCGCGATGCCGAGCGCCTGGCTTTTGCGCCGCCCAATGTCCATCATCGTCAGCACGTGCCTGCTGAGATTGCCTATCTCGATCCGATCACCGTCGAACAGGCCCAGTCGCGTCACTCCCATGCGCAGCAGATTGCTCGCCACTGCACCGCCCAACGATCCGCACCCAATTACCAGCACGCTCTTGGACCGCAGCTTCTCTTCCGCCTGGCCGCGAGTCCTGATCTGGTCGGACGCCCAGTTCTTCGTGCTGCGCCAATCTAGCCGCACGTCGGCCTGGACGAAGTCCCGATCAAGCTTCTTGCGGTGCGCCTGCCGGTTCACGCCCTTGGGCGCGCCCGAGTGCCGCCCCGCCAGCTTGAGCTTGCCGACTGCCAACCAGTGAAACCGTTCCGGCTGATCGCCAACATGAGCCTCCAGAGGGAAGCCGAGCAGCAGCACGAAGTCCGACGAGAGCCCCGACCGGCGCCGTTGCATCTCCCCCGCGCGCTCGACTACCGCAGGCAAGTCGACGCCCTGCTCTGCTAGATTCTGGGTTAGTTCGGCCCACGTGCGCGGCATGCGCCATGGATAGAAGACCGGGAGCCGTGGTAGTCGCAGCCAGATGGCCAAGCCGTCGGTACGCCGCTTTGCTAGCAACGGATTCCAGATCTCAGTACGAACGGCTTTGCCCGCCGCATCGTCGAATTCCCGAACATACCAGGCATCCTTGGCGCCAGGCATCAAAGTCAGCTTGGCAAAACCCCAGCTATCTTCCCGATCGAGCCAAGCCGCCAGGTCTTCAGGGCGTTCGATGAATCCACATGAGATGGTGGCATAGTTACCGGATCCCGCAGGGAGCTCGAGCGGATCGCCGCGGGCGACCAAGCTCCCGCTCGCGGCCGCATCGATCCAATCGAGCAGCCGTCCGATCTTCCACCGCATCCGGTCGCCGAGTTCACGCGGCTCCTCGTCCCAACCTGCTCTATGGAACGCGAAAATAGGCTGTTCCAGACAAGGCTTTCCAGACCGCCACGGCCGGCCGTGCACGATCTCGCCGTTGAAGTCCTGATGCTGGAACGTGGTCTGGATCCCGAACTCTTCGTTCGGGAAGATGAAGACGTCGCTCTTGTCGACCACCAGATGCCAGGCCGTGTCCTCGGGAACGAACTCGGAGGCGGGAACCGACAGCTTGGCCGTTATCTCCAACGACCACCGGCCATCGCCGTGACGCTCCCACTTCCCGAACGTATCCGTCCGACCGTCGGCGCGGAGATCGTCAAGAAGTGCGGTCAGAACCTCTGGGACTGCGGACAAGGCCGCCTCAGGCGAAGCGCTTGGTCGCAGGCGGAGCAGCCGCTGTGGCGGGCGACGTGAAGCCCTTCGGTCGATCTCCGCCGGACGGGCCAGGCAGAGGGAACTTCATGCCCAGCAGCTCCTGCCATCGTTCGCCGCTTTCCTGCGCATCCTGACAGTCTAGGGCTGCGCGCGCACTGGAGGCGGCTGCCTTCGCGGCCGCGTGGAATGCCGCAAAGTCTTTGGCGTCGAGACGCTTCAGAACATCGTGCTCGTCGACGCCATGATCGGGCAGTCGCGGTACCTGACCTGCCGCGGCATGAGCAGCCCAAGTATCCCTGATCCCCTCGAAGACCTGCACAAGACCCTTGGCCATCGATGCGGTGCCATCCGGCAGGACGCATCCGATCATGTGCTCAAGGGGATAGCCTTTGGGATATTTCGGAAGCTTGTCCGCATTTGTCTGGCGCCACCATTTCACGGCCCTCACCAGGTTGACGTAATGCCCGTTGCAGGCACGGTTCTTTACGGCGGTCCACTGGATCTGCGCGAGCGGGTGCGTCCTTCCCCACCGTCCGACCTCCCGATCCGGAAGATAGAGCGGGTGGGGACGCCACTCGGTCGAAGGCGCGTCTTCGAGCAGCACCTGCTGCTGGTCAGACAAAGCACCGGTCGACGGATGCCAGCGCTCATTGAGCCGCCAACCAAGCTCGTCCTCAAGAGTGTTCTCATTCAACACAGCCTGCGACTTATAGAGCCGCGTCATGTAGTCGCGCGCACTCTGGTCATTGGGCAGCGCCGTGATCACGAGATCGATGTCGACATACGACATCTCGATGCCGAACGAGCGGCCCTGAACCTGCCATTTCCCCTTGTAATGGGTGTTCAGGAACGGAACGAACTTGTTCATCGCCTCATGCGGCGTGATCGTGTTGTGATCCATGTTCGTGACTACGACGATGTCGACGTCGGGGCGTTTGTCGCCGAGCGGCCGGATCGCGGTCGCACGTCGAACACTGCCCTGCAGGAACGTCGACACGACCATGCTCTTCAGCGTCTCATCCTGCGCGAGACGCGAACGCAGCGTCGCTGCGCCCGTGCGCCAACCTTCCTGTTGGGCTGAGGTCGGGCGGATGCCTGCGAGGAAGTCGCGAAATTGGCTGTTCAGTTCCATGATCAATCAATCCTGAATGCTGGCAGATAGCTGGCGTCGAGGCGGCGCTCGAAATCGAACTCATACGTCACGCAGGTGCCCATCGCCGGCCGTTGCTGGCCGAGAAAGAAGCTGAAGGCATTCGGGCCGCTTACGAACACGTGCACCTTCGCACCGACCTTTAAGCGGGCAGCCCTGACCGCCTCCGCGATCTGATCAGCCATCGCCGCAGCATGCTTGCCGCCTGCGACCGCCGCCTGACCCGGCCCAGCGCGCGGTCGGGCATCCATGATGTTCCCCACCTCGGGCAGTGAGGTCGCCACGTAATCCTGCACATCTGCCAGACTGTCGCGCGTGAGGCTCACCGCGAGCGCCAGATCGGCCCCGTGGCTCACCTGTCGGACGACGATGTCCAACGGTGGCCCGCTCTTCCCATCGTCAGCGCGCCAGACGGATGGTCCGGTGCGCCCTCTCTGGACGATCTCGACCGGCACCCCAGACTTGAAGCCCAGGATGTCGCCCGCGAGAAAGGCAAGTGACGCATGCGCGTTCAGCGACAGACGGACATGCCCGTCCAAACCCTTCAGCCCCTCGAAGAAAGCTTTGACTTCCGGAAGCACGTCCCGGTTCCAGTCGGCGCCGTCACGAAGTCGCCGACCCTCGAATTGAGGCAGTAACGACAACGTTCGATCTGCCGTCGCATCGAGGTCGGCCACGGCCCCATCGCTGAACGACCGAACTGCAACCGACGTGACGACCTGGTCGGGCTCGCCGACCCTGATCCACTTCTCGTCCACGCACAGCTCCTCGAACGATTGGCGAGTAAGCGTGTTGATGCCTTTGACCTTCAACTGCTTCGCTACGCCATCGAACCTGAACTCCATGCTCTCGTGGTCGGTGATCAGACCGACGACGCGGAAGCGCTCGTTCACCTCGTCGCGCATCGCTTCAAGCGTAGTATGACCGTCCTGGATACGGAAGTTTTCCAACACTTCACGCAGCATGACATCGTCGACACCGAGATGGTCACGCCACAGCTTACGGACCTTGCCCATCCTGCTGCGGTCACCGCCCTTCACAAAGAGCTTGTCGAGCCGCAGTTCGTTCTCGACCTTCGATTGAAGCTCGCACAGTTGGTCGCCATCCGTAATGCGATCAGTGGTAACCAGCGTGAATGCCGAATCCGGTGTCGCCTTCTCCTTTGCCTCCTTGAGGCGTTCCAGTATCGAAACGCTGCTAGCGCCCGTGAAGTCGGGACGGACGAGGTCCTCATACCCGAAGGTGTTCTTCGCGGTCACATGGAACTTGATCTGATGGTGATCAGCGACAATTCGACGCGGACCGTTGCTCCGCCTCCCTGGCGAATAACGGACGATGACGTCGTCGAACCCTTTCGGGCCATCCGCTTCGTATGAGACCTCAACGACGTTTGGATGATCGGGATGCCGCAGCCGGGACGCGTGCACCCAGAAGTAGCGCGCCTGATAATCATGACCCTGCAGTAATGCTACTGGCGCGTTCGACAACTTCCCCTCCGTACTCCTTTACCCCTACCACATTACGGCCGTCGCGCCTCATGAATCGCAGCCGTAACGGTTTAAGTCCTGTGAAATAGGAGCCGGGCGTCAATATACCACCTGGTGAACATCTTATATCGGGCAGCTTAAACACCTGACAGCGGACAAAGCCACGCTTGCCGAAATGATGGCAGCTTTCAGGGGGAATGGTGGTCGGCGGGAACGGCCGGAGTTGAGGCGCGTAGCTGACAGTAGTGGTCGCCGTCGGAATGTCCGCTAACCCGTTCGCGCTCTTGGAAGGAGCCGTTCCGGACTGTCCCTATTCCCGACGTCAGCTCGGTCGGAGCCAACGTCCGCTTCCCACAACATTCCTGTCGTGCCGTTCGCAAAACAGCTTACAAAAAGCGGACGATTATCCAGTTCGGAATTTGTCCACGCCGCCTAGGTCTCGGAGCATACGTTGGTTGACGCGGTTTGCGGTGGGAGGTTGACGAAGTTCACAGCCAATTCGACACTGTGGGCTCTCTCGACGTCGATTTGGGCTATTGTGAGGAGGGCGTGATTGACGCTTTCTTCAAATCCCGCCTCTGTCAGGTTGACTGTCAACCTACAGGGGTAATTCGGGTGTCAACCGGGTTGACGCCCTTGGTTGACAAGGTTGACGTTGCCCCCTCGGTTATGACCTGACAATCGCCTTCGCAAACATGCCCGCCGACCTGCTCAAGTCGGACCACGGGCCTATCCCGTCGGATGCGCGCTGGATCGCTGTTCACCCTCATGGGGAGGACTCAAAGGGCCAGCCCGTGCTCGTGGTGCCTGCTGACGACAAGGGGTCCTATCGGGTCATGGCGGGCCGGTGGCACGCTGAACATGCTGAAATTGCTTGGGGTGAAGTCCGAGGCCTCCTATCGGGCCAAAGCCGCCCAGCGCGCGGCCGATAAGCGCAAAGCCCGGAAGGATCTGATCGCTGCTAATAAGAGGCTCGGGGTGCGCGAGGCGAAAGAACAGGTCCGGAAAGAGAGGGTGCGGCAGCCCCGGAAGGCGCAAGAGGCGTCTATCTCTGCGGTGGCAGAGGCTCTCTGTTGGGAACAGCGTATCTCGGGTCTTAAGAGGCGCGGTTGTCACCGAGCGCCGGTCAAAAGGTTGTCAACCTACGCTCAATCAGACCATCTCGCTCACAGCAGTTGCCTCAGCCCGATTTGGCATCCTTTCGGCACCTAATCGGCCTCCATCGGCTCTGTCCTTCCAGCTCGTCAGCGCGCCCGAAAATTGAGCACCCCACGGCGGCCGACTGCTCTGAATTCGCATGCAGCTGCGGTGCAGTCGTTGACTGCCTGTGATTAGTATGCGGACAGACTGGACGATGAGAACCAGCACAAGTCATCCGCTCCAGATCGCCGCCCTTGAGCCTGCCGAAGGGCATGGCCTGATCGGCGTGACCTTCTGCCCGGGCAAGGTCCAGCAAGGCGCCATGACCGGCTCGTGGAACCGTGACCTTGCCATGGATCTCGATGCCATCTGCGCATGGAATGCCAGCGTGGTGGTCACGCTGGTCGAAGAGCATGAGCTGGCTCAGCTGCAGGTGCCTCAGCTGGGCGAGGAAGTGCTGGCCCGCCATATGGACTGGTATCACCTGCCGATTGCAGACCGCTCCATTCCCGATGCAGCCTTCGAGGAAGCATGGAAGAGCGCCGGACCTGCCCTGCACAGCCGCCTGCGCGCAGGCGCCAATGTGCTGGTCCATTGCATGGGCGGGCTTGGCCGGGCCGGGACCATTACCTCGCGGCTGCTGGTCGAGCTGGGCTGGAACCCGGCGGAAGCCGCAGCCCAGGTCCGTCAGGTCCGCCCCGGCGCCATCGAGACGCAGGGGCAGATGGATTACGTGCTTTCCTTTCAGCATGTCCCTCTGGCTGCTCCGGATACCTCGCTGGATGCCATCCGGAACCGTGCCATGGGCGCGATGCTCGGTCTTGCTGTCGGCGATGCGCTGGGAACCACGCTCGAGTTCCGTCCCCGCGATAGCTATCCCCGGCTCATGGACATGGTGGGTGGCGGTCCCTTCGGTCTTGAGCCCGGGGTCTGGACCGATGATACCTCCATGGCCCTTGCTCTGGCAGAGAGCCTTGCTGCGTGCGGCAGCCTCGATGAGACCGAGCTGATGCAGCGCTTCGTGCGCTGGCATGAACAGGGCGAGTACTCCCCGACCGGCGACTGCTTCGATATCGGGACCACTGTGCGGCAGGCCCTCACGCGCTTCAAGGCGAGTGGTAATCCCCTGTCCGGTTCCACCGATCCGCTCAGTGCAGGCAATGGCAGCCTGATGCGCCTTGCCCCTGTCGCGATCCGCTACTGGAATGACCGGGCAGCCCTGCGCGATGCAGCATCACGCCAGAGCCGCACCACTCATGGCGCGGACGAAGCCGTCGATGCCTGTGTCGCCTATGCTGAACTTCTCGCCGATGCCATTGTAGGAAAGCCTGCCAGCGAGGTGCTGCAGGCCAGAAGCGACGATCTGGCCGGGAATATTGCGCCAATCCTTGCCGGATCGTGGCGGGGCAGGCAGCGCGATACGATCCGCGCGAGCGGCTATGTCGCCCATGCGCTGGAAGCCTCGCTCTGGAGCATATCCCGCTCGGGCAGTTACGCTGAAGCCGTGCTCACGGCCGCCAATCTGGGCGAGGATGCCGATACGACCGCTGCCATTACCGGGCAGCTGGCAGGCGCGCTTCACGGAGTGGGCGCCATTCCGCAGCACTGGCTCGACCGGCTTGCCTGGCGAGACAGGCTCGAGGCTGCAGCGACCCGTCTGTTCGAGGCGAGCGTCGAATGAGCGCTGCCAACCCTGCCACTGCCACCACGTGGGAGCAGGCGCTGGCGGCGTTTGAAGCCGCGCGCCAGCGCCACGAACAGTTCCTTGCCACTATCCTTGATCCTGCCGTGCGCGCGGCGCAGGCGCAGGGCCTTGGGCTGACGCCCCAGATCAGCGCCCTCGAAGATGAGGGCAACGAGCTGTGCGGAGCCCGCTACGATGTCCTGCACGCACTGGCAGCCGTTCCGGCGCCCGATCTTCCTGCCTTGCTGGTCAAGTTCCGGCTCGTCCACGAGGAAGCCCTGCGCCACGAGGATCCCCATGGCATGGCTGGCGCCATCCTCGCCGATCTGGAACGGCTTGTGGGCTAATCGCTCTTGGTGGTCAGGAACTGGTGCGGCTCTATGTCGAGCGCCTGCGCGAGCTTCTCGACGGTATCGAGGGAGACCGAGTAGACCGAACGCTCTAATGCGCTGACATAGGTCCGGTCGATGCCTGCATTGTCGGCAAGTACTTCCTGCGACAAACCACGCTCGACGCGCCATCGCCGCAGGTTCTCCGCGAATATCCGTCGTAGCCGCATGGACGGCTTGTGACAGCGCTGTTGAGTTTCTCGCCACGGAGTATACTCGTAGTTCGACCGTCACGATTTGTAGGGGCATGCTGTGAGCGAGGCTGATGAAGAGGCGATTGCGCGGCGCGAACGCAAGGTCTGGATCATCGCCGTCGGGATATTGGCGCTGGTTCTTTTTCTGATCTCGGCGAGCAGGTTTGTCGGAGCAGACACGCAGCAGTCTCCCACCACCGCCACGATGCCAGCGGCTGCAATAAAGGCGTGGGAAGTCTACGCCAGAGAAAATTGCGCGCTTCAGGACGAGCGCTTTATTTTGCCGCGTTTCCAGCCGTTTACGGATACTGAAAACACTCCCGATGGCTTCATTCCGGCAGACTTCAATGGAGACGGAACACGAGATTTTGTGGTCATTACGCCGCACGAAGGATGCGGCACAGACGGTGATCGCATCGACCCCGGCGGCTATGGAAACCACGGCGGTCCGCCTACAAACTTTGTGGTGTCTACCTCCGCAGGCTATCAGGCGTTCGAGGGGTTCGCTGGCTGGATTTCGCCAGAAGGCATGATCGAGCGACGGGGCAAACAGGACGTTCTTCATTTTCGTGGTGTGAGCAATGGACGCTGCGGTCCCATAGTGAGCGCTATTTGGGGTTGGACCGGCAGCAGCATCGACATTTTGGAACGTCGCAATGACAAAGATCAGACGGTGGACGCGGAAGGCTGTCTAGCCGACGGCACTATCCCGCCGGATATGACCCCGATTGCGAGTGCGGAGCCGCCTCTGCCCCAATACGATCACGATCCAGTTGATCGCTACATCGAGTTCAGGACTAACGATGCTGAACGGATCGTCAGAGGTTTCAGAATTTCATGTCCACAAGAAGGTAAGTCCATCGCTCTGATGGATGTGCTGCGAGAGGCGACGCGGCAGGGGTCTTATTACATGGGCGCTCACCTATACACGACAGTGGACAGCCGTAGCGGCAAGGTGCGGATATACCATCAGATGCGCATCGACAACGGCCAGTCGAATCCTCCCCATGTTGTCATGTCGCTAAGCGAATGGGGCGACCTCCAACTGTATGATATTCGTGAAGAGGCGGTGATGAGCCTGTGCTATTTCTGATTTTCCGCGCGATGTCCAAGATCGCAAGGGTCGACTGCGCGGCTTAATCTCAATTAGCGACTGATATGATCTTTTCCCAAAAAATATAGGATGAGGTGATGGGGACGTTCTCAGAAACTGTGATGATAGAATACCCTTATTGGCTCGCGCTAGACGCATTCAATGATGTCATGGACTACTTTGTGGCGAAGGTTTTTGCCGACACTTCCCCGACAGCACAGAAGCTAGCATATGCGAGCGCTGCCGGATGGGCGAGTCAAAGCCTGTTCGTGGCGGGACTGGCAATGGGAAGCCTGAAAGGTAAAGGTGTTCATCATCCCAAGAAGGATGAGTCAGTTATCGCGATCCCGACTTCTGCTTGGTCGTATGGCGGGTCAATGACCGCCAAACTTCTACAAGGCGAAACAGCTGATCGGTGTGAGGTCAAAATTTTCGCAAAGACACAGGGGCTGCGGTCGTCTCCTGCGCGAAAGCCAGTGAATGAGCTTAGCGAATTTCTCGCGCATCGATTTGTCGAATTTGCCCAAGCGAGAGGGGCGCGCGGCTCAGAGCGGAACATTTCACTTGCAGAAGGCCTCCAGTCGCTTGCTCACATGAAGGAGGCAGGCCATCTCTCGGAAGAAGAATTTCAACAAGCCAAGAGCAAGCTCTTGGGGAATAGCTGACCGGAGGTTTCTCGGATTTGGGCGCCTGGCTAGCGCAAAATCAAATTCGAATTGACAGGTTTGACTGCAGAAAATGCTGCGTGTCTCAAGCGACCTGAACGTTGATCGGCGTGACCTTTTCGCCGTAGGCAGCCGACATCTCGCAAAACTTCGCCCAATCCGTCATCATTCTGCGGCGCTTCTCGAACATGTCGCCGCGCCGGTATGCAGCCTCAGCCTTGTTCGCAATCGTGTGGGCCAGCATCAGTTCCTTCATCTCGTGGGGGAATGATGTTCGTTCGTCAGCCCAATCGCGCACTGCAGATCGGAATCCGTGCGCAGTCGCGATCCGCTTCTGCTTCTGGTCGGAGTAACCTTCGCCACCCGCCGCGAGGTCAGCATTGTGCATTCGTCGGATCAGATTTGCGAGCGCCGTGTTCGACAGCGCACCACCTTCCGCCCCCAAGAACACATACTTGCCCTTCAGCGGCCTGACCTCCTTCAGGATATCAACGGCGCGCGGAGACAGTGGGACCCGGTGCTCCTTTCCTGCCTTCATGCGCAAGGCCGGAACAGTCCAAATTCCCTTGTCGATATCAATCTCTTGCCAAGTTGCGTGCAGAGCCTCTCCGGTCCGAGCAGCCGTAAGGATAATGAATTCAAGGGCAAGGGCCGCCATCGCCTCCCGCTTCCGGAGCGCCTGAACAAACTGCGGCACCCTTTCGTATGGAAGGGCAGGGTGATGGCCACGCGTCAGTCGCTGGCGGGCGGGGAGTATCTGGGCGATATGTCCCCGCCAGCGAGCCGGATTCTCGCCTTGCCGAAACCCCCGCGCCTTCGCTGCGTCCAAGATCGTCTCGATCCTTCCTCTCACGCGGCTGGCGGTTTCCGACTTTTCGCTCCAGATTGGCTCGAGGACCGCCATGACATGCTCGGTCGATACTTCCGCAACCGGGATATCCCCCATGACGGGGTAGACGAATGTTAACAGCGTGTTCTTCCATTGCTGACGGTGCTTGTCGTTCCTCCAGCTGCCCTCGTGCGCGGCGATGTAAGTTTCGGCTGCATCGCGGAATGTAATGCTGGCGATCTTGGCAGTCTGCGCGGCCGCGGCCAGCTTCGCCGCGTCCTCCTCGCGCCTCTGAAGTGGATCGACACCGCCCTTGACCAGTCTCCGGAGATCGATTGCGAGGTCACGCGCGTCGGCGAGCGAAACCATATCCAGCCCGGCTGCAGGGCCGAGGCCTATTTCCCTTGAGCCCCCCCGAATCGTGTAGCGAAAGACCCATGAGCGGGAACCGCTCTCCTTCACGACCAGATGGAGACCTCCACCGTCGATATACCGCCCCTTCTTCGCCTGCTTGACCTGCAAAGGCGTGAGTGCGTTGCTGACCTTCTTTGGCATATTCTTCTTCTTCGCGCTCCCATATCCGTTCCCATAAAATATCAAGGTTTGATGGGAACGCAAGCGATCACGAGCGAACGAGCGAATAGGTTTAAGTCGGCTAAATTACTACCTTTCCGGTATAAATTAGGATCTCCGAAGGTCGTCGCAGGAAAGCAGTTTGGCGGACTCCGTCTCCGCCAGCGGCATGATCAGCGCAGAAGCGCCGATATCCCTGGGCCGACAGTGCCGGGGTTTTCCAGAACAGCGCCGATCCGGAGACTGCCGAACTGCGGCATTGGGCCTGGACCTATTGTCCGTCCACCAGCTGCGGTTCCCAGGGGATATGGCGATCGTCGAGACTGATGAGATTCTCGATTTCGATCAGCACCGCGCGCGAGTGATAGCCAAGCAATTGCTTGACCGGCATTTCGATATTGCGGACCAGGATGTCGGTTTCGTTCGAAGAAAAATCGGTCATGCCGCGCGCCCGCTCGGCCCCGGTTTCGTCATATACGTGGATCACGTCGCCCTTTTTGTAGCTGCCGTTGATCGACACCACATCGTTGCGGTCGATGCCGCGCTTGCCGGCCGCCGCATCGTCGGCCGCGCTGGACGAGACCACAATGCTTCCGGCCATCTGCAGGCGATCGGTCAGCCATGTGGCCCAGCTCGTTGCCGGTTCGGCATGGGCAACGCAGGTCGTGCACCGGCGCATCCCCTTGAGCACTGACGAGATCGGATCATTCGCCTCGCCATTGGCGATCAGCGTGGTGCAACCGGCATTCTGCGCCATGTTGGCGGCCTGCATCTTGGTGTACATGCCGCCGCTGCCCAGCGTGCTGACGCTGTCGGTCACCGACAGATATTGGCTGACGTCGTGGACGGTCTCCACCAGGCAGGCGCCGGGTTCGGACGGATTGCGATCGTAGAGCCCATCGACGCCGGTCAGGATCACGAGATGCTGGGCCTGCACCATCTGGGCCACCTTGGCGGCCAGGCGATCATTGTCACCCACGCGGATTTCCTCGGTGGTGATCGTGTCGTTCTCGTTGATGATCGGCAGCACACCCGCCGAGAGCAGCCGATGCAGGGTGTTCTTGGTGTTGAGGAACCGCGGATGATCCTCGAAATCGCCAAGCGTGACCAGTATCTGGGCGATGTTGAGATCATGCTCATGGCCGATCTGCTTATATGCGGCCAGCAGCAGAGGCATGCCGCAGGCCGCTGCGGCCTGCTTGTCGCGCAGCCCGGCAGTAGCGGGGGTCACTCCGATCATCTTCATGCCCAGCGCAACTGCGCCCGAGGAACACAGGATGACCTCATAACCTTCGTCACGCAGAAGCGCGATATCTTCGACCACACGCTGCAAGAACGCCCAACGGGGTGTTAGTCGATGCTGATCAGTTAAAAGACTTGATCCAATCTTTACAACTACACGTTTTACTTTACTCAAAATTCTTCCCTGCCATTAAAATAACTAAAAGCGACAAAAATACTACCATATTTGAACTATGGGGACATTTCCGCGCGGATTTGACAGATTTACCCGATCCATGTAGGCGACGCCTATACACACATATCCGTTTTTGACAACATTCCGTATAATTTTCGGAATTGATCCCCGGAGGATCGTCAATTTCCTGCATCATTTACTGAGATTTTGCGGCTTGCGCAGCGCTCGGCGAATGATTGAACCGCAACCGCATCGCGAGGAGGTGGAATTTTGCGTATTGCGCTGATTGGACATGGCAAGATGGGCTCCGCCCTGCTCACACAATGGAGCAATGTCGCCGAGCGTGACTTCCCGGACCACAGCTTCTTCGTCATCCACCCTTCGGCCGATGCGGATCGCGACACCGCGCAGGTCAGGTTCCTGCCTGCCCCGCCCCCGGCCGATCAATCCGCTTTCGACCTGCTGATTGTCGCGGTGAAGCCGCAAATGGTCGATTCAGTCCTGCCGGATTACGTACCGCATCTGGCCGAAGGCGGCTTCGTCGCCTCGATCGCGGCGGGTTGTTCCATCGCGCGCCTGCGCAGGCTGTCGGGCGGCGCGCCGGTAGTGCGGGTGATGCCGAACCTGCCCGCCGCGATCGGCGCAGGCGTCAGCGGATTATGCGCCGATCCGTCGGTCAATGCCCAGCAGCGCGAGGCGATCGAAGCGCTGATGGCCGCCGCCGGCCTCACGGTGTGGGTCGATGACGAGGACAAGCTCGACCGGTTGACCGCCGTGGCGGGATCGGGGCCGGGCTATGTTTTCGAGATCGCGCGAACCTATGTGGCCGCCGCTGAAGCGCTCGGTTTTTCGGCCCCTGAAGCGCGGCAATTGGTGCTCGGCACGATGGCGGGCACACTGGCGATGGCGCAATCCTCCGGTCAGGGCCTTGATACGCTGCGCACCAGCGTGACCAGCAAGGCCGGCACCACTGCTGCCGGGCTGGATGCGCTCAACGGCGACGAGGGGCTGAGCGCGCGAATGCTCGCCACCGTCAATGCCGCCTACCGGCGCGCGATCGAACTGCGCTGAACGAACGGCGCGGGGACGCGGCACCTCACCTGAAAATCATCGAGAGCATGTTATGAACTTCGGAACGGCCATTTCGCTTGCCGGCTATTTTGTGCTGATGCTCGGCATCGGCATCTACGCCTGGAAGAAATCAACCAGCAACGTGTCCGAATTCATGCTCGGCGGCCGCCAGTTGCATCCTGCGGTCGCCGCCCTTTCGGCAGGGGCATCCGATATGAGCGGCTGGATGCTGATGGGCCTGCCGGGGGCGATCTTCCTAGCGGGATTCAGCGCGGCATGGATCGCAGTGGGCCTGCTGGTGGGGGCCTGGGCGAACTACATGCTCGTAGCGCCGCGCCTGCGCGTCTATACCGAAGTCGCCGACGATGCGATCACGATCCCCGATTATTTCGAAAAGCGCTTTGACGATAAAAGCCGGAAATTGCGGGTCATTGCCTCGCTGGTGATCGTCGTGTTCTTCACGCTGTACACATCGGCGGGGCTGGTTGCAGGCGGCAAGCTGTTCGAAGCGTCATTCGGCTATGACTATCAATTCGGCCTGATCCTGACTGCCGCAGTGGTGCTGGCCTATACTCTGTTCGGCGGGTTTCTCGCCGTCAGCCTGACCGATTTCGTGCAAGGGTGCATCATGTTCGCCGCGCTGGTGCTGGTCCCCGCCGTGACCATTGCAAATCTGGGCGGATGGTCCGCAACGACGGCGACGGTCGATGCGCTCAATCCCGATTATCTGAACTGGTTCACCGGCCTCACATCGCTGGGCCTGCTGTCGAGCCTCGCCTGGGGGCTGGGCTATTTCGGCCAGCCGCACATCATCGTCCGCTTCATGGCGGTGCGTTCGGTCGGGGATATGCCGGCCACCCGCCGTATCGGCATGTCGTGGATGCTGGTGACAGTGGTCGGCTCGGTGCTGTGCGGGATCAGCGGGCTCGCCTATGTAACGCAGACAGGCCTGCCCCTGAAAGATCCCGAGACGATCTTCATCGTGCTCTCGCAAACACTGTTCGACCCTTATGTCGCCGGCTTCCTGCTGGCTGCGATCCTGGCGGCGATCATGAGCACCATATCCTCGCAGCTGCTGGTATCGTCGAGTTCGCTCACCGAGGATTTCTACAAGACCTTCTTCCGCCGCCAGGCCAGCCAGCGCGAGCTGGTGCTGGTCGGACGGCTGGCGACACTGGCGGTTGCCGTGGTTGCGATCGGGCTGGCGATGGATCGATCCAGCAGCATCCTTTCGCTCGTCGGCAATGCCTGGGCGGGCTTCGGGGCCGCGTTCGGCCCGGTGATCCTGCTCAGCCTGCACTGGCGCCGCATGACGCGCGACGGCGCGCTGGCCGGGATCGCGGCAGGCGCCATCACCGTGCTGATCTGGCTCTATGCGCCATTCACGATCGGCGGGAAGGAACCCTCTGCGGTGGTTTACGAGATCATCCCCGGCTTCATTGCCAGCATGATCGCGGTGATCGCCGTCAGCAAGCTCGGCAAGCCCGTGTCGGCAAAGGTCGACGATGGCTTTGCCAGAATGCTCGCCGCAGAGGGGTGATGGGCCTGCGCCCTAATTGCCCAGGCGCCTGGCCGACAGCCTCACTTCCGCCTCCTGCCCTTCCGCCAGGGCATCCTTCGCCAGGACGAAGCGGTAAGTCCCGCCTGCCACTTCCCAGCCCTTGGGCGTCCAGTCGGCCAGCACTCGCCATTCGAGGGGGATTTCCACTTCGCGTGCCTCGCCCGGGGCAAGGGCGAGCTTGGCGAAGCCGGCCAGGCGGCGCAGCTTGTGGCCGTGGGCATCGGCCAGATAGACCTGCGCCACATCCGCACCGGCGCGGCTGCCGGTGTTGCGGATGGTAACGCGGGCGGTGAGCTTGTCCTTGCCGGCAGCGACCGAGAACCCTTCCGCCGCAAAACTGGTGTAACTCAGGCCATGGCCCATGGCGAAGAGCGGCGCCTTCCCTTCACGCGCGAACCAGCGATAGCCGACATCCGCGCCTTCGATATCGTAATCGACATCCAGCTTCTGCCCCGGCGCGCCCGTGCCTACGAAACTGGGCTCCACCTCGCCCAGCCCCGGAAGTTCGGGCCGGGGCAACTGGGCAGTGGAGGCTGGAAAGGTGACTGGCAGGCGCCCCGAAGGGTTCACCTTGCCAAACAGCACATCGGCGATCGCCTCGCCCCCGCGCGCGCCAGGATACCAGGCTTCCAGCACCGCCTTCACATCGTTCTTCCACGGCATCGCCACCGGCCCGCCCGTCTGGAGCACGACAATGGTATTGGGGTTGGCCCTGGCCACTGCCGCGATCAGTGCGTCCTGCCCATCGGGGAGTGAGAGATCGGGCACGTCGAAGCCCTCCGTCTGGTACTGGGTCGCAAAAACGATAGCGATATCCGCCTGCGCAGCCGCAAGCGCGGCTTCGGCGGGATAGGCCCCGTCGCGATATTTGACCGTTGCCTTGGGTACAGCGGCCCGGATCGATGCGAGCGGGGCGGAGCGGTTGTAATCCTGGCCCAGCATGGCGGCGAAAGACCCGTTTCCGTCCTGCACGCCCGGTATGCTGATCGAAGGCCCTTCATCGCCCAGCACCTTGGACGAACCGCCGCCCACCGGCGTTCCGGCATCGGCATGGCCACCGATCACCGCGATGGAGCGCACATCGGGCCCGAGCGGGAGCAATCCGGCCGGATTGGTGAGCAACACTATCCCTTCCTGCGCCACCTTGAGCGCCACGTCCGAATTGGCCGCCGCATCCAGC
The DNA here is from genome assembly GCA_035497315.1 of Sphingomonadaceae bacterium. Classification (GTDB taxonomy): domain Bacteria; phylum Pseudomonadota; class Alphaproteobacteria; order Sphingomonadales; family Sphingomonadaceae; genus Andeanibacterium. The sequence goes on from DATJDU010000087.1 coordinate 22,200, forward strand.
GTACCGACAGCGGCCGGATGGGTATCGAGACCATTGTCATAGATCGAATGGAGGATGGCACGCACCATTTCACCCAGCCGCTTGCGATAGGCCGGGTCCGACTGTGCGGCAGTTTTCAGCAATTCGCCCAGGAAGGGCTCGCGATCGATCGGGAAGCCCGATTGCTGATCAAGCCCGGCCAGCGCGTAATCCATCCCGTGGACCGCGCCCCAATCCGACATCACGAAACCGCGATAGTTCCAGTCCCGCCGCAGAACGTCGGTCAGCAACCAGTGGTTGCCGCAACTCTGGGCGCCATTGGTAGCATTATAGGCGCACATGATGGAACCGGGATCGCCCTTCTCGATCGCGATCTCGAAGGCCAGCAGATCGCTTTCGCGCAGGGCCTTCTCGGCTATCACCGTGTTCATGAAGGCGCGGCCGGTCTCCTGCGGGTTGATCGCATAATGCTTGATCGTGGAGATAAGGTGGTTCGACTGAATGCCGCGCACCGCCGCGCCGCCCAGCAGGCCGGCATGGAGCGGGTCCTCCCCCAGATATTCGAAAGTCCGCCCGTTGCGCGGGTCGCGCATCAGGTTGATCCCGCCCGCCAGCATGACGTTATAGCCCTTGGCCCGCGCTTCGGAGCCGATCATGCGGCCACCCTGCTCGATCAGATCCACGTTCCAGGTGGCACCCTGCGCCGTACCGCTGGGAAGCTGCGTGCCGCCATTGCCGCGCGCGCCGCTGATCCACGTCACGCCAAGGCTGGCGTCGGTCTCATAGAGCGCGGGGACACCCAGCCGCGCAATGCCGGGAATAAAGCCCGCGCCGGGTCGCGCACCTTCGGGCGGCGGCTGGTCGCCCCGGCCGGAAGGAAGCAGGCCCAGCGTGAGAGTGACGCGCTCGTCATCGGTCATCCGCGCTTCGGTGGCGGCGGCGCGAGCGGCAGCATCACTCGCATTGTCTGCGGCCGCTTTCTCCTTCGCCTCCAGCGGAGCGGAAAAAGGGGCAGACGCGATCAATGCAATGGCGGCGATGCCGCACAGGGGGGCATTGCGGGTCAGCGGTTTCATAATTCTATCCTCCCTCATCCCGCCCTGTGGCGGTTCGGCGCAAGGCAGCTTGCCTTTTCGCTCTATTTGCGACAACGCTGTCTCACATAAATTGCGGGCATCCGCCTCCCTTGTCAAACAGGAAGGTACGGTACGGCGCATCGCAAGATATTTGGGCAAGATATTTGGGCAAGATATTTTGGGAAGAGGACAAGATGACCCGACTTACAAAATTCATCGCACCGCTGGGCCTTGCGACCATGGCCCTTGCCGCACCATCGACCGCGCAGGCCCAGGGCGATGCGGCGCCGAAAAGCTGCCTGCCGCAAGGCTTCTTCGCCGGCCCGGCCAGCTATCAATCGGTAGAGCAATTGCCCGACGGGCGCGTGACCTTTCGCCTCTGCGCCCCGGCAGCGCATGAGGCGCGCGTCACCAGCAGCGACATCGATCAGGCGATCCCGATGGGCATGCAGCCCGGCACAAGGCGCGGCCTTGCGATGACGAAGGACGAGACGGGCCTATGGAGCACCACCACCGCCGTCCCCGTCCCGCCTGATACCTATCGCTTCAATTTCGAAGTCGATGGCGCGCGCGTGCCCGATCCGCAGGGGACCATGTTCAGTCACGAGCGCGTGGGTACCAACTCCACCTTCGAGACCAAGGGCCCAGAGGGCGATTTCCAGACCTATAAGGCCGATGTCGCCCATGGTGCGGTGAGCCGGATCGATTATTGGTCAAAGGCGCTGGGGCAGAAGCGACAGGCCTATGTCTATACTCCGCCCGGCTATATGAAGGACGGCAAGACCTACCCCGTGCTTTATCTGGTTCACGGCGCAGGCGACAGCGCCGACAGCTGGACCAGCGTGGGCCACGCCAATTACATCGTCGACAATCTGCTTGCCGAGGGTAAGGCGGTGCCGATGATCGTGGTCATGCCCTTTGGCCACACGCCGGACAGACCGGGCGGCAACATGCTCGACAACACCGATTTCGGCGACGACCTGATCGGCGACCTCATTCCCTATGTGGACGCCAATTTCCGCACCCTGGCGGACCAGCATCACCGGGCGATGGCAGGGCTTTCGATGGGCGGGGCGCACACCTTGCGCTTTGGCCTGACACATCCCGAGATATTCGATTATATCGGCATCTTCTCAATGGGCCTGGGTGTTGCCGGGCCGGAAGATGTGCAACGCTATGAAAGCGCGAACGATACCGCCCTGCACAAGGCCGCAAGCGATCTCGACCTTGTCTATTATGCCATCGGCAAGGAGGATTTCCTCTATGCCAGCGCGGCCCCGACCCGCGCGATGTTCGACAAATACGGAATCCGGTACACCTATCATGAATCCGGCGGCGGCCACACATGGATCAACTGGCGGCGTTATCTGGCCGATTTTGCACCACGGCTGTTCCGATAACGCTTCCGCAAAACTGTCCCGGGATCGGATTGGTTCTAAAAAACTACTGGTTTTTCAAATTCTTCCCTTGAAGGATATCCCGGCGCGCTGGCATGGTCCTGCGTGGAATTACGGGGGAGTATAGCGAAAAGTGGAAACCGATCTGATCGTGATCGGCGGCGGCTCTGCGGGCTGCGCCGTTGCGGGCCGGTTGGCTGAGGCCGGCAAGCGCGTGGTCCTGCTGGAAGCGGGCAAGGATGCCCGCGACCTGCGCTCGCGCGTGCCTGCGCTGATGGGCAAGCTGGTCCAGAACCCTGAGTTCGACTGGTGCTATTTCGGGGAGCCCGATCCCTCCGTTGGCGGGCGTCCCGGCCCATGGCCTGCAGGCAAGCGCCTGGGCGGCGGAAGTACGATCAACGGGATGATGTTCATCCGCGGCCATGCCTGGGATTACGATCGCTGGGCCGAACTGGGCGCCACCGGATGGGACCATGCTTCGTGCCTGCCCTATTTCCGGCGCCTGGAAGACAATGAGCGCGGGGAAGACCGCTGGCGCGGCAAGGGTGGGCCGATTGCGGTTTCCGAATGCCGCAGCCGTTACACCATCACCGACAAGTGGATCGATGCCGCCAGCGACGCAGGTGTCCGTCGCTCACCGGATCTCAATGGCGAGCTGGCCGAAGGCGTGGACCATATCCAGCTGTCCCAACGCCGCGGCTGGCGCAGCACCAGCGTCTCTTATCTCGACGGTTTCGAGCGCGGAACGAAGCCCGATGTGGTGACCGAGGCCGAAGTGCTCTCGATCGAAGTGGCGGACGGGCGCGCACGCGGCGTCACCTATATGCGCGGCGGCCAGCGCCACAGCCTGAGCGCGCGCGAAGGCGTGGTGCTTTCGGCGGGAGCGCTCAATACGCCGCGCCTGCTGATGCTGTCGGGCATCGGTCCGGCAGACCACTTGCGCGAAATGGGCATCGACGTCTTGCGCGACCTGCCCGGCGTGGGCGGCAATCTGCAGGATCATGCCGGCGTGCATCTGATCAACGGCGTCGACATGCACACGCTGAACAACGATGCGCACGGCCTGCGCGCACCGCTGCAACTGCTGCGCTTCGCCTTCAACGGTTCCGGGGCGCTCACCACCGGGATCGGCCATGCGCAGGCCTTCGTCCGCAGCCGTCCCGGCCTGCCCGTGCCCAATCTGCAGCTTGCCTTCTCGGCCTTCTCCTTCGAGGTGACGCCGCAGGGCAATGTGCTGCTCAAACCCGAATCCTCCGTCGCCACCATGATCGGACTGATGCGCCCTGCCCATCGCGGGCGAGTGAGCCTGCGTGCGCCCGATCCTTCCGCTCCGCCGGTGATCGAGCATCGGTTGCTGGGTAATGACGACGATGTGGAACAGCTGGTGGAAGGGATTGCCCTTGCGCGGCGGATCATGCGCCAGCGCTCGATCATCTCCCACGTATCGAGCGAGATCCGCCCCGGCGCCGATTTCGAGAGCAAGGAGGCCCTGCGCGACTATGTACGGCTTGCTTCCATATCGATGTTCCACCCGGTGGGCACGGCCAAGATCGGCACGGCCGACGATCCACATGCGGTACTGGACGCTGACCTGCGCGTGCGCGGGATTGCCGGCCTGTGGGTGGCCGATGCCTCCATCATGCCCACCATCCCGCAGGGCAACACCAATGCCACCTCGATCATGATCGGCGACAAGGCTGCGGATCACGTACTTCGTACGCTTCCATGACACGCTCCTGCGGGGGGAAGTTTTCCACTTGCCCGCCCGGCGAAATTGCCATTCGCCGCACAAGCAAGCATGATGCGTGTGGATGGGGGGCAAACAGCTTGGCGCTGGCGGCCCTGATGTGCGTAAAACATATGGTCGGGACTGGCGCATGAAGGCGAAATCGACTGGCGAAGAAGCTGCCAGGGCAGGTGGCGCGGATATTTCCTTCGGCTCCTATCGCAAGGGCAGCCCTACGCCCGAACTGTCCTTTACCATGTCGCTGGTGCTGGCCGCGCGCCGCTGGCGTTCGCTGCTGGACGAACGGCTGAGGCCCATCAACCAGAGCGCGGCACGGATGGAAGCCATGGCCGCGATCATGAATTCCCCACCGCTAAGCCCCCAGGTCGATATCGCCAGGCGCCTGAGGATCGAAGGGCCGACGCTTACAAGGATGCTCGATTCGCTGGAGAAGGACGGACTGGTCGAGCGCCTGCCCGATCCCAATGACCGACGGACCAAGCTGCTGCGCCTGACCCAGGAAGGGGAGGCCGTGCTGCGGGAAGTCTTCGTCATTGCCGAGGATCTGCGTTTCCGCCTGCTTGACGGTTTCAGCAGCACGCAAAAGGCCCAGGCCACCGAATTCTGCAACGAACTGGTCCGCCGGCTCGATGGAGGTCTCGCCGGGGCGGAGTGACACCTGCCCCCTCCCCCCGCGATTGCACCGCCCCCGCTTTTGATCTAGCCGCCTCCCCATAAATGGAGAGAAGCGATGAGAACGGGTAAAGGCAATTCCGGCCAGCAGGTCCACGCGCATGGCACGGTGGCCGATGCCATCGCGGCAATCCTGAAGCGCGAAGGGGTGGAGATCGTCTTCGGCTATCCCCGTAACCAGATTCTGGAAGCCGCTGCCCGGATCGATATCCGCACCATCATCGTCCGCCAGGAACGCACCGGCCTGCACATGGCCGATGCGATGAGCCGCATGACCAAGGGCGAGAAGATGGGCGTCTTCGTGATGCAGCAGGGCCCGGGCGCAGAGAACGCCTTTGGCGGCGTGGCGCAGGCCTATGCCGATTGCGTGCCGGTGCTGGTGATGCCGCAGGGCTATGCGCTCAGCCAGGCCTATGTCCCGTATAATTTCAACTCGGTGCGCTCCATGGCCAGCGTCGCCAAACATGCCGAGCCGCTGACCAGTGGCAAGGACGTGGTGGCCGTGATGCGCCGCGCCTTTGCCATGCTGCGCAACGGCCGGCCGCAGCCGGTGGTGATCGAACTGCCCTATGACGTGCTCGATCAGCAATATGACGCACCGATGGATTATGCCCCCGGCAAGGTGGCGCTGAGCCAGCCGGCGCAATCCGATGTGGACACCGCAGCCGATGCGTTGATCGCAGCGAAGAACCCGGCGATCTATGCCGGGCAGGGCATCCACTGGTCCGAAGCCTATGACGAACTGCGCGAGCTGGCCGAACATCTTGCCATTCCGGTGATGACCAGCCTTCCGGGCAAGAGCGCCTTTGACGAGACGCACCCCCTCGCTCTCGGTTCGGGCGGCAACGGGATCAATGGCTGCGTGCGCAAATGGCTGGACGAATGCGACCTGCTGTTCGGCATCGGCTGTTCCTTCACCGCCACTTCCTTCGGCCTCGCCATTCCGGCGGGCAAGCGCGTGATCCACGCCACGCTCGATCCGCTGGATATCGACAAGTCGGTGCCCAGCGAACTGGCTCTGATCGGCGATGCCAGGCTGACCCTGCGTGCGCTGATCGATGCGGTGAAGGCCCGTCTGCCGCAGCAGCGCGACGCTGCGCCGGTAGCCGCGAAGATCAAGGCGGTGGAGGCCGAATGGCTGGCCAAATGGCTGCCCAAATGCACGCAGGAGACGTCCCCGCTTTCTCCCTATCGCGTGCTGTGGGACCTGCAGCACACAGTCGATATCGACAATGTGATCATCACCCATGACGCCGGCAGCCCGCGCGACCAGCTGGTACCCTTCTGGAAGAGCACCACGCCGCATTCCTATATCGGCTGGGGCAAATCGACCCAGCTCGGCTATGGCCTCGGGCTGGTTATGGGCGCGCAGCTCGCCTGTCCGGACAAGCTCTGCATCAATGTCTGGGGCGATGCCGCCATCGGCTTCACCGGCACCGATCTGGAAACCGCCGCGCGCGACCGGATCCCGATCCTCTCGATCCTGCTCAACAATGAGGCAATGGCGATCGAGCTGCCGATCATGCCGGAAGCCACCGAGAAATACCGCGCGACCGATATCAGCGGCGATTACGCCGCCTTCGCCCGCTCGCTGGGCTGCCATGGCGAACGGGTGACGCAGGCAAGCGAGATCGTCCCCGCGCTCAAGCGCGCGCTGGCCGCCATCGCGGCGGGCCAGCCGGCGCTGGTGGAATTCATCACCGAGAAGGAAACGGTGATTTCGAAAGGGTAATGCAGGATCCTCCCTGTCGCGCAGCGATGGGGAGGGGGACCGCGCCACCGCAGGTGGTGTGGTGGAGGGGTAGGTGCGAGATTACCCCTCCGTCACGCGCCTGCGGCGCGCGCCACCTCCCCATCCTGTGGTGCAGGACAGGGAGGATCATTTCCTCAGAACCCGTAACGCAGCCCGCCCCACAGGGTCAGCGGCGCGCCGAGATCGATCGAAGGCCCACTGGCGGTGGTCTGATATCTTGTATAGACCTGCTCATCGAACAGGTTCTCGGCGCGCAGCACCACGCTGAGCTTTTCGATCACCGGCACCTGCGCGAACAGATCCACCGTGGTCGCAGCGGGGAGCACATCGCCCTCATCGTCGCTTTCGAACTGATCGGCCACATGGCGCAGGGTGGCGGCGACCCGCCAGTCCTTCTTCGGCTCCCAGCTCACCGTGGCGCTGGCGGCGAAATCGGGCGTCTGGGCCGGGCGGTTACCATCGAGCGCGGCAGACACCCCGCTGCCTTCCACCTTGGAATCCGTATAGGCGAGCGAGCCCTGGAACTTCACCGGCCCGCTGCCAAGGCTGGCGACGAGTTCGATGCCGGTGGACTTCACTGCATCGACATTCTGCCGCTGGCGGTCACAATTTCCGGAAACATTGGAAGCCGCTTTGCAGAGGACTGGGTTGAGCGTCACATTAGCAATCGCATTCTCCACCCGGTTAGTGAAGATTGTGAGCGCAAGATCGACGCCCTTGGCCGCCGTCACGTCCAGCCCCGCCTCATAGCCTTCGAGGCGCTCATTCTTAAGCAGAGGATTGGCTCGTGTGGTGACGGGGAAGACCACGAAGGGACGATACAGCTCATTCAGCGTGGGCTGGCGCAGGCCGGTATAGGCGGCTGCACGCAATCTGACACCACGGGCAATATCGACACTCGCCCCAGCCCGCCATGAGACGTCCCAGCCAGAACTTGACGGGTAGGCGGGATTGTTCATGTCTGCAGGATTGGTAGTCAACGTGCCATCCTGATTGTAATTGAGGTGATAGCCGTCGCGAATGCTCCAGCGGTCAGCCCGCACGCCGCCGGTCAGCAGCACCGGGCCGAGCGTGTAATCGTCTTCCACAAACAGGCCGAGATCGGAATTGGTTCCGCCTGCGAAACGGCTGCCATTCCCGGCACCGCTGGCAAGATAGCGATATTCCGAAAGGTCGCCCTCTGACTGGCGGAAGTCCGCGCCCACGCGCAGGGTGTGGCCGCCGCCCACGGGCGGGCGCACTTCCAGCTTGCCGCCGAAGCCACTGGCCGGCGTATCGGCCTGATCCAGTGTCTTCTTGTAACTGCTGGAGGAAATCACGACGTTCGAGAAATTGCGCCACTGGCCATAGGCAAGCGCATCGAACTGCCAGTCGCCCCGGCCGACGAGGCGCAGGGAAACGTCCTCGCCCTTGGTCCAATTATCGGCCCCGGCGAAGCGCAGGGTGCGGTTATCCTCGAAGGCGAGGCCGCGAAGCTGCAGGCTGACATCAGGATTGAGCTGCTGCACCACCCGCGCATTGGCGGACCAGCTTTCATAAGCCGCCGGAACGGAGGCCCCCACGCGCTGGCTCTCCGGCGTGGTCCAGAAGCCGTCGCCTCGGTCCCACCTTCCGCTGACCACGGCAAAACCACTGTCCCACTGCGGCGCCAGGCTGCCTTCCAGCGTGGTTTCCCCGCGATCGTTCACCAGCGCCTCGCCCCGAAACAGGCCCAGGTCGCGCGCGTCGATGCCTTCAAGCTCCACCGTGCCCGCCAGCGCGCCCGCGCCGAAGGGACCCGAACCGCCGCCGCGCGTGACGCGGATCATTTCGAGCTGATTGGGCGAAAGCGCCGAAAGCGGCACATGGCCGAAGAACGGATCGATCATCGGCACGCCATCGAGCAGCACCAGCGCGCGGCTGGTGGCATTGCCGCCCAGCGCACGCAGGGTAACGCCCTGTGCCGTGGGGTTGGAGGAACGGCTGTCCGAACGGCGGAACTGCTGGAAGCCCGCAATGTTCGAAAGCGCATCCTCGATCCGGCCCGAGGCGGTGGATTGCAGCTGCTCCTGATCCACCACCACGGTGGAATAGGCGATGGTGGAAGGCGTGGCGTCCAGCCCGTGGCCGGTGACGACGATGGGCGGATTTTCGAACTCGTCACCCTGGCCCGCATCGTCCTGCGCGAAAGCAGGGGCGGAAAGGGCAGTGCCAAGAGTAGCCAGGGCAGCACCCGCGAGCAGGCAAATCCTCATTTTCATTATTCGGTCTTCCATTTCGGACAAAGTCAATTGGCGCTTCCTTTAGCGTCTGAATCTTGCCGCGTCACCCCACCTCTGGCAGGAGGTTTGCAGAACAAGGGAGAATGCGATGCGTAAGGCTTTCATCATGCAGGCGGCAGCTGCGATCATGCTGACGGCTTTCCATAATACGCTCGCCGCAGAGGAGACAACACAGCCCATGAAGGCACCCGCACCGGTCGTAGCCGAAGACCACGAAGCCCTGCTTGCCAGCGCCGATCCGAAACTCGCCGCCAACAAGCGGCTGGTTTACGACATGTACCGCATCGTGCTGCAGGCCGGCCTTGCCGACCGCGCGCATGAATTCATCGCCGATGGCTATATCCAGCACAATCCCAATGCGGGCCAGGGCCGCGCCGGGCTGGTCGATTATGTGAAGAGCACCCGGCCGGTGCGCGAAATCAAGGACAAGCTCGACCTGCCGCTGGTCCATTTGATGGCGGAAGGCGATTACGTCACCACCACCTTCGTGCGGCCGGAAAAGGACGCCAATGGCGAGACCTATTATTCGAGCTGGTTCGATCTCTACCGGATCGAAGACGGCAAGGTCGCGGAACATTGGGACCCGATGCTGAAGAGCGACGCCAAGATCGATCCCAACGACAAGAAGCTCTGAGAGCGGATCGCTAGTCTCGTCATTGCGATGGCCGAAGGGCCGAAGCAATCCAGGGCAGCCTGCGCTGGGCCCTGGATTGGTCGGCCAAGGCCAGCTTCGCTTCCGCTATGCTCGCAATGACGAGGCTGGCTATATGAGCCTCAGTCCGCCTTGGCCTTTGCCTTGGCGGGAGCCTTTGCCTTGGCGGCCGGCTTCGCCTCTGCGGAAGGGGCAGGAGCTTCCGTGGCGACACCCAGCTTGGCGGGCGGATTGAGTTCCAGCCATTTGCCGATGTTTTTCGCCGCGCCTGTATAGGCGAAATGCTGGACCAGTTCGCTCACCAGCAGACTGTCCGGCTTGTCCATCAGCGTCTTGAAGTGATTATGCACCTGCGCGGCCGTGTTGTTGAAGCTGCCCAGATAGGTGCCACGCTGGATCTGCAGGCACTTCTGTTTTTTGAATTCCTGCAGAAACCCGGTGTAATCGTGCTTGTTGTTCTGCGCATTGCGCACATCATAGGTAATCAAGAAAATCGGCATGATCTCTCCTGTCCGCCGGCAATCGGCCTTGCGGGCGGCGCGCCCGACCGGACGCGCCAACCCTTCACCGGGACGTTTCAGAGCGTAGCGGGCGAACCGTCAAGCAGGATGGTCTTGGTTTCCACATAAGGCCACAGGCCTTCCGTGCCGCCTTCACGCCCGATACCGGACTGCTTGAAGCCGCCGAAGGGCGCCGCGAATTCCATGCGCATGCCGTTCTGGCCCATTACGCCGGTACGGATACGGCGCGAAATGTCATAGGCCGCCTGCACATCGGTGGTGAGCACCGAGCCGTTGAGGCCGTAATTGCTCTCATTGGCGATGCGGATCGCATCTTCCTCGTCCTCGGCCGGAATCAGGCACAGCACCGGGCCGAAGATTTCCTCCTGCGCGATACGGCTTTTGTTATCGACATTGGCGAACAGGGTCGGCTCGATGAAATAGCCCTTGTTCATATGGGCCGGGCGATTGCCGCCGGTCACGAGGTCGGCGCTCTTCCTGCCTTCTTCGATATACATTTCGACGCGTTCGAGCTGGCGCTTCATGGCGAGCGGGCCCAGCTGAGTCTCGGGGTCTTCGCTATTGCCGATCTTGATGCCCTGCATCACCTTGGCAATCGCATCGGCCAGTTCGTCATGCCGATCCTTGGTCACGATCGCGCGGCTCAACATGGCGCAGACCTGCCCGCTCATCACGGTGATGGTGTTGCCAAGAATGGCGGCGGCCGCCTCGATGGGGAAATCGTCACGCACGATCGCGGCCGATTTGCCGCCCAGTTCGAGGCTGCAGCGCGCGATGCGGCTGCCGCATACTTCTGCAATGCGCTTGCCCGCGCCGGTGGAACCGGTGAAGCTGACCTTGTCGATCCCCGGATTGTGGACCAGATGATCGGCGGCCTCGCGCTCGGACGGCACGAGGTTGATGACGCCGGCGGGAAGGCCCGCAGCCTCGGCCGCCTCGGCGATGATATAGGCCTCAAGCGGGGTTTCCGGGGAAGGCTTCATCACGATGGTGCAGCCCGCGACCAGCGAATAGAACACCTTGTTCGCCATGATGCCGAAGGGTGCGTTCCAAGGTGCGATGCCCGCCACGACGCCGACCGGCTCGCGCGAGAGGATCACGGTGTCCACCACCTGCCCCTTGGCCTTGCTGACCCATTCGAAGCTTTCGCCCAGCGCAGCAATGCCGCGCAGCCCGCCCAGCGCGCCGCCGTGCATCATCGGCGCGAAGCTGGCGAGGCCACCGACCTGCGCCGTCCATGCAGCCGCCAGTTCGGGCACGCGCGGTTCGAGCAGGTCGAGCATCCGGTTCAGCATCGCGCCGCGCTCGGCAGGCGAAGTGGTGGGCCAGGGGCCATTGTCGAACGCATCGCGCGCGGCGGCGACGGCGCGGTCCATATCCTCATTGCCGGCTTCGGCAACACGGGCGACCACTTCCTCGCTGTTCGGATTGACGATCTCGATCATCCGGCCGGACGTGGCGGCGACCCACTCGCCGCCGATGAACAGCTTGTCGGGATGGCGAACATTTACACCTTGTGGGGTCATTGATTCTCTCCAGTCACGGGATTCGTTGGAACGGACAATACTAGAAACTCGACAGAATGGTGATGCTGCGTGAATCGAGCGGTTTGCCCGCCGCCTGCAGCTTCAGTTCGCGCGCGCGCAGCCTGCCCTGTTCGTCGATCAGGAAGGCGTGGATCGCCTGTGCCTGATCGGGCGAGAGGACATCGTCCCAGCGCGGCATGCCGTTGGGCTGCAACAGGCCCTTGAGTACGATATCCTCGAACACATCATGCGTTCCCGTTGCCATGCGGCGCAGGTCCGGCAGCGGGGCGCGCGGCTGGTTCGAATGACAGATCGAGCAATTCTCGGTGAACAGGGCCGAGCCGAGCGCGATCATCTGGGGGGTGGCCCCGGGCAATTGGGCGGGCGGTTCGCCCGCCGGCTCCAGCGGCGGAAGGTCAGCCGGGACGGGCACCTTGCCGCCGCCTAGCCTGAACACCAGCAGGCGGTTGGCATTGCCCTTCCCATAGGCCGCCGAATAGGCGGGCACGAAGCCCCAGCCGCCGCCGCCCCAGCCGGTCTGCACTGCGATATATTGCACGCCGTCCACTTTGTAGGTCATCGGCGCGGCGAGAATCGAGCTGCCGGTTTCGATCGAGGCGAGCAGCTTGCCATTATCGGCGTCGCGCACCAGCAGCTTGCCCGAAAGCGTACCATAGACAATCAGGCCGGACTGAGTGGCGAGCACGCCCGAACGATCCTGCCAGCCTTCGCGATCCGCCTTCCACTTCGTCTTGCCGGTCAGCGGATCGATCGCGCGCACTTCGGAAGAGTAGGGCTTGTCCTTCACCCATTGCCATTGCGGCAGCTTCTCTACCGCCTGCCGGATCGGCGGGGGCAGAGTGGGCAGCGCGGCCTGCAGATCGGGCGTGAAGATCAGCGCGGCCCCGGCGTTGAGATTCTGCTTCTTGCGCGCCGGGTTTTCCTGCCCCGGCGGGATGAACATGAGGTTCCCCATATCCACCACCGAGGCGAAATAGAGATTGCGCGTGGGATCGAATGCCGCCGGATGCCAGTTGCGCGCGCCGGCAGAGGCCGGGAACACGATCTTGGGCCCATCGCGATAATCGCTGAATTCGGGCGTCAGATGCGGCTTTCCGGTGGTCAGATCGACCTTGTCGGCCCAGCTGGTGCGCACCAGGGCATTGGCGGCCAGCGGCTTGCCCGTCTCGCGGTCGAGCACGTAGAAGAAGCCGTTCTTGGGCGTGTGCATCACCACAGGGCGCTTTGCCCCGCCCACTTCCATCTCGGCAAGCATCATGGGCTGGGTGGCGGTAAGGTCCCAGCTATCCTGCGGGGTTTCCTGATAATGCCACTTCATTGCGCCGGTCTTGCGATCCAGCGCGACGAGCGAATTGAGATAGAGATTGTCCCCGCCGCCGGGCGAACGGATGACCATCGGATAGGGCCCGCCATTGCCAACGCCGATGATCACCTGATCATAGGCCGGGTCATAGGTGATGGCATCCCACACCGTGCCGCCGCCACCGATATCCCAGCGGCTCTTGGCATCCCAGGTCTTCAGCGCGGCTTCCAGCGCCTTGCTTTCCTGCGGACCGGCGGCCGGATCGTGCGGGATGGTGTAGAAGCGCCAGGCTTCCTTGCCGGTCTTCAGATCATAGGCAGTGACATAGCCGCGCGTATCGTATTCCGCCCCGGCATTGCCGATCACCACCACATCGCCCGCCACTTCGGGCGCGCCGGTGATAGTGTAGCCGCGCGAGCGATCCGCGATAGTGTCCTTGCGCCAGACGACCTTGCCGGTCCTGGCATCAAGCGCGAACAAATGCCCGTCGAGCGAGCCGACGAAGACCTTGCCATCGGCCACGGCCACGCCGCGATTGGCCTGATCGCAGCAGGCATAGCGATTGGCCTGCATGTCCACGCCCGGATCGAAGGTCCACAACTGCTCACCGGTCGCGGCGTTCAGCGCATAGACCCGGCCGAGATTGCCCGAAGTGTACATGATCCCGTCGATCACCACCGGGGTCGCTTCCTGCACCCGCGCCGTGCCGAGATCGTATTCCCAGGCAAGGCCCAGCTGCCCGGCATTCTCCTTGGTGATGTCGCCCAGCCGCGAGAAATGGCTTTCCGCCCAGTCGCCGCCGGGATTGTCCCAATTGTCGCCCGCGCCATAGACGGAAGTGTCGATATCCGAGGGGTCGAACCCGCCCGAGCAGGCGGAGAGGAATGCCAGCGCACCGGCGGCGAGGAGGGCGTTGAGCTTCATGTCAGGCGGGCCACAAATGCTGGAACTGTTCGAGGACGGAGCGCAGGCTGCGCGGCGCCCTGCCGGTAATGCGCTCCACATCGTCGGAAACGACGTTCATGAAGCCTTCGCGGATCGACTGGCCAAAAGTGACCATGCCTTCGCTGGCCCAGGGGATCGGGCCATCGGGTACGATGTCCGACGCCTTGCGCGCCACGCCGAGCGAATCGAAATAACGATACATGCCTTCATCGTCGACCGGCTCGATCTCGATCGGCTTGCCGGCCATCTGCGAGACGAGCGCCATGGCATCGGGCAGGGTCCACAGTTCCGGCCCGGTCACGTCATAGGCCTTGTTGGCATGGCCTTCCTGCGTCAGCACGCCCACGGCTATCGCCACGCAATCGTCGCGGCTGACAATGGGGACGAGGCCGTTGCCGGCATTCTCGGGCTTGTGACCGGCCTGCAGCGCCGGGATGGCCATCGCGGTGGCCACCGCCTCGGCATAGAGGCTGTCACGCAGATGGGTCCAGGCGAGGCCCGATTTCTCGATCATCTGCTCGGTCGCAAGATGGTCGAACTGTTCGACCGAGGGATTGTTCGGCTTCCCGCAGCCAAGGATCGAAGTATAGGCGACATGCTTCACCCCTTCCGCCTTCGCCGCTTCCACCGCATTGGTGTGCTGCTCAACCCGCGTGCCCACGCGCGTGGTGGAGATCAGCAGCATCCGCTCGCCCCCCTGCATCGCCGCGCGCAGCGTGGAAGGATCGTCGAAATCGGCGCTGCGGACATGCGCGCCCAGTTCTGCGAATTCAGCAAGCTTGTCCGTTGTACGGGACAGGAGAATCAGATCTTCTGCCGGAACCTTCTCAAGCAGCAGCCGCGCTGCGGCATTGCCGAACTGGCCGGACGCGCCGGTAACGATGATCTTGCCCATAGGTCCTCTCATTGTGCCGGATATGCGTGCAAACGATGTGCTGCCGCTCCGCTTGAAGGTGATCATAACGAGTGTTACGGTCGAGGCAACATATGGGAGAAGGATCGATTATGAAACTCGCAACTGAAGACCGCCTGGCGCTGATGGATCTGATCGCGGACTATAGCTGGGCGCTCGACACGGGCGATGAAGATGGGCTGGTGGCCTGCTTCACCGAAGACTGCCTGATGAGCGAGGAAGTATTCGACGATCCCGATATCTGGAACGGGCACGAGGGGATTCGCGGGCTGATGCGCCACTATGCCAATGCCCCCGGCTTCCCCGGCCGCCAGCATCACGTAACCCAGATCAAATATTTCCCGCAGGCTGACGGCAGCGTGAAGATCAAGAGCTTCGCCTTCGTCACCGAATGCGAGGGCGAACCGCCGATGGTGCTGCGCTTCACCGGCTGGTATGACGATCACGCCGTGAAATGCGCCGACGGCCAGTGGCGCTTCCAGCGCCGCATCGTGCGCCTGTGGGACGGCGAAGTGCTGCAACGCTTCCCCGGCAAGGGCCAGTGGGTGCCGAGGAAGCGCCCGGATTCGCTGATTATCAGGAAGTGAGGGGCTCCGCCTCCCACCCTCATCCAACTCCGGCCAAGCGGCTGCGCCGCCAGGCCTGCATATCCTTCTCCCATCAATGGGAGAAGGAGCAGCGCCGAGTTCCTTCTCCCGCTAGCGGAAGAAGGATAGGACAGCTTGCTCCGGAACGGAGCTAGCGGACCTAGGATGAGGGTGGCTCCAACGCTAACCCGAACAGATGCCCGTCCGTCCCACAAGCCCACATGCAAAGGCCTTGCGGCGCAATTCCACGGACGTGGAGACAATACTCTGGCAGGAACTGCGCGACCGTCGCCTCGGTGGCCACAAGTTCCGCCGACAGGCCACGGTCGGGCCCTATGTGGCGGATTTTCTCTGCGCCGAAAAACGCCTGATCGTAGAACTGGGCGGCGGCCAGCACGGCGTGGAAGCCGACGCCCGCAGGACAGCCGAACTGGTACGGCTGGGCTACCGGGTCATCCGGTTCTGGAACAATGAACTGACCGAAAACAGGGATGCGGTGCTGGAACGCATATTGGCTGTGGCCAGTGATTTGCCTTCGCGGTTCAGGACAAGTGGGCCCTCATCCAGGCTACGCTAACCAGCAAGCTGGCAAGCTACGCCATCCTTCTCCCATTAATGGGAGAAGGATACGCAGGCTTGGCCTGGAAGGCCTAGACGGAGTTGGATGAGGGTTGACTACCCCTTCGGCACCAGCACCCAGCCAAACACCAGCCCCGCATCGGGCCGCGGGGAAGCGGCGCTTGCCATCGCAGGCAGTGCCCCGCGCGGATCGGCGGCATAGGCTGCCAGCGCCTCGGTCCAGCTATGTCCGGCGGCCTTCGCCACGCGGCCCAGCGCGTTCCAGCCGGGGCGGCATTCCCCGCCCGAACATTGCCGGCCGCGTCCATCCAGCCGGGCAACCAGCGCATAACCCGCTTCGGCCGCCACATCGGCGATCAGCAGCAGGTCCGCATGGCGGCTGACCCCGGCGATCAGCGCGGGCCTTGCCGCCAGTACTTCGCGAGTAAAGCGCACCCGGTCCCCCTCGATGGGGCGGGCATCGAGCCCCTGGGCCCTGCCCGCCTCGGCAAAGCGGCGGCCTGCCTCCAGTGAGGGATCGTGCAGCAGCACCCGTGCCTCGCCATGGCGCCAGCGCCATGCGGCGAGGCCCGAGAGCGTGGGCACGGCCAGCGCGCCACCCAGCACCGCGCGGCGGCTCGCCCGGATCACTTGCTGCCCCCCGCCGGGCCTTTGCCGCTGGCGAGATATTCCGCGATCTGGTCAAGCTGTTCGTCGCTCACTTCGCCGCGCGGGATGGCCGGCATGTTGCCGATGCCATGGCGGGCGGCGAGGATCACATAGCTCTTATCCAGATCCTTGCGCTGTTCCAGATCGGGCACATCGATCCGGCGGGCAAGCAGGCCGGCGCCCATGCCGTTGGCGCCGTGGCACATGATGCATTTTTCGACATAGATCTTTTCCCCGCCCTGCGCCTTGGGGCGGGAGGCCAGAGTGATGGGATCGGGTGCCGGTGCCGGGCCGCCACGGGGCGGCGGGGCGGCGGCTTCTTCCGCGCCGCCCGAACAGGCCGCGAAAGTGCCCAGCAACAGGGCGGACGCCGCGAAAATAAGTGTCTTCGACATGGGCGTCCTCATTGTCCGCGCTCCCCCTTCAGACGCTTGGGCCAGATACCGCTCTTGCCCGGGGCAAGGATGCCATTGGGATCGAGCGCGTCCTTCACCGTTTCGTTCAGGCGGTTCAGCGCGCCATTGTTCCAGCTGTAGGTCTTGGCCACCAGATCCATGTAATCGAGATGAGTGCGGTATTCGCCGTAACCTTCGGCTTCGGCATCCTTCACCAGCGTGCGGAAGAAGGGATCGATCTTCGCCATCATCTCCGGATTGTCCTTGTCGAAGATCATCGCGTTCACGTTGATCAGGTGGCGTTCGCCAAAGGCGAAGCTGCCCTGATAATCCATTCCCCATTCCTGATAGCGGGCATAGGTGCGCTTGAACTGTTCCAGCGCCTTGGTGCCATCCTGCGGCAGGATCGGCGAAAAACCGATATGGCCGCCGCGCCCGCCGTACCAGTTCACATTCTGCATCGGGAAGGTCATGGGCGTGCCGGTCCAGCCGGAATATTCCTTGGGCTGGCCCTTCACCCAGCTGGTCGGCTTGATCAGCATCGGCTTGATGTCGGTCATCGCCTTTTCGAGGATCTTGTAAGCCGCCTTGTTCACATCCTCGCGCCCGTAGAGGCGCAGGGATACGCCCCACCAGCCGATGTTGAACTTCTTGCGGATGGCGGTGATCACATCCTCGCCCAGCGCGCCGGGCTTGTCGGTCCATTCGTCGCGCCGGGTGAGGACGGCGGCGGCGCGCAGCCAATTGCCGATCGAGGGGCTTTGCGTCAGCACCCGCTCGCGCCGCAGCGGGCCGATCGTGTCGACCATCGCCTTGAGATCCTCCGCCGCTTCGAATTCGACATCCATGCCCATCAGCGATTCAGGCTCGGGCATCAGCCACATGCCCATCTTGGTGACGATGCCGAAATTGGACTGGACGAACATCTGGTCCCACGCCGGGCCGAAGCCGAAGGGATAAGACTGCCAGGTCTTCGCGCCCGGGAAGGCACCCATGCCGGTGCGTACCAGCTCGCCATTGGGCAGGACCACTTCCAGCCCGCAGATGCTCTTGGTGTTCTCGCCATAGGGGGTGTAGCCCACCCCGCGATCCAGCGCATTACCCATCACCGAGCCCCAGCTGTTCCCCGGAGTGGAAAGCCAGAAGGGCAGATCGTTGGCCTTGATGAAATCATACAGATCGTAAAAGCTCACGCCCGGTTCGACCACCACGGTGCCGAACTGTTCGTCGAACTCGATCTTCTTCATCCGCGACAGGTCCAGCACCACGCTGCCCGCCAGCAGCGGCGCCGTGCCGCCATAGCCCAGATTCTTGCCCCGGCTGATCGGCCACAGCGGAAGGAGATATTGGTTGGCGATCTTCACCGCCGCCTGAACTTCCTCCACCGTCTCGGGAGCGATGGCGCCGGCGGGGTGATGCCCCTCGTCATTGATGGCGAATTTGTCGAGATAGCTCGTTCGATCAAGCTCCTCGAAGAAGACTTTCGAGGCTCCCAGCACGCTTTCGAAGGCGCGGCGCGCCTGATCGAGCTTCTGTGCCGTGTAGCCGGGTGGAAGGGGCGTCTCTGCCATGATTAGGTGCCTTTATGTCCCTTGAAATGCCTGTTCGGTGCCGCTCAGCCGGCGGCCCATTTGGTGCGCGCGGGCGGGCGGGCGCCCGCGTCCAGACGGATAATTTCGCCGTTTATCAACGGAGTACGGATGAGGAATTCGGCAACCTGCGCATATTCGTCGGCCCGGCCTGCGCGCTTGGGAAATTCGTTGTCGGCCAGCAATTCCTCCACGAAATCGGGGGGAAGCATGGCCACCATCGGGGTGTCCATAAAGCCCGGCGCCACGCCGTTCACCCGGATCGCATGATGCGAAAGATCGCGCGCCCAAACCAGCGTGAGTGCCGCCAAAGCGGCCTTCGACGCAGTATAGGCGCCCATCCCCTCCTGCCCTTCGAAGCTGGCAATGGAGCAGGTATTGACGATCACCCCACGCTCCTCATCAGGACCAGATGGTTGATTTTCCATCATTTTATGGGCCACATGCGCAACCAGCTGCGTCGCCCCGATCAGGTTCACACCAATGATCGCACGGAAGGTGGCCATATCGCCGGGACCATCGGCGGCCGCTACAGGGGCAAGCCCCCCGATCCCTGCATTGTTGAGCAATATGTCGATTCGCCCATGCCGGTCGATCACCTGCTGGACAGCGGCCTTCACCGAAGCCTCGTCGCTCACATCGCAGCGGATAAACTCCGCCCCCTCAGCGGCATCACCCGAAACATCGAACGAAACCACCGTGGCCCCCGCCGCAAGGAGGCCCTTCACGCCGCCTTCGCCAAGCCCTGAATTTCCGCCGCTGACGATGGCGACCTTGCCTGCCGGATCCATATCATCTCCCCTGCCGCATCCCGCCACTTTTTGGCTGGGACTGCGCGGCATGACTTTAACGGACGTTACTTTTGTTCTAGCGTCGCGCGGAGTCAAGCGCGGGACGCGATACCCGCCACGAAGGAGGGGAAAGAAATGGCCAGCCGCGACGAGCTTTATGCCGCGCTCGACATGTATCTCGCAGGGCTGAATGCCCGCGATCCCGCCAGGGTTCGCTGGGCGGATGGGGTGTTCAATACAGAGAACAACGTCCGCCTCCAGCCGGGCGACGGGCTGTGGAATACGATCACCGGCCAAGGGCCCTACGATCTGCGTTTCGCCGACGAACAGTCCGGACAGGTCGCCCTCTTCACCTGCGTGGAAGAAACCAACGCCCTCTCACCCGCAGCATTCCGCCTGGGTGTGAAGGATGGGGCAATCGCCGAAGTCGAAGTTGTGGTAGCGCGCAATGCCGATGAGGGCTTTCCGTTCCTCGGCCAGACTTTCGAGCGCAAGCCAGTGATGGAAGCCATCGTTCCACCGGCCGAACGAGCGAGCCGCGAGGAACTGATCGAGATCGCCAATGGCTATTTCGATACGCTCGAACGCAATGACGGGACGATCCGCACCCGCTTTCATCCCAGCTGCAACCGGGTGGAAAACGGCGTGCAGACCACCAATAATCCCGATTTTCCGGTGCCTGTGGCGCAGATGGGCTGCGAAGAGCAATTCCGTCTCGGCAATTATCGCTATGATGATCGCCTGCGCGGCCGCCGCTACCCGCTGGTGGATGAGGAACGCGGGATCGTGCTGGCGCACGGCTTCATCGACCATTGCGGCATCGTGGGAGAGTACGAGCTGACCGATGGGACAAAGGTTTCCTCCCCCATCCGCCGCCCACACAGCTACTATCTTGCCGAGGCCTTCAGGATTCGGGCTGGCGCGATCGAGCAGGTAGAGGCAGACTTCATCACCGTGCCCTACCACATGCCATCCCCTTGGGATTCCCGCTCGGAGTCGCTCACTTGAACCGGCGGACGGTTCTCGCTCTGGTCCTGATGGCGGGGGTGATGCTGATCGATGGCTATGATCTCAACGCAATGTCGCTCTCGCTGCGCTGGCTGGCCCCGGAGATGGGGCTTGAGCCAACGGCCTTTGCCATGGTCCAGTCAGCTGACCTTCTCGGGCTTGGCGCCGGTGCCTTCCTGATCGCACCGTTGGGGGACCGGATCGGGCGCAAACCGTTGATCGTGGGCGGTGTGCTGGGGATCGCCATAGCCACCGCCGCGACCGCGCTTTCAAGCGAGGTGTATCATTTCGCCTTCTGGCGCCTGCTCACCGGGCTTTCGCTTGGATCGTGCCTCGCGAATGTCTCTGCACTGTCGAGCGAGGTCGCGCCCGAAGGCAAGCGCTCCACCATCATGGCGGTCGTTTCGGCGGGGATCGCCATCGGCGCGATGTTGGCGGGCTTCACCGCACCCGAGGTGGTCGGCTGGGGCGGCTGGCGGATGCTGTTCTTCGTTCCCGCCACAATCGCATTGGTGCTGGGCATTGCGCTTGCAGTGGTACTGGAAGGCGGCAAGCCGGCAGGAGCGGAAAAACGCGCCAAGGGGCCGCTGATCGAACTCGCCCGCCCGCCCTTGATCTTCCCCATGGCGCTGTTCGCGGTGGCCTATATGGTCAACGCGGTGGCGCTTTACATGCTGGTGCGCTGGATGCCGATCATCCTGCCGGAAGAGGTGTTCGGCGCCGAACTGCCATCGCGCCTCCAAGGGCTGATGCAAGGCGCGGGCCTGCCGGTGAGCATCGCGCTTGCCTTCCTGATCGACCGATGGAAACCCGGCCTCACCCTCGCCCTTGGCTATTGCGTGATCGCACTTGCGTTCCTGGCGATCTGGGCATCGCCGATGGAAGTGCCCATCTGGGCTGTATTGCTGATGATCGGCGGCGGCGGGATCGCAGGCATCCATGGTGCATTGATGGCACTCAGCCCCAAGCTGTTTCCCTCCAGCGTACTGTCCACGGCCATCGGCACGGCCGTAGCAGTCTCGCGCGTGGGGGCCATCGCCGCGCCGATCTTCGGGGCGGCGCTGATCGACGGAGGGATCTCCCCAGGGGGCTATTTCCTGGTGCTGGTGGCGCCTGCGGCCCTTTGCGGAATGCTGGCGCTGATGGTGCCGCGCGTGATGCTGCGGGAGGGCAAGGTCAGGGCCTGAAGTCCAGCCCGCCCGCGCGTTCGGCGAATTTCCAGCCTTCGCCGGTCAGCACCAGCCGGTCGCGATACCAGCCGACCAGTGGCGAATTGGCGCTCTGCGACGGCAGCCCGCCATCTTCGGCTGGCTCGCCCTGGTAAAGGATGATCGCGCTGAATGCGCACGCCTCGGTTTCGCTCACGACGTCGACCACGGTGTTGGCGATCACATGGCGCTGGGCACGCGGCGAGCGGGCCAGGAAGCTGGCGAGGATTGCCTCGCGTCCCGCGACCGGGTCACCGCCGCTCGGCCGCCGGAACAGCGCGTCCTCCGCATAGAGCTGCGCCACGGCCGGCCAGTCCTGCGCATCGTTGAGATTGGCATAGAGATTGATCAGGCGCGTACAATCCGCCTCGATCGCGCGGCGGATATCCGCGCTCATTCCATTATTCGGCAAACTTGGCCTCCGCATCCATCATGGCTCGCAACATGCGGCGGCCTTCTACTGCATTCTGATCGCTTTTCACCATCAGTTCCGCAGACGGAACGCCATCATAGAGATCGATGATCTTTTCGATATCCACAGAGGCGAAGATATCTGCGTCGATTCAGCCGCCCTCTTTCGGTTTGGTTTCCTCGATGAACCGCGAACGGCCCTGCTCGTCGCGCGCCTCCAGCGTGTCGATAAGCTTGTCGAGAATGCGGTCCAGCGCCGTGACATCGTCCAGATCGAGTTCGCTGAAGAGATATTCGGCAACCTTGTGGCTCTGCGGCCGCATGATATCGTATAGTCGGTGGCCTTCTTCTGTCAGCGTCAGCACCTTGCGGCGGCGGTTGGCCGGATCGGTGGTAACGCTGATACGGCCATTCCGCTCCATGGTAGCGACCGCGCGGCTGACACTCATCACGTTCACGCCTGTCATCTCCGCAAGCTCATGGCTGGCGGTTGCGCCGAGCGATCCGATCGTCATCAGCAGGCGGAATTCGTTGAGGCTGATCTTGTAGCGATCCGCCAGATGCGTGGAAAATGGCGTCATCAGCACATTGGTCAGCTTCAGCAATTGGTGCAGCATCCGGGCCCTGTCGGGCTTCGGATCACGCTCTGTCTTTTCTGCCACCCTGGTCGCCATGGCATCCATCCCTCGCTATTGCGGGCAGCAAGGTCAATTGACCTCGGCACCAAATCCACCGCATTCTTTCCGCCAGCTGCGGCTTGAAACGTGTCCGGCGTTCGGCCTTGGCAGCAATCATAACACTCGTTAGTAATACCGCACACGAGAATCCCCGGGGGAGAAGCAAGGCATGAACGCCTTTCCGCAGACCATTCATTTCATAGGTTCCAACAAGCCGCGCCGCATGGAGATTTCCGTGCGCGATCTCGACGTCGAAGGGCAGATTCCCGCAGAAGTGGATGGCGCGTTCTTCCGCGCTGTGCCCGATAATGCGCATGCCCCGATGTTTGAGGACGATATCGCCCTCAACGCCGATGGTATGGTGGCGCGCTTCAACATCCAGAACGGCGCCGTGGATTTCGACATCAGATATGTCGGAACAGACCGCTACAAGGCTGAGAAGGCCGCGCGCCGCGCGCTGTTCGGCCAGTACCGCAATCCCTTTACCGACGATCCCAGCGTCGAAGGCGTTGACCGCACCGTGGCCAACACCACTCCCGTGTGGCACGCTGGCCGCCTGTTCATGACCAAGGAGGATGGCCTCGGCCACGAGATCAATCCCCACACGCTCGAGACGATCGGCAAATGGACCTATAATGGCGCCCTGAAGTCCGAAACTTTCACCGCCCATCCCCGCGTCGATCCGGAAACGGGCGAATTGTTCTTCTTCGGCTATGAAGCGGGCGGGCTGTGTACGCCGGACGTTTCCTATTGCATCGCCGACAAGGACGGGAATCTGGTTTCCGAACAATGGTTCCAGCAGCCCTATCTCTCCACGATCCACGATTTCGTGATCACGGAGAAATACGCGATCTGGCCTATCTTCCCTACCCTTGCCGACCTCGACCGGCTCAAAGCCGGCGGCGCGCATTGGGCGCACCGGCAGGATCTGGAAAGCTGGATCGGCATCATGCCGCGCTATGGCAAGGTGGAGGAAATGAAGTGGATCAAGGGGCCGGTCGGCGTCTCCGTGTTCCATGAGGTCAACGCCTATGACGATGGCGATCTGGTGCATATCGACCTGTGCCTGACCAACACCAACGCCTTCTCCTTCATGCGTGAGGCTGGCGGCATCAATATTCCCCAGCAGGAAGTGCAGGGCGGGCTGGTGCGCTGGACTCTCGACATGTCGAAGGACGAGCCGCAGATCGAGGAGCGTCCGCTCGGCCCTCCGGGCGATCTGCCGCGCCTTCCCGACGCCGATCAGGGCCGCAATTATCGCGTCGCCTGGTATCTCAGCATGAACCCGCAGGGCGGTCCGCCCATGCCGGGTGGCCCGGTGGGCGCCAATTTCAACTGCCTGCTGCGGATCGAACCGGGCAATGGCCGGATCGAGGCCATGGGCGTACCGCCGGGCGCGGCGATCAGCGAACCGGCCCATGTCCCCTCCAGCGAGGCAGGCCACGACGGCTGGCTGCTGACCGTGGTGGACATTCCCAACAACCCCGATCCCTCCCAGCAAATCCCAGGGGATTATTCCTCGGAGCTGTGGATCGTGGATGCAGGCAATGTCGCCGCAGGCCCCGTAGCCAAGGTCAAGGCCGGCATGGCCCTGCGCAGCCAGGTCCATGGCAGCTGGGTAAGCCGCGACAAGATGAACGCCTCGATCCACAAGGCCTGACAAAAGCGAGCCCCCTCCTCTTCGGAGGAGGGGATGAGCTCCTTGCAACCGGCAAACATCCGTCCATACTCTCCCCAAAAATGGGAGAGGAACATGAGTTTGCGCCTTACCGGGGCCGTGCCTGGCATGGCCCTGCTGCTCGCAGCCACGCCGGCATCCGCCGAGGAAAACTGGACTGCCCCGCGCACGGAATGGGGCGATCCCGATCTGCGCGGCAAATGGCCAGTCGACTATCTCGCCCAGACTCCGCGCCAGCGCCCCGAACATTTCGGCACGCGCGACATGTTGACCGACGAGGAATACGAAGCGGCGCTGAAGAACGCCCAGTTCCAGATCGACCAATATGCGAATGAGGGCGAGGCCGGAAAGCTGGGCATGGGCCACTGGATCGAGCGCGGCAGGCCGCTGCGCCAGGCCTCGCTGATCACCGAACCGGCCAATGGCCGCCTGCCCCCGATGACCCCGGAAGGCGAGCGCCGCGCCGCGCAAATGCGCAGCAGCTGGACCGAGGAAGTGTTCCAGTGGGTCGACGATTTCAACAATTTCGACCGCTGCATCACGCGCGGGATGCCATCTTCCATGCTGCCGGGGAATTACAACAGCGGGATCGAGATCCATCAGTCGCCCGGCTTCGTCGCGATCCGTCTGGAGATGATCCACGAGACGCGGATCGTACCGCTGGGCAATGCCAAGGCTCCACCGCCGCAAGTGAAGAGCTGGCTGGGCTATTCGCGCGGCCATTGGGAAGGCGACGCGCTGGTGATCGAAACCAGTAATTTCGAGCCGGGCAATGCGCTGGGCAATGTCGGCAGCAACCCGCGCCCCGTGCCCAATAGCGAAGCGATGAAGATCGTGGAGAAGCTGACCCCAACCGGGCCGGACACCATCCATTACGAAGCCTGGATCGAAGACCCGGTAGTGCTGACCGCGCCGTTCAAGCTCGACATGCCCTGGCAGCGCAACAGCGGGTACCGGATTTTCGAATATGCCTGCCACGAAGGGAATGTGCAGATTCGCGGCTATATCGCCGGGACCAGCCCGCGTCTGAAGGCAGAGCGGGATGCGGCCGTGGCGGCACGGGATGCACGCGGGGAATAGGGGACGCGCCCTGCCCCGGCGGGGCGGATGTGTAACCTTTTCAGGCAGGAAAATACGCGTTTTCGTTTGCAGTGCCTCACCCCCGAACCCCGTAGGTTTGAGGGGTTTCCCGGCGCGGCGCGAACGCCTGAGTGTCACCTTCCAAATCGGGTTTTCGTGCAGGCCGCACCCGTTAATGCAAGCAGGGCGAACCGGGGCAGGAAAGGCGCGGACCGGGGCTGTCAGGGCAAGCTCGTTCATCGCGGAGCTTAAACGCCATTCGCATGTCTGTAGGAAAGGTGTTTTGTGCCGCTTGCCTTGTCGGCCCCCTTGCTTTTGTCAGCAAGGCCCCTGCGCCGCGAACGGCTCGCCCGTGATTTCAGTCCACGCTTGCCGCGCCTCCCACGCGCACTAAGTTATTGGCAAAATCAAAATGGGGATGACTGACATGATGATTCACCGTTTGCTGGCCAGCTCTGCGCTGGCACTCGCCGCCATGGCCGCCACGCCTGCCGCCGCCCAGAATTGCGACCGGCAATGCCTGATCGACCTGTCCGACAAATATGTCTCTGCGCTGGCCGCCCATGATCCCGGGGCGGTGCCGCTGGCCGACGGGGTGAAGACGGTAGAGAACCTGAAGAAGATCAAGCCCGGCGAGGGGCTTTGGGCCACGGCCACCGGCGGAGCGACCGATTTCGTGATCCATGTGCCCGATCCCGTCTCGCAGCAGGTGGGCATCATGGCCATGATCGGCGGGGCAGAAAGAAAGCCGGTGCTGATCGGCATCCGCCTCAAGCTTGTCGGAGGCAAGATCGTTGAGGCCGAGCATCTGATCGGCAACGCGCTGAACGAAGGGCAGCTTGCCAATCTCCAGCAGCCGCGCCCGGCGCTGCTGAAGGAAGTGCCCTATGACTATGCGGATTCGCGCGGGCGGCTGATCTGGCTGGGCAAGAGCTATTACGATGCGCTGGACAATGGCAATTCCCAGCAATCGGCCATGGCCGACGATTGCGAGCGCCGCGAAAACGGCTTCCAGACCGCGCGCAACCCGATGGTGCGCCAGTCGCCCGGCGGCAATGGGCAGACCGATCCCGCCTTCGCCTTCCTGGGCAGGCTGGGCTGCGCGGCGCAGATGGACACCAATATGTGGGAATATATCAGCCGGATCGAGAACCGCAGGGTGGAGATCGCCGATCCGGTTACCGGGCTGGTGTGGGGCATGAGCCATTTCCACCACGATTTCACCAAGCAGGATTTTCCGCTTCTCGGCGTGCCGGGCGTTCCCGTACGGCACATGGAATTCAAGCCGTTCGATATGCCCGCGATCCACATCTACAAAGTGTGGGGCGGCAAGATTCACGAGATCGAGGCGGTCGGCCTGACCTCCAGCTACAACTCGCCCACCGGTTGGGAGGACTAGAGAAAAAGGGCGGCCTCCTTCGAGTGCCGCCCCAGTTCCCCCTGCGAGCGCAAGTTCGTGCTTACGCTTTCTTGGTGAGCGCGTTGGCGCCGACTTCTGAGACGAAGCCGAACACCGCGCCGATGATCACAGCCGCAA
Source organism: Sphingomonadaceae bacterium (assembly GCA_035497315.1). GTDB lineage: Bacteria > Pseudomonadota > Alphaproteobacteria > Sphingomonadales > Sphingomonadaceae > Andeanibacterium. The sequence continues at coordinate 49,154 of DATJDU010000087.1, forward strand.
TCACGGGCATCACGGCTTCCTGCGGGGTCTTACCCGCGAGCAGGATCGGCCCGGCAATCGAGGCGAAGCCATAGACACTGGCCGGAATGGTGGAGAGCAGCGACACCACGCTCGACAGGCAGATCAGCGCAGCACCCAGGCCCACGGCGATCGGCGCGGCAAGCACGCCGGTAGAGGCCAGCGGGCCGTTGGCCAACATCACGGCGCCCATGCCGACTATGGCACCCCAGCTCATACAGGCAATTGCGGTTGTGGTGCCCTTGATGCCGCCGCCCGAATGGAAATGGCAGCCCCAGGCGATAAACGAAATCCACACGAGCCCGGCAAGGCTGGTGGCAGCGAGCGGTCCGACAAAGAGCCAGGTGTCGAGAACGGCGAGCAGGCCGACCGACAGGGCCAGCGCAACAACTGCAGGCATAGAAATTCCCCCAAAACGATCTGTTGTTTCTTTTGTATGCGACCCGGTCGTTGCCGTCCGCATCGGGGAAGCTATGCCAAGCCGCAACGCCCGTCCATTGCTTTTGTCCGGTTCATCCCCGGACGGGACCTGCCCTCAGAAAATGCCGTTGGAATGGGGCAAGGTCTCGGGGATTTCCTGCACCACTTCCCAATGTTCCTTCACCTTGCCGTCTTCCAGCCGGAAATAATCGATAATCGACATGCCCGGATCGCCAGGGAAACGCACGGTGTGGATGTGGAAGATGGTGTAATCCCCATCCACAAAGCTGGCCTTGATCGCAAAGTCGATATCCTTGAAGCGGTTGGCCCGGTTCTCGAAGAAATCGCGCAAGCCCTCCTTGCCGCCGCTCGCGGCCGTGGAGTGCTGGATGTAGCCATCGGCCAGGAATTCGTCGATCTTGCCGGCATCGAATTTGAACAGCATCTCGCGATACATGCGGGTGCAGAAATCGAGATTGGCCTGCTCCTGTTCCGTGCGCGCCATGGACGTTTTCTCCCAATTACCTGCTTTGTTCGAAGTCCGGAGGGCGGGCCTAGTGCCCCCATCCCGCCCTCCGGCCGCGCCGGTCTCAGACCAGCGCGTAATAGCGCAGCAGATTGCCGTCGCTGCGGCGTTCGCCCACGCCGATGAAGACATGCTTGGTCAGCCAGTCATGCTTGCCGACCGGACATTCGAAAGTGGGATTACCGCGCAGGTAATAGTCCTCATGCGGAACCGGCTCGCCGCCATTGAACGCCCAGTCACGCAGGCGAGCCATCGTGTCGGGCTTGCGGCCCCACAGGAAGCCCTTGTTGTTGAGCAGGATGATCGTGCCGTCATCCTCTTCCAGCAAATAACGTGCATCGAACACCGCGACATCGTCGGGCCGAAAATAGGCATAATCCCCGCCTGAACCGGGAACGGCGCGTCCACGGATGTTCGGCCCTTCGAAGGTGCCGCCCTTCACCAGGACGGCGCTGCGCATCCCGCCATTGGGATGAGGTGTGATCGTATAGACTTCGGGAAAGGTCAGGCGCACTTCCATCACGAATTCCATACGCGGATTGTCCAGATCCGAGAAGGGCGGCTGGAACGGGGTAGTATCGGAAAAGCTCATCAGCGAAGCTCCAGCATGCCGCCATCGACGAAGAGATTGGCGGCGGTAATGAATGATGCGTCGTCGGAAGCGAGGAACAGCACGGCCTTGGCGACTTCCTCGCTCTCGCCCATGCGGTGCATCGGGATGTTGGCGATCATCTTTTCCTTCAGCGCGGCGATTGCCTCGTCGCTCATACCCGGATTGCGATAGAGCAGCGGCGTGTCGATCGGGCCGGGGCTGACCATGTTGAGGCGAATGCCTTCGGAAACCAGCTCGCCCGCGAATACTTTCATCGCGGCATAGAGACCGCCCTTGGCCGCGGCATAGACGGCGTTGCCCGGCAGGCTGGCATGGGCGCCGATGGAGCCGGTGACGACCACCGATCCGCCCTTGCCCATGATCCGTACTGCCTTCTGCAAGGCGAAGACGCAGCCCTTGAGGTTGATCGAATGGGTGTGGTCCCACGCATCAGGTGTGATGTCGCGCAGAGGCGCAAAGCCGCCAACACCGGCATTGACATAGAGCACGTCGATCCGGCCATCCTCGGCCTCGATCCTGGCCACCACATCCTCGCTGGAGGCCACGTCGGCGATGTCCGCCTGATAGCCCTTGCTGCCAGGGATCGACCCCACGGCCTCGTCCAGGGTCTGCTGGTTGCGGCCGGTGATGTGCACCTTCGCCCCTTCGGCCGCAAAGGCCTGCGCGGTGGCAAGGCCCATCCCGCTATTGCCGCCCATTACCAGGACGATCTTGTCCTTGAAACGCATCATTCTCTCCCTCTGCCTCCCTCATTCGTCCCGAGCATTCCCGTGGACCAACGCCATTAGAGGCGCCGTCTTGTCAGAACGGTGAATTCGGATTCGGGCCGCCCTCGACCACATCCTGCATCACGTCCCAATGTTCCTTCACCTTCCCATCTTCCACGCGGAAGATGTCGATCACCGCCCAGCCCAGATCTCCGGGGTAGCGGCGCACATGGTAGTGCACTGTCACATGATCCCCATCCACAAAGGCGCGCTTCACATCGTGCACGGCCTCGGGCGTCTGGCCCTTGATCAGGTCGAGGAAGTCCTTGAGCGACTGCTTCCCCGGCTGGACCGACTGATTGTGTTGAATGTAGCCATCATCGATGAACCGATCGACCGCGCTGGAATCCATCGGGTTCAGCACCTGGGCAAACACGTCGAGCACCAGCCTGAGATTCGCCTCTTCCTGCGGGGTGCGGCTCATGCGGCCTTCTCCGCTGCCAGCTCGGCACGGGGAAGCGACTGGCCCTTGATGATATCCGCCGCCTTCTCGGCCAGCATCATCACCGGCAGATTGGTGTTGCCGCCAGGCACGGTGGGCATGACCGAGCAATCGACCACACGCAGCCCTTCCACCCCGATCACCTTCAGTTCGCTATCCACCACCGAACGCTCGCCCATGCCCATGGCGCAGGTGCTGGTGGGATGCATCCCGACATAACAGGTTTCGCGTACATAGGCGTCGATCTCGTCATCGCTCTGCACCGCCTCGCCCGGCGTGCGCTCGTGCCCGACCAGTTCCGCCATCGGGCCCGAGCGATAGATGCGCCGCGCCGTGCGGATCGCCTCGCGCATTTGCGCGCGGTCGTTCTCGGTCGCCATGATGTTGAGCGTCACCGCCGCGACATCGCGCGGATCGTTGGATTTCAGCTCCACCCAGCCCCGGCTTTCGGGATGCAATTGCACCAGCCCGGCCCAGAACACGTGCTCCTGCTCCTTGCGGATGCCGGGGAACCAGGTCTGCGCGTCGAAGCGGATGGGGTTGACCATGATCTGCATGTCCGGCCGGTCATATTTGTCGCTGGTGCGGACCACCACATTGCAGCTGTTCACCTGCGAGGCCATCGGCCCCTTGCCCGTCAGTGCCCAGCGGATGGCGTTGAAGGCGATTTTGTCCCAGCGCAGCTGGTTGATGAAAGTCACCCGCTTGGTCGCATCCCATTCGAGGGAGGCGGTGGGGTGTTCCTGCAGGTTGCGGCCCACGCCGGGGCTGTCATGCAGCACCTCGATTCCGTGACTTTTCAGATGTTCGGCCGGGCCGATGCCCGAGAGCATCAGCAGGTGCGGCGAATTGTAGCTGCCGCCCGAAAGGATCACTTCGCGATTGGCGCGGATCGCCTGCGGCCCGGCGGGCGTATCCACCTCCACGCCGACGCAGCGCTTGCCTTCGAACAGCACGCGGCGGGTCAACATGCCGGTGCGCACCGTCAAGTTCGGGCGACCGAGCGCGGGCTTGATATAGGCAGTCGCCGCGCTCACCCGACGGCCTTTCGCATCCACCGTCTGCTCGCCCCGGGCAAAGCCCTCGGGCTTGTCGCCCGCGAGATCCTCGGTCGTGTCAAAGCCGGCAGCCTTGGCGCTGGCCATCATCGGCTCATGCAGCAGGAAGGGCGAATCGATCGGGCGCACGGCCACCGGCCCGCCCTTGCCGTGATATTGGCTCTCGCCCCGCCAGCTGTCTTCCAGCTTGCGGAAATAGGGCAGCACATCGGCATAGGACCAGCCACGCGCGCCCATCTGGGCCCATTGATCGTAATCCAGCGGATGGCCGCGCATGGCGAACATGCCGTTGATCGAGCCGGAACCGCCCATCACCTTGCCGCGCGGCAAAGGCATGCGGCGCCCATTGAGATGCGGTTCTTCCTCGGTCCAATAGGTCCAGTTGAAGCGCGGATCAGGCATCGCCTTGAGGAAGGCCAGCGGCATCTTGAGGAAGATGTGATCGTCCTTGCCGCCCGCCTCGATCAGCAGGACCTTGTTCGCCGGGTCCTCGCTCAGGCGCGCCGCGACGATGCAGCCTGCGGAGCCGCCGCCCACAACGATATAATCGAACGCTTCAGTGCCGGAACCTGTGGCCATCTCTGTCTCTCCCTTGCCGGTTTCCTAACGGTCGTTACAAAGCTAGGCAAGGATGTGAGGGAAAATGGAGAGGAACTGCGCATGACCCGAGAGGACTACGAGCGTTATGTCACGGCTTTCAACGCCCGTGACTATGATGCGGTGTTCGATTTTTACGCCGAGAATCCGAAGATGGCATTCTTCGGGATCGAGATCACCACGCGCCAGCAGCTCAAGGATTTCTACGGCTTCCTGCACCAGTTCGTGAAGGAAACCGTGATAGTTGAGCGCTTCGCCGGTTCCGACGAACTGGCCGCCGTGGAAGGGGTGGTCCGCGTGGAAGGCATTGCCGATCTGACCCCTGAAATCCTGGCCGAGCGCGGCATGGGGCAGTTCTTCCCGATCAGAAAGGGTGATGTGCAGGAAATGCGGCAATATATTCATTACCACCTGAAGGACGGCAAGATTGAAAGCGTAGGCTGCGCGCTGCTATAGAATTATCGGTCTGCCGCTGCGGCCGGGCCGGGCCACGACAAGCCTGGCCCCTCGAACCGGGCGCGCTTCCATATTGTGGATGAGCAGAGCTCCAGCAGTCTTTCACACTTGCGTTTATTTCGCATATATGAAACACGGGTTCCGACTGAGAGGAGCCCTAGCTTGATCAAGACCACCCATGTCGGAAGCCTGCCCCGCGGGCCCGAACTTGTCCCCCTGCTGCTGGCCCGCGACAAGGGCGATCCCTATGATTCGGCCGAGTTCGACCGGGTGGTGCAGAACGCGGTGAACGAAGCCGTTGCCATGCAGGTGGAAGCAGGAGTTTCCATCGTCAGCGACGGCGAATTGGGCAAGGTCGGCTATTCGACCTATATTATCGAGCGTCTCTCCGGCTTTGGCGGCCACTCACCGCGCAAGCCCGCGCTGGACCTCGCCGAAGTGCCGGAACTGGCGCAGAAGCTTTCCACCATCATGGGCGCGCAGGAATTCACCCGCGCCAGCGCGATCGCGCCGGTGAAGCTGGTCAATCTCCAGCCGCTGCATGACGATATCCGCCGCTTCAAGGCCGCGCTCGCCGGCCATGGTCATGGCGTGGCTGCCTTCATGAACTCGGCCTCGCCGGGCCTCATCACGGCCTTCCAGCCGAACCAGTATTATCCCAGCCACGAAGCCTATCTGGCCGATCTCGTCACCGCGATGCAGCCGGAATACGAAGCGATCGTGGAAGCCGGCTTCGATCTGCAGCTCGATTGCCCCGACCTCGCGATGAGCAGGCACACCGGCTATCAGGACCTGACCGAGGAGGAATTCCTCAAGATCGCCCGCGCCAATGTCGAGGCGCTGAACGAGGCGACCAGGAACATCCCGCCCGAAAAGCTGCGCATGCATGTGTGCTGGGGCAATTACGAAGGCCCGCATGATTTCGACATCCCCTTGGAGCGGATCATCGACATCGTGCTGTCCGCCCGCCCCGCCACGATCCTGTTCGAGGCTGCCAATCCGCGTCACGAGCATGAATGGGTTGTGTGGAAAGCGGCGGATCTGGCAGGCAAGATCCTGGCCCCCGGCCTGATCGACAGCTGTTCGAACTATATCGAAACCGCCGAACTGGTCGCCCAGCGGATCGAACGCTTCGCGAGCTTCGTAGGCAAGGACCGGGTGATCGCCTCCAGCGATTGCGGCTTCGGCACTTTCGCAGGCTACGGCAAGATCGATCCCGCAGTGACCTGGAAGAAACTACAGGCTCTGCGCGATGGCGCGGACATCGCGGACGCCAGGATCGGATAAGGACATGGGCGGCCCCGGGGCAAGCAGTGCGGCCGGCGCACAATCCAGCAGCGTCAAGTCGGCGACACGCACACTCGATATCATCGAGTATGTGGTCGCCGCCGGGCGACCGCTGGTTGCGCAGGAAATATCCAACGCGCTGGGCATCCCCGTCAGCAGCCTGTCCTACCTGCTTTCCACCCTGGCCGAGCGCGGCTATCTCCAGCGCGAAGGGCGGCGCTATACGCCCGGTCCCGGCCTTGAACGGCTGCAGGCCAAGAACGGGGCCTTTTCTCTGGCCGAACGGGTCGCGCCGCTGGTGCGCACCTTGCGGGTACAGCTGAACGAAACAGCCAGCTTCTGGGTACGCCACGGCTGGCAGGTCGAACCGATTGCCACCGAAATAAGCGAACAGGCGCTGCGCTATGCGGTGATCACCGGCACCCGCCTGCCGATGCACGCCCTGGCATCGGGTAAGGCATTGCTCGCCAGCCTGTCCGAAGAGGAACTGGACCGCTATTTCGCCGAAGTGAAAATGGAGAAATTCAGCCCCCACACGATCACCACCGAAGCCAGATTGCGAAAGCAGCTGACGGAAATCCGTAAAACCGGCTTCGCCCTGATCGAAGAGGAATACAGTCTCGGCATCAACGGCATCGGCCGGGTGGTGAAGATGGGCGGCGAGGTGGTGGGCGCGCTTTCGGTCGCGATCCCCAAGGTCCGCTATAATGAAGTGCTGGAAAAGCGCGCGAAGGACCTGCTCCAGCGGACCGCCAATTTGCTCGAAACCGGCTGACCGGCGCAGAACCCTCGCCTGTCAGAACCTCGGCTGATCGGGGCCTTCACCGATCAGGGCCGCTGCTGCGCCGCCACGAGCTTTTCCGAAAGATCCGCGCCCTGCTGCCCGGTGATTTCATAGATCGCTTCGACGCCGCCCCGGCCGCGCTGCTTTACGAGCTTCTCAAGCCTTGCAGACAGTTCGCCGGCGGCCACGATCGGCGCCAGCCCGCGCAGACCGGTATCGCGGGCCCCTGCGACGACTGCCACCAGTGCCCCGCCCGGTTCGTGGAACTCGGTAAAATAGCCATAATCCCGGTAATATTTGGCGGAGGCCAAGCTCAGCGCCTCCTCGCTGATATAGGATTTACGGGTCTTGTTATCGACCAGCTCATCATAGCTTTCGCCTACCGCAAAACCGGAATTCATGAAGTTGACGTCTTCCAGCAGGCCCATTCCGCTGATCAACCCGATATAGACGACATTGCTGGTCTGGAACGTGTCGCTCGTCACCTGGGAGGCGGGGATGATCGTCACCGGCTTGCGGTGCTGTGACAGGATCGGCATCAGCTCCGAAAGGCCATAGGCAGAGGAGAAGGGCAGGTAATTCAGCCCCATGTCCTCACTCATTTCATAATGCTCCGGGTCCGATTCCTGCGCCCGGGCGAGATCGGTCTTCGAATTGATCGCGAAATCCCGGATCAGTCGGCCCGCTTCGGGGTTCATCGGATCGATTTCGCCGAAGATGTAATAATCGCCCACTACGACAACGATCGGCCGGTCGGATTCCAGAAACGGCCGCCAGATCGCATTGACTTCAGGCGCGCCACGCTCCGTCGCGCGGCCGAGAAAAAACGCCGAAAGCACGAGCAGGCACAACAGCGCCGGAATCGCCCATTTCAGCCATTTGCGCGCATCGCGCAGGACGGATTGATCCTCCTCCGCCACCGGCGGCGTAACGAAGCGCAGCGCATAGGTGCCCGATGGAATGGTGAGGCGCCCGCGCGATCCTTCTTCCCCGCCCTGAGCGTAGAATTCCTCCAGCCGCTTGCGCAGCCGATGGATATAGACCCTTACGGTCGCATCGTCGCTCTCGCTCGCGGCCTGCCCGAAGACGGTCTCGGCAATCTCTACCTGCGTGGCAGGCTCCGACGCGGCTCCTCTGCCGGCGAGGAAATCGAACAGTTCCGCCAGCCGGCCACCCTCGCCCAGCACGCCGCTGGCCTTCAGCCGCGCGCATTCGGCAGCGAATGCAGCAGCCTCGCCAGCCGCCGGCTCAGGCGGATCTTCGAAGGTGGCGTCCAAGACAAAACTCCCGGTTTTCGCCGTTTCAGGCGGATGTAACGCGATGTAACGTGCGATAACCGTAATTAACTTGGAAAGGCTCAGACGGTTCCCCAAACCCCTGCGAGTAAATCGCAACTAACAAGCGGGGATGCCTTTTGTCCAAAGTTTTCGCCTTTCCGGCGGCAGGCCGAAATGTCCTGCTGACGGGCGTAGCCTGTGCAGCCCTCCTTTGTGCATCCTCCCCTGCATGGGCCCAGGAAGATACCGGCAGCGATTCCGCGGCCACTCAGGCTGAAGGCCCCGTTGCCCCCGACAACGCGGTTGAATGGCACGGCCAGATCGTCGTCTATGGCCGGGGTGAAAAGCGCATCGGGCAAGCGATCGCCGCCAGCGAAGGCGGGGTGGCGGGTGCCGATATCGAGATTCGTCCACTCCTTCGCCCCGGCGAGTTGCTGGAAGCGACCCCGGGACTGATCGCCACCCAGCATTCAGGCGGGGGCAAGGCCAACCAATATTTCCTGCGCGGCTTCAACCTCGATCACGGCACGGATTTCGCGCTGTATATCGACGATATGCCGATGAACTTCCGCACCCATGGCCACGGCCAGGGCTATCTGGACGTCAACGGCCTGATCCCCGAAGTGGTGGAGCGGGTGGACTACCGCAAGGGCCCCTATCGTGCCTCGACGGGCGACTTCAGCTTCGTGGGTTCCAGCTTCATCACCACGCGCGACAAGATGGCCCCCTTCGCTGCCGTGGAAGTGGGCGAATATGGCTATCGCCGCGTAGTGGCCGGCGGCTCGGCGGAGGTCGGCAAGGGCAATCTGCTGGTGGTCGGCCAGGCTAAGCTCAATGACGGACCCTGGGAGCTGCCGGAGGATTACGAAGGCTATTCCGGCCTCGTCAAATATTCCGCCCCGCTCGGCGCGGGCGAAATCAAGGCCTCGCTGAGCATCTTCAAGGCAACATGGGCACCGACCGAGCAACTGCCCGAACGCACTGTGGGCTCGTTGGTGGACGACCGTTTCGGTTCGCTCGACAAGACCCTGCGCGGCCGCACCGAGCGCGAGACCTTCACCCTCAATTACGAAGATGACGATTGGCGGCTGACCGGCTGGGCCCAGCACTATGACTGGAGCCTGCTGTCCAACTTCACCTATTTCCTCGACGATCCGGTGAACGGGGACCAGCTGCGGCAGTATGAGAAGCAGTGGTCCTATGGCGGGCGGATCGAACGAAACATCACCCTGTCCGACACACTGAAGCTGCGCGTCGGCACCGAACTGCGCGAGGATGCGATCGATCCCGTCGGGCTCGACCATACGATCGACGGCCAGTTCGATTATGTGAAGACCGCCTTTGCCGTGAAGGAATCCTCTGCCGGCCTTTATGCCGAGGCCGTCTGGCAACCGCTCGACCGGCTGATGGTGATCGGCGGCATCCGCAACGATTGGTATCGCTTCCGCACCACGGATCTTGGCGGCCAGGCCGGCTGGAGCGGAGTGGTGAAGGATGATAGCTTCGCGCCAAAGATCGGCATCAATTACGAAGTGGCGGACGGCCTCGCGCTCTATGCGAATTACGGCGAAGGCTTCCATTCCAACGACGCGCGCGGCGTGACCAATCCCGACGATCCCGCCCCCGGCCTGGTGGAAGGTGATTTCGAGGAATTGGGCGTCCGCGTGGAAAAGGGCGGACTGATCTTTACCGGTGTCTATTGGTGGAGTTCGATCGAGAGCGAGCTGATCTATGTCGGCGACAGCGGCGCGGTTGAGCCATCCGATCCGGCAGTGCGCCACGGCTATGAGCTGACCGCTTTCTGGAAACCGAACGGCTGGTTGGCGTTCGACGGTGTGCTGACCGGCTCGACCGCGCGCTATGTCGGCTTGCCCGAAGGCGAAAATTACGTGCCTGGCGCACTGGAAAGTTCGGCCGAGCTGGGCGTATCGGCGTTGTTCCCTGAATGGAACGCCGCCGCGCGGCTGCGCTATCTCGGGCCCCACCCCCTGATCGAGGACAATTCCCAGCGCGGGGCATCGACCACGCTCGTCAATCTCCGCCTCGCCTGGACGCCCACCAGCACGAAGCTGAAGGGCTTGGAAATCTATGGTGAGCTGCTCAACGCGCTCAATTCCAAGAGCGACGACATCGACTATTTCTACGTCACCCGCTTCCCCGGCGAGCCGGCCGAAGGGATCGAGGGACGCAACAGCCGCATCGTGGAACCGCGCCAGTTCCGCATCGGCGTGAAGAAAACCTTCTAGGCGACACTCTCCCGACCCCAATTTCCCAGCGGGGTCTTCCTGGGCGCGGCCATGGTCACTCCGGCCGCGCCCATTTTTTTATCATTCGCCCAGCGGTCAGTCGAAGATCGTATTGCCGTGCTCGTCGATCTGGTTGCGATCATTCTCGCTGCACTGGAACTCGATCAGCATGCCGTTGCGATCCCGGCCATAGCGGACCGTCAGCCTGAACGGCTCTTCCAGCGCTTCGGGATCGTCCAGCACCATCTCATTCAGCAACGCGTTGGGATCGGCCGGATCGAGATGGATTCGCTCGGTAACGCGCAGGGCGGGCGAATGGCCCATGCCCCGCTGAAGGTCGAGCGTGTCGTTGATGCCGATAGTGTCGACCACCAGCGTATCGCCTTCCCAATGGCCGATCGAATGGCCCATGAAAGTAGGGTCGATCTCTTCCAGCGGCGGATGTTCACGCCCGTCAGTCCAGATCGTGCGCGTCTGCATCCAGGCTTCCTGGTTGATCGTCACCCGGCCCGGCGAGAAGATGAATTCGAACGGATATTGGAAGGTTTGCATGATGCCCGGCATCCCCGGCGGCGAGCAATTGGATTTGCTACGCTTCACCACACCGTCATTGGCTTGCACTTCCGCGCGATAGGCTTCGTGGCGGGCCTTGAAATCCCCCTTGAGCCTGGGCGTTCCGGCCCGCGTATCGCCCGGACGGAACTGGGCGAACCAGATGCCGCCCCAGTCAGGCAGGGCTTCCAGCGCGCCATAGCGCCCTTTGGGGTAGCCTGCGCTCTGCCCTTCCTGCAGCCCGTCCGGTGGAGGGGAGGCAGTCACTCCACCCAACTGTGCCGAAGCAGGGGCGGCGAGCAGCAATGCCAGCGAAGTGGCAAGTGCGAAGCGCTTCATTTCCAGTCCCCCAGCATGAAACCATCGGCCTTGCGGACCGCCACATAAGAGCCGCCCTTGCTGCCATTGCGCAGCGGGTGGATCTTCAGCGTCACCTTGTCGCCGGTCTTCAGCGTAGTGCGTTTCCAGCCTTCATTGGCGAGGTTGTTGGGGCTGGTCATTTCGATGGCCCAGCGTTCTACTTGCCCCTTCACCGGGACATCGACCTCGATGAAGGCATGGGGGTTCTGCCATTTGAAGCGGGTTACGGTTGCCTTCAGTTCCAGCGTCTTGTTCATGTCGAACATGGCATAGGAATGATGGGCCTGGGCGGGTGCCAGCGGCATCGGCGCCAGCACTGCCAGGACGAGGAGGGGCTTGATGATCGCTTTCATGATTGCCTCGACTGAATGGTTAAACCTGCGGCACGTTGATCGGCGTGCCGTTCTTGGGCAGCCCTGAATCGAGGACCTTTCCGTCGGCCTTCTTGAGGTCGAGGAACAGGCCGCCCTTCTTGCCGTCGCGCAGCGGGTTCATGCGCAGGGAGATCTTGTCGCCGGTCTTGAGCGAAGCGCGGCTCCAGCCCTGGCGCTTGAGATTGTTGGGGCTGTTGAGCTCAATGCTCCAATGGACGATCTTGCCA
>DATJDU010000088.1:0-1651 GCA_035497315.1 Sphingomonadaceae bacterium
ACGCCATCCACCCACTTCGCCTGCCGGCAGCGAATTATAGAAACTCGCTAGCACCAGCACGATAGTGGGTTTCATCAGCTCCGAAGGCTGCAGCACCAATGGGCCCAGATTGAGCCAGCGTTGGCTGCCGCCGCCGATCGCACCGATGGCCTCGACCGCCAGCAGCAGCAGCAGCACGGCAGCATAAGCGGGATAGGCAGCCCAGCGGACCAGCTCGCGCGGCAGGCGCGACAAGATCAGCGCCATGGTCAGGAAAAGGCTGAAGCGGATCAGATGCGAGGCGGCAAAGGGGCTCATGCTGCCGCCTGCAGCCGAATAGAGAACCGCCGATCCGAAAGTGGTGAGTGCGGCAAGCGGAACGATCAGGCGCCAGGGCAGGGCGGAAACCGACGTGGGAATTATCGATCGGCTCATCGCGGCGCCTCCGCTTCGGGAGACGGCGCTGGGGCGGGCCCTGAGGGCCGAGCGTCAGGCGCCAATCCGGTCGTACCGGGAGGCGGGATCTCCTGGTCCATTTCTACCGGCCGGGTAATGACGGCGCCTTCTGGCGAATCCTCTATTGCAGCGGCAGCTGCCCGCGCTTCCGCATCGACCTGGCGTGTGATGTCCTCTGGATCGGAAGGAGGTTTGGGTACTGCCAGCCCGTATTGGGTGGCGTAAGAGGCATATTTGCGGGCCATCCGCTCGCGCGGGGTGCCACCCCATTCCGTCTCCAGCCCAAGCAGCTTTTCCATGGCCAGCTTGGGATCGTAGAGGAATGTGACCACGTCGCGCGCGATCGGGTAGGCCGCACCTGAGCCGCCGCCATGTTCGATCACCACGGCCCCGGCGTAGCGGGGGTTGTCGAAGGGGGCGAAGAAGATGAACAGCCCATGGTCGCGATGTTTCCAGAGGCCGCCCTTGCCGCTGGAAACATTGAGCGAGACGACCTGTGCCGTCCCGGTCTTGCCCGCCATGTGAATGCCCTCGATGGGAATACGTGCGCGCCCGGCAGTGCCTGCTCCGTTGACCACTTCATTCATCGCGTTGCGAATGATTGTCGTGTGATCCCCATGAAAATTCATGCTCTGGAAATTCGGCTTTTTCTCGCCAAGGGTCAGGCGCGGCATCACCTTGTTGCCGGTGGCGAGCCGCGTGGCCATCACCGCGAGCTGAAGCGGGTTTGCCAGCATGTAACCCTGGCCGATCGTGGCATTCACCGTATCGTAAGGCTGCCATTCACGCTTGTGCTTACGCATCAGCCATTCAGGATCGGGCACGGTGCCGAAGAACTGGCTGGAAACGGGCAGGGGGAACTCTTCCTGCATCCCCAGCCTGCGGGCCATGGGAGCGATAACATTCATGCCCAGGCGTTGGGCGAAATGATAGAAATAGACGTCGCAGCTCTGGTAGATGCCCTTGGCCATGTCCACCTGGCCATGGCCGCGCCGGTTCCAGCAGTGGAATACGCGATTGCCTACCTTCAGTCCGCCCCCGCAGAACACGCTTTCATGCGGATCGAGGCCAGCTTCAAGAAACGACATCGCCACCATCGGCTTGACGGTGGAACCCGGCGGATAGAGCCCTTTGAGCACCTTGTTGCGCAGCGGCACATGATCGTCGTCCGCCAGCATCTTCCATTCGACACGGCCGATACCGTCTGAAAAGCTGT
>DATJDU010000089.1:0-7134 GCA_035497315.1 Sphingomonadaceae bacterium
CCGAGGAAGAGAAGCGCCTGATCCGCACTTTGGATTGGATCGGCATGATCCATTACGGCGTGATCTTCTTCAATCTGGAAAAGCTCGCCCCGGTGGTCGGCCTCGGCAATATCGACGTCTATGCCGCCATGAAGGGCATGAGCGTGCCGGACTTCCAGAAGACCCGGAATGCCGCGATCAATTACTCGGTAGAAGCCAACCCGAACTGATTTTCAACCGGCTCTCCCCGGCCCCTCTTCCTTCGGGAGGAGGGGCTATCCGCGCGTGCGGGCTGAACGGCTGACCGCTTTGGGCAAGTGTTGCGCAGGGGACGTCCGCCATGGCCGCCTTGCAGCCGCAATCGTCGCTCGCTCCCGCTGACTCCACGAATGCAATCGCCTGCGCTCTCCCACTTGGGGATCGCACGTCTGCCCTTGCTCTCACAGCGCGTTGTCAAAAAAATTTGACTGTCAAAAATCTTATACTATGTAAAAGAAATCTGACATTGAATCGGGAGTGTGACAATGAGTTTTCGGGAGAAATCAGCCTGGGCGATGGGGGCGGTCATGCTCGTCACCGGCGCTGTCTATTTGCGGGTGATGCTGGCTCTGCCGGCAGATTTGCCGGTCAGGGCCCAGATCCTGCCATTGATGCTATGGGTGCTGCTGGTGATCGGGCTTTCGATCCTGGTGCAGGTGCCGCTGACCGTGATGGAGCGCAAGGCGGCACGGCAACCGGCCGACGAGCGGGAACAGCTGGCAATCGCTCGCGCTGGCCGCTGGTCCGGGGTCGTGATGAGCGTGGCGGCGGTTTCCGGCGCGCTGCTTTATCTGGCGCATGGCAATGGCAACATGCTGTTCTATTCGGTGATCATGGCGCTGATCCTTGCCCAGTTTGCGGACTATGCCCTGCAAATCTGGTTCTTCCGCAGGGGTTATTGAGCCATGGGGAAACGCCCCCCCATTACCAACCGTGTGCGCGCCCTGCGCGAGGCCCATGGAGGTATGAGCCAGCAGGCGCTGGCAGATGCGATCGGCGTCACCCGCCAGACTGTGATTGCAATCGAGCAGGGGAAATACTCTCCCAGCCTTGAAAGCGCCTTCCGCATCAGCCGCCTGTTCGGCGCGAATGTGGAAGATGTATTCGGCTGGGAAGGGTAGCCCCACTCACCCCGGCGCCCACCCCTCCGGTGCCAGCGTAAACCCCGCAAACTCGAACCCGGGCACCACAACGCAGCTCACCAGCGAATAGCCTGCTGTGCCGACCGGCGGGGCTTCCGCGGCCTGCCATTCGCCCGGCGCGACGATGTGCTGCACGGCATGGCCTGCGGCCACATCGTGCCCCAGGATTACGCTTTCCACCGGCCCGGCCTCGCCGGAGCTGAGCGACAGGCGCAGCGGATCGCCGGCGTGGAACAGCCAGATTTCTGCCGCGTCCACCCTGTGCCAGTGCGAGCGCTGGCCGGCCTCGAGCAGGAAATGGATCGCCGTGCCGCCGGCGCGGGTTCCGTCCGGGGCGGGGGCGCGCCAGGTTTCGCGGTACCAGCCACCTTCGGGATGCGGGGCGAGGGCGAGGCGTTGGATGATGTGGCGGGCTTGCGTCATGCGCCGGGCCTATCACGCGGGCCCCGGCGCTCGCAAATCCGCGCCTGTTCGCGCGCGGGCCGGGCAAAGCATTTTCCTACATGCGCCTGTTTCGCTATCGCCCCCATTGTCGCAATCGGGCGGGCGGGGAAGTGGCGGTAAAATCTCTCCATGTGTCACACGCACAAAAATAGAGAAAATGACAAAAATATTGGCGCCGATCGGGCTTGCCCTTTTCTCCGCCGGGCGTTCAAATGCCGCATTGCAACAGGAGGCCCCATGGCAAGGTTCCGCATCGCGCTTTTCATGTCCGCACTCGTGCTCGCGGCGCCGCTTTCCGCCAAAAGTCCCGAGGAGACAGCCGCCGCTGCACTCGCCGCCGCGCCGGTGTGGGACGGGCATAATGACGTGCCCGAGCAATTGCGCGGCCGCTATGGCAACATGATCAACGGCTTCGACTTCACCGACACCACCAAGGCCGCGCCCAGCCAGTGGAGCAGCGGGGGCATGCACACCGATCTGCCGCGCCTGCGCAAAGGCAAGGTGGGCGCACAGTTCTGGTCGGTCTATGTCGATGCCGATCTGCCCGCGCCGGAAGCGGTGGTCGCCACGCTGGAGCAGATCGACGTGCTCAAGCGGCTGGTGGCGCGCTATCCCGACGATCTGATGCTGGCGGCCAGCTCGGCCGATGTGGAAGCGGCGCTGAAGCAGGGCAAGATCGCCTCGCTGATGGGGATGGAGGGCGGCAGCTCGATCGACGGCAGCCTGGGCGTGTTGCGCCAGATGTACGATCTGGGCGCGCGCTATCTGACGCTGACCCATTCGAAGACGCTCGACTGGGCGGACAGCGCCACGGATGAGCCGAAGCATGGCGGCCTCACCGATTTCGGCAAGGATGTGGTGCGCGAAATGCAGCGGATCGGCATGCTGGTGGACCTCAGCCATGTCAGCGAGGACACGATGTTCGATGCGCTGGATGTGGCACAGGCCCCGGTGATCTTCAGCCATTCCGGCGCGCGCGGGGTTAACGGCCATGCGCGCAACGTGCCCGATGGCGTGCTGTCGCGGCTCAAGGCCAATGGCGGGATCGTGATGGTGGTGGGCCTGCCTGGCTATCTGGGCGAAAAGCGCCGCCAATGGGGCGCCGATCGCGCGGGCGAGGAGGCGCGGCTAAAGGCATTGTGGCTTGGCCAGCCCGCCGCGGTGAAGGATGCGATGGAAGCCTGGGACAAGGCACATCCCGAGCCGTTGACGTCTGTTTCGGACGTCGCCGACCATGTGGACCATATCCGCAAGCTTGCGGGTATCGACCATATCGGCCTTGGCGGCGATTACGATGGGATGGCCACCGGCCCGGTGGGGATGGAGGACGTTTCGGGTTATCCGGCCCTGTTCGTCGAGCTTGCCCGGCGCGGTTACAGCCAGGCCGATCTGGAGAAGATCGCCAGCCGCAACATGATGCGAGTGCTCAAGGCGGCGGAAACCTACGCGGCGGCGCACCGGAGCGACCCGCCGATCGAATATAAGGTGGCAGAATAGTTCAGCCGGCGGTGAGCGCGGCGCTGACCCATGCGATGGTCATCGCGACTGCCGCCAGGGTGAGGCTGAAGAACAGGACGTAGCGCACGACATGCGGGGTGGACCCGGCGCGCGCCTCGTCGGTCTCGATCTGGGTTTCGTCGCCGTTGCGTTGCATCGGACATCTCCTCTTCCGCGGCCCCAGAGGTGGGGCCTCGCCCCATCTACGGGCGGGAAGGGGAGGGTGTTCCGGGGCGCGGGGTGGGGCGGACGGCCCGTGCGATCAGTCGCGCAGCAGCTCGTTGATCCCGGTCTTGGAGCGGGTCTGGGCGTCCACCGTCTTGACGATGACGGCGCAATAGAGGCTGGGGCCGGGCGTGCCGTCGGGCAGGGGTTTGCCGGGCATCGCGCCGGGCACCACCACGCTGTAGGGCGGGACCTTGCCCATATGGACCTCGCCCGTCGCACGATCGACGATCTTGGTCGAGGCGCCCAGATAGACGCCCATGGACAGGACGGCGCCTTCGCCCACCACCACGCCTTCTGCCACTTCGGAGCGGGCCCCGATGAAGCAGCCGTCCTCGATGATCACCGGGCCAGCCTGCAGCGGCTCAAGCACGCCGCCGATGCCGGCCCCGCCCGAGATATGAACGTTCTTGCCGATCTGGGCGCAGCTGCCCACCGTGGCCCATGTATCCACCATCGTGCCCTCATCGACATAGGCGCCGATATTCACGAAGCTGGGCATCAGCACCACGCCCTTGCCGATGAAGCTGCCGCGCCGGGCGACAGCACCGGGGACAACGCGGAAACCGGCATCGCGGAAGCGGTTCTCGCCCCAGCCGGCGAATTTGCTGGGCACCTTGTCGAAGGCAGGGGCGCCTGCCGCACCGCCATCCACCACGACATTGTCGTTGAGGCGGAAGGAAAGCAGTACGGCCTTCTTCAGCCACTGGTTGACTGTCCAGCCGCCATTGCCGTCACGCTCGGCCACGCGGGCTTTGCCGCTGTCGAGCAGTTCGAGCGCAGCCTCCACCACTTCGCGCACATCGGCGCTGGCCGGGGTCACTGTGTCGCGGGCTTCCCATGCGGCTTCGATCGCGGTTTCGAGCTGGGCGGACATGATCGGGGCGCTCCTGTAACTATTATCAACCATCATCGGCCTGGCTGGCGATGAACTGTTTTCTGAACCGGGCGAGCGCGTAACCCCTCGCTTGCTTTGGGGCAAGGCGCATTGCAGAAGCAGCTGTCGGGTTTCGCCAAGCAACTTAATGGAAGGGCCACTTCAGAACGAAACATCGGGGGTCACATGGCGAGATTCACCCGATCTTTACCTTGCGGGCGTGAACTGCGTGCAAGGTTCGGACATTTGCCAGGATGGGGGGCAAATATGAGGGTAGTCCATTGGCTTCGCATCTCGGTGGCAACGGGAACGATTGTGTTCTCGACGGCGCTTCTTTCAGCCTGCTCGGGCGGAGGAGTGAACAGCACGCCCGCCCCTGCTCCGACGCCTGCACCCACTCCGATACCGACGCCCGATCCGACGCCCGCGCCCACTCCAACTCCCGCGCCGACGCCTACCCCGACACCCACTCCAACGCCGACGCCTACCCCGACACCCACTCCAACGCCGACACCTACCCCTACTCCGACCCCAACTCCCATCAGTTATGTGAGGCCGCCGCAACCTACTGACACGATCGGCTATAATGATGCGGAATATCGCAATTCCAACAGTGTGAGATTCCATGGCGCAGCCACTGCATGGGTCGGCGGCCATACCGGGCAGGGCTCGGTAATCGGGATTATCGATTCCGGCATATTTCAGGCCAATTCCGAATTTGCCGGACGCATTTCGCCGGATTCAACGGATATCATCAGTTCGCGCGGCGTCCTGGAGGGTGAAGGCGATCACGGTACGCTGGTGGCGATGGTGGCTGCCGCCGCCAATGACGGACAAGGCACCGTCGGCATTGCATATGATGCGACGATCCTTGCGATCCGGGCCGACACGCCGGGCACTTGCGCAACCGAATGCACCTTTGGCGATATCTCGGTGGCGATCGATTATGCGGTGGATCACGGCGCCAAGGTCATCAATATCTCGCTCGGCGGTTCGGGTGCTTCCTCGGCGGAGGTCGCCGCAGTGCAGCGGGCATCGCAAGCGGGAGTGGTCGTGGTCGTGGCGGCGGGCAACGATGGCGAGACCCGCCCCGATGCTTTCGCGCGTGGCCTGACGGGCCAGGGTTTCGACAACGTCATTATCGCCGGCGCAGTCGATGGCGTGGGCAATATCGCCGATTTCAGCAATCAGGCATCCAGCCGCGAACAATATTTCCTTTCCGCGCTGGGCGATGGAGTGACGGTCTATCTCAATGGCCCGCAATGGGCGGGCGATCCAAACTGTCCGAGTCCGAATTTCTGCAGCATCAGCGGCACCAGCTTCGCTGCTCCGCAGATCGCAGGGGCCGTGGCGCTGATCGCGCAGGCCTTCCCCAATATGACCGGTGCCGAGATCGTCGAGCTGTTGTTTTCGACCGCGCAAGATGTCGGCACACCGGGCGTGGACAAGATCTATGGCCACGGCATCCTGGACATTTACGAGGCCTTCCAGCCGCAGGGTACCACTACGCTGGCGGGCAAGAGCTCTGCCGCCCTGCCGCTGACCGACACCACTGCGGTGGGTTCGCCGGCGATGGGCGATGCGCTGACTTCCATGTCGGTCAACACTCTGGTGCTCGACAAATATCGGCGGGCCTATAATTTCAATATCGGCCTTTCCATGCGCGGGGCGGTGCTGACGCCGCGGCTTTATGACGCGATCGGTGGGGAGACCCGGTTCCTCTCTTCCCGCACCGACGCAATGTCTCTGGCCTATACTATCGATGCCTCTAACCCCGCTGCGGTGCGCGGGATGCCCGGCCAGCTTATGCTGACCACCGGGCAGGCCGAAACCGCCCGGGTGCTTGCCGCGCGGGTGGCGCTGCAACTGGCGCCCGATACGCAATTCGGCTTCGCTTATGCAGAGCGGCCCGACGGGCTGGTAATGCAGATGCAGGGGCAGGATCGCCCCGCATTCCTGATCGCCCGTCAGTCGGGCAGCGAGGATGGCACGGTGCATCGCGCCACCATGTCGCTGGCGCTGCGCAAGCAACTGGGGGCCTGGGGCCTGACCTTCGCGGGCGAAAGCGGCGAAGTGCTGAGCGGCAATACGCAATGGCTGGTCCGGGAGGCCGCCGGCAGCCGCACCGAAGACAAGATGCGCAGTTTCTCGCTTCTGGCCGACCGGCGCTGGGGCGGGTTGCAGGCGGCGCTGGGGCTGGACTGGATGCAGGAAGACCGCACCGTGCTGGGCGGACGTTTCCACGAGGCCTTCGGCGGGGGCGGGGCCAATACGTTGTTTGTCGATGCCAGCTCGGGCCTGCGGATCGCGCCGGGCTGGAAAATCTATGGCGCGCTCCGCAACGGCTGGACCTTTGCCGATAGCAGCAGCGTGATAGAAAACGGATCGGTGATCTACAGCCGTGCCTGGTCGGTGGACCTCGAAAGGGCGGGGCTGTTCTCGGGCGAAGACCGGATCGGGCTGCGCATCGCCCAGCCACTCAGGGTCGAAGGCGGGGGGCTCAGGCTCAGCCTGCCGGTAGCCTATAGCTACGATACGGAAAGTGCCACTTTCGGCACTATCCCGCTCTCGCTTACGCCTGACGGGCGCGAGATCGTCGGCGAACTGGCCTGGCACGGGCCGCTATGGGGCGGTTCGGCCTCGGCCAGTATCTATTACCGGCGCGAGCCGGGCCATTACGAAGCTATGCCCGACGATCGGGGCGTGGCTCTGCGCTGGAACACGGGCTTCTAGGCCCACCCCCACATAAAAACATCCGGCGGCGAACCCGGACACTAACGCCAGTGTAGAAACCAAGGAACCAATCGCGCGGCCGGCACGGCGTCAGGAAGTGGCGCGTGCAGGAGGCGGGCGGAAAGCTAGCGAGAGGCCCGGTGTTTCCACCATTCGCCGGGCTCTGCCCAATCGGCTACCGTCCGGAACCGGACCCGC
>DATJDU010000090.1:0-3128 GCA_035497315.1 Sphingomonadaceae bacterium
ATAGGGGTCGACGAACACCTCGTCATAGGGAAGGGGCGGCTCGCCCGGCCCGGTGCGGACGAAAACGGGCTGCGTCAGTCCCGGCTTGAGGTGCAGCGGCATATAGCTGACCGTGCCGCCGGTTTCCCGTTCCACCTTCTGCATCAGTTCGATGCCGGACAGGGGCAGGGCATCCGGGTGGGGCGGTTCCGCATGCCAGACATCGGCCGCGATCAGATATCCCAATTCGCGCTGGAACGGCAGGATCGCGCCCGTAAGGCCCGTGACCACCAGCGCAAGCGCAATGGTCAGCCCGGCCCAGCGGTGGATGACAAGGAGAGCGGCGCGCATCCTGCAGTCCCCGGCCTCAGAACCACAACCTCACGCTGCCATAGGCTGCGCGCGGCAGGGCTTTGCCGATGATGTTGATCACGCCGTCGAACAGGATCACGGTCTGGCAGGTCTCGGCGCCGCTGATATAGAGGCTGGTCGGTTTACCGGGCCCGCCATTGCGGCTGAACTGGACGCCGGGCGTCTGGGCCAGCAGTTCGGTCACGCCGACGGCCTGACTGGCCTCAATCGCCTTGATGTCGAGCACAGTCATGCTCTGGCCAACCTGATCCAGGCGCATCGGGGCGCGGTTGGCAGTGACCGCGATCAGCGTGTTTTCCGCTTCGGTTTCATCGCCTGCCACACCTGCCGTCTGGCCATATGCCGCCGCAGGCACCGCCAGCGCGAATGCGGCAATGGGTGCCAGCAGGCATTTGCCCGCGCCTGTCTCGTCTTTCATGCTTCCCCCAAAGTCGGATGTTCCCGGTCGCTGTTCGGACAGGTTGACCGTGGTGGGGCTAGGCACAGGGGAGGGGGCAACAAGTTATTTACGGTAATGTAACTTCCCGCGCTGCGTTACATCAGGATTTCCGCGGCTTTCAGCCCGCGCAGGCCGCGCCGGAAATTGCGGACAAAATGGCCGCCGGGGGCTTTTCTTGTTCGTCTGGCCAGACCACAACGGCGGCGACAGGAACAGGTCTGGGAAAGGATCGAGAATGGATTTGGGAATCAGGGGACGAAAGGCCATCGTCAATGGCGGAAGTGCCGGGATGGGGCGCAGTGCTGTCCTGGCGCTTGCCCGCGAAGGGGTGGAAGTGTTCGTGTCCGCTCGCGGCGAAGAAAGGCTCGTCACCGCCTGCCGCGAAATCTCCGAGGAGACTGGCGCGAAGGTGATACCGATCTGCGCTGATCATAGCAGTGCGGATGGGCGCGAACGGATTCTGGCCGCCTGTCCCGATCCCGATATATTGGTGGGCACCTGTGCGCCGCCGCCGATGACACCGGATTATCGCGCCATCACCGACGAGCAATGGCGCGAGGCGATCGATATCTCGCTGCTTTCCCCCATCGCTTTCATGCGCCGGGTGCTGGACGGTATGGTGGAGCGCAAATGGGGCAGGGTGGTCAATATCGCCACGGTCGCAGCCAAATATCCGGGCGAGATCAGGGCGCTTTCCGGCAGCACGCGGGCGGCGCTGGCGAACTATACCGTGGCCGTCTCCAAGGTGGTGGCGAAGCACAATGTCATGATCAACAACCTGCTTCCCGGCATGCACCACAGCGCCTTTGTTGAACAGCAGTTCAATGAACGCGCGCAGGTCAATGGCACGACCTATGAGCAGGAAGTGGCCGAGTTTTCCCGCGAATGGCGCATCGCCGCCGGGCGCTTTGGCGATTGTGACGATGTCGGCGCCTTCGTGGCGATGTTTTGCAGCGAATTCGCCAATTACATCACCGGGCAGAGCCTGGTGATCGATGGTGGGGCAACGACCTCCACCTTCTGACCGGGCAGGCTGGGCTGCGCGCGCGGTTTCTCGTGCCTGCTGCCAGAAAGCACTTTCCTACAGGCCTGCAGATGGCGTTTATCCTGCACGATGGACAGCCTTGCATCCTCCCTGCCTCCCTGCGCATTTCCTACCCCCGTCGGCCCGGCTTTCCGGACCGACGGGGGCCTGCACGAAAACCGGAAATGGAAGGTGACACTTCAGGCCCCGCGCAGGTCTGAAAAACGGCTTGAAACCGGGCCATGCAGGGATGCGACACTTTGCACGAAACTACGTGTTTTCCTGTCCACTAAGGTTACAGTTCATCCCGCCGATTTTGGGCAAGGGGCGCCTGCGAGGCTCCGGATCAGACAATCGCGGATCGCTGCCAGAAGCCGAATTTGTCCACGCCGCCTAGCCCCCGGCGGGAGGATAGCTTGCCCCCTTCAGCGGCGGGGGCTTCGGGCGGGCGACGCGTTCGCCCGTCTGGCCCGCGAAGTCTTTCAGGATCGGGCCCGACCAGTCGCGGATGATGCGTTCCGCCAGCCGCCATTGCCCATCTTCCTTGCGGAAACGATCCTCATAATATCCCATCACATGCAGCAGATGGGGGCCATCGCCCTGGCGCACCGCCACTGCGGCATAGGATCTGGCCCGGGCGCCGCCTTCACAAGGGGTGATGATCGTGTTGGTGACATGGTGCTGGCGCCCGGCCGAAGTGGGCTGATCACGGAAGAAGCTCGCGAAATGATGCAGGGCGTCCTTGCCTTGCCAGCGATCGGGTACTTCGAAGGCATCCCACACCAATGCACCGTCGCTGCAGAAACAGGCCACGAAATCGTCGACATCGCCCGTATCGAGCGCCCAGGCATAGCGGGAAATGACATCGCGGATCTGCAACTGGTCGGCGGTGGAGAGGTCGGTTGTCATCGTCAGTTCCTGCGTGGATATATCCAAGGCAACCCTGCCTCTCATTCTCAATTATGCTTGGCACAAGCTGTTCCGGTTTCCCCGGAAGATGGGCTAGGCAATGGGCAAGCAGTAAACGAGAGGCATGGCGGGTGAAAGTGTACGATTATATCATCGTGGGCGCGGGCAGCGCGGGCTGCGTTCTGGCCAACCGGCTGAGCAGCAATCCGTCTGTTCGCGTGGCCCTGATCGAGGCGGGGGGTGAATGTCGCCATCCGCTGATCGACATGCCGCTCACCTGGATGCAGGCCGCCGCTTCGCCCCGCTTCATCTGGGGCTATGAGGCGGAGCCCGACCCCAATCTCGATGGCCGCACACAGCCGATCCCGCGCGGGAAAGTGCTGGGCGGCTGCGCCTCCATCAGTG
>DATJDU010000091.1:0-83036 GCA_035497315.1 Sphingomonadaceae bacterium
GAAAAGCTGTTGGGGTCGAAGCTGGGCATCGATGCCATACACAGCAGATCGCCGGTCTGGCAGTCGAGAACCACCACCGAGCCGGATTCGAGCCCCAGGCGGCGCGCGGCATAATCCTGCAGTGGCCCATCGATAGTGAGCTTTATCGATTTGCCCTGAACATCCTCGCGGGTTTCGAGGTCTCGCACGATCTCGCCGCTGGCGGTCACTTCGACGCGCCGGGCGCCGGGCTGACCGCGCAAGGTCTGGTCGAACTGCTTTTCGAGGGCATCCTTGCCCATCTTGAAGCCGGGGGTGACGAGCAGGGGAATCCGCTCCTTCTCATACTCCTCGGCTGAAGCGGCACCGACATAGCCGATGAGATGGCCGACCGAAGGCCCGGTTGGATAGTAGCGGGAAAAACCGCGCTGCGGCACGACCCCCGGCAGGTCCGGCAGGCGCACGCTCACTGCGGCGAATTTTTCGTAATCGAGGCCGCTCGCCACTTCCACCGGCTGAAAGCCGCGTGCGTCGGAGAGCTTGTCCTTCAGATCCTGTACCTGGACGGGGGAAAGATCGAGCAGCTTGCCGAGGGTTTCCACCTCGCGCTCCGGATCCTGCATTCGTTCGGGAACCACGTCCACGCGGAAGTCGGCGCGATTGGAGGCGAGGGGGGCCCCGTTCCGATCCAGAATCCAGCCCCGGCGCGGCGGAATCAGTGACAGATTCACCCGGTTCGATTCCGCCAGAACGCGGTACCGCTCGTTTTCCGCGACGGCGAGATAGCCCATTCGTGCGGCCAGCAGCAGGCCGACGCCGCCCTGGATTCCGCCAATCAGGAAGCTGCGACGCTGGAAGGAATGGCTCAGCGTCCCGGCGGTGTTGCGTGGCTTCGCCATGCGATCAGCCGATCACCTTGACGCGGAACAGCCGGACGCGATCGAAGAATGCCACCATGCGGGCGATGATGGGGAACAGCAACACGCTGAGCAAGAGTTGCGGAACAATCAGGATAAAGCGCTCCGGCGAGAAATTGCCCCCGGCGAATAGCGCACCCAACACCAGATAGGCGACGATCATTCCAGACGCAGTCGCCCAGTCCTGCCAGAAGCCTCGCCACGGAAAGCGTGCTTCGACCGCGTCCATGGCCAGCATGGCGATGGACCAGAGCAGAATCGCATTGCCAAAGGGCTGGCCGCTGAACAAATCGTCAAACGCGCCCAGCGGCAGGCCGATCCAGGGTGGGAGGAGGCCAGGGCGCACGATCCGCCAGGCCAGCAGGATCATGAAGCCGAATGGCGGCATTACCGGCCCCGCGGCAATGACAGGCAGCAGCGGGGCGAGCGATCCGAGCAGGATCGTGATCAGTGGAATTCCATGGGCCAGAAGCACGGAATGGTCGCGATTGATGGTTTTGCCAAAACGGTCGCGATGGGTTGCCGTCATGCGGGCGTTCATCCGGCGTTCCGGGCTCATTGCGGCCCTCCAGGAGCGGGCTGTGCTGCAATCTCCGCAGCCTGAGGCACCCAGACCGGGTCGATTGCGACATGGATGGTGGCGGCCGGATTGGCCAGTGGCAGGGCCATCGCCCCATCATGCGTGACCTTCTCCACCATTGCCACGGCTATGCCCGGTCGGAAGATGCCGCCCGCGCCGGAGGTGACGAAGATGTCGCCCTTTTTCAGCGGGTTAATGCCAAGATTGATCAGCCGCAGGCGCAAGGTGCCATCGGCACGGCCCTCGGCAAAGGCGACTATATTGTCGGTGTTGCGGCGGACCGGCACCATGCTGGCTGTGTCCGTCAGCAGCATTACGCGGGCGCTGGCATCGCCCACCTCGAGCACGCGGCCAACAAGCCCCAGTGGCGATCGCACCGGCATTCCGGGCTGAACCCCTTGAGAAGAGCCGGCCGAGAGATAGGCGAACCGCCGGGTACTGGCGGAACTCGATCCGATCAGCCGCGCGAAGGCGATCGGTTTCACTTCCTCATTCCGAAGCCCAAGCAGCGCCTTGAGGCGGTGGTTTTCAGTCTCGATCGCCTTGGCTTCCGCCAGATGGACGCGTGCTTCCTCCATCTCGCGCTTGAGCCGTGCGTTTTTATTGCCCGCGTCAAAATAGCCGGCGATAGCCTGGATCAGGCCCTGACTGTCGGAACGGACTTCCGCGCCAGCCCGGCCGGCAGGCATGGCAAGATCGGTTGCCTCCGCACGCAGCGACGACATGGATTCCGGCTTCCAGGCGGAGAGGGCAAGCAGCCCGGCGCCGATGAGGACGCCGAGCGCAGCAACAAGGTATCCGGTGAACGCGCTGAACTGCGCCTTCTTCGAATGGCCTGTGCGGCGTTTGGTCGGCGGCGCCATGCGCCCATTTCCTTATTGGGCCGACGGACGGCCGTTGCGAGCTGCCCTGCGGCGGATTGACTGTCTCAGGCGGTCATCAACACGCCGCGATAGATCGGATCTTCCATCGCCCGGCCAGTGCCCAGCGCCACGCAGGACAGCGGATCTTCCGCAACGCTCACCGGCAGGCCGGTTTCCTCGCGCAGATGCTCGTCCAGGCGGCGGATCAGCGCCCCGCCACCGGTCAGCACAATGCCCTGGTCGACGATGTCGGCGGCCAGTTCGGGCGCGGTGTTCTCCAGCGCGATGCGCACGCCTTCAACGATGGCGCCGATCGGCTCGGAAAGAGCCTCGGCGATGTTCGCCTGGCTGATGGTGATTTCCTTCGGCACGCCGTTCACCAGATCGCGGCCCTTGAGGGTGATCGTCTCGCCGAAGCCGTCTTCAGGCACTACTGCGATGCCGTAATCCTTCTTGATCCGCTCTGCCGTGGCATCGCCGATCAGGAGGTTGTGGTGTCGGCGGACATAGGAGACGATCGCTTCGTCCATCTTGTCGCCGCCAGTGCGGACCGAGGTGGTATAGGCGAGACCGCGCAGCGAGAGCACGGCAACTTCGGTGGTGCCGCCGCCAATATCGACCACCATCGAGCCAACCGGCTCGGTCACCGGCATGTCGGCGCCGATTGCCGCCGCCATAGGTTCGAGGATCAGGAACACTTCCGATGCACCGGCATTGGAGGCGGCATCGCGGATGGCGCGGCGTTCAACCGAAGTCGAGCCCGAGGGAACGCAGACCACGATTTCCGGATAGCGCAGCAGGCTCTTCTTGCCGTGCACCTTGCGGATGAAGTGCTTGATCATTTCCTCGGCGATTTCGATGTCGGCAATCACGCCGTCGCGCAGTGGGCGGATGGCTTCGATATTGTCGGGCGTCTTGCCCATCATCATCTTCGCATCGTCACCCACGGCCTTCACGCGCTTCACGCCGTTGATCGTCTCGATGGCAACAACCGACGGCTCGTTAAGCACGATCCCGCGATCCTGGACATAGACCAGCGTATTGGCCGTGCCGAGGTCGATCGCCATATTCTGGGAACCGAGCTTGAAGAATTTCGAAAAGAAGGAACTCATCAAGGAAATCCGTATTGTTTCCAACCCATTGTAGGGCTCAGTTAGGAAGTTCGTCGCTGCGGCGCAACGAGAGGTCGCGGCTGCTTAACGCAAGCGTCCGGTAAAGGCCAAAATTTTGTGAGGAAAGCGATGCATTTTTGGGCGGTTCGGCTCGAATTCCGGACCGTTCACCGTTAGGCTTATCGGATGCCCCATATTCGCCGCCTTCCGGAGCCCCTGATCAACCGTATTGCCGCGGGCGAAGTGGTGGAGAGACCTGCCGCCGCGCTCAAGGAACTGGTGGAGAATGCTATCGATTCCGGCGCCACCCGCATCGCAGTGAGTCTTGCCGATGGCGGCCTCTCGCGCATCGAAGTGACCGACGATGGCTGCGGCATGAAGCCCGACGAAATGGCGCTCGCGCTCGAACGTCACGCCACGTCTAAGCTGCCGGATGAGGCAATCGAGATGGTTTCGACACTCGGTTTCCGGGGTGAGGCACTGCCGTCCATCGCCAGCGTTGCGCGGCTGACGCTCGAATCCCGGGTGCGGGGGGATGAGCAGGGCTGGAAGCGCGTGGTGGATCATGGCGTGCTGGTGGAGGAAGGCCCCGCCGCCCTGCCGCCAGGCACACGCGTGCGGGTGGAGCAGCTCTTCGCGAAGGTGCCCGCCCGCCGCAAGTTCCTGCGCAGCGAACGCAGCGAATATGCCGCCTGTCTCGATGTAGTCCGCAGGCTTGCCATGGCCCGGCCGGACATCGCCTTCAGCCTGGAACATGGTAGCCGCCGGGTGTTCGCGGTGCAGGGCGGGGAGACTGCGGAAGAACGCGTGGCGCAGCTTGTTGCCCGCGAGCTGGCTGGAAATGCCGTGATCCTCGACATGGAGCGGCCGGTGGAAAACGGGGCCATGCGGCTTTCGGGCGTGGCCGGCCTGCCCACCTACAATCGCGGCGTGGCGGATCACCAATATCTGTTCGTCAACGGCCGCCCGGTGAAAGACCGGCTGCTGGTGGGGGCAGTGCGCGGTGCCTATGCAGACATGCTGGCGCGGGATAGGCATGCGGTGCTGGCGCTGTTTCTGGACCTGCCGCCCGAAGATGTGGACGTGAATGTCCATCCGGCGAAAACCGAAGTGCGCTTCCGCGATTCCGCAGGAGTGCGCGGCTTCATCGTATCCGGCCTGCGTCAGGCGCTGGCCACTGGGGACCGGCGAAGTGCGCAGGCGCCCGATGCTTCCGCCATGGCGAAATGGGAGGCCGAGCCACTGAACCCGTCCAGCCCAGATGAGCCTGCCCCGGCGCTGCGCTCGATTTTCTCGGGCAGGGACTGGAGCGGGCCTTCGCAGCGTCCTTCCTATTCGGGCGTAAGCGAAGCCGGGCAGGCATGGCGCGCCTTCGAGGCAGAAGTGATGGCCGGGCCGCAGGCGGCCCCGATGGGCCGGGCCGAAGCAGCGGAACAATTGCCCGAGGATGCGGCGGACTATCCGCTGGGCATTGCGCGGGGGCAGGTGGCTAACACCTATATCGTGGCCGAGGCGGCTGACGGTCTGGTGCTGGTGGACCAGCACGCAGCACATGAACGGCTCGTGCTCGAAAGGCTGCGCGCGGCGGGTGCGGGGGAGAAAGTGGCCGCCAGCCAGGCCCTGCTTATCCCCGAAGTGGTGGAAATGGACGAACCGTCCTGCGACCGGCTTGAGGACAATGCCGAGAAATTCGCCGCACTGGGCCTTGCCATCGAACGGTTCGGACCCAACGCGATGCTGGTGCGCGCGATGCCCGGCGTGCTGGGCAAGGCCGATCCCCACGCCCTGCTGCAGGATCTGGCAGACGATCTGGCAGTGAATGGCGATGCCCTGCTGCTTGACGAGAAGATCGAGCATGTGCTGGCCACGATGGCCTGCCACGGTTCCGTGCGCGCGGGGCGCGTGCTGTCGGTGGCGGAAATGAACGCCTTGTTGCGGGAAATGGAACGGACACCCCGTTCAGGCCAATGCAACCATGGCCGCCCGACCTGGGTGAAGCTGTCCATGGCCGAAGTGGAAAAACTGTTCGGGAGGCATTGATGCGGAGACTTCTCCTTCTTGCAAGCGCAGCACTACTGGCCTCCTGCGGCAAAGAGCCTGCCGAAGAGCACGAGACAATCGACACAGCTACGGTCGAAAAAGCCCTGCGCGGCAAGGCTGTCCCGGTGGAGCTTCAGCCGATCCGCCTGCCGGATATAGAGAAACACAAGCTATACGGCACAAGCTGCGCCTTCGCGCCGGAAGGCGGTGGGCTGGGCGCCGTCGCAATGGCGATGGAAGATGCAGGCTATCTCAAGATCGGCAAGGAAGTGCTGCGCTATGCAGCCGACAAAGGCAGCGCCGAACTGCCTTTCGGCACGCGCACCCAATATGATGGGCGCATAAACAGCTTTGACCTGTTGCCTGATGGCGGCGCTGCGCCCGCGCAATCGGGCACTTCCGTGACCTTCCCCGGTCGCCTGATAGTGCGCGATACGCATGAACGGGTGGTCTATGACCAGCCGGGCGAAATCCAGTGCAATAGAGGGCCTGCGCAATAGAGAGAGGAGGTAGGCGGCCGGGCGAAATCACTTTCCTACAGGCCCCCAAATGGCGTTTATCCTGACCGATGAACAGCCCCGCCTCCGTCCAGCCGCTTGCATGTCCCGCCCTTTCATTCGGTGCAGCACAAGGCCTGCACGAAAACAAGCGATGGAAGGTGACACCTGGGTGCGTGCAAAGCGCCGAAAAACGGCTCGAAACCGCGCCATGCGAGAGTGACACGCGTCGAACGAAATGTGGCATTTTCCGGCCGGGAAGGGTTACACATCCGTTCCATCAAATCCGGGCCATCTGCATGTTGACCCGGATCGATTTTGCTTCACATGGCCGAGCCTTCCCCCCGCGTACGGATCAGGGTGATCGGCTTCATCGAAAGGACCGGCTGCCCGTCCTGATTGAAGGTGGTGGTCCTGGAATTGATGATGCCGATGCCGGGCTTCGAGCGGCTGAGGCGCTTGTCGAGCAGTTCCATTTCGCAATTGAGCACGTCGCCGGGATAGACCGGGCGCAGCCAGCGCAATTCGTCGACTCCCATGGCGCCAAGGGCGGCGCGAGGCATGATCGCGTGATGGGCCACCAGCATCGCCATGGTCATGGAGCAGGTGTGCCACCCGCTTGCGGCGATCCTGCCGAAATGGGTCTTCGCTGCCTCTTCGTCGGACAAATGGAAGGGCTGGGGATCATATTTGCCCGCAAACTCCAGCACTTCCTCGCGGGTGACTTCATAGTGGCCGAAGCGGATGACAGTGCCTACTTCGATATCCTCGTAAAACAGCATCGATATCAATGTCCCAATGAGAGCTTGGCGAACAGTGTGTAGCCCATGGGGTCCTTGCCATAATAGGGATCGAGTGTGGAAGGCTTTGCGAAGGCAGAGACTGCACCGCCGAGGCTGAGTTGCACGGCCTGCCCCAGGGCGAAGTGCCGTGCATAGCCGGCCTGGAACTTGGTGATGCGGAAGGGTTGGTCATGCAGCGGATCGTCGTGGTCCGGGATCAGTTCGTCATTGTCGACATTCTCAACCCGGGCGAAAACGGAATTGGCCTTATCGATATCCCAGTTCACTTCGCCCAGCCATGCGGTGAGCGTGTCGCCCGGCACGCGGTTCTTGGCGCTGAAGGCTGCCATGGCGGAAAGGCCCCTGCCATTGGCATATTGGACCGAGGCGGTGGTGCGCGCTTCGTCCTGATTTCCGTGCAGCGCTTCGGGCTGTTCGATCCGGGCGTGGCTGGCCTGGAGTGCCCAATTCGCGGATGGCGTTATCGTGGCGCGCACCGCCCAGCTATCCAGCTTGGGCGTTTCGATGCTCCAGCGTTCCTCGTCCGGCTCGGCTCCCCGGAAGGCGGAGCCTTCGATCTGGAACAGGCGAGAGGAATAGCCGGCCGTCACTACGCCATAGGTGATGTGAGTGGAATCGAACCAGTGATGGGTAATCGGCGGTTCCGGATTATTGGCGGCGGAACCGCGATGCATGAAGGCCGACGGGCCGATCGCGGGTTCGCCCACCGGGCCGCCATAGATGAACACCGTGGCGTTGTCGGAGACGTTCACGTCCACCCGGCCGGCGAGTTCCATGAACAGGTCGTGCGGGTGCTGCCGGTCCACCAGCGGTTCGCCATCGGCCGTTTCGCCCGTAGCGAAGAGGTTGGGATAGCCGCGCGCATCCATCAGCGGTTCGAGGCTGAGCATGGAGCGCAGCTGGATGCGGCCCCAATCGGTTTTCCGCTCGCCCGCAACCATCAGCATCGAGGTGGAATAGAGCATGTCGTCGCCGCGCGGGCCGGAGAAGTCCGAATATTGCGCAGTCACCGCTCCATGGACCATCACCATCCAGTCACCGCTCGTCAGGTGCAGACCGTGCATCGCGCCTTCGGCTCCCGGCAGGCGCGCGGTGCCCGAGCCTTCGCCCGGCTTCCATTCGTCGGGCGGACCCATCTCCATGCCGCCATGGTTCATGGCGGAGTGATCCATCTGGCCGTGATCCATGGAGCCATGGTCCATCGGCTCGTCCTCGCTTTGCCCATGCCCTTCATGCTGGGCGAGGGCAGGGTGCGACATCGCAAGCGCGATAGCGGCGAGGCTGACGGAAGCTGCGTATTTCATTGTCGGGCTCCAATCCGGCTCAGTGCGCCGGGAACATCATCCAGATCGCCATGGCGACCATCATTACGTTTTCGAGCAGCGACACGGGGCCAAGCGGCACCCTGCCTGATCCGCCCACACAGGCGCATTCCAGCTCCCGCTTCTGGACATAGACGGCATAGAACACCGAAATTCCGCCGGTCGTGCCCATCAGGATCGCTATCGGGATCGAAAGCCAGGGCAGCACCCGCCCAGCCATGAGCACCCCGGCCAGTGCCTCGGCAAAGGGGTAGATAAAGGCATAGGGTACCCAGCGCCGGGCGAGGAGGTCATAGCCCAGGAACATCGTGGCGAATTTCTCCACGTCCTGCAGTTTCAGCATCGCAAGGATCGCCATCGAAAAGGCGATGAACCATTCAAACGCGCGCCAAGTGACCGGACTGCCGAAAATCGCCTGACTGAGCACAAGCGCGAGCGCGGCGGCAATCGCGAAGACGGCAATGACCGGACGATAGGTCTTTGCATCCGGATCGCGCAATGGCAGGCCGAAATAGCGACGCAGATCGTCATAGCCACCGATACGCACGCCATCGATGAAGGTTTGCGGCGTGGTTTTTACTCCATGCTGCGCCTTGAAAACATCCGTCTCTTCCCGCGTGGTGAGATGATGATCCTCCACCTGAAAGCCCCGTCGTTCGAGCAGATATTTCGCGCGCAGGCCCCAGGGGCAGACGTGTTTCTCCATCACCATGCGGTGGAGTTGGGCGACAGGCCTGGTCATTTGCTGTTCCATCACGAATCAGCCTATAGCTTCCGTACCATGGTACGGAGTCAAGCGATGGCGATGACGATTTCGGAACTGGCCCGCAGCGCCGGTGTGGGCGTGGAGACAGTCCGCTTCTATCAACGCAAGGGGCTGGTTCCCGATCCTCGGCCCGCTACATTAGGCGGCGCCAAGGGGCAGAGACATTATGGCGAGGAGGAACTGCGCCGGATGCACTTCATCCGCTCAGCTCAGGAGGCTGGCTTCACCCTAGGCGAAATCGCCGAACTGCTGGAACTGGACCGCAGCAACGATCGCCCCCGCGCACGCCAGATGGCGGCGGAGCGGATCGCGGATCTCGATGAGAAGATCGAAACCATGACACGCGCGCGCGACAGGTTGCGCAAGCTGGCGAAGGAATGCGCGGGCTCCAGCAACGGGCCGTGCCCGATCATCGCCGCCTTCGATTGAATGGCGGCACTAGCGGTTTAGGACATTCTTGAAGGTGCTCGCCGACCCGTCGATCTCTGCATCGTGCGCGGGAAGGCCGATCAATTCGCGTAGCAGCGGCTCGACATTCACATTGTCGAAATCGGGCAGGGTGCTGCCGGGCTTGAAAGCCGGGCCGTTGGCGATGAAGATCGCGCGCATCAACGGGTCCTGATTGTCCCATCCATGGGTGCCCCCGTTCCACGGCCCATCGCCGGGTTTCGGCGCCTTTGCGCGCACGGCCCAGCCGGTTTCACCCAGGCAAAAGAAGGCGGGAACGCGCGGGTTACGACCATAGTGGAAGCGTTCTGGCAGATCGCCTTTGCGCCAGCACTGCACATGATCGCGGGGCTTGAGCAGCTCTTGCGCCAGTTCCGCATCCTTACCCGGCAGCGGGTTGATGGAGGCATAGGCGCCCTGTTCCACCGCCACGCCCAGTCCGGCTATATCCTGATAGAGCGGCACCACACGGTCTTCGCTGCGCGCCGCCATGCCATGGTCGGAAACCACCACCAGATTGGCGGGCTGGCCCATGGCCGCAAGCGCATCGCGCATCCGGCCGATCTGCTTGTCCAGTGCCGCAAGCGTTTCATTCACTTCCGCCGAATCCGGCCCGTATTCATGGCCGGCATGGTCCAGCTCTTCTATATAGAGCATCATGAAACGCGGGCGGTTCTCCGCCGGGCGACGGGCCCAGTCGATGATCGAATCCGTCCGCTGCCGCATGCCGATGGTGAAGCCGAACTGGTGCCAGTCGGTGGGGAATATCCCGTTTGTGGCAACGGTGGTGCCAGGCCAGATCTCGGTCGCGGTGGGAATGCCTGCCTTTTCTGCCGCCACCCAGATCGGCACGGATTCGTTCCACCACCAGGCATCGGTGCCGCCGACCCAGAAATCGGGCGAGTGGCTGGGATCGGTCATCGTATTGCCAATGATGCCGTTGCGGTCGGGCCTAAGGCCAGTGGCGATGGTGTGGTGGTTGGGGAAGGTCAGGCTGGGAAAGGAAGGGATCATGCCCGCTTCCACGCCGCCCGCCGCCAGTGCCGCGAGATTGGGCGTAAGCCCCCGGTCGAGATAATCAGCGCGGAACCCGTCCAGCGAGATGAGTATCGTGATCGGTTCCCGTCGCTCCACCTGCGTGGTCGCAACGACTGGAGCCTGTGCGGCCAATGGCAGGGCGGAGGCGGCACAGGCCGCGGCGAGGAGAAGCTTGAGCCAGCGCATGACCGAACTCTTGCTGGGCCGGATGTCGATTTAAAGTCCTGACAGGGCCCCATACGCGCGCCGACAGGAGATAAGGCGCTCACCGCAAAACGGGGAGGGGCAATGCCCCCCGCCGCTTACACGTTGAACTTGAACAGCATCACATCGCCATCCTGCACGACATATTCCTTGCCTTCCTGGCGCAGCTTGCCGTGGTCGCGCGCACCGGCTTCGCCGCCCAGCGTGACATAGTCGTCAAAGGCGATGGTCTCGGCGCGGATGAAGCCCTTTTCGAAATCGGTGTGGATCTCGCCGGCGGCCTGCGGGGCCTTGGCTCCCTTGTGCACGGTCCATGCGCGCGCTTCCTTGGGGCCGACCGAGAAGAAGGTCTGCAGGCCCAGCAGCTCGTATCCGGCGCGGATCACGCGGGCGAGGCCGGTTTCGGAAAGGCCGAGCGATTCCAGGAACTCGCCGCGATCTTCGGGAGCCATGCCGATCAGTTCCGCTTCGATCGCGGCAGAAACAATCACGGCCTGTGCGCCTTCCGCCTTGGCCTTGGCGAAGACCTTCTCGGTCAGTTCATTGCCGGTGGCCGCATCGTCTTCAGAGACGTTGCAGACATAGAGCACAGGCTTTGCGGTGAGCAGTTGCGCCTGCGCGAAGACGCGGGCTTCTTCCTCATCCTTGGGTTCGGTCAGACGGGCAGGCTTGCCTTCGCGCAGCAGTTCGAGCGTTTGGCCCAGCACGCTGGCGATCAGTTTGGATTCCTTGTCCCCGGTGGTCGCGCGCTTGGCGGCGGCCGGAACTCGCTTTTCGAGGCTTTCGAGATCGGAAAGCAGCAGCTCGGTTTCCACCACTTCGGCGTCCGCAATGGGATCGACCTTGTTGGCGACATGCTGGATATCGTCATTCTCGAAGCAGCGCAGCACATGGACCACTGCGTCCACTTCGCGGATGTTGCCCAGGAACTGGTTGCCCAGACCTTCGCCCTTGCTGGCGCCCTTCACCAGACCGGCAATGTCCACGAAGGCCAGCTGGGTCTCGATGATCTTCTGCGATCCGGAGATTTTCGCCAGTTGCTGAAGCCGCTCATCGGGCACTGCGACCTGACCCACATTGGGTTCGATCGTGCAGAAAGGATAGTTTGCGGCCTGCGCGGCCTGCGTCTCTGTAAGAGCATTGAAGAGAGTCGACTTGCCGACGTTGGGCAGGCCGACGATCCCGCAACGGAAACCCATTTGATGTTACCTCGATCTGGAATTGAGGCGCCATTAGCCGGGGTGGCCACGCAGCGCAAACGAAACGCCCCTCCTGTGGGGGGAGGGGCGTTATTACGGGCGTACCCGAAGACGGACCGCGGAGACTGGATGCGGACCCGTGAACCTGTGCGGTGTTACTTCTTCGTCAGCTTGCGGCGGCGCTGACGGATCATTGCGAGGCCGATCAGGCCCGCGCCGGCCATGCCCAGCATGCCGGGCTCAGGCACCTGCGTGCCGCCGCTGCTCGAACCGCCCGAGGTCGAGCTGCTGGAGGAAGACGAAGATGGCGGGTTCCAGCCGCCCGAGGTCGAACCACAGAACCTGCAGCCCGAGCTGCCGCCCCAGCCGCCCGCGAGGGCGGGAGCCGATGCGGCGAGCGCGCCGAGAACGATGGTGGAAACGATGGCCTTGCGAAGCATGATTGCCCCTCTTCTTGCTACGGGAATGGTTACCGGAAACAAAAGCAAGGGGCGTGCCAAGCGCGGATATCGTTGGATATCATTGGTTAACGATGCGGCGGCGAGCATCAATTTGTAAGGCAGGCCGACAGTTTCCTGCCCCTGTCTGCCGTCAGTCCTGCTGGCGCAGGGCGATGTCGCTCATGAAGCGGGCATCGTCGCCCTTGGCCAGCCAGTCCGCCTCCGCGCCGATGGCGCCCAGCATGGTGGCCAGGTCGTCTTCCTCGGACTTGGCGTAATTGCCCAGCACATAGCCGGTGACCCGATCCTTGTGCCCCGGATGGCCGATGCCGATGCGCACACGGCGGAAATCGGCGCCGAGATGCTGGTCGATGGAGCGCAGGCCATTATGCCCTGCCGTTCCGCCGCCGGTCTTCACCTTCACCTTGAAGGGCGCGAGGTCCAGCTCGTCATGGAAGACGGTGAGGGCGGAGATATCCAGCTTGTAGAAGCGCATCGCCTCGCCCACGGAGCGGCCGCTTTCGTTCATATAGGTGGCTGGCTTCAGCAGCACGATCTTCTCGCTGCCCAGCCGGCCTTCCTGCACCCAGCCCTGGAACTTCTTCTGCACTGAGCCGAAGCGATGCATGTCCGCAATGACGTCGAGCGCCATGAAGCCCACATTGTGCCGGTTCATCGCATATTGCGATCCGGGATTTCCAAGGCCGACCCAGAGTTGCATGGCGCTTTCCTAGACTTCCATGGGGCCCAAAAGCAAAGCGCCGGCGGTGCCTTTGCACAGCCGGCGCTTGCTTTGGCGTCAAGACGAGGCGATCAGGCGCCTTCGGCTTCACCTGCTTCGGCTTCGGCTTCGCCTTCGCTCGACTTCATTGCCGAAGGGGCAACGATCGTGGCGATGGTGAAGTCGCGATCGGTGATCGCGCTGGCAGAGCCCGCGGGCAGCGTCACGGAGCTGATGTGGATCGAATCGCCCACTTCGCGGCCCGTCACGTCGATTTCGATCTCCGAAGGGATCAGGTCCGGATCGCAGATCAGGTCCAGCTCGTGGCGGACGACGTTCAGCACACCGCCGCGCTTGAGGCCCGGCGAGGCTTCTTCATTGGTGAAGACCACGGGGACGAGAACTTCGACCTTGGCATCCTTGCCAAGGCGCAGGAAGTCCACATGCAGCGGACGGTCGGAAACCGGGTGGAAGGCAACGTCCTTGGGCAGGGTGCGCAGCGACTTGCCGCCGATCTGGACAGTGACGATCGAGTTCATGAAGTGACCGGTGCCGAGCTGGCGGCGCAGTTCCTTCTCCTCGATGTGGATCGACAGGGGTTCTTCCTTGTCGCCGTAGATAACGGCGGGAACACGGCCTTCGCGACGCAGTGCACGGGAGGCTCCCTTGCCTGCCCGTTCGCGTGCTTCGGCCGGCAGGGTAAGAGCGTCGCTCATGATACGTGCCTTTCGAATTACTGGTTGGTTCGCTTCTCCCGCCACGCCTCCAGGGATGACCATGATGGGGAAGCGCGGGCCCCTATGGGAAAACCCCCGCATTTGCAAGCTTTGCCTCACCCGGGTTCCGGTTGAAGGCGTGGGGTTGCCAGCCTGATGCCTATTGCACCCGCTTCAGGCTATATCCACGCTCCGCCAGCAGAGAGGCGAGCCCTTCGCGGCCCACCATATGCGCGGCGCCGGTGGCGATGAAGACCGTGCCGCCCTTGTCGAGTTCGCGCGCTGCCTTTTCAGACCATGCACGGTTGCGTGAAAGCAGCAGTGCCTCGCGCAGGCCAGGGTCGGCCAGCATCCCTTCGCGGGTTTCCTTTTCCAACGCGGCCGCATTGCCGGTGAGCCAGTGTTTCAGGCGCTCGTCGCTCGCCTTCTCGCCCTCCAGTGCCTCTTGCGCCACGCTGGCCAGAAGATCGCGCTGGTCGTCCTCGGGCAGGGCGTCGAACAGGCGCAATTGCGGCTCCGCACCTTCAAGCTCGATGATCCCGCGCTTGCCCGCCTGCCTGATCAGCGAAAGATCGACACCTTCGCCCTTGTCGCCATCGTCATAGGCCTGAGCGAGGGCGAGGGCGGCGGCCCAGCTTTCCAGCCCTTCGAAGTCCTTGTCGGTCAGCCCTCTGGCCTTCATCGCCTGTTCCAGCTCCGCGCGGCGGGAGCCGGACAGGCGGGCGCTGACCGGCGGCAGGCCCGGCGAGCGCGAGAGGCGAGTGAAGATCGCGGAAATCGCCTTGCCCTGTGCGGCAAGATCCACTTCCACCATCAGGCGGTCGGAAGAGGCGAAAGCCTTGTCCAGCCGCTCGGTGCGCCAACGATAGGCTTTCGGCAGGGAGTGGACCGTGCCGAAGAGATAGCCATGCTGCCCCTGCTGCCCGGTGATTTCCCACAAGGCCGGGGAGGGGGGCGGCTGCTCTGGCGCAGTGTTGCAGGCTGCCAGAAGCAGCAGCCCTGCCGCCAGCCCCGCAAGGCGGCGACCGAGAGAGGCCGGATTGGGGATCAATGGACGCGCTTGCTGCGGATGCCCCGCTTCCTGAGCTGGTCCTGCACACTGCCCACGCCGGCCAGATGGCCCGCGCCGACGGCAATGAATACGGTACCGGGTTTGCGCAGCCGGTCCTTGATCCAGCCTGCCCAGGTCACGTTCCGATCGGTCAGCATCCGCCGGTAAAGCGCGGGATCGCCTTCGGAGGAATTGATCAGATCGGCCAGAGAATCCGCATCGCCTTCCAGCCAGTCCTGCAACATGGCGGTAAGATCCGCCTTCAGCGTGGGCGCGGTTTCCACCACCTGGTTGAGATAGGCGATCTGCTGCGCTTCGGGCAGCCCGGCGAAGAGATCGACCTGGAAGTCCACCGATTCCAGTGCGGAACGCCGCGCGTTGGCAGGATGGTGGTTTTCCACCACTTCCTCAACGCCCTTTTCCGGATCGAAACCGGCACGCTTGGTCATCAGCACTGACAGGGTCAGGCCTGCCGACCAGGGCTTGTACCGGTCGAACTGTTCGATGGGGATGCCCAGAGTGATCAGCAGTTCCTCGAAAGCCTTGCGATCGTCGGGTGAGAGCATTTCGCGCAATTTGTGCCCTTCGGGCAGGAATGCAGTCTGCTGCATCAGGCCGGGCAGGCGTTCCGCATCGTGGGAATCGAGTTCGGTGACGACTTCGCCCGAGGATTTGAGAGCTTTTTCGATCGGGCCGGAAAACCAGTCCACATCGGCGGGAAGGAAGTGGATCGTGCCGAACAGATAGATCGTGGTGTCCCTGTCCGACACTTTCCACATCGCGGGCCCGGGTAAATCGGCTTTTGAACTCTGTGGAGCAAGCGCGTGCGGATGCTCCGCGACGGCGACGGCAGGAAGGTGCAGCGCCAGAAGCGCGGCTGCAAACGCAATGATTCGCCTTGTCCCCGTGATCATGGCCGCGTTGTTGCGGCAAGCCGTGTGAAGGACAAGTTACCCTGAAGGTAAGCTGCGGATTGTCGCATGCGTGTTGCACCGGTGCAGCGCACACTCGCGGATAGGTGCAGCGCACCATTGACCGCGTTTGTGCCATCCGCCATGGGCCGCGACATGAGCAGCACCACTTCTCCCGGGGAAGTTCTGAGCTTCCAGGACATGATCCTTGCCCTCCATAATTACTGGAGCGAACAAGGCTGCATTATCCTTCAGCCCTATGACATGCGTATGGGCGCAGGCACTTTCCACCCCGCCACCACCCTGCGCGCGCTGGGTCCGGAGCCGTGGAATGCCGCCTTCGTGCAGCCTTCGCGCCGCCCGACCGACGGGCGCTATGGCGAAAACCCGAACCGGCTGCAGCATTATTACCAGTATCAGGTGATCCTGAAGCCGAGCCCGCCGGATTTGCAGGAGCTCTATCTCAAGAGCCTGCAAGTGATCGGCATCGATCCGCTGAAGCACGATATCCGCTTCGTGGAAGATGACTGGGAAAGCCCCACTCTGGGCGCCTGGGGCCTTGGCTGGGAAGTGTGGTGCGACGGGATGGAAGTCACCCAGTTCACCTATTTCCAGCAGATGGGCGGGTTCGATTGCAAGCCGGTGGCGGGCGAGCTGACCTACGGGCTGGAGCGCCTGGCCATGTATATCCAGGGCGTGGACAATGTTTACGACCTCCAATTTAACGGCCGGGGCGTTACCTATGGCGACGTGTTTCTCGAAAACGAGAAGCAGATGTCCAAATGGAACTTCGAAGTCGCCGATACGGAGGCTTTGTTCGACCTGTTCCGCAAGGCCGTGGCCGAGTGCAACAATTGCCTGGCCAACGATGTGCCAATCGCCGCCTATGAGCAGGCGATCGAGGCGAGCCATGTATTCAACCTCCTCCAGGCACGCGGCGTGATCAGCGTGCAGGAACGGGCAAGCTATATGGGCCAGGTCCGCGACCTAGCCCGCGGGAGCTGCGAAGCCTATATGGCCAAGGAAACCGAGCGGTGGGAAGCGAAGTTCCCGGGGTGGTCGGCATGAGCCACTTCCTGCTCGAACTGCGCTGCGAGGAAATTCCCGCCCGTATGCAGGCCGGCGCCCGCGCCGATCTGGAAAAGCTGTTCCGCGCCGAAATGTCGGCAGCGGGCGTTGCGCTGGGTGAAGTTGCCGTATGGTCCACGCCGCGCCGCCTCGCGCTGATCGCGCGCGGGTTGCCGCAGGCGACCGAGGCCGTCAGCGAAGAGGAAAAGGGCCCGCCCCAAGGCGCACCCGATCAGGCTATCGACGGCTTCTGCCGCAAGAATGGCGTCACGCGCGACCAGCTGGAACTGCGCGACGTTAAGGGCCGCCAGACATGGTTCGCCGTCCGCAACATCCCCGGCCGCGCCGTGAAGGATGTGCTGGCCGACGCCATCCCCGCGATCATACGCGCCTTTCCCTGGCCCAAGTCGATGCGCTGGGGCGCTGCCTCCCTCTCCACCGAAAGCCTGCGCTGGGTGCGCCCGCTTTCGGGCATCGTCGCCCTGTTCGATGGCGATGTGGTGGACTGCGAAGTCGGCGGCGTGGTTTCGGGCCGCAAGACCAGGGGCCATCGCTTCCACTCCCATGGCGAGATCGAAATCGCCGGGGCAGACGATTACGCCCAGCACCTGCGCATCCACCATGTGATCGTGGACCAGCGCGAGCGCGAAGAGATCGTCCGCAATGGCGCGAAGCATGTCGCGCATGAAGCCGGCCTCGTGCTGGTGGAAGACGAAGGGCTGGTGATCGAGAACGCCGGCCTCACCGAATGGCCCGTGCCGCTGCTCGGCCGCTTCGACGAGGCATTTCTGGAAGTGCCGCCCGAAGTGATCCAGCTCACCGCGCGCACCAATCAGAAATATTTCATCTGCCGCACCAAGGACGGCAAGCTGGCCAACGCCTTCATCTGCACTGCCAATGTGGTGCCGGCCGATGGCGGGCTGGCCATCGTGGACGGCAACCGCAAGGTGCTGGCCGCACGCCTTTCCGACGCGCGCTTCTTCTGGCAGCAGGACCAGAAGGTTTCGTTGGAAGAGCAGGCCGAGAAGCTTGCGCGGATTACGTTCCACGAGAAGCTCGGCACTGTTGCCGATAAGGTGAAACGTGTGGCGAAGCTCGCCGAATGGCTGGCGAGCGAGGGCATCGTGCCGAATTGCGATCCGGCACTGGCCCGGCAGGCAGCCGAGTTGTGCAAGGCCGACCTCGTCACCGAAATGGTCGGAGAATTTCCTGAATTACAAGGACTTATGGGCGGATATTACGCCCGCGAGGAAGGTCTGCCTGATGCCGTAGCCGACGCGATCCGCGACCATTACAAGCCGGTTGGGCAGGGGGATGATGTTCCTACTGCTCCCGTGACGGTGGCGGTGAGTCTGGCCGACAAGCTGGACACGCTTGTTTCTTTCTTCGTGATTGGCCAGACTCCCACGGGCTCCAAAGATCCCTTCGCATTACGACGCGCGACGCTTTCGACTATCGCGTTGATAACGAAAAACAATATTAGGATTTCGTTGTTCGAGGTCATCATCGAAGCGTTTTTTGATCTTGGAGAGGTTGCCGACCGAGCCTGGAGGGAGTCTCCGGTCCGAAACTATATGGAATTCGAAAAGCACATCGCGCAGAAAACTAAAGAAAAAATCTCTGGCATATATGCGCGACGCACGTTCTCCAGCATTAGTTTTTCGGTAGCGGAAGCGGCTTTCAAATTCGGCCCACCGAACTTTCTAATGGATTTCTTCGCCGACCGCCTCAAGGTTCAGCAGCGCGAAGCAGGCGTCCGCCATGATCTGATCGACGCGGTGTTCGCGCTCGGTGGGGAAGACGATCTCGTCCGCTTGCTTGCCCGCGTCCATGCGCTCCAGTCCTTCATCGGCACGGAAGATGGCGCCAATCTCCTCGCGGGTTACAAGCGCGCCGCCAATATCCTCAAGAAGGAGGATTGGCAGGGCGTGGAAGGCGAAATCGCCCGCACTGGCGAGGAAGACCCGCTGGCCGAAGTTGACGACCCCGATCTGAAGGATGTGGTCGCGGCCAAGATGGAACTGCGCCACTCGAAAGAGCTTTCCTACACACCCGAAACTGCGGAAAAGGCCCTGATCGACGCGCTCGACGCGGCCGAGCCGCGCGCTGCCTCTGCCATTGAGGCTGAGGACTTTGCAGGCGCCATGGCTGCGCTTGCTTCCCTGCGCGCGCCGATCGACCGCTTTTTCGAAGAGGTGACGGTGAATGACGAGCAGCCCGAAAAGCGCAGCAGCCGGCTGGACCTGCTTGCACGCTTCCGTGCTGCGGTGCACAAAGTCGCGGATTTCTCGAAGATCGAAGGGTAGGGGACATCCCCTCGGCACAGTGTCAACAGTGTCAACTTCGACAGGCAACGGCGGAGATAGATGAGCAAATCGGTCTATACATTCGGCGGCGGTGTGGTCAGCGATGACCTCCGCGCGAAGGACAAGACGATCGTGGGCGGCAAGGGCGCGAACCTTGCCGAAATGGCCGATATCGGCCTGCCGGTTCCGCCGGGCTTTACGATCACGACCGAGGAATGCGTGCGCTACCTGGCCGGGGGTTCGGACTTTTCGGCCGAGTTGCGCGCCGAAGTTGACACTGCCTTGGGTCATATCGAACAGAGCGTGGGCAAGAAATTCGGCGATGTCGCCGATCCTCTGCTGGTTTCTGTCCGTTCCGGCGCGCGGGTTTCCATGCCCGGCATGATGGACACTGTGCTGAACCTCGGCCTGAATGACGAGACGGTGAAGGGCCTTGCGGCCGTTTCGGGCGACGAGCGTTTCGCCTGGGATTCCTATCGCCGCTTCATCCAGATGTATTCCGATGTGGTGCTGGGCCTCGACCATGGATTGTTCGAGGAAGCTCTGGAAATCGCCAAGGAAGACAATGGCTATTATGCCGATGTCGAGATGGGGTCTGAAGACTGGAAGGCGCTGGTCCGCGAATATGAGGGCATTGTCGAGCGTGAGCTGGGCAGGCCGTTCCCGCAGGATGTACACGAACAGCTTTGGGGCGCGATTGCCGCCGTGTTCGACAGCTGGGATGCGGACCGGGCGAAGGTCTATCGCCGGCTGAACGATATTCCGGGCGATTGGGGCACTGCCGTCAATGTGCAGGCCATGGTGTTCGGCAATATGGGCGATACTTCGGCCACCGGCGTTGCCTTCACCCGCGATCCGGCGACTGGCGAGAAGGCCTATTATGGCGAATGGCTGGTTAACGCCCAGGGCGAGGATGTGGTGGCAGGCATCCGCACGCCGCAATATCTTACCCTGAAGGCCCGTAATGCCGCCGGGGCCAAGCCGCTCTCCATGGAAGAGGCCATGCCCGAGGCCTATGGCGAACTGGCCCGCGTGTTCGAACTGCTGGAACAGCATTATCGTGACATGCAGGATATCGAATTCACCGTGGAACGCGGCAAGCTGTGGATGCTCCAGACCCGCAGCGGCAAGCGCACCGCCAAGGCCGCGCTCAAGATGGCGGTGGACATGGTGGCCGAAGGGCTGATCGACGAGCGGACCGCGATCCTGCGCGTCGATCCCATGGCGCTGGACCAGCTGCTACACCCGATGCTCGACCCCGATGCCCCGCGCGATATCCTCGCCACGGGTCTGCCGGCTTCGCCCGGTGCGGCTTCGGGCGCGATCGTGCTGGATGCCGATACGGCCGAACACCGCGCCGCCCGCGGCGAGGCTGTGGTGCTGGTGCGCGTGGAGACTTCGCCCGAGGATATCCACGGCATGCATGCGGCCAAGGGCGTACTGACCGCACGCGGCGGCATGACCAGCCACGCCGCAGTGGTGGCGCGCGGCATGGGCCGCCCCTGCGTTTCCGGTGCCTCTTCCGTGCAGATCGACCTCGCAGCGCGCACCCTGAAGATCGGGGAGCGCCAGCTCAAGGAAGGCGATCACATCACGCTCGACGGCACGACCGGTCAGGTGATCGCAGGCGAAGTGCCCACGATCGAGCCGGAACTGGTGGGTGATTTCGCCACGCTGATGGCCTGGGCCGACAGCCATCGCCGCATGAAAGTGCGCACCAATGCGGAAACCCCCACGGACTGCCGC
This sequence comes from Sphingomonadaceae bacterium, assembly GCA_035497315.1. Taxonomy (GTDB): domain Bacteria; phylum Pseudomonadota; class Alphaproteobacteria; order Sphingomonadales; family Sphingomonadaceae; genus Andeanibacterium. The sequence goes on from DATJDU010000091.1 coordinate 20,727, forward strand.
ATGGCGCGCCAGTTCGGGGCGGAAGGCATCGGCCTGTGCCGCACCGAGCATATGTTCTTCGACGATGCGCGCATCACCAATGTGCGCCACATGATCATGGCCGACACCGAAGCCGGGCGCCGCGAGGCATTGGCCAAGCTGCTGCCGGAACAGCGCAAGGACTTCGTCGAGATCTTCGAGGTGATGCTGGGCCTGCCGGTTACGATCCGCCTGCTCGACCCGCCGCTGCACGAATTCCTGCCTCATGCGGAACACGACTTCGTGGAACTGGCCGATGCCACCGGTATCGGGCTGGACCGGCTGAAGCGCCGCGCTGAGGAGTTGCAGGAATTCAACCCCATGCTCGGCCATCGTGGCTGCCGTCTGGGGATCACCTTCCCCGAAATCTACGAAATGCAGGCCCGCGCCATTTTCGAGGCCGCCTGCGATGTGGTGATCGCGCGCGGCCAGGCCATCGTTCCGGAAGTGATGATCCCGCTGGCAGCTACCAAGCGCGAGCTGGATATTCTCAAGGACCTGATCGACAAGACGGCGCAGGCCGTGTTCTCCGAAAAGGGCAAGGTGCTGGAATATTCCGTGGGCACCATGATCGAGCTGCCGCGCGCCGCGCTGATGGCGAACGAGCTGGCCGAAACGGCCGAGTTCTTCAGCTTCGGCACGAACGACCTGACGCAGACCACACTGGGCCTCAGCCGTGACGATGCCGGACGCTTCCTGCCGACCTATGTCGACAAGGGTATCTTCCCGCGCGATCCCTTCGTCAGCCTGGATATTGATGGTGTGGGTCAGCTGGTGCGCCTTGGCGTCGAACGTGGCCGCTCTTCCCGGCCCGACATCAAGCTGGGCATCTGCGGGGAACATGGCGGCGATCCGGCCAGTATTGCCTTCTGCGAGGAAGTCGGCCTCGATTACGTCAGTGCCTCGCCCTACCGCGTGCCCATCGCGAGGCTCGCGGCGGCTCAGGCGGCGCTGCGCTGATTTGGCCTAGATCCGCCATCCGCTGAGGGTGAGGATCTCGAAATGCTCGGTCGCTCGGTCCTCGTCGCCCATGAACACCTCTTCCGCGCGGCGCAGTCCGGCGCGGGTGAGGGGCGGGGCGGGCGAGGCAAGCGCATTGCCGAGCCCTTGCGCCCTGATGTCCGCCAGCAGGGTGGCGAGCGAGCCGAACCGCGCATCGAGGCCCCGGCTGTCCACCACCGGTCGGGCAAAGCCGCAGCGCTGCAGCAACTGCCCGCCCGCCCGGACGTCCACCATCGGATGCATCCGCGCTGCGGGCCGATCTCCATCGGCGGCCAGCATCGCGGCTCTCAGGCGCGGCAGGCTGCCCGCGCCCATGAAGCTGGCGATCATCAGCCCGCCGGGTGCCAGCGCCTCGCGAATATGAATCAGCGCACCGGGCAGGTCGTTCACACTGTCGATCGTGCCGAGGCTGGCGATGTGGCCGAAGCCACGAGTGGGGAAGGGGGCTGCATCATCGAAGCCATCCTCGGGCGAGGCCGAAGTGACCGCGCAGCCCATAGCCGTGAGATGGCGCGCCAGATCGCCGGTCCAGTCACCGATTACCAAGGCGCTTTCCGGCTCGTGGCGCAGAAAGCCGATGCGTTCCACCACATCTTCCACCATGTCCTCAACGAGATAGCGGGGGGCATCGGGGCGCAGTTGCAGCGCGCGCATCCGGCGGCGTAGGGCAAGGCGGCGGCGGGGCGAAAAGATGGTGGGCGGGGCAGAATTCATCGCTCGTCCCAGTGCCCTGCTTGTCCCCATCACGCAAGCGAGGCACCATCTCGGCCGTGACTCTCGTTCGCCAATTCTCCTCCGCCGTCGCTCCACTAGTCGACTTCGTATTCCCTCCGCGTTGCCCGCTCTGTGGTGAGGGGCTGGCGGCGCAGACGGGCCTATGTGCCAGCTGCTGGAGCGAACTGGCAATTCCGGGTGAACCTGCCTGCGCCAGTTGCAGCCGTCCGTTCGGTGAGAATAGCGTGGGCCAGGGCGCGATCTGTGCACCCTGTCTCGCGTCCCCCCCAAGGCATGACGGAATTGCAGCGGGCACCTTGTATAATGACGCATCCCGCCGCCTTGTACTTGCCTTCAAGCACGGCCGGCGGATCGCGCTGGCACCGATGCTTGCCCGGCTGATCGCTGCGCGCCTGCCTGAGATGGAAGGAGAATGGCTGATCGTTCCCGTACCGCTTCATCGCCTGCGGTTATGGCAGCGGGGCTTCAATCAGGCGGCCCTGCTTGGTCGGGAACTGGCCAGGGCAACCGGAGGCAGGTTAGTGGTCGACGTGCTCCATCGCCGCAAGCGTACGCCGAAACTGGGCGGATTGGGGCGAAAGGCGCGGGCAAGGGTGTTGCAAGGCGCGATCGGGGTCGCTCCTGCGCGGCGCTCGCAGATCAGGGGAGCAAAGGTTCTGCTGGTGGACGATGTCTTGACCAGCGGCGCGACGAGCGAGGCCTGCGTCAGCGCGCTCAAACGAGCCGGTGCAGAGCGGGTGGTGATCGCTTGTTTCGCGCGTGTGCTGGAGGAGGCGCTGGATGTTGTTTCCTGAGGTTGAAACGCAAGACGCCCGGAGTTTCCTCCGGGCGTCCACGTGACGATATTCAAGGGCCAGTTTCCCGTGCCAGATTCGGCACCAGGGCAAAGGCCCAATCCCTCATTTTGCCGACAGGCCCTTCGTCCAAGGCCTTGTCGAAACCCCCTATTCCTTGGCGCCTGCTCCGACGCCGCCGGTCTGGCGGGCGGCTTCATTGAACCGCAGGGCGTTCATCCCACCGAAAGCTTCAGATCAAAAGCGGCAAGGCACCAACGCATGGATTTTGGCACCGATCTGTGGTTATCGTGCAACAAGATGGCGCCTCGCAGTTGCATCGCGCGCAAGATAAGAAGGGAACCAAGTCATTTCCGCGAATGAACCAAGTGCAGCAGAACGTGAGAGCGGTGCTGCCTTTCTGCCCAAGTTCGATTTTGCCGGACTGCTGACCGCTGTCGTCACTGACGCGGCGACCCGTGAGGTGCTGATGGTCGCGTTCATGGATAAGGAAGCATTGGACAAGACTCGGGAGACTGGCCTGGCCCATTTCCATTCGCGCAGCCGCGGACGGTTGTGGATGAAGGGCGAGACCAGTGGCCATACGCTGAAGGTGGAGGAAATCCTGGTCGATTGCGATCAGGACGCGTTGGTCATTCGTGCCACGCCGGCAGGCCCCGCCTGCCACACCGGCGCAGTGACGTGCTTCTATCGCAAGCTTGACGGAAAACATCTCGTTCGCTGTAGCGATTGACGCTTACGTAAAGGGAATATAGCAAGGGCGCCATGCCGACCGCAGCCGCCCGTAAGCCCGGATTTGATGTTACCGCCAGGGAACATTCCGGCGCGCATCTTGACCGCCCCGATGCCGAGCAGCGGGAGCACTTCTCCATCAGCGATCTCACGCGCGAATTTGGTGTCACTGCCCGCGCGCTGAGGTTCTATGAGGATGAAGGGCTGATCGCTCCTTCCCGTGCAGGCCTGTCGCGAATCTATTCGAAACGCGACAGGGCACGGCTTGCCTGGATCATGCGCGCCAAAAATGTGGGTTTCAGTCTGGTCGAAATCCGTGAAATGATCGATCTTTACGATCTGAACGATGGCCGTGTGGAACAGCGTCGGGTGACGATGCAGCGCTGCCGCGAAAAGATCGCCAAACTGAAGAAACAGAAGGCGGATATCGAAAGCTCCATCAAGGAACTTACCGATTTCGTCACTCATATCGAAACGCTTGAACTGGATCGGAAGGCCGCCTCGGCTAACTGAGCGGTTCGCAAGATTTACGTGAGGAGAGATTAATGCCGATCTACAGGGCGCCAACGCGTGATACGCGCTTCGTTATCAACGAACTGCTCAACCTGGAAAGCTATGGGAATCTGCCGGGTTTCGAGGATGCGACGCCCGATATGGTCGACGCAATCGTGGATGGCGTGGGTAAATTTGCATCGGAAGTGATCCAGCCACTTAATCAGGTAGGAGACCATGAAGGCTGCACTCGCCATGACGACGGTTCCGTCACCACGCCGACCGGCTTCAAGGACGCCTATCGTCAATATTGTGAAGCGGGTTGGGGCACTCTGTCTCTGCCGGTGGAGTATGGCGGTCAGGGGCTGCCGCATGTACTTGGCTTTGTGCTTGAGGAATACATGGCGACCGCCAATCATGCTTTTGCCATGTATCCGGGGCTGACTAACGGCGCAGTTTCGGCGCTTCTCGCCACGGGCTCCGAAGAAATCAAACAGAAGTACGTTCACAAGATGGTGTCGGGCGAGTGGCTCGGCACGATGAACCTCACCGAGCCGCATGCCGGTACGGATCTGGGGCTGATCAAGACCAAGGCTGAGCCGCAGGCCGATGGCAGCTTTGTGATCACTGGCACCAAGATCTTTATTTCGGCGGGCGAGAACGACCTGACCGATAATATCATTCACCTCGTGCTGGCGAAATTGCCCGGCGCACCCGATGGCTCGAAGGGTATCTCGCTTTTCGTCGTTCCCAAGTTCCTGGTGAATGAGGATGGCTCGCTGGGCGAGCGAAATGCCGTCTCCTGTGGCTCGATCGAGCATAAGATGGGCATTCATGGCAATGCCACCTGCGTAATGAATTATGATGGCGCAACGGGCTGGATCGTCGGCGAAGAGAACAAGGGGCTCGCCGCCATGTTCATCATGATGAATGCTGCTCGCCTCGGAGTGGGCGTTCAGGGCCTCGCACAGGCCGAAGTGGCTTATCAGAATGCCGTCCAATATGCGCAGGATCGCCGCCAGGGCCGTGCGATCGCTGGCCGTGCCGATCCTTCTGCAAGTGCTGACCCGATCATTGTTCACCCCGACGTGCGCCGCATGCTGATGGACGCCAAGGCCTATAACGAGGCTATGCGTGCATTGATCATGTGGGGCGCTCTTCAGGTGGATCTGAGCCACAGAGCCCTTGACGACGCAGAGCGTCAAGCGGCCGACGATATGATCAGCCTGCTAACCCCGGTAATCAAGGGCTATGGCACCGATAAGGGCTTCGAAGTCGCGGTGAACATGCAGCAGGTCTTTGGTGGCCATGGTTACATCAAAGAATGGGGGATGGAGCAATTCGTTCGCGATTCGCGGATCGCCATGATTTATGAAGGCACCAATGGCGTGCAGGCGATGGATCTGTGTGGCCGAAAGCTGGCCGCCAATGGTGGCCGAGCGATCCAGGCATTCTTCAAACTGGTGGACGATGAAGTGCTCGCTGGGAAGGCCGACCCCAGGCTCGAACCGATCGCATCGCGCCTCGAAAAGGCCGTGGGTGAGCAGAAAGCCGCAACCATGTGGTTTATGCAGAATGCGATGGCCAATCCAAATCACCTTGGCGCGGGCGCTCATCATTACATGCATATCATGGGCGTTGTGGCCCTTGGGCTGATGTGGCTGCGCATGGCGAAGGTTTCTGCTTCAAAGCTGGATGCCGGTTCTGACGACAAGGCTTTCTATGAAGCGAAGCTCGTCACCGCACGTTACTATGCGGAACGCTTCACGCCCGACGCTGGCGCACTGCGGCGCAAGATCGAAGCTGGTGCGGATGCGATGATGACATTGAGCCCTGAGCAGTTCGAGACGGCTGCCTGAACGCTGTGATTCGTCCCCCTGGCTCGGGATAGGGCCGGGGGGATTTCCATGAAATGTATGGTGGCCGCGCCGAGTTGCGCTGCTTTTTCACCTTGCCCGGCACGGAGTTCCAACCGTCGCAAGAGGGTGGTGTGCGGCTGCCATACGGAGGATGTTTGGGAACGACAGGGGGTTGGCCGAAGAGGAGCAACCAATGTCAGTTCAAACCAAACATAGCCTGAACGGTGCCGCCCTGGCCCTCATCTTTACTCTTGGTGCGCCGGTCTGGCCGGTCGTTGCGCAAGACGATAGCGGCAGTTCCGCAACATCCGCGCCCTCTATCGATACCGATGGTGACGGGAAGGCGGATAGCTGGGATCTCAATGGCGACGGCAAGCCCGATGCGTGGGACAGCGACGGCAACAACCTGGCCGACAAATGGGATACCGATGCCAACGGAACACCGGATGCGTGGGACACGGATGGTGATGGCGCACCCGACACGCAGGACAAGGACGGCGATGGTGCGCCGGACCTGCCCAAGAGTCAGCCCTGACGGTCGCCTGCCAGGGATGGGAGCCGGTGGGCGGGTTCAACACGGGCCGCCGGCTCTCACTTGAGAAGCTACGCCCCGAAAATCTCGTCGAAAAGCGAATGCATCGCCGCCCAACTCTGTCGGTCGGCGCTCGCGTCATAGGCGACGGCTGGATTGCCTTGAACGGGATAGGGATTGGTGAAGCCGTGCCTCACACCCGCGTAGGAGTGGAAATGCCAGTTAGCCCCGGCTGCATCCATTTCTTCCCAGAACTGCATGACTTGGCTGCGTGGAACCATAGGATCGGCGTCGCCATGGCACACGAGAATCCTTGCCCGGACAGTTCCCGGTTCAGCGACAAGTTCTGTGCCGAGAAGTCCATGGAAGCTCACCACGGCGGCAAGCGGCGCACCGTCTCGCGCCAGTTCGAGCACCGCGCCGCCGCCCATGCAGAAACCAATTGCGGCGACGGGCAGGCCGCGCGCCTCGTCCAGCGAAACGATCGCCTTGATCGCTGCGCGCAGGCGTTGGCGATATAGGCTAACATCTTCTCTGATCCCGGCAGCGAAAACCCTCGATTCATCGAAGGTTGACGGTGTCTTGCCATAGAAGTCCGCAATCAGCGCAAGATAGCCAGCCTTGGCCAGTGCAACAGCCTTGTCCTCCACCGCACGGGTGGAGTTCATGATCGTCGGATAGACGACGATAGCCGCGTGCGGGGCGCTTGCCGGGCGGGCAAGCAACCCCGTCAGTGCAATACCGTCGTCGGAATAGGCCAGCTTTTCGAGCATGGTCACTCCGGCAGGAAATCCGGTACGGAGAGGTAACGCTCGCCCGTGTCATAATTGAACCCGATCACACGCGATCCAGAGGCCAGTTCCGGCAGCTTCTGCGCGATGGCCGCCAGAGTCGCACCCGATGAGATGCCTACGAGCAGGCCTTCGGTGCGGGCGCATTTGCGGGCCATTTCCTTGGCATCCTCGGCATTCACCTGAATCGCACCGTCAATTGCCTGTGTATGGAGGTTGCCCGGGATGAAGCCGGCGCCAATCCCCTGGATCGGGTGTGGGCCGGGCTGGCCGCCGGAAATAACTGGCGAAAGCGCAGGCTCCACCGCGAAGGCCTTGAGCGATGGCCAGGTCTTCTTCAGTTCTTCCGCACAGCCCGTCAGGTGGCCGCCGGTGCCGACGCCGGTAATCAGCACGTCGAGTGGGGTGTCTGCGAAATCGGCGAGGATTTCCTGTGCGGTAGTGCGGGCATGGATTGCCACATTGGCCGGGTTCTCGAACTGCTGGGGCATCCATGCGCCCGGAATTTCGTTCAGAATCTCGGTCGCGCGTTCGAGTGCGCCCTTCATGCCCTTTTCGCGCGGGGTAAGATCGAAGCTGGCGCCATATGCCAGCATCAGGCGCCGCCGCTCGATGCTCATGCTTTCAGGCATGACCAGGATCAGCTTGTAGCCCTTCACGGCGGCGACCATGGCAAGGCCGATGCCAGTGTTGCCGGAGGTCGGCTCCACGATCGTACCGCCCGGCTTGAGATCGCCCGACTTCTCGGCCGCCTCGACCATGGCGAGGGCAATGCGATCCTTGATCGAGCCGCCGGGGTTGGACCTTTCGGACTTCACCCACACCTCATGGTCGGGAAACAGCCGCGAAAGGCGGATATGCGGAGTATTGCCGATAGTGGCGAGAACGTTGTCGGCCTTCATTGCGCTGTCTCCCTCTCCTTGGGATTGCCCTGACGATATTGCGGGGCGAATGTCTTCGCCCAACGTAGCTCGGGGAAGATATATGCCCAGATTGCTGTGATAACTATCGCACCCACGCCGCCGAATACAACCGCTCCCGTGGCGCCGAGCAGCGCGGCAGCAAGGCCGGACTGCATTTCGCCTAGTTCGTTGGAGGCGGAGATGGCCAGGCCGGAAATCGAGGATACCCGCCCACGCATGGTATCGGGGGTATTCAGCTGAACCAAGGTGTTGCGCACGAAGACCGAAACCATGTCGGCCGCGCCCAGCACGGCGAGCATGGCCATCGAAAGCGGGAAGCTGCGCGAAATGCCGAACACGATCGTCGCTGCACCGAACACTGCGACGGCCCAGAGCATCTTGGCCCCGACATTATGTGCCAGAGGGCGGAATGAAAGGTAAAGCGCGACAAGGCCGGCCCCCATCGCAGGTGCCGCACGCATCAGGCCGAGCCCTTCGGAGCCGACTTGCAATATGTCGCGAGCGAATACCGGCAGCATCGCGGTGGCCCCGGCGAAGAGCACGGCGAAGAGATCCAGGGTGATGCACCCCAGCAGGAACCGGTCGCGCCAGGCGAATTGCAGCCCCTCCAGCATCTGACGCACTGGATGCAGATCGCTATGCTGCTCCGCCTTGATCGGCCTGATGGAAATGATCAGCAGCGCCGCGATGGCCAGCAGTCCGGCGGAAACGAAATAGGGCAGGGCTGGATGGGCGGCGAACATCAATCCGCCAAAGGCCGGCCCCACCACCTGACCGCCGGTGAAACCGATCGAGCCGAGTGCCACTGCACGCGGAAGCAGGCTGGGCGGAACGATATTGGGCGCGATGGAACTCATGGCCGGGCCACTGAATACACGCGCGGCGCCATGGGCGGCGGCGAGTATGAAGCACAAAGGCAAGGTCAGCGCGTCCGCCCAGGTGAGAAGGGCGATGGTTATGGCAATCGTGAAATCGAGCGCTAGCGAAGCGCAGGCGACAAAGCGCCGGTCGAACCTGTCCGCCGCGAGGCCCGCAACAGGAGTGAGGAAGAACAGCGGAATGAATTGCACAAGACCCAGAAGGCCAAGCTGGAACGCGGCTTCCGGACGGCTCATGGCGTAATCGGCACGGGCGATATCGTAGGTTTGATATCCGATCAGCACCACCATCGAGAGGGTGGATGCCACAGTCAGAAACCGCGCGATCCAGAAGCGGCGGTAATCGGGAATCTTGAGCGGTGAAGAAGGTTCGATCACGCAGCGCGAATGGCAGGCAAGGCGGCACTTGCCAAGCAATCAGATTGTTGGGGCATCCAAAGCGGAGCTAACAACGCGTGCCGGAGCGCAGGCCCCGTCCGATCAGCGCCGATTTCTAAGCCGTGGATTGGGTTGCAGAACGTCCATCATCTTGACGAAGTCATCCAGGCGAACGATCCGCTCAAACTGAAATCCCGCGCGTTCGTCAGCTACCCAGATGACATATGCTTCGATCCGCCCGATCACCGGCAAGCGGATGATCACGCGTTCCCCCCGCTGCAACAGGGGGGCATTGTCGATCATAAAGCCATGAGCAGAGACGTTCGCGATATGCAGCGACAGGTCGCCGCGATCGCGATGCTCCGCGATCACGGGATGATCGACGGGGTGGCGCGTTGCGCGGCGCATTTCCGGCACCGAAAGTTGTGCTCCAGCCACGGTGCAACTTCCTCCATTCGAACCTAGTGGGGAGGTCGTTGTGGCAGCAAATCTCTGCCAAATCGTAAAGGCCCGATCAGGAGAAAAGCTTCAGCCCAGCAGGAGAACGGTTCGGCGCATCGGAACATTAAGCTCCGCGCAGGATGCCGTGCCGTTTTTTTCCGAGGCTGAGCTTATGTTCGGAACCGGATTCAAACTGGATGACATGGGCCGGATCCTTCACCGGCTCATCATCGACCCGCACCGCGCCTTCAGCGATCTTGCGCTTTGCCTCGCCATTCGACGCCGTGAAGCCGATTGCCGTGCAGGCCGCCGTGAGCGCCATGCCTTCCGCCGGGATATCCAGTGTGGGAAGATCCCCACCAAGGCCGCCGCCGGCAAAAGTCGCCGCAGCGGTGGCTTCGGCGGCACGGGCTGCTTCCTCGCCGCGCACCAGCTTCGTCACCTCATTGGCGAGCACCACCTTGGCGGCGTTGATTTCGCTGCCTTCGAGCGCTTCGAGCCGCGCGATTTCGTCCAGCGGCAAATCGGTGAACAGGCGCAGGAACCGACCCACATCCCGGTCATCCGAATTGCGCCAGTACTGCCAGAAATCATAAGCCGGCAGCGCTTCCTCGTTCAGCCAGACGGCACCCGAGGCGGTCTTGCCCATCTTCGATCCATCGGCGGTGGTCAGCAGCGGAGTGGTCACGCCGAACACTTCCACGCCGTCCATCCGGCGGGTGAGTTCGATACCGTTGACGATATTGCCCCACTGGTCGGAACCGCCCATCTGAAGGCGGCAGCCACAGCGTTGCGACAGCTCGCGAAAATCGTAAGCCTGCAGAATCATGTAATTGAATTCGAGGAAGCTGAGCGACTGTTCACGGTCGAGCCGCTGCTTCACGGAATCGAAGCTGAGCATCCGGTTGACCGAGAAATGCTGGCCTACTTCCCGCAGGAAAGGGATATATTCCAGCTTGTCCAGCCACTCGGCATTGTCGACCATGATTGCATCGCTGGGCCCGTCCCCGAAAGTCAGGAAGCGGTCGAAGATCTTGCGGATCGAGGCGACGTTCTGAGCGATGACATCATTGGTCATCAGCTTGCGCGCTTCATCCTTGAAGCTGGGGTCGCCAATCTTCCCCGTGCCGCCGCCCATCAATACGATCGGCTTGTGCCCGGCCTGCTGCAGGCGACGCAGGAGCATGATCTGCACCATGCTGCCGACATGGAGCGAAGGGGCAGTTGGGTCGAAACCGATATATCCGGGCACAACCTGCTTCAGTGCCAGAGCGTCAAGCGCTTCGGCATCGGTCAGCTGATGGACGTAGCCGCGCTCGTCCAGCAGGCGCAGCAATTCGGACTTATACGTGCTCATAGTGCCCTCTTCTTACGGGTGGCGCGCCTAGCACGCGATTTCCCGTCAAACAAACCCGATCCGCCGCGCTTGCCGAAGTTGGCCGGGTAATCTAGCGCCCAGGGATGATCAGCGCGCCACTCCCGCTCGTTCCCCATCCCGACCATCTGCCTTCCGCTGTCCGCAGCATCGAGGCGCGCGTGATCGGGATCGATGCCAATTGGCTGCGCCTTCGCTGGCGGATCGAGGGGGCGGGGCAGATCGTGGTCCCGGCTTTCGGCGGCAAGGGCAGGGGCGATGGATTGTGGAAGACGACCTGCTTCGAAGCCTTCCTGAGGCCGGAGGGAGGACAAGCCTATGTCGAATTGAACCTTTCCCCTTCCGAACGCTGGGCCGCCTATGATTTTACTGCCTATCGTGAAGGCATGGCTGAACGGCCTTTCCCGCGCGAGCCGGAATGCACCCTGCGCAAGGGGGAGGAACTGGCGATCTTCGACGCGGCGATCCCCGCAGGCGGCTTGCCGCAGCTTCCCGCCGCGCTGGGCCTCAGCGCGGTGATCGAGGAAGAGGGCGGCCATATTTCCTATTGGGCGCTCGCTCATTCGGATGGGCAGCCGGATTTTCACCATGCCACTTGCTTTGCCGCCACGCTTGAGCCACCCAAAAGCGCATGAAATTCGGTATCGACCGCCTGATTGCGGACCCGGAACTGCGCAAGCCGCTGGCGGGAAAGCGCGTTGCACTCATCGCCCACCCGGCCTCGGTAACGGAGGGGCTGGTCCATTCGCTCGACGCGCTGATGGCCTGCGATGACATTGCCCTCACCTCGGCCTTCGGCCCCCAGCACGGGCTGAAGGGGGACAAACAGGACAATATGGTCGAAACCGCCGATGAGGTGGACGGCCAATATGGCATCCCGATCTTCAGCCTCTATGGCGAAGTGCGCCGGCCGACGCCCGAGATGATGGCCAGCGCGGACATCTTCCTGTTCGACCTGCAGGATCTGGGCTGCCGCATCTACACTTTCGTCACCACGCTGCTTTACCTGCTGGAGGCGGCCAGCGGCACCGGCAAGCAGGTGTGGGTGCTCGACCGGCCTAATCCTGCGGGAAGGCCCGTGGAGGGCACTTTGCTCCGTCCCGGCCAGGAGAGCTTCGTCGGCGCCGGGCCCATGCCCATGCGCCACGGGCTGACGCTGGGGGAGATGGGCCACTGGTTCGTCGATCATTTCAGGCTGGATGTGGATTATCGGGTGATCCCCATGGAAGGCTGGCGCCCGGATGACGGCCCCGGCTTCGGCTGGCCTGCCGAGCGTATCTGGATCAATCCCAGCCCCAACGCCGCCAATCTCAACATGGCCCGCGCCTATGCCGGCACGGTAATGCTGGAAGGCACGACTCTGAGCGAGGGCAGGGGCACGACCCGCCCGCTCGAAGTGCTGTTCGGCGCGCCCGATGTCGATGCCGCCGCCGTGCGCACCTGCATGGAACGGATCGCGCCCCACTGGCTGGAAGGCTGTGCCCTGCGCGAATGCTGGTTCACGCCCACCTTCCACAAGCATCAGGGCGAGCTGTGCAACGCGCTGATGGTCCATGCAGAAGCACCGTTCTACGATCACGCGAAGTTCCGCCCCTGGCGGCTGCAGGCGCTGGCGCTGAAGGCAATTCGCTGGTTCCATCCGAACTACCCGATCTGGCGGGACTTTCCCTATGAATACGAGTTCGATCGGCTGGCGATCGACGTGATCAACGGCGGCCCCGCATTGCGCGAATGGGTCGACAATCCCTCCGCCGGGCCCGACGATCTGGACGCAGTGGCTCTGTCGGACGAGGCCGCCTGGCGGGAAGAGACTGCGCGGCTGCTGCTTTACTAGGCCGGGTTGGCGGGGGACAGGTGTAACCCTTCCCGGTAGCAAAATGCCCTGTTTTGTTCGCAGCGTGGCACTCCTCTCTTGCGCGGATTTGAGCCGTTTTTCGAGGCTATGGCCCGCCTGGAGTGTCACCTTCCGTTTCGGGTTTTCGTGCAGGCCCAGGGCGCGTCGGCTTGCCGGGCTGGGGCGGGCTTCAAATGCGGTGGGGGCGAGGCTGCTCATCGCGGAGCATAAGCGCCATTTGGGGACCTGTAGGAAAGTGTTTTGTGATGAGGGAGACGAACGCGATTGCGGCCTTCAGTCACCCTCATCTTCATCCCGGCGAAAGCTGGGATGACGTGCTTTCCGCCTAGCCCCGCTTCCGGCTCAGTTCCCGCATTGCCTCGTCCAGCCCTTCAAGGGTGAGGGCATACATCCGGCCGCCCATCAGATCGCGGATTATCCGGGTGGATTGCGAATAGTCCCAATATTCCTCATTCACCGGATTGAGCCACACCGCTGCGGGATAGGTGGTGGTGATCCGCTCCAGCCAGATCGCCCCCGCCTCCGGATTGTGATGCTCCACCGATCCACCGGGATGAGAGATTTCGTAGGGGCTCATCGCGGCATCGCCCACCAGCACGACCTTATAATCATGGCCATATTTGTGGAGGATATCCCACATATCCATCCGCTCGTCCCAGCGGCGCCGATTGTCCTTCCACACGGCTTCGTAGGGGCAATTGTGGAAGTAGAAGAACTCAAGATTCTTGAACTCGCCGGTCGTTGCGCTGAACAATTCCTCGCACACGCGGATATGCGGGTCCATCGATCCGCCGACGTCCAGAAACAGCAGCAGCTTCACTGCATTGTGCCGTTCCGGCCGCATGCGGATGTCCAGCCAGCCCTGCCGGGCGGTTCCGTCGATCGTCGCTTCAAGGTCCAGTTCGTCGGCCGCGCCTTCTCGGGCGAAGCGGCGCAGTCGGCGCAGGGCAATCTTGATGTTGCGCGTGCCCAGTTCGCGCGTGTTATCGAGATTACGGAAACGGCGCTGCTCCCACACTTTGATCGCCTTGCCGTGAGTGCTTTCGCCGCCGATCCGCACACCTTCGGGGTTATAGCCGGAATTGCCGAAGGGGCTGGTGCCGCCCGTGCCGACCCATTTCGATCCGCCTTCGTGGCGGCCCTCCTGCTCCTCAAGCCGTTCCTTGAGCGCGGCCATGATTGCGTCCCACGATCCCAGCGCCGCGATCTTCGCCATATCCTCTTCGGAAAGGAAGCGCCTGGCCACCGCCTTCAGCCAGTCTTCCGGAAGTTCGACTGCCTGCTGCCCGAAATCGGAGAGCACGCCGCTGAACACCTTGGCGAACACCTGATCGAACCGATCGAGCAGGGCTTCGTCCTTCACGAAGGTCGCGCGGGAGAGATAATAGAATTCCTCAGGATTGCGGCCGATTACCTGCCGGTCCAGCGCCTCCAGCAACACAAGGTGCTCCTTGGCCGAAGCCGGGATGCCTGCCGCCCGCAATTCCTCGATGAAACCCATGAACATGGGCGAAACCTTGCCCGAAAGCGGGCAGAGCGCAAGCTCCCCGCTTTCAGCGTTCGATAGTGCTGGCGATCACTTTGCCGCCTTCGCGCGATACAGACCACAGGCGATCGGGCACTTTGGGGTCCCAGTCGATCGCCTGACCTTCATTCGCCGTGCCGTGGATGGCGACCAAGCGCAGCGTACTGCCGGCTTCGGGCAGGGCGAGGGCATAGACTTCCGCCCGATCATGCCCGCTGGCATAAAGCAGCCCGTCATCGCCCCAGCTCATGCCGGAGCAGCTATAGGGGGCCATACGCGCAAGAACTTCTGGCGGGAAAGCCCAGCTTTGCGCGATGCGGAACTGATCGTCCAGTTTCGCCAGAATAGTATATTGATGGCCGCGCCCCGGAACGCCGCCCTTGCCATCATAATTGGCGAAGACCGCCCACCAGGCGCCGTCATGCCGGTCAAGCACGGTGAGCGAGCCAGGCATGAAGCCTAGGCTTACGGTTCGGACATGCTCCAGCGGAGCGAGCGAGAAGAACTCGATGGCGCTTGTCTGCGGCACCCTGGGATAGTTCGACGCGGCGCAAACAAGCTCACCATCCGCCACGGTGCAGCTGTTCATATGAGGAAAGAGCGCGGGTTCCCCAGCCCATTCATCCACTTTCCTGCCGCTGGCGATCTCATATTTGCCGATACGGTCATTATCGATCGCGTAAACATAAGTGCCATCGGATGCGACGCCCTGGTCCGCTTCGGGCGCGTCGATGGTCAGCACGACAGGTGACGGAGGGGGCGAGGGGGTCTCGGCGGAGAGGCCGCTTGCTTCTGCGGCATGGAGCGCCGGAGCGAAAGAGGCAGCGCTGGCCGAAACCAGCGCTGCCAGGGCAATACGGAAATGATGCAATGCCATTTTCGCCTTAGAAACGGACCGAACCGCCAAGGAAGAAAGTGCGGCCATAACGTTCGGTCTGCGAGACCCAGTCATGTACGCCGCCCTGATATTGGCGGGTCGGCTCATCCGTCAGGTTCTGGCCTTCGGCGAATATTCGGACGTTCTCGGTCAGATCGATGGCGACCTTGGCGTCGAGCCGGCGCAGGTCATCGTTATATTGGTCGGCCAGTTCGACGTTGCCGGCGGAGATCATTGCCCGGCCGGTGTGGTGATAGGCAACCGAGGCTTCGATGATACCCTTCTGGTAGAAGAGCTGGGCGCCCCACAGAAGCTTGGATTGTTCCGGGAAGTCGATCTTGCCGCGCACCGGATCGGTCAGCTCGGCGTCGATCAGAGTCAGGTTGAGGTTCACGCCGAAACCCGAAAGCAGGCCCGGCAGCATGGTGAATTGCTGCTGATAGGCAAATTCGATGCCGGTGACGTTACCCTTTTCGGCATTCTGCTTCTGGCTGAAGTGGATGATGTCATAGGTCTCCCCCAGGAAGGTGCCGTCATTGACATTGAAGCTCTGGGTGAAGATCGGGTCCTTGATCCACTTGGCGAAGGCGCCCACGCTCAGCATGCCGCCGGGCGCGAAATACCATTCGGCCGACGCGTCGAGGGCATCGGCGACATAGGGCTTGAGCGAGGGATTGCCACTGCTCACGCTGATTTCATCTTCGCTTTCGACTGTGACTGAACCGCCGGGCGAAAGATCCGAATATTGCGGTCGGCCTACGCTGCGCGAATAGGCCAGGCGCAGCATCACATCCTCGGCAGGCTTCACACGTGCGATGACGCTGGGCAGCCAGTCCGTATATTCACGAGAGCCCGAGGTCGGAACCACCCTGGTACCGTCTTCGAGCAGGTAACCGGTAATATCCAGCTTCGTATGTTCGACGCGCAGGCCGGCAGTCAGCCCAACCTGGCCGAAGTCGAGATTGGCCATGGCATAGCCGGCATAGACTGCTTCGGTGAGGTTGAAGTCCGACAGAGTATCATTCGCCAGCGACGTTTTCTCATTGAGTACGAATTGCGGCCCGCCCAACCTGCCGTCGGTATAGGCCTGAATGAGATCCTCATCGATAGTCGGGGCGATCAGATAGGGGTGGCCCGACTTGGGGTGGACGGTAACACTCTCGCCCGCTAGGTCTTCCAGCGTGAACCGGTTCGGTGCGCTGCCACGGCCGTAGCTGTCATTGGCGGAATCGAAGCTCTTGTCGGTCGAGCGGATGTTCGCGCCGAACTTCACGAAGCTGTCCATGCCGATGGAAGGAAGCTCGCCGGTGATGTCGAACCGGCCCTGCCATGTCTCTTCAAGGCCATATTCGTCTTGCGCCGAATAACTGCGGAAACCCAAAGCAGACGCGTCGAGATAACCATTCACCGGCACGGCCGTATAGAGCTTGTCGGTGAAATTGACCGCAACCTCGCCCGGATTGCCGCGGAACTGCCAGGACTGGTTGGGTTCCACCACTTCGTTGCGGGTATAGGCGCCGCCGAAATCGGCCTTCCAGCCATCGGCGAATTCGGTTGTGCCGCCGGTCATGAAGGAAAGGACCGACTTTTCCTTATATTCCAGGCGCAGGTCGGAGCGCTGCTCGCTGGTGGAGGCAATGCCTGTCAGGCCATTGGCGTCCCATGCGATGTTCGAGAAATCCAGGCGGAAACGCTGGCGGTATTCGTCTTCCGTGAACCTGGAATAGACTCCCCGGAAGAACAGTTCCGTCCCACCGCTGCGCCAGTCGAGCGAGCCTGAGAAGCCGAGGCGTTCGCGCTTGAGGCGATAATCGGTATATTTGATGTTGATAGGCACAGCGCCGCGTGCGGCATCCTCATCTTCCGCCCAGTCATCTGGATAGATGCCGTTGCTGGTGAAAGTGCGGTCCGAATAGCTGGCGCCAAGCAGGATACCGAATTCCTCATCGGCGCCGAAACGGCCACCCACGGTAATGTCGCCTTTGATGGGCAGATCCTGATCGCGCAGTTCCTGATAGCCTACCTGCGCATTGGCCTGCACCACGAAGGGCTTGTCGAAATCGAAGGCGGTCTGGGTAACGAGGTTGATCGTGCCGCCGATCCCCTGGCCGGTGAGATCGGCCGTCTTGACCTTCATCACCTCAACCCGGTTGAGCAACTGGCCGGAGAGAATGTCCAGCGGCAGAGCGCGGGTGTTGCCGTCGGGATTGCCGATCTCGAAACCGTTGAGCGTATAGCCGTTGAGGCTGGAAGGCACGCCGCGCACCGCGACATAACGGCCTTCGCCCTGGTCATATTGCACACCAACGCCCGGTAGGCGTTCGATCGCTTCGGCCACGTTCTTGTCGGGCAACTGGCCGAGTTCGTCGGAAGAGGCGATATCGACGATGGCGAGCGAATCACGTTTTTCGTCGATCGCACGAGCCTGCTGGGCGCGCTGGCCCGTCACGACGATCGCGTTCTCCGCGCCGGTGTCGATGCCATCCGCAGTTTGCGCTGCAGCATTATTGGCAGTGAAAACAGCAAGAACTGCTGCACTGACGCCGGCGAGAAGTTTATAACGCATTGAATTTCATCCCTCATTCGGGCGATTCTGGAGGGAGTCGCCCTGTTCGCAGGCGCGGTAGGGGCGCGATGTTCCAGTTTCGCGTCGATTGCGTGACAAATCAGAGACGCCGGTGTGTTGCTTTGATGAAAGCAGTAACCGGACGGTGTTCCCGCGGCACTGCGTTGACTTTATCCGCCTTGGCGCTTGCCCTTGCCGTGGCGCCGGGTCTAAGCCGCCAGGGTCAAGAGGAGGATTGCCCGAAATGCTCAAACTCTACAGCTTTGGCCCCGGTGCCAATTCGCTGAAGCCGATGCTGACCCTGCATGAGAAGGGTCTGGACTATGAGCAGGTACTGCTCGATCCGCGCAAGTTCGAACATCATTCCGACTGGTTCAAGAAGCTCAATCCGCGCGGGCAGGTTCCGGCGCTGGAGGATCGCGGCCACATCATCACCGAAAGCACGGTGATCTGCGAATATCTCGAAGACGAATGGCCCACCGAGGTGAAGCTGCGGCCCGAAAGCTCCTATGAGCGTGCGCTGATGCGGATATGGACCAAATGGGTGGACGAATATTTCTGCTGGTGTGTCTCCACCATTGGCTGGCACCGTTATGTCGGCACCATGGTCAGGGGCCTCTCCGACGAGGAATTCGAGGAGAAGGTGAAGAACATCCCCGTGGTCGAACAGCAGGTGAAATGGCGCCGTGCGCGTGAGGGGTTTCCCCAGGACATGCTGGACGAGGAAATGCGCAAGATCGAATATTCGGTGCGCAAGCTGGACGATCACCTGCGCGACAATGAATGGCTGGTGCCGGGCATGTATACGCTGGCCGACATCTGCAATTTCGCCATCGCGAACGGCATGCAGCACGGCTATCCTGAACTGGTGAACAAGGACGACACGCCGGGCCTCCTGCGCTGGATCGAACAGATCAACGAACGCCCGGCGGCGAAGAAAATGTTCGCCGACGTTCCGCGCGAGATCAAGCACGAGGATGCGAAGAAGTAGGCGGCCTTAAGGCGCCTTCGGCCTGTTCACGGCCGAGACCAGCACGAAGCTGATATACATCAGCAGATACCACGCACCCAGCTTGGCGGGGGAGACGGGCGACCATCCCCCCGCCTGATCTGGATAGGTCCAGGCCCGGGCGAAAGTGCCGATGTTCTCGGCAAACCAGATGAACAGCGCCACCAGCAGCCAGCCGACCAGCAGCGGCATCCAGCGCCGCTCCTTCCACACCGTGAAATGAATGCGCGTGCGCAGGAACACCACGATCATGGCCGCGAACAGCCCATTACGAATGTCGGGCAACCAGTGGTGGGCGAAGAAATTCACATAGACCAGCCCCGCCAGAAGCCAGCTGGCCCATTGCGGCGGATAGCGAGTGTAACGGAAATCGAAGATGCGCCAGACGCGCGCAATATAGCTGCCAACCGCTGCATACATGAAGCCGGAGAACAGCGGCACCTCACCAATCCTCAGCAGACTGGGCTCAGGATATATCCATGATCCTTGTGCCGTCTTGAACAGTTCCATCACCGTGCCGACCACGTGGAACGCGAGGATAACCTTGGCTTCCTCCCAGGTCTCCAGCCGGAACCACAGCATGGCGACCTGGATCGCAAGAGCGGCAAGCGTCAGGAAGTCGTATCGGGCAAGCCTGGCGTCGGTCGGGTAGAGCAGGAAGGTCGCCAGCAGCAGACCGAGCATCAATGCGCCGAACAGGCAGGCCCAGCCTTGCTTGAACCCGAACAACGCGAATTCATACAGCCAAGACTGGGCACCCGGGCGAGGCTCGAAAGCCTCCAGCCGGGCACGGATGGCGGCAAAGCGTGTATGCTCGTTGCGGGCGGTCACGACGGCAGCTCAGGAGTCTGGGAAGAACGCCCGGCCTATCCGCCCCGCCGATGCATGAAGGCCAGCCGTTCGAATAGCATCACGTCTTGCTCGTTCTTCAGCAACGCCCCGTGCAGCGGAGGGATGGCTTTGGCGGGATCGCGGTTCTGGAGGACTTCCAGCGGCATATCCTCGTTCAGCAGCAGCTTGAGCCAGTCGAGCAATTCGCTGGTCGAAGGCTTCTTCTTCATCCCTGGAACTGCGCGGATATCGTAGAACATATCCAGCGCTTCCTTCACCAGGCGCTGCTGGATGCCGGGGAAGTGGACGTCCACGATGGCCTGCATCGTCTCCCGGTCGGGAAAGGCGATGTAGTGGAAGAAACAGCGGCGCAGGAAGGCGTCGGGCAGTTCCTTTTCGTTGTTGGAGGTGATGACCACGATCGGGCGCTCCTTCGCCTCGATCCGCTCCTGCGTTTCGTAGACATCGAAGCTCATGCGATCGAGCTCCTGCAACAGGTCGTTCGGGAATTCGATATCGGCCTTGTCGATCTCGTCGATCAGCAGCACGGGCAGGGCGGGGCTGGTGAACGCCTCCCACAGCTTGCCCTTCCTGATGTAGTTGGAAATGTCGTGAACGCGCGGGTCGCCCAGTTGCCCGTCGCGCAGGCGGGCGACGGCGTCATATTCGTAGAGGCCCTGATGCGCCTTGGTGGTGGATTTGACGTTCCACTCGATCAGCGGCGCATCCATCGCGCGGGCGATCTCATATGCCAGCACTGTCTTACCCGTGCCTGGCTCGCCTTTGATCAGGAGCGGGCGGCGCAGCAATACCGCCGCATTCACCGCAACCTTGAGATCGTCTGTGGCGATGTAGCTCGCCGTTCCTTCGAAACGCATGTTCATTGTTGGAGCATCCCTGCGAGGCGCTGTGCAAGCATGATCAGCTTCGTATCATCGAGCTTGGCGGAAGGGTCGTTCCAACTGGCCGTGATTGCGAACCAGCGGCCCTGCTTGTCCTTCAGCAGCCATGAAAGGTTGAGTACCCCGGCTTCCGAGCCGCCCTTGTAACCGGTATAGTCCCAGCGGGCGGCCTGATCCGGCGATACCATCGGATTGATGGCGAGAATCTCCAGCGCGGCTTTATCGCCGCTGTCGCGCAGGCGCATGAGGATGCGGGCGATATCTTCGGCAGAGGCGAACCATTCGATACTGTCTATAGCGGTGGGGCCCGACGTCGCCAGCTTGCTAACATCGACATTCGCAGCCGTCAGCGTGGGCGCCCATTCTGCCAGCAGGGCGCGCTGCCGGGCGTCGTCAGCCGCCTTCCAGGCGGCAATCCGTGCGGCATCGTTCTTCAGCGCGAAGAACTCGACCGTCCTGAGGACCGGCAGTATGCGCGAGGGTTCCGAATGGCCCGATGCGATCACTTCCGCCTCGACAGCCTCCCGCCCGAGGACACGCATCAGCATGTCGGTAGCAGTATTGTCGCTGATCGAGATCATCATCGCCGCCAGCGTGTGAAGCGTCACGGGCGAACCTGCTGGCCAGTTCTGCATCTGTCCGCTGGGGATCGAGCGGACATCGAGCTTCACTACGTCATCCCAATGGCGTTTGCCCGCTTTGATGTCCTGTACCAGTGCCGAGAGTACGTAGAGCTTGAAGGTCGAGGCGATTGCCATTTGTTCCATCGGCCTGCGGGTCAGGATCGGCTGCGGACCGTCCTCGGCTAGCGAATAGACCCCGAATGCGGCGTCGCCGGGCAGGGCGGAAAAGTCCTCCAGCAGTTTCGCAGGTGTATGATCGATGGGGGCAACAGCACCGATGCGAAAGCCGGTGACGAGATAGGGTGCGGCCGTATCGAGCTGGAGGGTGGCCGAAGCGCGCGCCTTTTCGAACACGAGGTCGAAGCTCGCGGCGCCATTGCCCTTGTAGGATACTTCGTCCACCGCCCTGATCGCCCCGTTTGCGGCGATAAGCTGGTCGGCAATGGCCTTGAGCTGCGAATCTGGGACTGCGGCGAGGAAGCTTGGCGCAAAGACCTGCTCAGGTGGTACCTGCCCTTCCAGCACTCCCTTGATATCCTCTGCCCGGCTTATCCCTGCATCTTCCAGTGCACATTGATCCGGCTCATTCGCCCAGGCGGGGATTGGCGCAGCCAAGGCAAGCACAGCGGCACAGAACAGATATCTCATGCATTCAGGCTAGCGGATTGAGTGCAAGTTGCAACGCCGCGACTTGTGACAGAATTTCTCCGGCCACCCCTTGAACCCTTCGTCGTTCATGGCCATAAGTTTCTTGCGGGCCGGGCCCCTCTGGCGTTGTTCCATCCCTTGAGGCAGGAACAGCGTGATGTCGGACCGCATCGGATAGCACCGATGCCTGGGTCCGGATTCCATATCCCCCCACCCCTCCCCGGACTTCGGATCGGGCTCGGTGCATCCGATCAAACGCAACTGACGTTTTGAAGGGAGCATCGACATGTCCAATCGCCTTTTCAGCCTGATGGAAAAGCACCAGAAGCTGGACGAGGCCCTGCGCCTTGCGGAGCTTCGCAAGGGCCGCAACCCGTTCGAGATCGTGCGGCTCAAGAAGCTCAAGCTATCGGTAAAGGATCGCATTGCCCGCCTGCTGCGCAGGCCGCCTGCACCCGTCCTCCACTGACGCTTTGATGACCACGCATTTCGCCCGCGGCCTATTCGGTCGCGGGCGACACATCTTTGCGCCGTCACTGCGTAATTGAGGGACAAAATTGATGGAATTCCTGTTTGCTGACTGGCTCGGAACCCCATTGTGGTTCTGGCTGTCATTCGCCGCGATCGTGATCGCACTCACCGCCTTCGACCTCGGTATCCTTCATAAGGAGGACCGTGAGATGGGCGTGGCGGAATCGCTCAAGCTCTCGGTGTTTTACATCAGCGTGGCCCTGGCGTTCGGCCTATGGGTCTGGTTCGAACGCGGCCCCGATCTGGGCATGAAATATTACACCGGCTTCTTCATCGAGAAGGCGCTGTCGATCGACAATGTCTTCATCATTTCGCTGATCTTCAGCTTCTTCGCCATTCCCCGGCGCTATCAATATCGGGCGCTGCTGTGGGGCATTCTGGCGGTGATCGTGCTGCGCGGCCTGATGATCGCGGCAGGGGCCGCCCTGGTGCAGGAGTTCTACTGGACGCTCTACATCTTCGCCGCCTTCCTGATCTTCACCGGCATCAGGATGCTATGGGCTGCGGACCACGAGCCGGACATTTCCCGCAATCCGCTGGTGAAATGGCTTTCCGGCCATATGCGGATCACCAAGCAGCTCCACGGCCCACGCTTCTTCGTGCGTGAGCCGGACGGGAAGACGGGGAAGCTGGCACTGGCGGCAACCCCGTTGTTCCTGGCACTGGTGGTGATCAATCTTGCGGATCTGGTTTTCGCGGTGGATTCCGTGCCGGCGATCTTCGCGATCACGACCGATACGTTCATCGTCTACACCAGCAACATCATGGCGATTCTGGGCCTGCGCGCGCTCTATTTCGCGCTGGCGGCGATGGTCCACCGCTTCCACTATCTGAAATACGCGCTGGCTCTGGTGCTGGTATTCATCGGCGCCAAGATCTTCATCGGCGATTTTCTGACGGAAAGCGGCAAGGTGCCGCCGGCGATCAGCCTTGGCGTGACCTTCGCCCTGATCCTGGGCGGCGTGCTGTGGTCGCTCTGGAAGACGCGCAAGGAGGAGAGCGAGACGGCCGCCTGACGAGATGGGCCGGGATGGATTGGGCGCTCAGGCGTCGATCAGATCCCGGTCCAGTTCGCCTGCCCGGTTCTGGATGAAATTGAACCGGTGCTCAGGATTGCGGCCCATCAGCTGGTCGACAAGTTCCTTCACCGCAAAACGCTGTTCATGTTCGGCGGGCAGGGTGATGCGGATCAGGCCGCGGCTGGCGGGGCTCATGGTGGTTTCCCGCAATTGCTGCGGGTTCATTTCACCCAGGCCCTTGAAGCGGCTGACTTCCACCTTCCTGCCCTTGAACTGGGTCGCCTCCAGTTCGGCGCGGTGAGCTTCGTCGCGGGCATAGGTGCTCTCCTTGCCGGCGGTCAGCTTGTAGAGCGGAGGCTGGGCGAGAAAGAGGTGCCCGCGCTTCACGATCTCCGACATTTCCTGGAAGAAGAAGGTCATCAGCAGCGTGGCGATATGGGCGCCGTCGACATCGGCGTCGGTCATGATGATCACGCGATCGTAGCGCAGATTGTCGGGATTGCAGTCCTTGCGCGCGCCGCAGCCCAGCGCGAGCAGCAGATCGGCGATTTCCTGATTGGCGCGGATCTTGTCGGCCGTGGCGCTGGCGACATTCAGGATCTTGCCGCGGATCGGCAGGATCGCCTGCGTCTTGCGATCGCGTGCCTGCTTGGCGCTGCCGCCGGCGGAATCGCCTTCGACGATGAAGAGCTCCGTCTCGCCATCGCCTTCGCCCGAACAATCGGTCAGCTTGCCGGGCAGGCGCAGCTTGCGGGCGTTGGTGGCGGTCTTGCGTTTGATCTCGCGTTCGGCCTTGCGCTTCAGACGCTCGTCCATCCGCTCCATCACCGCGCCCAGCAGCGCGCGGCCCCGCTCCATATTGTCGCTGAGGAAATGGTCGAAATGGTCGCGCACTGCGTTTTCGACCATGCGCGCAGCCTCGGGGCTGGTCAGCCGGTCCTTCGTCTGGCTCTGGAATTGGGGGTCGCGGATGAAGAGCGAGAGCATCACTTCGCTGCCGGTTACGATATCGTCGGCCGTGATGTCCTTGGCCTTCTTCTGCCCGGTCAACTCGCCAAAGGCGCGGATGCCCTTGGTCAGCGCCCCGCGCAGGCCCTGTTCGTGGGTGCCGCCATCGGGGGTGGGCACAGTGTTGCAATACCAGCTGTAGGAGCCGTCGGACCATAGCGGCCAGGCGATGGCCCATTCCACGCGGCCCATCTGCTCACCTTCAGGCCCGGCCGGAAAATCCTGGCTGCCGCTGAAGAACTGGCTGGTCACGCATTCGCGGGTGCCGATCTGTTCGGCCAGATGGTCTGAAAGGCCGCCGGGGAACTGGAACACGGCTTCGGCAGGGACATCGTCACTGGTAAGGGCTTCCGCGCATTTCCAGCGGATTTCCACTCCGGCGAAGAGATAGGCCTTGGAACGGACCAGCTTGAACAGGCGCAGCGGCTTGAACTTCTGATCGCCGAATATCTCATTGTCCGGAACGAAGCAGACGCTGGTGCCGCGCCGGTTGGGCGTAGGGCCCAGCTTCTGCAGCGGGCCCTGCGTGACACCGCGCGAGAATTCCTGCGCATAGAGCTGCTTCTCACGCGCCACCTCGATGCGCGTATAACTGGACAGCGCATTCACCACGCTCACGCCCACGCCGTGGAGGCCGCCCGAGGTGGCATAGGCCTTGCCCGAGAATTTGCCGCCGGAATGGAGCGTGGAAAGGATCACCTCGAGTGAGGATTTGCCCGGGAATTTGGGATGCTCATCCACCGGAATGCCACGGCCATTGTCGATAATGGTCAGCCGCCCGGCGGTTCCCGGCGGGCCTTCCTCGAGCATGACTTCGATGCGGTTTGCATAGCCTGCGACCGCTTCGTCCATCGCATTGTCCAGCACTTCGGCGGCGAGGTGGTGCAGGGCGCGTTCGTCCGTGCCGCCGATATACATGCCGGGACGGCGGCGGACAGGTTCGAGCCCTTCGAGAACCTCGATCGAGGAGGCGTTGTAATCGCCGCTCGCGGCGGGCGCGTTTTCGAACAGATCATCGGACATCGCTATGGCCTATAAGGCGCGGAATCGCGCCTTCACAAGCGGGATGCGCGGGTTATCGTCAGTCCTCGAAACGGTCGGGCGCGGCAGAGACGATGTCGATCCGGCCCTTGGCAACCTGACGCACTTCCATCGAGCGTTCCACAACGCCGTCGGCGCGGAAGCGGAATGGCCCGTCCAGCCCCAGAAAGCCCCCGCTGTCGCGCATTTTCGCGAGCGGGAATGCCTTGCCCGGCTTCCAGTCCCGCGCGACGCGCAGGGTGAGCAGGACCGCGTCGTAACCCAAAGTGGCGATGCGGTGCGGCGTGGAGCCGAAGCGGGTACGGTAGCTGTCCGAGAACTGGCCGAAGCGGCCGTCGGAAATCGTGGAATAAAGCGCCCCGCGCAAGGCGGACGAACTGGCGACGCTGGCATCCCCGCTCCACAATTCGGTGCCGAGCAACAAGGGGGAGGTGGCATTGGCCGGGCGGACCGCACCGGCGGCCTGGATCGAAAGACGCGGCCCTTCCGCGATCATCAGCGTATCGAACCCACCCTTTTCGCGCAGGCGTTGGGCCGCGCTGACGATGGAGGTGTTCCCCCGATCATAGGTCGCGCGGCCGCCCAGCGTCAGTCCGCTTTGTGCCAGGGCATATTTGAACGCGCTTTCCGCCCGGGCGCCATATTCGCCATTGGGGACGAGGATCGCGACTTTTCTGGAGCCGAGCGATTTTGCGAAATCGATTGACCGCACGATCGATTGTTCGGGGCTAACGCCCATCACGAATACATCATTGGTGGCCACCGAAGTGTCGTTCGAAAAAGTGATCAGCGGCACATTGGCGGGGCGGGCCCGGGCCAGCACGGGCATTACGTCTTCCGACAAGAGCGGGCCCAGGATCAGCTTGTTGCCATCGGCGAGGGCCCGGGCTGCGGCGCTGTCGGCCCCGGTGGCCGTGTCATAAGTGGTGATGCGCAGGTTTTCGGCATTGGTATCGAGCAGGGCCATGGTGGCAGCATTGGCGATGGACTGGCCGACTTCGCTATTGGTGCCGGAAAGCGGAACCAGCAGGGCCACGCGATGACGGCCCGTATCAGTGGGCAGGGCGCCTTCGCTCGGCTGCGGCACCGGTGCCGGCCCGGGCTCGACCTTGGGGATCACTTTACAGCCCGCGAGCAGCACCATGCCGGCTAGGGCAAGGGCCCTGCGACGATTGACAGATCCACCCAACATCTTGCTGCTCCCCGAAATCCTGTCCACAAGGCCTGAATGTCCAGCGCTGAACGTGAACCTTCCCTGATACCGGGGCTCTATATTGTCGCCACGCCGATTGGCAATCTCGGTGACATCACGATGCGGGCAGCCGAGGTGCTGGCGCGGTGCGATGCTATCGCCTGCGAGGATACGCGCGTTACCGCCAAGTTGCTGAAACATTTGGAGATCAGGAAACCGCTGTGGCGCTATGACGATCACAGCGGGGAAAAAGATCGCGCGCGCCTGCTGGAACTTATGCGCAGTCAGGCAATCGCACTGGTGAGCGACGCGGGCACGCCGTTGATTTCCGATCCCGGCTATCGTCTGGTCCGCGATGCGCGCGAACAGGGGATCACGGTGACCAGCCTGCCTGGCCCCTGCGCGGTGGTGGTGGGGCTGACCTTGTCCGGCCTGCCGAACGACCGCTTCCTGTTCGCGGGTTTCCTGCCGGTGAAGGAAAAGGCGCGTGGGGATGTGCTTGCCGGGCTGGCGGCGGTGCCTGCCACGCTGATCTTCTATGAGACCGCGCCGCGCCTCACGAAATCGCTGGAGGCAATCGCCAGCGTTCTGCCTGGGCGCGACGTGGCCGTGGCGCGCGAACTGACCAAGCTGCACGAAGAATGCCGCACCGGCACACCGGCCGAACTTATCGCCTATTACGAGGCTCATCCGCCAAGAGGCGAGATCGTGCTGCTGGTTGCCCCTCCGGGCGAGGATGCGGGCGGGGACGTGGACGCCGATGCACTACTGATCGCCGCGCTGGAGCATGACAAGCCATCGCAGGCAGCCTCGCAAGTCGCCAAGGCAACGGGGCTCGACCGCAAGGTGCTCTATGCGCGGGCGATGGAACTCAAGGCACAATGAACCGCGCAAAAGCTGAACAGCTCGGCCGTCTGGCGGAGGTCAGGGCTGCGCTGTGGCTTAACCTCCATGGCTGGTGGGTGCTCGACCGGCGGGTGAAGACCCCGCGCGGCGAGATCGACCTGATCGCCCGGCGCGGACGGACTGTCGCCTTCATCGAAGTGAAATGGCGCAAGCGCAGCGAGGATCTGGGCGATGCGATCGACGAATATCGCCTGCGCCGGGTGGCCGCGGCAGTGGAGGCGGTGGCTCATCGCTATGCAAAGGTGAAGGATTCGATCAGGATCGACGTGCTGCTCCTTGCGCCGGGGCGCTTCCCGCGCCACATCGTCAACGCCTGGCAGCCCTGAGAGGGGCGAGCCCGCACAAGCTGGATAGAAAGAATACGGTATGGCCCTGCGCGTCGCGGTCCAGATGGACCCAATCGAAAGCATCAATATCGCCGGCGATTCCAGTTTCGCCCTGATGTTGAGCGCACAGGCGCGCGGGCACGAACTGTTCCATTACGATGTCGGTTCGCTGACGCTGGACGAAAATGATCGTCTCCACGCCATGCTGCAGCCCGTGACTGTGCAGCGCGTAGCGGGCAGCCATTACAGCGCCGGCGAAGCGCGGCGGATGGATCTGGGCAAGGATATCGACGTCATCCTGATGCGGCAGGACCCGCCCTTCCACATGGGCTATATCACCGCGACCCATCTGCTGGAGCGGATCGAGAACGAGACGCTGGTGGTGAACAACCCCGTCAGCGTGCGCAATGCGCCTGAAAAGGTGTTCGTGCTGGATTTCCGGCAGTTCATGCCGCCCACGCTGGTCACCCGCTCGGTCGAGGAAGTGCGCGCTTTCCAGAAGCGTCATGGCGCAGTGGTGGTGAAGCCGATCCATGGCAATGGCGGCAAAGCGATCTTCCGCGTGCCCGAAAGCGGCGACAATCTCTCCGCCCTGATCGAGGTGTTCAACCAGACCTGGCCGGAACCGCATATGGTCCAGCCCTTCCTCCCCGAAGTAGCGGAAGGCGACAAGCGCATCGTGCTGGTGGACGGCGAGATTGCAGGCGCGATCAACCGCCGCCCGGGGGAAGGCGAGTTCCGTTCCAATCTCGCGCAGGGTGGTTCGGCCGAGGCTACCAGCCTCACCCCGCGCGAGGAGGAAATCTGTGCCGCCCTCGGTCCGCGACTCAAGGAACTGGGGTTGATCTTCGTGGGCATCGACGTGATCGGCGGCAAATGGCTGACCGAGATCAATGTGACATCGCCTACCGGCATCGTCGCCATCGACAAATTCAACGGCACCGATACGGCGGGCATGATCTGGGATGCGATCGAGGGCAGGCTCGGCCACAACTGAGCCGCCCCCGGATCGGATTTACCGCATCAGATCGAATAGCCTCCATCTATCGCCAGCGCCGCCCCGGTGATGAAGCGGCCTTCCTCGCTCGCCAGAAAAGCTGCAAGGCCCGCCACGTCGCTCGCTTCGCCGAAGTGTCCGGTGGCCAGGGCGGCGAGCGCAGGGGCGGCCCATGGCCCGTCCGCCGGGTTGAGATCGGTGTCTATCGGGCCCGGTTCGATCACATTGGCGGTGATGCCCTTCGGCCCCAGATCGCGCGCCGCGCCCTTGGTCAGGCCCACCAGCGCGGCCTTGGTGGCCGAATAGAGTGCGCCGTGAGTGAAGGGCAGGCGCTGGGCATTGATGCTGCCGATAGTGATGATCCGCCCGCCTGGGGTCATGATCTTTGCCGCCGCATTCATCGCCACGAAGGCCGCACGGACGTGGACGGCGAAGATATGCTCGTAATTCGCCAGCGTTGCTTCACCGATCAGTTCGGGCGTTCCGCCGCCCGCATTGTTGACGAGGATGTCGAGGCCACCGAAATGGCTGGCAGTGTCGCCAATTGCCCGCTCCACTGCGGCCGGATCGGCACTGTCGGCCGCAATCGCAAGGGCATCCCCGCCATCCGTAACGATCTCGCTTACGATCTGGCCGGCCGCATCGGACGAGGCGCGATAGGTGAAGGCGACTTTCGCCCCCTCTGCCGCGAAACGCCTGACGATCCCCGCGCCAATCCCGCGCGATCCGCCGGTTACCAATGCGATCTTGCCCGAGAGGCGGCCCTGTTGTGTCATGATCAATTGCATTCCTTGCCTGTTCATCCCGCATCGCTAGGACGGGCGGCACGCCGCGTCACCAGCGCCGGAAGGCCGGACAAGCTTTTAGCCGCCTGCCGCAAAGGACCGCCGATGAACTCTGCCTCCGCTCGGGCCATATCGCTGCCATGAACGAATTCATCCTGCATGTGATCGAACAGGGCGGCTATCTGGGCATCGCTTTCCTGATGGTGATCGAGAATGTGTTTCCGCCGATTCCGTCGGAACTGATCATGGGGCTGGGCGGTGTTGCCGTGGCACGCGGGACGATGGAGTTCTGGCCGCTGCTGGTGGCGGGAACGATCGGTTCCACCCTTGGCAATTACGTCTGGTTCCTGGCGGGGGACAAATGGGGCTATCGGCGGCTGCAGCCGCTGATCGACCGCTGGGGCCGCTGGCTGACGGTGGAATGGGAAGATGTGGAGGCAGCCACCCGCTTCTTCCGCCGCCACGGCCAATGGGTGGTGTTCCTGCTGCGTTTTTCCCCGCTGCTGCGCACGATGATCTCGCTGCCGGCGGGGCTTTCCCACATGCGGCATGGCAGGTTCCTGGCCTATACTTTCGCCGGAACCGCCGTGTGGAACGTGCTGCTGATCGGCGGCGGGCACTGGCTGGGCCGCTATTTCGAGCAATCCCAGCAATGGCTCGACTGGATCGTGATCGGCGGGCTCGCGCTGGGCCTTGCGGGCTATATCTGGCGGGTGGTCACATGGAAGCCACGCAAGGATCGTTAGGCGACGTGGGCAGTTCAGCCGAATGCCTCACTGTGCGCCGCCAGCCTTGGCTGCTGCAACCTCTGCATCCCATGCGCCCCATTCGATCGCGCGCCCGGGGAAGGCGACCTTCTCGAAGGGCCATTCCGTTCGCACCCAGGTCTTTACCCATTGATACAGCTCGGCATCGAAACCGGCGTCATACTCGGCTTTGGTCACCCATAATCTGACCACTGCATCGTAACCCTGAACCGGGCTGGGCGAGACGTAAACACTGCCGCGCTCACGGCTGCCATCCGGCGTCAGGACCCCATAGGCGAAAGATTTGCGGCCAGAGAATCTCGCCTGCTCCGTCTCCATGTCCCGCATGGCATCGGCTGCGGAGATATCCTTGTGAGGCCAATCCGTGCTGCGGGTGAAGGTCGCCTGCAGATGTTCGATGGACGACATATAGGCGTCGAAATCCACTTTGACCAAATCGGGGCCCAGCGGCACGAGTTTGAAACCTGCGGTTTCAACCGATGTCGGAACAGCAAAATCCGCTGGGACGAAGGGCGCTTTCTCGTCGGATGCCGAATTCGCAGCGGGTGCGGGTGCAGCAGCTTCCTCTGCGAAGGCCGGGCACGCCGCCATTATGAGCATCGCAAAGGACAAGCCTGCACCGCTGATCTTCGAATTCATCTGTTTGCTCCGACCCGTCCCGTGGCTTCATTCCACGCTTCCCGGGCAATCTGATCGGTTTGGTGAATGTTCGCAATGGGTTGAAAGCTGCCATTCTTGACTTCTGTTCGAATTTGCCCACGCGGCCTGAGGTAAGTGGTCGTTGCTCCCTTGGGTCGATCCTCCAACATCCGCTCGAGTTAACTACCCCCGCTCTCTTGGATGCGCCTTGCGATAGGTATCCAGCAAAGTTGCGGCATCGACCTTCGTATAGATCTGGGTGGAACCAAGGCTCGCATGGCCCAGCAATTCCTGCAGGCTGCGCAAATCCGCTCCTGCGCCCAGCAGATGGGTGGCGAAGCTGTGGCGCAGAGCGTGGGGCGTGGCGGTGGCAGGCAGGCCCAGTTCCTGCCGGGCGCGGGCCATGGCTTTCTGCACCATGCCTTGCGAAAGCTGCCCGCCCTTCGCGCCCCGGAACAGCGGATCGCCTTTGCCAAGCGGCCATGGGCATTCCTTGGCATAGGCCGAAACCGCCTCGCTCACCAAGGGTAGGATCGGCACAACCCGCTGCTTGCCGCCCTTGCCGGTGACGGTCAGTGTCTCACCCAGCGGCAGGTCTCCGCCTTTCAGCGACAGCGCCTCGGCAATGCGCAGGCCCGCGCCATAGAGCAGCAGCAGCACGGCCCGGTCGCGCGTGCCGATCCAGCCATGGGTGGCGTTCTCGTCCACGGTTTCGGCAAGGTTCAGGGCTTCGTCGGGCGTAACGGGGCGGGGCAGGCCCTTCTTGATCCGCGGGCCGCGCAGGCGCGGGGCGGCGATGTCGGTCAGCCCGGCCTTGTTCCGCGCGAAGGCGATGAAAGCCTTGAGCGCCGACAGTTCCCGAGCGGCGGAGACATTGCCGATCCCTTCTGCCCTTCGCGCGGCGAGTTGCTGGCGCAGGGCAGGGCCTTCCATCCGGGCGAGGGTGGTCCAGTCCGTATCGCCCAGATTGTCCAGCAGCCGCGCCGCACTGGCGACATAGGCGCGCACCGTATGGGGCGAGCGGCGGCGGGCGTCGTTGAGGTGAGTGTGCCAGGCCTCGAGGATGTCGGCCCGGGTGTTCATGCGGATACGAGGTCTTCGGGTACCAGCTCGCCCAGCAGGGCATCCAGTAGCGGCATTCCCGCCTCGGTAACGGTTACCCGGTCGCCCTCGCGCATGACGAGGCCCTGCGCGGAATAGAAGGCCAGTCGCGCCTCATCCACCAGCGCATCGGGTGCAATCCCAAAGCGGGCGGAGAGGGCGGCAAGGTCGATCCCTTCGGCTAGCCGCAGCCCCATCAGCAGCGCCTCGCTCGCCTGTTCCTTCACGCCAAGTGCGCGCTCTTCCGTAATGCCGTGGCCGGTAGCCTCGACGGCGGAGAGCCAGTTCTCCGGCTTCCTGTGCCGCACTGTCGCCGCGCCATTACGCCTGCCATGAGCGCCGGGGCCGATCCCGGCATAATCGCCATAGCGCCAATAGGTGAGGTTGTGGCGGCTCTCCTCGCCCGGGCGGGCGTGGTTGGAAATCTCATAGGCCGGCAGCCCCGCCGCAGTGGTGATTTCGCGGGTGAGGGCGAAGAGGTCCGCCGCAGCATCGTCGTCCAGCGGAGTGAAATTGCCCTGTCGCACCATGGTCGCAAAGCGTGTGCCCGGTTCGATGGTGAGCTGGTAGAGCGAGAGGTGGGTGGTGCCGAACGAGAGGGCCTTTTCGAGCATCCTCTGCCATTCGTCCGGTGTCTGGCCGGGAAGGGCGTAGATTAGGTCGAAAGTGACCCTCGAGAACGTGCTCTGTGCCGTTGAGAGCGCGCTCAGTCCTTCTGAGCTATCGTGTAGCCGGCCAAGGAATCTTAGCGCATCGTCGTCTAAAGACTGCAGGCCGAGCGAGACGCGATTGACTCCGGCGGCGGCCAGATCCTTGAATTTGCTAGCCTCGACGGAGCTTGGATTGGCCTCCAGCGTGATTTCGATACCGGGTGCGAAGCCCCAAAGGCGTTCTGCCTCCTCCAGCAGGGTCGCGACCAGTTCCGGCGGCATCAGCGAGGGTGTCCCACCCCCGAAGAAGATGCTCTCCAGCCGCTCACCGCCCGCCAGTTCCGCTTCGTGGCGAAGGTCGGAAAGCAAGGATTTGCGCCATATTTCCACATCGACGCGATCCCTCACATGCGAATTGAAATCGCAATAGGGGCACTTGGCGAGGCAGAAGGGCCAGTGCATATAGAGAGCGCGCGCCATCGGCCTTTTCAGCAAGCATTAAGGGCGAAGTGTCAAGCTCCACCCATGGAAAAAGCCCGTATTCTCGCGCTTCTTGCTGCTCTTGCCGTGGCGGCTCCCGCGCAATCCAGCCCTTTGACCGGCAGCAGCGCAGCCGAATTTCTCGCCCTCCACAACGCTGCCAGAGATGCCGAACAGCTTCCCCGCCTCGAATGGAGCGCCGAGCTTTCGGAGCAGGCGGACGAATGGGCTCGCCAACTCGCAAAGGACGGAAAACTGCGGCATTCCCCATGGGCAGAACGCGACGGAACGGGCGAAAACCTCTGGATGGGAACGGCCGGATTCTTCAGTACAAGCCACATAATGGGCGCTTTTACCGGAGAGAAGCGGGATTTCCGGCCCGGCATTTTCCCCGAAGTTTCCACCACCGGCCACTGGCAGGATGTGGCGCATTACACCCAGATCATCTGGCCCGACACCCGCAAGGTCGGCTGCGCTCTGGCCACCGCAAAGGGGCGGGATGCGCTGGTTTGCCGTTACTGGCCGGCGGGAAACTGGTTCGGCAGCAAGGTGGGCTGACCGATCAGGCGAACTGATCGGCCACCAGTTTCGCAAAAGCATCGGCGCGGTGGCTGATGCGGTGCTTTTCCTCGGGCGCGATCTCGGCGAAAGTCTGGCTGAAACCCGTGGGAACGAAGACCGGATCGTAGCCGAAACCCATGGTTCCACGCGGCGGCCAGGTAAGCGTTCCTGCGGCACGGCCTTCATAGACGGCGCTGTCCCCATCGGGCCAGGCGAGGGCGAGCACGCAGTGGAACGCCGCATCGCGCGGAGCATCCGGCCCCTTTTCGGCCAGCATGCCTTCGACCTTGCCCATGGCCATATACCAGTCGCGCCCCGGCTCGCCTTCGAACCACTGCCGCTCGGCCCAGTCGGCGGTATAGACGCCCGGGCGCCCACCCAGTGCATCCACCGAAAGGCCGCTATCGTCGGCCAATGCGACAATGCCGCTCGCCTCCGCCGCCGCCCGCGCCTTGATCAGCGCGTTCTCGACGAAGCTCGTACCCGTCTCTTTCGGTTCGGGCAGGCCGAGCGCTCCGGCGGAGATGCATTCCAGCCCATAAGGGGCAAGCAGCGCGGAAATCTCCCGCAACTTGCCAGCATTATGGGTGGCGATAACCAGCTTTCCAGAGGCGAGCCTGCGCGTCACTTCACAGCCTTTTCCTGCGCGGCATAGAGCTGATCGCAGCCGATCCGGGCAAGGCGCAGCAGGCGCAGCAGGCCTTCTTCGTCATAGGTCGCACCTTCGGCCGTGGCCTGAACCTCGGCGATCTGGCCGCCTTCGATCAGCACGAAATTGGCATCGGCATCGGCCGAGCTGTCTTCGATATAGTCGAGGTCCAGCACCGGAGTGCTCTTGAAGATGCCGCAACTCACTGCTGCGACCTTCGCAATGATCGGATCTTCCTTGATCAGGCCCTGTTCCATCAGCTTGTTGACCGCCAGACGCAGGGCCACCCAGGCGCCGGAAATCGAAGCGGTCCGGGTGCCGCCATCGGCCTGGATCACATCGCAATCGACAGTGATCTGGCGCTCGCCCAGCTTCTTGAGGTCGACCACTGCGCGCAGCGAGCGGCCGATCAGGCGCTGGATTTCCTGCGTGCGGCCGGACTGCTTGCCCTTGGCCGCCTCGCGCTGGCCGCGCGTGTGGGTGGCGCGGGGAAGCATGGAATATTCACCCGTAACCCAGCCTTCGCCCTTGCCCTTCAACCATGGCGGCAGGCGCTCTTCCACGCTGGCTGTGACAAGGACCTTGGTGTCGCCGAAGGAGATCAGGCACGATCCTTCCGCATGTTTTGTGAAACCGGTCTGGATTTCGATTGCGCGCATCTCATCAGTCGCGCGGCCGGAAGGTCGCATAAATCTCTCCGTTTGAAGTCTGCCGTCCCCTAGCCAGCAAGCGTTCACGATGCCACCGGCATTTCGGGGCAGGGCGCGATTTCGCGCAGGAAAGGATCGACCCGAGGTGCTGAAGTTCTCTATACCTCTCGCCGCCGTGCTGCTCGCGGGCTGCGCCACCGTGCCGACGGAGGGCCGGATCGCGCCGGAAACCGTAACTTTCGAGGAAACCGCCTGCTTCGGTTCCTGCCCGATCTTTTCCGTCACTCTCCAGGCCGATGGCAGCGGAACCTTCACCGGAACCCGCTTCGTCGCGGCGAAGGGCGAGCACAAATTCACTGCCACGCCCGAACAGGTGAAGGCCTTCCTCGCCCGGATCGAGCCGTTTCGCCCGCGCGGCGTGGTGGAATATGGCTATAACAATTGCTCCGTCCCGGTCCGCACCGACAGCCCCAGCGTGCGCGTAACGTGGGAGGCCGATGGCGGGGCGGATGGGCTGAGCTGGTATCTCGGCTGCGCGGAACCCAAGGTGGAGAAGATCAGGCCCGATCTTTACGGTGCGTGGAAGCTCCTGCCGCTGGACGATCTGGTAGGAATGAAAGAAAACCGTTTCGAGTATGAACCTCAGGACGGTTAGCCCGCGTGGACAAAATCGATTTGGGGCAGCGAGAATAGATACTCGCGATTCCTGATCGGAATGATGCCTTTCCCGAACAGGTCCGGTGGCATGCCCAGATCCGGCAGTGGGACGTGTCACCTTTCCGGGCAGGAAAATACCCTGTTTCGTTGACAGCGCGTTTTCCCCGTCCGGCCCGGTTTTCTGCCGTTTCTGGGCGTTATCTGTGCGTCGGACTGTCACCTTCCAATTCGGGTTTTCGTGCAGGCCCTGCGGGTTCCGGCGGTCCAGGCCGACGCAGATTTCAACTGCGCAAGGCAGGGCATTGGCAAGGCTGTTCATCGAACAGGATAGACGCCATTCGGGGGCCTGTAGGAAAGTGCTTTCTGCCGAAGGGAACACCAAGTCGGATGCCGCCTGTCCATGCAGCCCGACAAGTTTGGGCAGCTCACTGGATTGCGGAGCCGACTCCCCCTAGATGTTACATCACCATGGCAACACCGCCCGTCACAGAACTGACCACACGCGCCCGGGAAATCTTCCGCCTGGTGGTGGAAGGCTATCTAACCAGCGGCAATCCGGTTGGCTCCAAGGCGCTGGCGGCGGAGGGGGGTGTGAATCTTTCGCCTGCCTCGATCCGTTCGGTTCTGGCCGAGCTTGAAACGCTGGGCCTGCTTGCTGCGCCGCATACCAGCGCGGGGCGGATGCCCACCGATCTTGGCCTGCGCCTGTTCGTCGACGGGATGATGCAGGTGGCCGAACCGAGCGCGGAAGAGCGCGCCGCGATCGAGCGGCGGCTGACCCGCCCCGGCCCGATCGAACATGCACTGGAGGCGACGAGTTCGCTCTTGTCCGATCTTTCCGCCGCGGCCGGTGTGGTGATGGTGCCCAGCCGCGAGCCACGTCTTTCGCAGATGAGTATTGTGCTGCTCTCGCCCGGCAATGGCCTGGCGGTGCTGGTTGGGGAAGATGGCCAGATCGAGAATCGTCTTCTGGATCTGCCCGCCACCATGCCTGCCGCCGCGTTGGAGCAGGCAACCAATTATATTACCGCGCGCCTTGCCGGGCGTACTCTGGCGGAAGCCGCGCGCGCGATGCGGGCGGAAATTTCCTCCGGCAAATCCGCACTGGACGAAGCGAGTCGCGATCTTGTGGAACGCGGCCTTGCCGTATGGAGCGAGGATGCCGCCCGCCGTCCGGTGCTGATCGTACGCGGGCAGGCGAAACTTCTCGATGAAACCGCGCTCGGCGATATCGAGCGGATCAGACAATTGCTGGATGACCTTGAAAACAAGCAGTCGATTGCCGAATTGCTCGAAAGCGCACGAGAGGCAGAATCGACCCGTATCTTCATCGGTTCGGAAAACCGTCTCTTCGCGCTATCGGGCTCGACGGTGATTGCCTCGCCCTATCGCGATCGCGATGGCAGGGTGGTCGGTGTTGTGGGGGTGATCGGCCCGACGCGGTTGAATTACGCGCGCGTCGTCCCCATGGTGGATTTCACAGCCCAATCGCTGGGCAAATTGATCGGCTAGAACAGATAGATAATGACGATGAACGATGACAAGAAGCAGCCGCTGGACGATGCGGCAGCAGCGGAACTGGCAGGAGTTCCGGAAGAATTGCTCGATGGCGGCGAGGGCGAAAGCATCCTCGACGAACTGGCGAAGCTGCAGGAGGAACTGACATCCGCCCAACAGGGCGTGCTTTACGCCCAGGCGGAAACCCAGAACGTTCGCCGCCGGCTTGAGAAAGACATTTCAGATGCGCGGGCCTATGCCGTCACTGGCTTTGCACGTGACATTTTGAGCATCGCGGACAATCTTTCGCGCGCGCTGGACGCGGTCTCGGCCGAAATGCGTGAGGATGAGAAGCTCAAGAACTTCATCACCGGCATTGAGGCAACCCAGCGCGAAGTTGAAAAGGCGTTTGCCGCCCACGGCATCAGCCGCATTCCCTCGGTTGGTCTTCCGCTCGACCCCAATCAGCATCAGGCGATGATCGAAGTGCCCAGTGCCGATGTGGAGCCGGGCATCGTGGTACAGGAAATGCAGGCCGGCTATATGATCAAAGACCGCCTGCTTCGGCCTGCGATGGTGGCTGTGGCGAAGAAGCCGGACTGAGGCTTCAGCCTGACCTGAACAAATCCTCGATCTCCCCGGTCGAGTAGAGGTCCGCGAAAACGAATGCCATGTTGTGCAGGGTGGCCGCGTGCTCCTCGTCGCTCAGTGCGGCGTTGGCATCGGCGGCCACCAGCACACGGTAATTGTGCTGCATCGCATCGCGTGCAGTGCTTTCGCAGCAACAATTGGTCAGTGTGCCGGTGATCAGTACGGTGTCGATGCCTCGTTCGCGCAGAGTGGCGTTGAGGTCGCTGGTGCCGGGAGTGAAGGCACTGAAGCGCTGCTTTTCTATAATGAGATCCTCCTCCAGCACTTCAAGGCCGGGCCAGATCTGCCAGTAATGTCCGCCGGGAGTGAAGGCCTCTCGATGCGCCACAGCTCCCGGCCCCATGCGGACATGGAAGTTCGACCAGCTGGGCGATCCTTCGGGCGGAGTGGTGAAGCGCACGAATACATTGTGTCCACCCGCCTGGCGCATGGCGGTGGAAATACGGTTGATATTCTCGACGATATCACGCGCAGCCGGAACTTCCACCGGCGCGCCTTCCTCCATGAAACCATTCTGCATGTCGATGATCAGATGGGCGGTGCGCGTCGGATCGACGTCGGTAAAGCTGTTGCGGACTCCACCGCGAGTGGCGGCAAGGCGATCCAGGATCGCGGCATGATCGACATTGTGAGGCATTTCAGGGCTCTCCGACAGTTCTGTTTTGGGCAGCTTATGGCCGCAATCTTGCTCGCGCCGCAACCGCCATCAAGAGTGCTGGCGGGGTGAGGCAACGCGGAAACGCGGTAAGGCGTGCAGCCCGGAGATGAGTTCGTGCGTTGACCTTGCAGGGCAGACAGGGGCTGGATGAGGAGTCAAAATATGACGAAGACATTGGCAATATCGCCCGTTCTGTTCGCTTCGGCGCTCGCTCTTGGCGGCTGTTCCAGCAATTACGCGGGCGAGGGTGCACTCGCCGGGGCCGCCGTGGGCGCGGGTGTCGGTGCACTGCGAGGCGGCGATGTCGCCGAATCCGCAGCTATCGGTGCTGGTGTCGGCGCAGTGGGCGGTGCCTTGATCGAGAAAGACGGCAAATGTTATCGCCGTGACGATCGGGGCCGGGAATATGAAGTGCGTTGCCGCGATTACCGCCGTTAAACACGTGCTCCAGGGAAGTTGACCAGCGCTTCATAGGCTTTTGCATCCGCCGCGCCGGGCAATTTGACGCCATTCCGCAACAAGAAAGCGTGGCGGACGATCTCGGCCTGTTGTTCCAGGCCGTAGTTCTCGAGCCGTTTCCCGGGAATGAGGCTGTAGTCATAACGGCAGAATGGATGGCGGCGAAGCGGCAGGAGAACACCTCTCTGATGCTGCCAGACATGGGTCAATTCGTGGACGAACAGCCCTTGCCGGGTGAGCGGCGCTGCGGAGAAATCGTCGCAATAGGTTTGCCCGTCTGGATGGAAATGCAGATGCCCACGCGGCGCCATCACCACCTTGCGGGGCTGGAAGGGAAACCATTTGCGCCGCCGGACGCGGATGGCGCCATAATCAATGGCATTGCCGAAGACCGTGCGGGCGAGAGCGATCTCGCCCGGCGTCAGCAGCCTTTCGCCGCCCGCCGGGCAAGCATGGCCTCCCTCTGTCAGCGTGCGTCCCCGGCGGCGAAGACTTCTGCGGTGAAGCTTGCCTTGTCGCCATTGCCGAAGGTCAGGGTAACTTCGGTCGACGTGCCGGGTGTGAGCGTATCGGCCAGTTCCATCGCCATCACATGATTGCCGCCAGGTTTGAAACCCGCGCTTCCGCCCTTGGGCACGGCGACTTCGGACATGTCCTTCATGGAACTCATGCCGTTCTCATTCATGGTCTGGTGCATCATCGCGCTGCCCGCGCCGTCCACATGCACGCCCACAATGGTTAGGTCGTTCTCGCTTTTGTTGGCGATGTCGAAATAGACTGCGCCGGGATTGCCCTTGACCGCCGGGAGCACCAGCCTGCCATTGGCAAGGGCGACACCGGCAGGCGCCTCGGGCGCTGCCATGCTGTCTTCGGCAGCGGGTTCTGCGGCTTCCTGCTGGCAAGCACCAAGGCTCAGCGAGACAAGGGCGAGCGCGGCGGCGGCAAAATGGACGGATTTCATCTGGTTCCTCTCGGTCTTCCGTCAAATTTCTAGTCGCAGCCAACTCTTGTGCCAAGGAAAACCACACCTATATCGCGCCTGTAGACGAGCCGCCGAACCGCTTTGCCTTACGGGGGAAGTGAACAGCGCGGTGTCCAACTTGAAGCACAGGATGGGAAATACATGGCCAAAGTTATCGGGATCGACCTCGGCACGACCAATAGCTGCGTTGCGGTAATGGATGGGGGCAAACCCAAGGTTATCGAAAACTCCGAAGGGGCGCGCACCACGCCCTCGATCGTCGCTTTCACCAAGGATGGTGAGCGTTTGATCGGACAGCCGGCGAAGCGCCAGGCGGTGACCAATCCGGAAAATACCGTTTTCGCGGTGAAGCGCCTTATCGGCCGCCGTTTTGACGATCCGGTGACCAGGAAGGACACTGAACTCGTCCCCTACACCATCGTGAAGGGCAAGAACGGGGACGCATGGGTCAATGCCGGCGGCGAGGATTATTCGCCTTCGCAGATTTCCGCCTTCATTCTGCAGAAGATGAAGGAAACCGCTGAGAGCTATCTCGGCGAAACCGTCACTCAGGCAGTCATCACCGTGCCAGCCTATTTCAATGACGCTCAGCGCCAGGCAACCAAGGATGCCGGCCAGATTGCGGGCCTTGAAGTGCTGCGCATCATCAACGAGCCGACTGCGGCCGCGCTGGCCTATGGCCTCGAGAAGGAAGATGGCAAGACCATCGCCGTCTATGACCTTGGCGGCGGCACCTTCGACGTTTCGGTGCTGGAAATCGGCGACGGCGTGTTCGAGGTGAAGTCCACCAATGGCGACACTTTCCTTGGCGGTGAAGATTTTGACGGTGTGATCGTCGAGTATCTGGCCGACAAGTTCAAGGACAAGGAAGGTATCGACCTTCGCAGCGACAAATTGGCCCTCCAGCGGCTCAAGGAAGCTGCCGAAAAGGCCAAGATCGAACTGTCGAGCGCGCAGACCACTGAAATCAACCAGCCCTTCATCACCGCGCGTATGGAAGGCGGCAACACCACGCCGCTCCACTTGGTGGAAACCATCACGCGCGCCGACCTTGAGCGTCTGGTCGATAAGCTGATCCAGCGCACGCTGGAGCCTTGCAAGAAGGCCCTGGCCGATGCCGGCGTCTCCGCTGCCGAGATCGACGAGGTAGTGCTGGTGGGCGGCATGACCCGCATGCCCAAGGTGCGCGAAGTCGTTGAGAAGTTCTTCGGCAAGAAGCCGCACACTGGCGTGAACCCGGACGAAGTCGTGGCCATGGGCGCCGCGATCCAGGCCGGCGTTCTGCAGGGCGATGTGAAGGATGTGTTGCTGCTCGACGTGACCCCGCTTTCGCTGGGCATCGAGACGCTGGGCGGCGTGTTCACCCGCATGATCGACCGTAACACCACGATCCCGACCAAGAAGACCCAGGTTTATTCGACTGCTGAGGACAATCAGCAGGCGGTGACGATCCGTGTCTTCCAGGGCGAGCGTGAAATGGCGGCGGACAACAAGCTGCTTGGCCAGTTCGACCTCGTAGGCATCCCCTCTGCTCCGCGCGGCGTGCCGCAGATCGAAGTGACCTTCGACATTGACGCGAACGGTATCGTGAACGTCAGTGCCAGGGACAAGGGAACCGGCAAGGAACAGCAGATCCGCATCCAGGCCTCCGGCGGTCTTTCGGACTCCGACATCGATCAGATGGTCAAGGATGCCGAAAAGTTTGCCGAAGAGGATAAGAAGCGGCGTGAATCGGCCGAAGCACGGAACAACGCAGATAGTCTTGTCCACGCGACCGAGAAGCAGCTTGCCGAGAATGGTGACAAGATCGACGCCGATCTCAAGGGCCAGATCGAGGCTGCGATCGCCGAAGCCAAGACCGCTATCGAAAGCGGCGACGTGGATGCGATCAACACCAAGACCCAGGCGCTTACCGAAGTGGCCATGAAGATGGGCCAGGCGATCTACGAGAAGGAACAGGCTTCTGCCGCTTCTTCCG
This sequence comes from Sphingomonadaceae bacterium, assembly GCA_035497315.1. Taxonomy (GTDB): domain Bacteria; phylum Pseudomonadota; class Alphaproteobacteria; order Sphingomonadales; family Sphingomonadaceae; genus Andeanibacterium. The sequence goes on from DATJDU010000091.1 coordinate 62,697, forward strand.
AAGGTGCTGCCGATGGCTCGCCTGCTGGCGAAGACGTGGTGGACGCCGAATTCTCGGAAGTCGACGAAGACAACAACAAGGGCTGATCGCCTGATGGAATGACTGGCCGCTCCCGGCGCGCACTGCGCTGGTGGCGGCCAGGTTTATCGGGACAAAGCAATGTCGACCGAGATCGATTACTACGAACTGCTCCAGGTGGAGCGTACGGCGGACGAGAAGACGCTCAAGTCAGCCTATCGCAAGCTCGCCATGCAATATCATCCGGATCGTAATCCGGGTGATGCAGAGGCCGAAGCTCGCTTCAAGGCCATCAGCGAAGCCTATGATTGCCTGAAGGACCAGCAGAAACGCGCGGCCTATGATCGTTATGGCCACGCCGCTTTCCAGCAAGGCATGGGTGGCGGTGGATTCGGCGGCGGAAACGCCGATTTCGGCGATCTGGGCGATATATTCGAGACCATTTTTGGCAGCGCCTTTGGCGGCGGAGCGCGGCAACCCCCGCGCCGTGGTGCGGATTTGCGCTATGACCTGCAGGTGACACTCGAAGAGGCGTTCCAGGGCAAGGAAACCGAAATCGAGGTCGAGGTTTCGGTTGCCTGCGAACCCTGCAGTGGTTCGGGCGCGGAGCCCGGCACTGGTAAGCGAACCTGTAATTTGTGCGGTGGGCGCGGCAAAGTGCGCGCGCAGCAGGGCTTGTTCGTGATCGAGCGTCCGTGCCCCACATGCCACGGCCACGGCCAGGTAATAGAAAGTCCGTGCAAGCATTGCCGGGGCGAAGGTCGCGTGGATCAACTGCAGCGCCTCGACGTCGCAATTCCGCCTGGTGTCGATAATGGCACCCGCATCCGCCTTTCCGGCAAGGGCGAGGCTGGTCCGCAGGGCGCGCCTCCGGGTGATCTCTACATCTTTGTCCACGTTGCGCGTCATTCGGTGTTCGAGCGGGAAGGGACGGCCCTGTTCACCCGTATGCCGATCAGCTTCACCACTGCCGCACTTGGCGGCTGCGTGGTAATTCCCGGCCTCAATGGGGAAGAGCATTCGATCGACATTCCCGCAGGCATCCAGTCCGGCAAGCAATTGCGCAAACGCGGGGCCGGGATGCCCGTGCTGCAAGGACGTGGACGGGGAGATATGGTGGTCGAGGTCCAGGTCGAGACACCAACGCGCCTCTCGGCACGGCAGAAGGAAATATTGCGCGAATTCCAGGAAACCGAGACCGGTGAGGAATGCCCTGAGAGCGCGGGGTTCTTTTCCCGGATCAAGCATGTCTGGAACGATCTGACCGAGTGATGGCCTTTTTGTGAATTGGTGACCTTATCTTAGGGAAGATGTCCGAGTTTTCGTGAAGATGCCCGAACGCCCTGCTCTGCTTTTCGTCTGCCTTGGAAATATCTGCCGTTCCCCCCTCGCCGAGGCCGCAATGCGGTTGGCGGCGGAGGGGGAAGGGCTGGACCTTCATCTCGATTCCGCGGCGACTGCGTCCTATCACATCGGCAAACCGATCGATGAACGCTCTCAAATTGTGGCCCGCAAGCATGGGATCGATCTGTCACACCGCCGTGCGCGTCAGGTGAACGTGGAAGATTTCAGGCGCTTCACTCACATCTTCGCCCTCGACAAGGGAAATCTGGCTGCGTTGCGCCAATTGGTTCCCGCCGGCGCAACTGCCAGGGTCGAACTTCTGCTGGACAATGTTCCCGGGCGCGCCGGAGAGTCGGTGGCCGATCCCTATTTTAGCGATCAGGACGCCTTTGATATTACGTGGGCCGATGTCGCCGCGGCCGCGGCGGCCCTTGTGGAGCGTTTCAGCCGCTAGCAAGGCGCTCCAGAACTTCCGCTCGGATCGCGGGTATCAGCGAACTGTCCGCAGTGAGCCGCTTTTCTTCCTCATCGAGGATCGCCAGGAAAATTCGGCGCTTGCAGGCGACCATTTCCTGCGGGTCGATTTCTCCCTCCACGGCCGAACAGGCCAGGTCCACCATCCGTTCCGCCCCGTGGAGCCGGCCCCACAGATAGTCATTCTCGCGATAGGCGCGGCTGAAGAAGGCGCCAAAATTGAAGAACTCTACACCTCGCAACGTGGCGAATGTGCCGCCTGCCCGAATCGAAACGGCATCGTCTGGCGAGATACGATCAACCTTGATCGGATCGAATTCGGTGAAGCCTTCGTTGCGCAGCAAAGGCAGGGTGGCGACATCGTAGAAAGGGAAGCCGAGATAAGCGAGCAGGATACGCCGCCGCAGTGCCTTGGGCATGGCCTCGAGCGCCTGCGCCAACATGGCCTCAACCCTAATGTCCAGCCCCTCAAGATCGCGAAGACGAGCGATTTCGTCCAGGGCCGTGCCAGGATCGGCGAGCACCTGATCCGCTGTCGTAGAAAACCCGTCCCCAAGGAAGCCCGGGCCCTCCCTGTCGAAATAGATTGCCAGGGCCTGGTAGATCACGTCTCGGCCTGCGTCCCTGTCCGCCTCGGTGACGTCGGGATCGTCTTCCCAATCATGGCTCAGGCGCCGGGCAAGCAGCCGCAGCCGCCGAATGCGAAAGCCGATATCATGTTCGCGAAAGAAGCGGATCGCTTCATCGGTGGCGCCGCCTGCGGGATCGACCAGACAAGCGAGATCGCGCGCCTCGAGTTCGGCGCGTAATCTTTCCGCAATGGGTGCGGCATCGTGCAGCAACAGCCCGGGCGCGCTTGAGAAAACGAGCTGGGCGATCCGGTCCACAATCCCTGCCAGCTTGGCCTGGGCGTAGGAATGGAAGGCATAGCCCGCCTGCTCCGCCGCTGCCTGCTGTGCCTTCGCGCGCCAGTTCGCAAGACGTCGGCGCGTTGGCCGGTTCATGAACAGGGTGCGCCCGAACAGTCTGTTTACCGTGCGTTCGACTTCCGGGCGTAGCGCGGTAGCAATATTCTGCGTCCGTTCCGCCTCGCGGGAGATCGATTGCAATTGTTCGAGGTTGTCGCGGATCGGCTGTTCGCGCGGGATTGCCGAAATCGAGCCGACGATCGCCTTGAAAAAGCCCACATCCGCGCCATTATCTTGCGTCCGGCGGCCGATCCGATCAGGGCGTGGATCGATATAGACAAAGCGCCGGTCCACTTCGCGTTGCGCTGGGCGCCCTTGCAACGCATTCATCGCTTCCGAGAAGGGGGCGTTGACCAGCACCGATCCATCGACCAGCGATACTCTCTCGGCATCTTGCTGGCGCAAATGGCCGGGCATCACTCGTTCGATAAATTGCTGCCGCCCCAGCCAGTCTCGCCCCTTCCTCCGCGCCAGTTCGTCGATTTCTGCCAGCTTGAGCGGCGGGAAAGCGCCTGGGAAGCTTGCCGTGGCTCTGGCCGCCAGTGTCAGTTCCAGAGGATCTGCAAGCTGATGGCCGGCTTCAACGGGCGTTTTCACCCGGAAGCCGATCGGCAGGCGGTGTTCGCTTTCCTGAACCACTGGCGGGCTGTTGAGGCGCAGCAATTCAACATAGCCACCAAAATCAGTAGCCGTGACGAACAGATCCAGCGGGTGACCCGGCGGAAGCAGGGGCCTGCCTGCCGGCGCCTGTTGCATTGCTTCCAGCGCATCGGCAATCAGACCGGAAAAGCCAATTCCGGAAAAAGGCGGGGCGAACCAGCGCGAACGCACAAAGCGGCCAAGCTTCTTGCGCACCTGCCGCCGCGTTTCCGGGGCGACACTTTCGTTCACTGCGCTACCTGGCCGGCTAAGAAGGAATTCCACAACGGGAGGGGCCCAGAACTTGGCGACCCATGTCCATAGCTGCGCGTCGGGGTCGAGCAACTTGTCGACATCGGCGTGTTCCAGCCATAACTCGGTCAACGGCTCGAGCGACTGGCCGGAATGGATTGCCTGGGCGAGGAACACTGCATTGATCCCGCCTGCGCTCGCGCCGGTCAGAATGTCGGGCATGATCCGTAACAAAACGTCTTCTTTGCTGCGCAAATGCTGCAGCATTTCCAGATAGACCGACTCGCTACCGCTTAGCGTCGTATCCCCGGCATGGAGCGCGCGGCTCGCCCGGGTCAGCTTCCACAGCTCTTTGGTCACGCCATGCATGTACACGGCAAGGCTGACGCCGCCGTAGCAGATGAGCGCGATGCGGAGTTCCTTGTGGCGCATGGATGCTGTTTGGCGGGTCGAGACGCGGAAGGCAATTGCGTTCCACTTATGTTCTGTATAACGGAGTCTTATGGCCAAAGCCAAACGCCGATATGTCTGCCAGGCTTGCGGGAGCGTGACGCACCGCTGGCAGGGGCAATGCGCCGATTGCGGCGAGTGGAACTCGCTCGTCGAAGAGGCACCCGCAACGGTTTTCTCGCAGAAACATGACCTGTCGAGTGGAGGAAGGAAGGTCGATTTCGTTGCGCTGGACGTGCCGACGGAGTTGCCCGTACGTCGAGCGACGGGCCTTGCCGAGTTCGACCGGGCGCTGGGCGGCGGGCTGGTGCCGGGCTCCGCGATCCTGATGGGCGGCGATCCGGGAATTGGCAAATCGACTTTGCTGTTGCAGGCCGCCGCGCAAATTGCGCGCAGCGGGGGTGAGGCTGTCTACGTCAGCGGGGAGGAAGCGGCGGGCCAGATAAGGATGCGTGCGCATCGGCTTGGCTTGGGTGACGCGCCGATACGGCTCGCTTCGGTAACTTCTGTGCGCGATATTCTTACCACGCTTGGCGGCATGACACCGCCTGCGCTGCTGGTGATCGATTCGATTCAGACCATGCATTCCGACCAGATCGAGGGTGCGCCTGGCACGGTTAGCCAGGTGCGCGGCTGTGCCTTCGAATTGATCCGCTATGCCAAGGAAAATGATGTTGCGCTTGTATTGGTGGGCCATGTCACCAAAGACGGCAGCATTGCTGGCCCTCGTGTGCTGGAACACATGGTGGATGTGGTGATGAGCTTCGAGGGGGAACGCAGCCATCAATATCGCATTCTGCGCGCCCTCAAGAACCGCTTCGGCGCAGTGGACGAGATCGGCGTGTTCGCCATGGCCGGGCAGGGGTTGGAGGAAGTTTCCAATCCCTCGCTGCTGTTCCTCTCCGGCAATGAGGAGCCGCTGGCCGGCAGCGCGGTCTTCCCGGCGCTGGAGGGAACGCGCCCGGTGCTGGTGGAAGTTCAGGCGCTGATCGTGCGACTGCAATCGGGCGCTACCCCGCGCCGTGCAGTGGTTGGTTGGGATTCGAGCCGCCTTGCCATGTTGCTAGCAGTGCTCGAGGCGCGCTGCGGGCTGAGCTTCTCGTCCTGCGAAGTTTATCTCAATGTAGCGGGCGGCTATCGCCTCGCCGATCCGGCAGCGGACATGGCGGTAGCCGCCGCACTGGTTTCCGCGCTGGCGGACAGGCCTTTGCCCGCCCGCAGCGCCTGGTTCGGGGAGATTTCGCTGGCCGGGGAAGTGCGACCTGTTGCCCATGGAGGGCTGCGCTTGCGCGAATCTCTGAAGCTCGGCTTCGATCGCGGTTATGGGCCCGATGGCTGCGACAGTCCGAAGGCCCTGCGCTATGAAACGCTGAAACGCGTTTCCAATCTCGTTGACCGCGTCATGGCTAACGCATAATCCTGCCGCCGATGACGGGCTTCGACATCATTGTCCTGATTATCATCGGCGTGGCCGCCGTCGGCGGTTTTCTGCGCGGCTTCGTGCAGGAAGTGCTGTCGCTGGCTTCGTGGATTCTCGCACTGCTCGCGATCCATTATCTGCACACCAATCTTACCACCTGGCTGTTCGATTATGTCGATACGGTGTCGGGTGCGGCGGTGCTGGCATTCGCCTTTCTGCTGCTGATTCCCTATGCCGCCATGAAGCTGATTGCCGGCCGCATGGGGGAGGCTTCCCGCAATTCGATCCTTGGGCCGGTGGACCGGGTGCTGGGTTTCGGCTTCGGTGCGGTCAAGGGCGGGATCATCGTCGTCATGGCGTTCTCCGTGCTGGTCTTGGGATATGATACGATGTGGGGCATAACCGGGCGGCCGGCCTGGATCACGCAAGCACGCACCTATCCGGCGGTAAACGCCGGGGCGGATGCCCTGGTGCAGATGATCGACAGCCGCCGCAGGGAACTTGAATCTTCCGATTCCAAGATCGCCGGCCAGTGAAATGAGCACCGCCGAACGGCTCTACACGCCGGAACTGCTGGCGCTGACTTTGCGCCTTGCTGAATATCCGTGGGACGATGCCTTGCCGCTTTTTGGTGAAGCGCGCTCCAAGAGCTGCGGCAGTACTCTGGCGATGGGGCTTGCGCTGGATTCGGCGGGGCGGATTGGCCGGATATCTTTGCGAGCGCGCGCTTGTGCGGTTGGGCAGGCCAGCGCGGCAATTTTCGCCGATGCGGCAAAGGGCATGACGCGGGAGGAAATCCAGCAAACGCATGACGGTTTGATCAACTGGCTGGCGGGCGACGGCGCCTTGCCTGACTGGCCGGGCATTGCTGCCATTGAAGCTGCCCGATCCTTCCCGGGCCGGCACGGCGCGATGCTTCTGCCGTGGCAGGCCGCGCTCGCGGCTCTTTCCTCCGCGCAGCCGAGCGTTTAGGGCAGCGGCGGAATCCGGCGGGGCAGCCGGCACGGGGGACTGGGGCAATGCGACAAGGCAGTGAAGTTGTGGCTGGCGAGCCCAGCGCGAAGGAAATTCGCATGGTGATCGCCGCTTCGAGTGCCGGGACGGTGTTCGAATGGTACGATTTCTTCATCTACGGCACGCTTGCCGCCTTGGTGGGCAAAGCATTCTTCCCCTCGGATAATGAGACACTGCAGTTGCTGCTCGTTTGGGCAGGCTTTGCGGTAGGCTTCGGCTTCCGTCCGCTGGGTGCGGTGCTGTTCGGCTTTCTGGGTGACCGTCTGGGTCGCAAATATACCTTCCTCGTCACTGTGACCCTGATGGGCATCGCGACGGCAGGGGTGGGCCTGATCCCTACGGCCGAGACGATCGGCATCGCCGCGCCCTTGATCGTGCTGCTGTTCCGCATTCTGCAGGGCCTGGCCCTGGGCGGCGAGTATGGCGGGGCGACGATCTATGTGGCGGAGCATTGCCCGCCGGAAAAGCGTGGCTTCTACACCAGCTTCATTCAGGCGGCAGTGGTTGGCGGCTTCGTGCTAAGCGTGGGTGTGGTGCTGGCTTGCCGTCTGTTGATCCCGGCAGATGATTTCGCGGCCTGGGGCTGGCGCGTGCCGTTCCTCGTTTCGCTGCTGCTGTTGGCGATATCGCTCTGGATGCGCCTCAAGCTGAACGAGAGCCCGGTGTTCCGCGCGATGAAGGCGGCCAATCGCACCTCGGCCAATCCGTTCAAGGAAAGCTTCACCTATCCGGGCAATAAGAAGCGCATCTTTGTCGCGCTGTTTGGCGTTACCGGCAGCCTCACCACGATTTTCTACGCCGCCTATTTCTCCAGCCTGTCCTTCCTCAAGGGGCCGATGCGGGTGGATGCGACGACAGTGGAGATGCTTGTCCTGATCGCTGGGCCGATCATAATGAGCTTCTATCTCTTTGTCGGGAAATGGTCGGATCGGATCGGACGCAAGAAGCCGATTATCTGGGGCAATATTCTGATCCTGCTGACGATCTTTCCGGCCTTCTGGGCGCTCGGGGCCTTCGCCAATCCGGGCACAGGCCAGAGCGCCGAGAAGGCCCCCGTGGCGGTGCTGGCCGATGGTTGCGATTACGATCCTTTCGCCAATCGCCAGGCATCGCTCTGTTCCCGTTTGTTGCAGGACCTGACCACGCTGGGCATTCCTTACGGGACAAGCCCCCTTGTTGCGCCGATCGACGCATCTCAGGGCGTTCCGTCTGCCTATCTGGAGGTGGGAGAGGACAGGACACCGGTGCCTTCCGCGCTGTTCGACGACGATGAAGGGCGGATGGCATTCGTGCGGCAGACACTGGAAGCGGGCGGCTACGATTTCTCGACCCAGCATCCGGGGGTGTGGCGCAATATCGGCATCATCGCGATGTTGCTGTGGTTCGGCTTCCTTTCGGCGATGAATTACGGCTCGGTCGCCGCGTTGCTGGCCGAAATGTTTCCAGCGCGCATCCGCTACAGTTCCATGTCGATACCCTATCATATCGGCGCGGGCTATTTCGGCGGTTTCCTACCGGTGATCGCAGGCTATATCGTCGCCAAGACCGGCGATGCCTATGCGGGGCTCTGGTACACGTGGGGCTTTGTGTTCATTGCGCTGATCGTGGGGATATGGGGCATCCCTTCCGGTCCGCCGCGCGATTTCGAGGAAAATGAAACTGCCTGACCTGCCTCCCGAGCCGCCCAGAGCCCTCCGCCTTCTCCTTGACCGGGATGCGCTTGCCCATAATTGGCATATGCTTGATCGTCTGTCGGGCAATGCCCGGGCGGGCGCGGCCGTAAAGGCCGATGGCTATGGCCTGGGCGCGGCGGATGTTGCGCAGGTACTGCGCGATGCGGGGACCAAGGACTTCTTTGTCGCCCATTGGTGCGAAGTGGCCGCAGTGCTGGCCCATGTTCCGGCGGCACAGCTTTCAGTGCTGCATGGGCCGCTGACGGCCGAGGATGCCGCCTATGCGCGGGCCACGGGCGTGCGGCCGGTGATCAACAGCCTGCATCAGGCCCGGCTGTGGATCGATGTGGGCGGCGGGCCATGCGATCTGATGGTCGATACCGGGATCAACCGGCTTGGCCTGCCGATGGCGGCTCTGGGCGATGCGCTGGTGACTGCGCTCGATATCGATGTGTTGCTCTCCCACCTCGCCTCTGCGGATGAGGACAGCCCGCTGAACGAAACGCAGCTTGCCCGTTTCTCCGAGGCGGTAAGTACGGTGACGCACCGGCGGCGTAGCCTGGCCAACAGTGCCGGTATTACGCTGGGGCCGCGTTACGGCTTCGATCTGACGCGCCCTGGTCTGGCGCTGTATGGCGGCATTCCCTGCCCGGCGCTGGAGGGCAAAATTCGCCAGGTTGCCTATCCCCAGGCCGCGATCCTCCAGACCCGCACGATCCGGCCCGGCGATACGGTGGGCTATAATGCTAATTTCACGGCCCCGCGCGAGATGCGCGTTGGCGTTGCCTCGCTGGGTTATGCCGATGGTTTCCTGCGCTGCTGGGGCGGGAAGGGCGTGTTGAAGCATGGAACCGCGCGCCTGCCGCTGCTGGGCAAGATATCGATGGACATGGTGGTGATCGACCTGAGCGAGGCACCGGATCTCAGGGAGGGCGATTGGGTGGACGTGCCCTATAGCCTGCCGGAAGCTGCGACCACCACGGGCCTGTCCCAATATGAACTGCTTACCGTTCTGGGCCAGCGCTTCTCACGGAATTGAACCTTTTTCACAAAACTTACCGGCTGCATTCATGTTGCACCGCACTTGCTGCAAGTGCTAAGTGCAACAGGGGTTGCAGCAGGGAGTTATGCGATGGCCAAGGGTGGAAGTGGCTCCGATCAGCCGGTAATTATCAAGAAATACGCCAACCGGCGGCTCTATAATACGAGCTCTTCGAGCTACATCACGCTTGACGATCTTGCCAAGATGACGCGCGAAGGTGTGGAATTTCAGGTGCTCGACGCGAAGACGGGCAATGATATCACCCATTCGATCCTCACCCAGATCATTATGGACGAGGAAGCGAGCGGGGGGGAACAGATGCTGCCGATCAGCTTCCTGCGCCAGCTCATCTCCATGTACGGCAATTCGATGCAGGCACTGATGCCGCATTATCTTGAAGCCACGATGGAAAATTTCCAGGCCAACCAGCGCAAGCTGCAGGACGTGTTCAAGCAATCCATGGGTGGCGATACTTTCGCCAAGATGGCTGAAACCAACATGGCCATGTTCAAGGCCGCCGCGGCCGCCTTCATGCCCAATGCCGCCGCTGCTGTCGCCGAGGAAGAGGCCGCTGCCGCTGCGCAGCCCAAGGCGGACGACGAACTGGCTTTGCTGCGCAAGCAGATGGCTGAAATCCAGAAGAAGCTGGATTCGCTGGGAAGCTGATCCAGCCTGCCCGACCGTATATGACCAGGGGGCGCGGCCTGGGTTGATTCCGCCGAATATCCGCGCAGCCTGCGCTTGTCGAAACTCGCGCGCTGGGGCAATGGCACGCGCGACATCAATCCAGAGGCAACCAACGTGTCCGCAATCCGCCATGCCCTTTCGGTGAAACGCACCGACGACTTCGCCCAATGGTATCAGGAAGTCATTTCCGCAGCCGATCTCGCCGAGGAATCGGGCGTGCGCGGCTGCATGGTGATCAAGCCCTGGGGCTATGGTATCTGGGAACGTATCCAGCGCCTGATGGATAATCGCATCAAGGCCGCAGGGGTGCAGAACTGTTACTTCCCGATCTTCATCCCGCTTTCGAATTTCGAGCGCGAGGCGGAGCATGTGGAGGGCTTTGCCAAGGAGATGGCAGTCGTCACTCATCACCGCCTGATTGCCGATGGCAAGGGCGGGTTGATCCCCGATCCCGAGGCAAAACTGGAAGAGCCACTGGTGGTTCGCCCGACATCGGAGACGATTATCGGCGATGCCATGGCGCGCTGGGTGCAGAGCTGGCGCGACCTGCCACTGCTGACCAACCAATGGGCCAATGTCGTGCGCTGGGAAATGCGCACTCGCATGTTCCTGCGCACCAGCGAATTCCTATGGCAGGAAGGCCATACCGCGCACGAAAACCGCGCGAGCGCGATGGAGGAAACCAAGCGCGCGCTCGAAATGTATCGCGCCTGTGCGGAAGACGAACTCGCCCTGCCGGTGATCGCGGGCGAGAAGCCGGAGAATGAGCGTTTCCCGGGGGCGGAAGAAACCTGGTCGATCGAGGCCATGATGCAGGATGGCAAGGCACTGCAAGCCGGCACCAGCCATTATCTCGGTACCAATTTCGCCGAGGCGGCCGGCATTCGCTATCAGGATCGCGAAGGCAGCCAGCAATTCTGCCACACCACCAGCTGGGGCGTTTCCACTCGCCTGATCGGCGGCGTGATCATGACCCATGGCGATGACGACGGCCTGCGCGTGCCGCCCGCTATCGCGCCCTATCAGGTGGTGATCCTGCCGATGCTGCGCGAAGACGATGGCGATGCGGCGCTGATTGCCTATTGCGAGGAACTGCGCGCCGCTCTGGCCGGCCAGCAGGCACTGGGCGAGGCCGTTCGCGTGCTGCTGGACAAGACGCCGGGCAAGGCCGCCGCCAAGCGCTGGGACTGGGTGCGCAAGGGTGCGCCGATCCTCGTCGAAGTCGGTCCGCGCGATATGGCCGAAGGCAAGGTGGCCGTGCTGCGTCGCGACAGGATTTGGAACGACGCGGGCAAGAGCGCCTTTGCCTTCACCCCGCGCGAAGAATTCACGGCCAGTGCCGCTGCCATGCTCGCCGATATCCAGACTTCGCTTTACGAAGAAGCCAGGGCCCGCCGCGATGCCAACATCACGCGCGGCGTGACCTCGCTCGACGATCTGGCCGCCTTCTATTCCGACGATGCCCGCTATCCGGGCTGGGTCGAAGTCCAATGGTCCAAGCCCACGGGCGAAGCGCTGGACAAGGTGGTGGAACAGCTCAAGACCCTGAAGCTGACCATCCGCAACGTACCCATCGGCGCGGAAGCTGCGGACGGTGCCTGTATCTTCACCGGCGACAAGGCGGTGGAGCGGATTCTGGTGGCGCGCGCATATTAAGGGAGAGGGAAGCATGCTGGGTTCGATCAAGTATAATCTTTCGCACCTGACGAGCTTCACCGGCCGCGATGCGCGCCAGACGTTCTGGTACTACGTGCTCTTCCTGGTGGTGCTTCACTTCGCCATCTCCATGGTCGCAACCGTCCCCATGCTGATCTCAGTGATGCAGCAGGCCTTCATGCAGGCGCAGGCGGGTGTGAGCGAGGAGGCAATGCTCGGCGCCATCACGCTTCAGACCGGTAACTGGATGGCAACGACCATCTGGATATCCGCCATCGCGCAATTGGCGATATTGGCACTTTTCTCCGCCGCCTTCGTCCGCCGCTTGCACGATTCCGGCCACGCCGGATGGTGGTGTGGCCTTGCAGTCATTTGCAGCCTGGCCAGTATCGCCGCGAACATCAGCATGATCGACGAGATGCAGACCCTGTTCGCCATGTCGGCCGCGGATCCGCTTGCATTTCAGGAGGCTGTGGCGAAGCAGCGGACCAATCCGTTGTCGCTTGCTGGGTGGATAGGGCCGATTATCGTGGTCGCCTTCGGTGTGATGAAATCCACCGATGGCCCCAACCGCTACGGAGAGGCGCCCGTACGCTTTTGACGCACGGGCATTGCTCCCTTACTGCGCGGCCTTGGCCATTTCCTCGCGATAGGCATCGAGGCTGACGTCGCGGCCCAGGAAGTCCCGCACCAGTTCCGCTGCCGGTTTCGTGCCCCCCATGCCCAGCACCTTCTCGCGATAGGCCTTCGCCGTGGCGGTGTTGCGCAGGCCTTCCTTGGAGAAGCGGGTGAACAGATCGTCGGCGATCACCTTTGACCAGCGATAGGTGTAATAGATTGCCGAGTAGCCGTTGAGGTGGCCGAAGGCGGCCTGCATCTGGACGTAATCGGGCGTGGGAATGAGGTCGAAGGCGCCGCGATAATAGCGGGCGGCTTCGCCCAGATCTTCAGGCACCGGCTGCTGGTGGAACTCCAGCGAGATGTTGGAATAGCCCAGCTGGCGCATATCGCCGAAGCCCGCGTTGAACAGGCGCGCACGGTTCATTTTCTCGACCAGTTCGCGCGGGATGGGCTTGCCGTCCTTGTCCTTGGCGAAGGTCCGAAGCGTATCATAATCATAGACCCAGTTTTCCAGCATCTGCGACGGGGCCTCCACGAAGTCCCACTCGGTCGCCACGCCCGACTGGGCGAACCAGCGCTGGGTGCCGCCGAAGATGCCGTGCAGCAGATGGCCGAATTCGTGGAGGAAAGTCTCCACATCGCCGTGCTCCATCAGTCCGGTGGTGTGATCGCCCTTGGCCATGTTCATCACCAGTGCCCCCAGAGGCACCGCCTTGCCGCCCGGCACGCCGGGGCGCAGCGGGATCATGTTGGCATGGCTGTATTTGCCTGGGCGAGGGTGGGAATCGAGATAGAAGCGCCCGATAAGCCTGCCTTGGTCATAGACCTCGTAAGGCTCCACATCCTTGTCCCACACGGGTGTTTTCCAGGGACGGATTTCCACGCCGAACAGATCCTGCGTCAGCTTGAGGATTCCGTCGCGCACATCATTATAGGCGAAATATTTGCGCGCTTCCTGCGGGTTGTAATCGTAATAGCGCTGCTGGACGATGGGCGAGAGCCAGCCCGTTTCCCAGAATTTGATGTCCGTCGCGCCGGGGCGCAATTCCTGCAGTACGGCGAGGTTCTTGGCATAATCGCCCTTGGCGGCGGGCAGGGCAGCTTCCGCCATGTCCTCCAGCAGCCTTTCCACCTTTTTGGGCGTGTTGACCATCTTGTCCTCAAGCACCAGCTCCGCATAATTGCGGCGGCCGAGCTTTTCGGCGAGTTGCTGGCGCAGATGGAGCAATTCGCGCAATTTCGCGTCATTCTCCGGGAAGGCGCGCTGGTTGTAGATCACCGACAGGTCGTGGCGCAGCTTGTCGCTCTTGGCGTAGCTCATCACCGGGCTGTAATCGGGCGTATCGGTAGTGATGGTGACAAGCCCGTCTTCGCCCGGCTTGTGCGCGGCGATGAAATCTTCGGGCAGGCCCTCCAGTTCCGAAGGGGCGACCTTGAGGGATTTCTGCCCGGCCGCGATATTGGCGTCGAAATCATTGCCGACAGCGGCGATCTTTTCCTGCAGGGCCTGGATTTCCGCACGGGCGGCCTCATCCAGCGCCACGCCACTCCGTTCGAAGGAGGCGAGGGCTTGCTTTAGGTAAAATTGCGTAGCTGCATCTTCCTGCGAGGCATCGATCGCCTTCAGCCGATCATAGATCGGGCGCGAAAGGTTGATCTTGCTGGCCAGGGTTGAGAGGCGGACCTGGCAATCGCCGCCCGCATCGCGCCGCGGCTTGTCGGCCATGACTTCCTGATAGAGCGTGAATTCGCCGCTGCCGCCGCCGATCAGGGCGATCAACTCGTCATAGCGCACCAGGCTGGTGGCGACGGTTGCGGGCCCCGTCTCGCTCTCCAACTCTGCGATGCGGCGTTCGATTTCCTTTACATAGAGATCGCATTTGCCGTCGATCGCGGCGGCATCGGGTGCAGTGGCCAGCAGCGGGCCCATGAAGTCCACCACCGAAGCCGTGCCGGTGGATTTGGCTGCGGCGGAAGTGGCGGAAAGGGCGGTTGCGGCGAGCATGATGCCCGCAATCTGGCTGCGCATGGTTCAGTTCCCTGATGAATAGTATCTAAGGCAACTAGCGGCCTTTGCGTAGTGCCGCAATCAAGCTGCATTCGACAGATTGCCTGTGCAAGGGGGCGAACGACATGGCTGTCAAACCGGGCCAAACCGGGGGATGTCACGCCTGCCACCCTTGTTAGTGCCCGCGTTCCCGCCCATATCGCGAACATGCCTTCCCCCAGAAAAGATCGCCGCGCCATAAAGGCCCAGATTCCCGGCCTGCCCACGCGCGAGAAGATCCTCGAATTTATCGAAACTTCCGACGAGCCTGCAGGAAAGCGCGAGATCGCACGCGCCTTCGGCCTGAAAGGGCAGGAAAAGATCGCGCTCAAGCGCCTGCTGTCCGACATGGCCGACGAAGGCCTGATCGACGGCAAGAAAACCGCCTTCCACCGCATGGGCGGCGTGCCCAAGGTAACGGTGCTGCGCGTGGTTGAGATCGACGATGGGGAGGCCCTATCCATCCCCGACAATTGGGCCCCCGATGACGCTTCTCTTCCGCCGCGGCTGCGGATGATCGAGAAGAAGCGCGGCCCCGGCCGCCAGGCCGCGCTCAAGGTCGGGGACCGTGTCCTTGCCCGCACGGAAGATACGCAGACCGGATGGATTGCCTATCCGATCAAGGTCCTCGCCTCATCCGACGAAAGCGTGATGGGCGTGGTGGAGATCGACGGGTCCGGCAAGGGCTGGCTGGCCCCGGTGGACAAGCGCATCCGCCATTCCTCGCCTATTGCCGATCTGGGCGGAGCGCAGGGCGGGCAATTGGTGCTGGCCGAACTGGCCGGCCGCTCGCCGCGCGCAGGCGTGAAAGTGGTGCAGGTGCTGGGCGATCCGCTCGCCCCCAAATCCTTCAGCCTGATCGCCATTTCCAAACATGGCATTCCCTTCCACTTTACCGACGAAACGCTGGAAGAGGCGAAGCTCTCCGCAAAGCTGCCGCTGAGCGAGGAGAAGCGCGAGGATCTGCGCCATATCCCCATCGTCGCCATCGACCCTGCCGACGCGCGCGATCATGACGATGCGATCTGGGCCGAGCCGGACGGGAAGGGCGGCTTCAACGCCATCGTCGCGATTGCCGATGTCAGCTTCTACGTCCGCCCCGGCGGCAAGCTCGACCGTGAGGCGAGGAAGCGCGGCAATTCGGTCTATTTCCCCGACCGGGTCGTGCCGATGCTGCCCGAAGTGCTCAGCGCCGATGTCTGCTCGCTCAAGGAAGGACAGGACCGGGCCGCGATGGCCTGCCACCTCACCGTGGATGCGGGCGGCACGGTAACTGCATGGCGCTTCACCCGCGCCATCGTGCGGATCGCGAAGAACATCGCCTATGAAGATGCGCAGGCCGCTATCGACGATGGCTCGGCCGACGATATCTTCAAGAACCTGTGGGCCTGCTGGCACGCACTCGCCGATGCGCGGCACAAGCGCGATCCGCTGGAGCTGGACCTGCCCGAGCGCCGCGTGGTGCTGGACGAGAAGGGCCGGATCGCCGAAATCGCCATTCGCGAACGGCTCGATGCCCACCGCGTGGTGGAAGATTTCATGATCGCGGCCAATGTCGCGGCGGCCAAGGCCTTGGAGAGCAAGGCGCATCCGGTGGTCTATCGCATTCACGAGCCGCCGAGCCGCGAGAAGCTGGTGGCCCTGCGCGACTATCTCCAGACCTTTGAGAAGAAGCTCTCGCTCGGCCAGGTCATCACACCCGGCCTGTTCAACCGCATGATGAAAGACGTCGCGGATGAAGGCGAGAAGGCGCTGATCATGGAAGCGGTGCTGCGTAGCCAGACGCAGGCCTATTACGGGCCGCGCAATGCCGGCCATTTCGGCCTCGCGCTGGGCAGCTATGCCCATTTCACCTCGCCGATCCGCCGCTATGCGGACCTTCTGGTGCATCGCGCGCTGGTGGATGCCTTCGGGCTGGAACAGCCCAAACCGGCCAGGGAGCTTCCGCCTGCAACCGGCCTTTCGGAGCGCGACCGCGCCGATCTGGAGCGGGTGAGCGAGGCGATCAGCAGCGCCGAACGCCGCGCCATGGAAGCCGAGCGGGAGACGATCGACCGCTACGTCGCCGCCTGGCTATCCAGCAGGGTGGGCGAAGTGTTCGAAACGCGCATCACGGGCGTCCAGAAATTCGGCTTCTTCGCCACTATCGTGGGCCTTGGCGGGGACGGGCTGGTGCCGGTGTCCACCCTGGGCAACGATTATTACCATTATGACGATTCCGCGCAGGCGCTGGTGGGCGAGCGGACGCGGACGATCTATTCCATGGGCGACCGTCTGCCGCTGAGGCTGGCGGAAGCGAATCCTCTCACCGGCGCGCTGAAATTCGAGCTGCCGGAAGGCGGCAGCGCACGGATCGAACCGCGCGGGTCCAAGGTGGGGCCGAAGGAAAAGGGCAAGCATTCGGGCGGAAAGCACATGGCCGGAAAGCGGGGGCGCCCGGGCAATATCCGGCATCAGGGAAAGAAGCGGTAGAGTTTAGCAACGCACTACCAACACCCGTTCGCCCTGAGCTTGTCGAAGGGTGCGCGATTCCGTCTGGTCTTGGGGGCGAATGTGGTGCGGATCCTTCGACAAGCTCAGGATGAACGGATGTGGGTGACTGGGGAGGATGCGCGGCTCAAAAAGCCCTCGCTCAACTCAGCCGATCGATATCCTCATCCGTCAGCCCGCCGGGCACGATGAACACCGGGCAGGGCAACCCGCCCGCCGCCTGACTGAAATGGGTCACCAGCGGGCCGGGGTTGCCTTCATGCCCGGCGCCCAGCACCAGTGCGGCGACTTCCGGATGATCGACCAGATATTCCCGGATTACTTTTACCCCTTCGCCCTGGCGCACGGCGATGGTGGGCATCTTGCCGCTTTCGGTGAGCAGACTGCCTGCGGCACTGGCTGCCAGCATCTCTGCCCGGTCGCGCGCTTCCTGTTCGATAGTGGCCTGAACGCCGCCGAAAGCCACGAAATCCTGCGGTTGGACGAGAGCGAGTATATGCACTCCGCCATCCGTCCGGGCGGCACGGCGCGAGGCAAAACGCAGCGCAACGCGCGCTTCTTCCGTTTCGTCCATGATCACCAGATAGACGCGCATTTTGCTGCTCTCCCCGGGGAACTCTATCCGCCTAAAGGCGCTTTCAGGCAAGGTGCTTGCTGTTTTGCAACTGTGAGCCCTTGCCCCCGCGCGCCAAATTGGCCAGAGAACCACGCGTCAATTCACCAGAGGGACGAAACCTTTCCGCCATGTCCATCGCGATCAAGATGCCCGCTTTGTCACCGACCATGGAGGAGGGCACCCTTGCCCGTTGGCTGGTCAAGGTTGGAGACAAGGTTTCGGCCGGCGACATCATGGCCGAGATCGAGACCGACAAGGCAACGATGGAATTCGAAGCGGTGGATGAAGGCATCATTGCCCACATCTCCGTGCCCGAAGGCGCCGAGGGGGTGAAGGTCGGCACTGTGATCGCCACCCTGGCCGAAGAGGGCGAGGATGTGGCGAGTGTGAAGCCGGCTGGCGCAGAGGCTGCGCCTGCTCCCAAAGCAGAGGCCGCACCCGCGCCTGCCCCGGCACCTGCCGCTGCCGCCCCGGCGCCAGTGGCTGCATCGGCCCCAGCTTCGGGGGAACGCGTGATCGCATCTCCGCTCGCCAAGCGTATCGCGGCGGACAAGGGTATCGATCTCAAGGCCGTGAAGGGTACCGGCCCGCATGGCCGCATCGTGAAGGCCGACGTTGAAGGCGCGAAGCCCGGCGTTGCCGCTGCGGCCCCTGCTGCTTCCGCTCCCGCCGCCGCACCGGTTCAGGCGCAGGACTTCGGCATTCCGCACGAAGTCGAAAAGCTCTCCGGCATGCGCAAGACCATTGCGCGCCGCCTGACCGAATCGAAGCAGCAGATTCCGCATATCTACCTTACGGTGGACATCCAGCTCGACGCCCTGCTCAAGCTGCGCGGGGAACTGAACGCGGCGCTGGAGGGCGAGGGCGTGAAGCTCTCGGTCAACGATCTGCTGATCAAGGCGCTGGCCAAGGCCCTGCTGCGCGTGCCGGTGTGCAATGTGCAGTTCGCGGGCGACGATCTGATCAGGTTCAAGCGCGCCGATATTTCGGTGGCCGTCTCGATCCCGGGCGGGCTGATCACTCCGATCATCACCGATGCCGGCACCAGGTCGGTCTCGCAGATTTCCACCCAGATGAAGGATCTGGCCACCCGCGCCCGCGAGGGCAAGCTGGCGCCCAGCGAATATCAGGGCGGCACGGCCAGCCTGTCCAACATGGGCATGTTCGGCATCAAGCAGTTCGAAGCGGTGATCAACCCGCCGCAGGCAATGATCATGGCCATCGGTTCCGGCGAGAAGCGCCCCTATATCGTGGACGGCGCACTGGGTGTGGCCACGGTGATGAGCGCCACCGGCAGCTTCGACCACCGCGCCATCGACGGTGCGGACGGCGCGCAGCTGATGCAGGTGTTCAAGGAACTGATCGAAAAGCCGCTGGGGCTGGTGGCCTAAGGCTTTCCTACAATCGCAGCGGGAGGATATGGTTCTCGCCATGGATTCGCAGTTTTCCCCTTCGGATCGGGCCACTGGCCCGATTTTGAAAAGTCACACGGCTTTTCAAGTAAGTGATTGGAAAACCGATGAAAAAATGGAAGAATTTGCGTGTTTCGCACATCGTTCTGCGTCAACTTCGGTGAGGCGTTGAGTGGCTGAGAAGCGCGATCCTGCCATCCGGGTCACGGCCATGCCCGCCGATGCCAATGCCTATGGCGATATCTTCGGCGGCTGGCTGGTCAGCATCATGGACAATGGCGCCGGCCTGATCGCCGCGCGCCGCGCAAAGGGCAGGGCAGTCACTGTCGCCATCGACGGGATGCAGTTCCACGAACCGGTGAAGGTGGGGGACGAAGTCTCCGTCTATGGCACGATCGAGAAGGTCGGCCGCACCAGCATGGTCATCGCCGTGGAAGCCTGGCGCCGCCCGCGCCATGTGGAACAGGCGGCGAAGGTTACGGAGGCGAAGTTCACCTTCGTCGCCATCGACGACACGGGCCATCCCCGGCCGGTGGATCGGTGATGGCGGGCCGTGGCGCGATGCCCTCTCTCCCGAACCCCACTCCCGCGAGGGGAGAGGGGCTTCTGAGCGAGACGTCCCATAACTCCTCTCCCCTTGCGGGAGAGGAAGGGGCCCGCCGCGAAGCGGTGGGAAGGAGAGGGGGGAGCCTTCTACCGCTCGCCAAACGTATGCGCCGCGAGCCGACCGATGCCGAACGCAAATTGTGGCTGCTGTTGAGGGCGAAGCGTCTGCAGGGCTGGAAGTTCAGGCGCCAGCAGCAGATCGGACGCTACATTGCTGATTTCATCTGCTTCGAAGCGCGCCTGATCGTCGAGGCCGATGGCTCGCAACATGTGGAAAGCACAGCGGATCGCGTGCGTGACGACTATCTGGCCGGGCAGGGCTTTCGCCTCCTGCGCCTCTGGAACAACGACATTCTGACCAATCCCGAAGGGGTCGCGACGGCCATTCTCGCCGCGCTCGAACCCCCTCTCCCCAACCCCACTCCCGCAAGGGGAGAGGGGCTTCATGGAGCGTGAAATGAGTGAAGCTTACGACGTCATCGTTCTCGGTTCGGGCCCCGGCGGCTATGTCGCGGCAATCCGTGCCGCGCAGCTCGGTCTGAAGACTGCCATCGTCGAACGCGAATTGCTGGGCGGCATTTGCCTCAACTGGGGCTGCATCCCCACCAAGGCCCTGCTGCGTTCGGCCGAGATCTATCACTACATGCAGCACGCCAAGGATTACGGGCTGGCGGCGCAGGAAATCACCGCCGATCTTGAGGCCGTGGTGAAGCGGTCTCGCGGGGTGGCCAAGCAGCTCAATCAGGGCGTCACGCATCTGATGAAGAAGAACAAGATCGCCGTCCACATGGGCACGGGGACCTTGAAGGGCCCGAACACGCTGGAAGTCGCGGGCGAGAAGGGCACCGAAACCCTCACCGCCAAGCACATCATCGTCGCCACCGGCGCCCGTGCGCGCGATCTGCCTTTCG
>DATJDU010000092.1:0-23757 GCA_035497315.1 Sphingomonadaceae bacterium
GATCTGCTGATGCTGCACTATCAGGCGTGGGAAAAGGGCATCAAATCGCTCTATTACCTGCGCTCCAAGAGCGTGCAGCGCGCGGGCTTCGCCGGCGGAGTGGAGGCAGACAACACCGCCGATGCGCCCAAGATCGAACTCAGCGCCGGGCCGACCGATTACGAGGAATGCCTCGCCTGTCAGTAAGACAGGTGAGGATGCGATAGCCGTGGGCGGACGAATTCCCGACTATCCCTCCGGCTCCATCGCTGACTGGATCGCGGTCGATCGCTATTTCGCCGGGCTGCTAACGCCCGGCGATCCTGTGCTCGAACAGGCGCTGGGCGCAAGTGCCGCCGCTGGCCTGCCATCGCATGAAGTATCGCCGCTGCAAGGAGCGCTGCTCGCCTTGCTGCTGCGGATCAGCGGCGCCCGGCGGGTGCTGGAGATCGGCACGTTGGGCGGATACAGCACGATCCTGCTGGCGCGGGCGCTGCCAGAGGGCGGCGAAGTGATCACTCTTGAGGCGGACGAGACAGCCGCTGGTGTCGCACAGGCGAACATTGGGCGGGCCGGTCTCGAACATCGCGTTTCGGTAGTGGTGGGGCAGGCGCTCGACACTTTGCCGCTTCTGTCCGGCCCGTTCGACTTCATTTTCATCGATGCCGACAAGCAGAACAATCCGCATTACCTGCAATGGGCGCTGGCGCTTTCCCGCGTGGGCACGATCATCGTTGGCGACAATGTGGTGCGGGGCGGAGCGGTGGCCGACGGCGAGAGTGCCGATCTGCGCGTTCAGGGCGTCCGCGCCTTCCTGAACATGATGGCTGCGGAGCCCCGGCTGGAAGCCACGGCGATCCAGACGGTGGGTGAAAAAGGGTGGGATGGTTTCGTGTTGGCGTTGGTCGGGCCGCTCGATGAAATGGGCTGAGGAGACAGGCTGATGAATCTGAAACTGCGCACCGTGCTGCCCATAGTGGCGTTCCTCTTCCTCGCCGCCTGCGCGCGGCAGGTGCCCGAAGCGGTCAGCCATGGGGCCGATGTTCCCAGCTTCTGGTGGGGGATGTGGCACGGTTTCATCTTTCCCTGGGCCTGGATCGGCTCGCTCTTCAACCCGGATATCGCCGTCTATGCCGTGCCCAATACGGGCGGCTGGTATGATTTCGGCTTCTTCCTGGGCATCACCATGCTGGGCGGCGGGTCCTTCTTCGGATCGAAGCGGCGCAGGCGCGACTGAGCGGCTCTGCCTGCGCCTGTCCGTTACCAACCGCGACATTTCGCGGCTTGGTTACAGGGTGCGGGGCGGCTATATTAGAAAAATGGAATGCGGAGTGGGCTAGGCCCGCGTTTCCCTTGAAAAACGAAACGTAACCAAAGGCATAGTCCCATGCGTAAATGGCATCGCTGGATTTCGATCTTCTTCGGAATCTTCATGGTCTGGATCGCCGCCACCGGCATCCTCAGCCAGCTTTTCGTCCTGTGGCCCAGCGGCGCGGAAGGCCCGCCGGCCATGCCCGCCATACCGGAAGGCTTCGCCTGCCCCGAAGGCTGGCGCTGTGTGCCCCCGGTCGAACCATCGGGAATGCGCAGCCTTGTCGGCCTGATGCACCACCTCCATTCGGGCGAGAGCTTCGGGGCCATCGGCACCGCGATCTCGGTCCTCTCGGGCTTCGCGCTGCTGTTCTTCGCCGTCTCGGGCCTGTGGCTCTACATCCAGATGTGGCGCAACCG
This sequence comes from Sphingomonadaceae bacterium, assembly GCA_035497315.1. Taxonomy (GTDB): domain Bacteria; phylum Pseudomonadota; class Alphaproteobacteria; order Sphingomonadales; family Sphingomonadaceae; genus Andeanibacterium. Next base: position 1,711 of record DATJDU010000092.1, read on the forward strand.
GGCAAGCCGGGGGCTGAAGGGCGGGATGTTCTGGAAGTAATATTCCGTAGCTTGCCGAATTGCCGAACGATGTTAGCCCTCTTCGCAAGAAGGGGGCTGACATGGTGGAAGGCGCGATCGGCTCGCTCGGGCCCTTGCCGGGGATAGCGGACCTTGCCGCATCCCTCACCCTGCCCGTCATCGCCATGTTCGGGGGTGGCGCACTCCTTGGTTTCTTCGCCCTGACATTCCCGCGCCTGCGTTATCTCTTCACCAGATTCAGGCTGCGCCGCCGGCTCAGGCGTGACAGCTTCATGCTGCGCGAGGAAATGGCCGAATATCGCTACGGCCAGGAGGAAGAGGCGCCTGCGGAGATCGAACTGGATCGGCTTGTGTGGTCCATGCTGGTTGGCGCAGTCGCTGTGGGTGGGCCGTACCTGCTCGACGAAGCGGGTTTGCATTTCTGGTACATGGCGGGCGGCGGGCTGATTTTCGTCGGTTGGCTGCTCGTATGGGCCTGGCGCAGGTTCAACGACCCGCCAGAACTGCAGGAACCGTTGGTGCCGGATGTGACAATCCCGCAGGAGGCGGTGCTGGGCGCACTCTCTGCAGTGGCTATTATCGTCTTTGCGCTGGCGATGCTTGTGTGGGTCGTTTTCTGAGCGAAGATAAATCGCTTTATCCCCGCCGAATCATTCCCCCTTGCCTTCGAATCCAAGGCATGATTCCCTATGTTGGCTGTTCGCATAGAACGCCCACGGAGACACAACATGTCGCTGCTCGAAGCCCGCAAGACCTACAAGCCCTTTGAATACCCCTGGGCTTACGAGTTCTGGAAGCGTCAGCAGCAGGTGCACTGGCTGCCCGAGGAAGTGCCCCTGGGCGAAGACTGCCGCGACTGGGCGCAGAAGCTCTCGGATCACGAGCGGAACCTGCTCACGCAGATCTTCCGCTTCTTCACTCAGGCCGACGTGGAAGTGCAGGATTGCTACCACGAAAAATACGGCCGCGTGTTCAAGCCGACCGAGATCAAGATGATGCTCACCGCCTTCTCCAATATGGAGACGGTGCATATCGCGGCCTATTCCCACCTGCTCGACACGATCGGCATGCCCGAAAGCGAATATGGCATGTTCCTCGAATATGAGGAGATGAAGGCCAAGCACGATTATCTGCAGGAATTCGGCGTCGATACGGACGAGGATATCGCCCGCACGCTGGCCATGTTCGGCGGCTTCACCGAAGGGCTGCAGCTGTTCGCCAGCTTCGCCATGCTGATGAACTTCCCGCGCTTCAACAAGATGAAGGGCATGGGCCAGATCGTCACCTGGTCGATCCGCGACGAATCGCTGCATTGCGAAGGCATCACCCAGCTGTTCCACGCCTTCTGCGCGGAACGCGGCTGCCTGACCAAGGCGGTGAAGGAAGACATTCTCGATTGCTGCCAGAAGACGGTGCGCCTGGAAGACGCCTTCATCGATCTCGCTTTCGAACAGGGCCCGGTTCCGGGCATGACCGCGAACGAGATCAAGCGCTACATCCGCTACATCGCCGACTGGCGCCTGGGCCAGCTGGGCTTCAAGCCGATCTACATGATCGAGGACCACCCCCTGCCCTGGCTCGCCCCGCTGCTCAACGGCGTGGAACATGCCAATTTCTTCGAAACCCGCGCGACGGAATATTCGAAGGGCGCCACCAAGGGCAATTGGAACGAGGTCTGGTCCAGCTTCGACCAGCGCCGCAAGGCCAAGACCGGCGCGAACGATCTGGCGGTCGAGGAAGGCGAGCCGGATATGTTCGGCGATGCCTCTGGCGGGGTGCAGGCGGCGGAGTGAGAGCGGCGGCAGGCGCCAGTGCGCTTCCCGATCAAAGGATAAGGTGATGCGCAGGATTGTCGGGATTGCTGCGGGCATGGTTCTCGCGCTGGCGTCTGTTCCGGCGCTCGCCTGTTCGGTGCAGGACGATTACCGGGTGCCGACCAATCTGGAACTGGCGGGCAAGGCCGATCTGATCCTGCTGGCCAAGGTGACCGGCGGAACCGAAGGCGCCGCGCAAGGGCCGGAGGATTTCGCCATTACCATCGATCCGCTGGTGGCGATCAAGGGCGAGCTTCCGGCCGGGCCGCTGACTTTGCAGGGCGTCACCCTGTCCGAACCGCGCTTTCTGGCGCTGAGCAATCCCTATGATTTCGCACAGGCCCATCCGCTCAGCTATATTGGCGGCTGTATCCGCTACATGTTCCCGCTGGGAACCACTGCGCTGTTCTTCCTGCAGCAGGGCGAGGATGGCGCGTGGGAGCCATTGGTGTCGGCTTTCAGCCGCTGGGCGGAGGATGTGCCGGGGCCGGACGCGCCGTGGGTGAAGCTGAGCGCGCTCTATGCCGAAGCATCTGCCCTGCCGGAGGCGGAGCGCAAGGCCCGGCTGGAGCAGGCGCGGCAGGAATGGGCGGGTATGGCTGCCGATCCTGTGGCGCAGCTGATGGCCGCCGATGTGGCGCGCCAGCTGGCTGGTCCGAACGAGACATGGAACGCGCTGATGCGGCGCGAGATGCGGCGGCTCGGCTTCGGCGACGAGAATGAAAGCGGGGAGGGGCAGGCCGTCGATACTACGCTGGAGCAGATGCGCGGCACCGATAGCAAGCCCTAGCCCACGCCGGCCCCCTGTTCAGACCAACCCGGTTTCAGACCAGCCCGGCCTCAGACCAGCCAGGTCCCCGGATTGGGCATGGGCGCCTGCTTCTGCGCGTTCACCAGGCTCATCACGCTGCGTATCACCACCAGCACGGCCACTGCGGGCAGCACGATCAGGCCGATCAGCACGAAGAGCAGCACGAAACCCACCAGTCCGCCGATCAGCCCGATCCAGAAGGTGCGGATGAGATATTCGTAATGCGAAACCTCCCACGCGGCCTTGGGCTCGCCCTTCCAGACATAGGCCAGCACCACGCCGATCAGCGCGGTGACGCCGGTGATGAAGGAGGCGAGATAGAGCAGGCTGACGATCGTCGGCTGATTGAGGTCGAAACCGCTGGTTGCAGGGGTTTGGTTCGGTGAATCGCCCATCGCGTGCCTCCTGTTTGCCGGGCGGAGCCTAACCTATTTGCAAGGCAGGCGAAAGACAGCCCGGCATGCAGAAAAGTGCTGTCCTACAGGCCCCTTTCCGGGGCATTGTCCGCCGGATGAAGCAGCGGGTTTTTCTTCGCCGGGCAGCGGCTCCGGCCGGGCGGGGCGGGGCAGCCGGGGCTGGAATTTCGCCCCAGAAGGATTGTGTAACAGGTGTAACACCCGTTCAGCTTCAATGGGCCGAAACTGTCACCGGACAGGTGGAGGAACCCTTTGGCGATCTGGCCCGTTGCCTTGAGAGAAACCACGGCAAGGAAGGAGAGCATTATGCAACCCGTCACCATGGAAGACCGGCGCAAGGAACTGCGCAGCCTGCTCGAACGGATCGAGGCCCATCCCGAACGCGACTGGACCGAGGAGAAGGCGCGGGCGAATGTCCTGCGCGAAATGCTGGCCCACGAGGCCGGGCAGGAGACCTGAGCCGGGCGCGAGCAGGCGCGGCCAGGGGAATTTCCCGCCTTTGTACGGTGGCGCAAGCGCGGGCGGTGGGCTATCCTGCCGGCCGAGCAATCCAACGGAGACTTTTATGACCGAGCCTGCGTCCAAATCGTCCAATCGCCTGTTGTTGCTGATCGCCGCTCTGGTGGTCGTCATTGCCGCCGTCTGGTATCTTGGCCCCTTCGGGAAAGAGGATGAAGGACGGACCGAACTCAAGGCCGATGTCACCGATGTGAGCGGGGGCGAGCTGATCGTTACCGAGCCGACTCCGGGCGAAGTGCCCGTGAACGTGCCCGATACTCCGATGACCAACGTGCCGCCTTCGGCCAGCCCGTCGGCGCAATAGGGCCGTTTCGCCCCGCAGGCATGGGGAGGGTTCGTTAACCGTCTCCATGCTAGGCGGGAGGGCATGTTCGGGCCCAGGATCACGACTGTCTTCACCAGCCGCTGGAAGGCGCTGTGGTGGGCTGCCGCCGTGATGCTGACCGCCTATTGCTCGATCCCCTCGCCCGAGGATACGCCCGATCCGGCCGCGCAGCAGGCGCAGCCCGAACACGTCAATCCCTGGGCAGCGAAGAAGACCGGCCAGCAACAGCAGCAGCAATGAGGCGAGGCGGCAAAGCAGAAGACTGTCGCGCGCCGCGCGTCTGACAATGGGCGCAGCGCACTTCCCTCTGGGGCACCGAGGCGCTAAGGCCCCGCCAACCTAAGAGAGGCAAGGTTGTGGAGGCACGCGCGATGAGCGTCAGCGAAGACAAGACGATGCTCGCCAAGGCGGAAACGCTGATTGAGGCGCTGCCCTTCTTCCAGCGCTATGCCGGGCGCACTTTCGTGGTGAAATATGGCGGCCACGCCATGGGCGATCCCGAAGCCGCGCGCGATTTTGCCGAGGATATCGTGCTGTTAAAGGCCGTGGGCATCAACCCGGTGGTGGTGCATGGCGGCGGCCCGCAGATCGGCGCGATGCTGAAGAAGCTGGGCGTCGAAAGCACCTTTGTCGACGGGTTGCGCGTGACCGACAAGGCCACGGCGGAAATCGCCGAGATGGTTCTGTCCGGCGCGATCAACAAGGAACTGGTCACCTGGATCGCCAATGCCGGCGGCAAGGCGATCGGCATTTCCGGCAAGGATGGCGGGCTGGTGACGGCCACCAAGGTCACTCGCACCACCAAGGACCCTGGAAGCAATATCGAACAGGCGGTGGATCTGGGTTTCGTGGGGGAACCGAGCAAGGTGGACACCTCCCTGCTGGAAACCGTCAGCAAGGCCGGGATCATCCCGGTGATCGCCCCCATCGGCGCGGGCGAGGATGGGCATACCTATAATATCAACGCCGATACGATGGCGGGCGCCATCGCGGCGGCACTGGGCGCGGCACGTCTGTTCCTGCTGACCGACGTGCCCGGCGTGCTCGACAAGCAGAAGAACCTGCTGACCGATCTTACCCCGGCGGATATCGAAAAGCTGAAGGCCGACGGCACGATTCTGGGTGGAATGATCCCCAAGCTCGACACCTGCATCCATGCGGTGGAGGCCGGCTGCGAGGCGGCGGTGGTGCTGGATGGGCGGGTGCCCCATGCCATGTTGCTGGAATTCTTCACCTCGCGCGGCGCGGGCACGCTGATCCGGGCGAATTGATGCGGGCAGGGCTGGCTCTCGGCTTGCTGCTGACGCTGGCCGCCTGCCAGCAGGCAGATGAAACGCCGTCCGGCCATGCGGGCGAGGCTGTGCCTGCCGAGGCTTCGGCAGTGCCTGCCGCTCCGGCAAATCCGGCAACGCCATCCGTGCTTAACGAACGCGAGAATCCCGACCGGGTGCTGGCATGGTTCTCCGAACAGCTCACTGCAGGCAAGTGGGACGATGCCGCGCTTGCCTGGCGCAAGGGCTCGATGGACGGGGCGAAGCTCAAGGCGCTGATGGGCGATGCGCCCGGCCCGATCTTCGCTTTCGGCCATGGCGAAGTGGAAGGGGCCGCAGGCTCGCTCTATTACGAACTGCCCGTCACTCTGGTTGCCGATGGCGGCAGGCTGACCCGGCAGGGCACGCTCACCATGAAACGGGTGAACGATGTGCCCGGCGCGGAAGACTGGCAGCTTGCCTGGCATATCGAAAAGCTCGAATGGACGCAGTAACAGGCCCGGTTCAGCCGTGCCGCGTATTATGCGGTTGATACACTTGGTGGCGCTCGGCTAATCAGGCCGCTCGCGTGACTGCCTGGAGGAATTCTGGATGGTAGCCCAGACGCTGCTGGAAATCGTGCTTTACCTGATGTCGATCGTCACGGTCATTGTGATCGTGCAGTTCGTGCTGAGCCTGCTCATCTCGTTCAACGTGGTGAACATGCACAACAACCTCGTCGCTTCGCTGTGGCGGGCGGTGAATGCCATTCTGGATCCGATGCTCAATCCGATCCGCCGGATCATGCCCGATACAGGCATGATCGACTTTTCGCCGATGGTGCTGCTGATCCTTCTGCGCATCTTCGCAATCGTTCTGTCCAATCTCGGGAGTTAAGCATGAGTGCCGCATTGATCGACGGTAAGGCCTTCGCAGAAGGGCTGCGTCAGAAGATCGCCAAATTCGCCGGCGAATTCGAAGCCAAGGCAGGCCGCAAGGCGGGCCTGGCAGTGGTACTGGTGGGCGAAGATCCGGCCAGCCAGGTCTATGTCCGGTCCAAGGGCAAGGCCACCGTCGGTGCGGGCATGAACAGCTTCGAATACAAGATGCCTGCCGATTCCACCGAAGAGGCGCTGATCGCCAAGGTGAAGGAATTGAACGCCGATCCTGCCGTGGACGGCATTCTGGTGCAGCTTCCCCTGCCCAAGGGGCTGGACGAGCAGGCCGTGATTTCCACCATCGATCCCGACAAGGATGTCGATGGCTTCCACATCATCAATGCGGGCCGTCTCTCGGTCGGCCAGAAGGGCTTTGTACCCTGCACGCCGCTGGGCTGCCTGATGCTGCTGAAGGACCGGCTGGGCGATCTGTCCGGCAAGGATGCCGTGGTGATCGGCCGTTCGAACATCGTCGGCAAGCCGATGGCGCAGCTCCTCACCGATGCCAACGCCACTGTCACTATCGCTCACAGCCGCACCGCGAACCTGCCCGAAGTGGTGAAGCGTGCCGATATCGTGGTGGCCGCCGTGGGCCGCCCGGAAATGGTGAAGGGCGACTGGATCAAGCCCGGCGCCACCGTGATCGACGTGGGCATCAACCGCGTCGACGGTGAAGACGGCAAGACGAAGCTGGTGGGCGATGTCGATTTCGATTCCGCCCGCGAAGTGGCAGGGGCCATCACGCCCGTGCCCGGCGGCGTCGGCCCGATGACCATTGCCGTGCTGCTGCGCAACGCGCTCGTCTCGGCCTATCGCCGCGAGAACATCGCGCTGGACGAAGACGCACTGTAAGCCTCACACCCGTTCGCCCTGAGCTTGTCGAAGGGCCGTTCTTCATTTGGGAGAACTGCACTTGAAGAATAAAGCTGTCTTTCGACGGGCTCAGGACAAACGGGCTTGGGTGATTTGCGGGTTGGTGTTTGCCCTGGCGGCCTGCTCCACCGCAGGCGGTCCGGGGGGCGGGCGTGGCGGGCGAGGGCCATATTTGCGCCCATCGGCCAATCCGGGGCAAGTGGTGGCGACCGAACTGGGCTTTGCCCGCGCCGCGCGGGAAAAGGGGCAGTGGACCGCGTTTGCCGAATATGCCGCCAAGGATGCGGTAATGTTCCAGCCCGGCCCGGTGAAAGCGCAGGACTGGCTGAAGGGGCGGGCAAACCCGACCAAGGCGCTGCGGTGGGAACCGCATCAGGTCTGGTCGAGCTGCGACGGTTCGCTGGCGGTAACTCGAGGTGGCTGGAAGGATGCAGACGGCAATGTCGGCACTTTCACGACCATATGGGAACGCCAGCCGGGCGGGGCCTATAAATGGGTGCTGGATGTGGGCGAAAAGCTCGACAAGCCGCTTGAGGAGCCGGATCTGGTGCAGGCTGAGGTTGCCGATTGCCAGCCGCCGCCGGTGGCAGACCCGTCTGTCGTGGTAACCGTCCATGACGGGCCTCGCCGCTTTGCCAGCTATATCTGGGAGAAGAATTCAGGCGACGGATCCCTCGTGGCCGGAGTCATGCTGGATCCCTTCGGGAAGGGCGAACTCAGCGTTTCTCTCAGGAAGAAGGCGGATGGAGCACCGGTTCCTCCCGTTCCGATCGATGCTAGTGCCAAATAGATGATCGAACTCTTCATCTCGGTTTTCGTCACCCTGTTCGTGGTGATCGATCCGCCCGGTTGCGCCCCGATCTATGCCGGGCTCTCGGCCGAGGCTCCGCCGCGCCAGCAGCGCAGCATGGCGCTGAAGGCGGTGCTGGTCGCCACGCTGTTCCTGCTGGGTTTCGCCCTGTTCGGCAAACAGCTGCTCGCCGCGCTCCATATCGAACTTGATTCCTTCCGCATCGCGGGCGGGATCATGCTGTTCTTCATTGCCATCGACATGGTGTTCGAAAAACGCACTCAGCGGCGCGAGGAACGGGCGGAGAAGATCCGCGCTCATAATTCCCAGACGCCCGAGATCGACGATGTCTCCGTCTTTCCCATGGCCATGCCGATGCTCGCAGGGCCGGGCGCCATCGCCACGGTGATGCTGGTGGTGGGCGAAGCACGCGGGGTGGAGCAGACGCTGGTGGTGCTCGGCGCGCTGGGCGCGGTGATGGTGCTTTCGCTCCTCGCCCTGCTGTTGGCAGCGCCACTGATCCGGCTGGTGGGGGCAAGTGTGGAAGCCGCTATCACCCGCCTGCTGGGCGTATTGCTGGCGGCGCTGGCCGCGCAATATGTGATCGACGGGTTGAGAGGTTCGTTCGGGATCTGAGTGTAGCGATCCTCACCGGAGCGGGGAGGATCCTGAGGACCTATTGCAGCGTCATCCGGTCATCCAGCCCGTCGTGCCGGCCGAAGAATTGCATCAGCTGTACCAGCAATTCGCAGCGCACGCGTATGTCCGGGGCTTCCAGCAGGGCTTGTCTGGCCGCTGCATCGAACGGGGCAATCTGGCTCACGCCGTTGATCAGGGCCGTATCGTCCAGCCGGGCGACCGAATCCCAGTCGACCGCATAGCCTTGCCGGTCGGCGAAATCGCGGGCCTCATGCTCGAAACTGGCGCGTTCGACATGGCTCAGCACTTCGTCGGCTTCTTCCAGCAGCTCGGCTTCGATCTGGCGGAAGGGTGTTTTCACGTCCAGTTCGCGCAGCAGGCGGAACCGGGCCTCCCCTTCCAGCACGATGTTGAAGCGGCCATCGTCCAGCGCCTCGACCTCGCCGATCTTGCCGACGCAGCCGATCGCGAACAAAGGCGCCCCTTCCGAGGCTGCCTGCGGCTGGATCATGCCGATCCGCCGGTCGCGCGCCAGCGCATCGCTTACCAGCGCGCGGTAACGCGGCTCGAAGATGTGCAGCGGCAATTGCAGCCCGGGAAACAGGATCGCACCCGAAATGGGGAAGATCGAGAGGCGGGTTGCTGCCATTGTGCCGGTCGTCAGCCGAACAGCAGCAGGGAAAGCTTGCGGCGGGTGGCGGCCACCCAGGGATCTTCCAGCCCTACGGCTTCGAAGATCTGCAGCAGCTTGGCCTTGGCCGCGCCTTCGCTCCATTCTGGCTCGGCGCGAATCATGCCCAGCAGGGCCTCGGCTGCCTCGTCGCGCCGTCCGGCGGCAAAGGCGGCCTGCGCATAGGCAAAGCCGGCATCCATATCGGCGGGGTTCGCTTCGGCCGCGCTGCGCAGTGCGGCCAGCTCGCCATCGTCCTGCGGGGCGGCGGCGGTGAGTTCCAGCAGCTTGCCCGCCTGGGCCAGCGCGGGATCGGCCTTCAGTTCTTCCGGCAAGGCATCGAATGCGGCGCGCGCACCATCGGTTTCGCCAAGGTCCATCAGCGCGCGGATCAGCCCGGCCTGCACCTGCGCATTATCGGGCGCCATTTCGGAAAGCTGGGCGAAAATGCCCAGCGCCCGTTCGGCATCGCCGCCAGCCAGTGCTTCCTCGCCCATGGCGACGATCTGCGCCACTTCCTGCGCGGCCGGATCGCCGGCCCCGGCATCGACCGGCAGCTTTTCCAGCAACTGGTCCAGCATCTGGCGCAGCTGGCTTTCGCTGCGTGCATTGGTGAGGTCTGCCACCGGCTGGCCGCGAAACAGGGCATAGACAGTGGGGATCGACTGCACACGGAACTGCGATGCGATGAAGCCTTCTTCATCCACATTGAGCTTGGCCAGCACCACGCCCTTGTCGGCATATTCGGTGGCGACCTTTTCCAGCATGGGCGCAAGCGCCTTGCATGGCCCGCACCATTCCGCCCAGAAGTCGAGGATGACGAGCTTCGTCATCGACGGTTCGACCACATCGTTGCGGAATCGGTCGACCGCTTTCTGCTCTTCGAGATTGAGGCCCAGGCTTGCCAAAAGTATGCTCCCGCAAATGTTTTTTCGTCAGGCCCTAATGTGGACCTTCAGGCGGATTTGTGAAGGGGTAACGGCGAATGGCACAGGGATGCGAAATTCCCTTCGCCTCACGCGATTTTCCCCTTGCAGGGTGCGGGACCCGATGCTAACCGCGCGCCTCCCCACCGGTACACACAGTCCGGTAAACGCCAGTGAGCGGGCGTAGCTCAGGGGTAGAGCACAACCTTGCCAAGGTTGGGGTCGAGGGTTCGAATCCCTTCGCCCGCTCCAGTTTTCCAGCATAAATCAAAGATTTATGACGGCCTTCCGGTCGCCATTTTCGCTGGCACTGGCTCAGTATCCCACCGGTATACCACCGAACGACAGCCAATATTTTTTGGGGAAAGTTTTCCCCTGAGACCGAGTTGCTGAGCATCTCGGCCTACCCCTTCGAGCGGGGACACCCCGCAACGCCCCTAGATTCGGAGCGAGGCTGGTGACGCGCTCTGTCCCGCAGGCCCTGGGGCCCTGCTCCTGAGGGCGCGGTGATTCAAGACTATGGCCCCGCACGCACTCTGAACCGGCGGACATGGCTTCATGCGCAGGCTTGGAAAACCGACAGGCCCCGGCTTTCCGCCTGCACGAGCAAGTGTCCAAGCACGCCTCCCTTCAGGGTGCGATTTCCTGTTTGTGCGACCTCGCTGGTCGCTCGCGCCACATCTTCGATTAACAGGCGAAGGTCAGAGTAAGAGGGTGACGGGCTTCGCCGTGACGGGATGAGGGTCGAGAGAGAGGCTCCCGGCCGGCCGTCATGGAGATTGTCCCATGAACATGCAGGTTCTCGATGCGCGGCGCAATGTGAGCGGCGGCTACAAGGTCGATGTTTCGCGCGGCTCCCGCGTGGGTCGGGTTTCGTCGGAGTGGTTCTCGCGGCCCGACGACGAACGGTTCCTTTCGCTGAACGAGCTGGCCAGCTCCGTGCGCGGGCGTTCCGAGCGCAGCCGGACCCGCGTCGTCGAGACCGCGCTGATCCACGTCGAGGCGAGTCGCAACGATCCGGAGCGCCTGGCGCTCATGCTGCCTGGCGCTGATGCACCGGTCGCGCCCACCCATTGGAGCTTCGGCCAACTCGCAAGTCAGGTCGGCGCACCTGCTGCCTATCTGCGCCAGCTTCCCGCGCCACTTGCCGCTATCAATCTGCAGTACGGTCTGACCTCGAACCGGGCCGAGCAGATCAAGACCCTCGAAACCGACAATGGCAGGCTAGAACTCCGCGCAGTGACCGGCCCCGATTATGGGCGGATCTACGACCACGAACTGGTCGAAGCCGTGCAGAAGATCGCCGGCAACGGCACGGGTGACACGCGCTGGAAAGTGCCTGGCGTGCTCGACTGGTCGACCGGGGTTTACAACCCGATGGTCGACATCTCGAAGGACACGACCACGCTCTATGCCTCCGACCGCGACGTGTTCCTGTTCCTGGTCGATGATCTCAACCCGATCGAGGCAGGGCGACTCCCGGACGGATCGCCCGATCTCTACTTCCGGGGCTTCTACTGCTGGAACTCGGAAGTAGGCGCGAAGACGCTCGGCATGGCGAGCTTCTATCTGCGCGCAGTTTGCCAGAACCGGAACCTGTGGGGCGTCGAGGACTTCGAGGAAATCTCGATCCGACATAGCAAATACGCTGCCAACCGCTTTGCGCACGAGGCGGCACCGGCCTTGCTGAACTTCGCCAATTCGTCGCCGCAGCCGTTCATCAACGGCATCAAGACGGCACGCGAGCGTATCGTGGCCCGAACCGACGAAGAGCGCTGCGATTTCCTGCGGCATCGCGGCTTTTCGAAGGCGGAGACCGGCAAGATCATCGAGACGGTGCTGGCCGAGGAAGGCCGTCCGCCGGAATCGATCTTCGATTTCGTGCAGGGGATCACCGCGCTGGCTCGCGGCAAGGCCCACCAGGATGCCCGGCTCGATATGGAGGGCAAGGCGAAGAAGCTGCTCGACCGGGTTCACTGAGTCCGGTCAGTCCTCCCTGTCTCTCCTCGCGTGGCGCTGCCTTCTCCAGAGTGAGAGGGCGGCGCTTCGCTTCGTGACGGGTCGAGGCCTGAGAGAAAGTCTCTCCGGCGGCCCGTCATGGAGAAACCCCATGACCAAGTCACTGCCCAAGCTCGTGCTCAGTCCCTCGCGCGACATCCCTTTCAATCTGTTGGTGCTGAGCCAGAAGAACGTCCGGCGTCTGAAGGCGGGCCTATCGATCGAAGACCTCGCCGATGACATCTACCACCGCACCCTGCTCCAGAGTCTCAATGTCCGGCCCGTAGTCGGTGAGGATGGCCAGGAAACCGGCATGTTCGAGGTTCCCGCCGGCGGCCGCCGCTTCCGCGCGCTCGAACTGCTGGTCAAATCGAAGCGGATGGCCAAGGACCAGCCCGTCCCCTGCGTGGTGCGCGAGGCCGGTATCGCCGAGGAAGACTCGCTCGCCGAAAACGTCATGCGTGTCGGCCTGCATCCGCTCGACCAGTTCCGCGCCTTCACCGCCCTGATCGACGCGGGCCTCAGCGAGGATGACATCGCAGCCCGCTTTTTCGTCTCGGTCTCGACCGTGCGCCAGCGCCTGCGGCTTGCGTCGGTCGCACCCAGCCTGCTCGAAATCTACGGCGATGATGGCATGTCGCTGGAACAGCTCATGGCCTTCACGGTCAATGAGAACCATGCCCGCCAGGAACAGGTCTGGGAGCAGCTCAAGCAGACCTACCAGCCCTCCGCCCACCAGATCCGCCGCCTGCTGACCGAGGATGCCATTCCGGCCAGCGATCGCCGGGTCCGGTTCATCGGGCTCGACGCCTATGTCGAAGCTGGCGGCTATGTGATGCACGACCTGTTCTCGTCGGACCAGGATGGCTGGCTGCAGGACCCGGCGATTGTTGAACAGCTCGTCAACGCGAAGCTGACAACCACAGCTGAGGAAATCGGCGCCGAAGGCTGGAAGTGGGTCGAAGCGGCGATTGATCTGCCCTACGGCTGCGAGCGCGGCAAGCGCCGGATCACCGGCACCACCGTTCCACTGACCGACGATGAGCAGACCCGACTCGACGCGCTGGTCGAGGAATATGACGGCCTTGGCGAGCAGTACCAGGATGGCGGCGACCTGCCCGACGAGGTTGATGCGCGGCTGACCGAGATCGACGCCGGGATCACCGCGCTCACCCAGCGTCCGGTCACTTACGATCCTGAGGAACAGGCACGCGCAGGCGTGTTCGTGTCGCTGTCGCACGATGGGCGGCTGCGGATCGATCGGGGCTACGTTCGCGCGGAGGATGAACCGGCCGCTGATGGTGCTGATGACGGCGAATGCCAGGCTGCCGGAATTGCTCCCAACGGCCCGACGGTTAGCGTCGGCGGCCAGGTGCAGACCGGCGAACAGGGCGATGACGACGACGATGCCATCCGTCCGCTGCCCGATCGGCTCGTGTCCGAACTGACTGCCGAGCGCACTCTGGCACTGCGGGAAGCGCTGGCCAATGCGCCCGATGCAGCATTCCTCGCCTTGCTGCACGCATTGTGCCTGTCAGTGTTCCGGACGCACGGGCAGGCTGGCTGCGTGCAGATCGGCGTCACCCAGGCATGGCTTGGCAATGCCGCCCCGAACCTGCGCGAGACGGTGTGGAGCCAGTCGATCCAGCAGCGGCACGAGCAATGGGCTGATCGGCTGCCGAGCGATCCCGATGAGCTGTGGCTGGCACTCGCAACCATGGCCCACGAAGAGCAGATGGTGCTGCTCGCCCACTGCGTCTCGCTCGGCGTCAACGCGCTGTTCGAGGCGACCAAGGGCTACGACGGTCGGATCTCCGCGCACGGGGTTGCGCAGCGGATCGCCGCCGCCGATGCCTTGGCGGGAGTGGTTGGGCTCGACATGGCTGAAGCAGGCTGGGCGCCGACGGTCGACAACTACCTCGGCCGCGTCACCAAGCCCCGGATCATCGAGGCTGTGCGCGAAGCCAAGGGCGATGCCACGGCTGTGCTGATCGAGCACCTCAAGAGGGGCGACATGGCGCGCGAGGCCGAACGCCTGCTTGCAGGCACGGGCTGGCTCCCCGAACCGCTTCGACTGCCGCAAGCCGAAGCGGCGCCCGAGACCGACGAGCAAGTCGCCGATCTGCCCGATTTCCTAGCCGAGGACGGTCCGTTCGATCTGCACGAGCACGACGACGCTTACGCAGTAGCTGCCGAATGACGCTCATGCGCGGGGCGGCACGCGCGCCGTCCCGCGCCCATTTCCGGACATTGAAGGAGCCAGACTATGGCTGACTATATGACACCGACGGTGGTCGAACCGTTCATTCCGCTTGTCGCAATGCTGCCAATCGAACGCCTGTTCCTTGCGCAGGTCTTCAGCGAGGAAATCAATGGCGAGACGGCCTACTACTTCAGCGAAGACGGAGCGTGTGACCTGATCTCGCTGTCTGCCGAGGAGGTCCGGGCTGCACTTGATGCGGCCACACCTGAAACCAGCCGCCTGGCGCAGAAGCTGATCGACGAACAGCCCGATGCGATCCCGAGCGATGATGACATCGATCTCGACATGTGCGGCGACCTGTGGCCGGACGTACTGCAGGACATCGTGCGCCGCTCGCCCGACCTCGATCACCTGACCGTCACTATGGCGTTCACTTGTTCGAAGATGCGCCCCGACGGATTTGGCGGACTCGCCATGCTGATCACGGGCGCCGCGATCCGCTCTGAATCGACCCACACCCTGTTCGATCGCTTTTACGCCGATGCCTCAGCCAACGGGGAGATCAGTCATGGCAATTCCTGACTATGCCCGCACAAACTTCGAGACGCTGGTGAAAGCGGCCAAAGCCGGTGATCTGGCGCTGATGGAATGCACCGAGGTCGAGAGCGGTGAGACCCGCTACTTGCTCTGCGCCGTCGGCCGCGAGGAGGGCGATTATGTCATGACCCCGTTCGGTCACCTCGCCCCCGGCAATCCCTACGACGCCTACGTCCCGCCCGCCTGAGCGGCGCCGACCCCCAAACCATTTTCAAAAGGATATTTCCAATGACCAACTCGCTTGCTGCGGGTGCTTTCTTGCGCCCGCTGTCCGCCCAATGCCCGGAGCAAACCGCAGCTTCGATCATCCTTGCCGCCTATGATCTGCTCGGGCACTTCGCCGCCGGTCGCCGCATCGACACGCCAGCCATCCGCACCGCCATGCAGTCGGCGTTCGGCGCGAGCGATGCCGCGGGAGCTTGGGACTGGAAGGCTGCCTACGAAGCGGTCGAGATCGCGCAACTGCTGTTCCTGCGGCGCTATGGCCCGGCCGTCCATGCCAGGACCGCCGACCCGTTCGAACGGCTCAAACTTGTCGAGCGGATTGCCCGGCTTACCCCGATGCAGACCCGGCGCAGCGAGGAAATGCAGGCCTACCAACAATTTTCGACGCCGTTGGGGCTGGCCTGGGTCGCGGGCTTTGCAGCAAGCTTCGTGCCCGGCGAACTGGTGCTCGAGCCATCGGCGGGCACGGGCTTGCTCGCCATTCAGGCCGAGCTTGGTGCGAGCAGGTTGGCATTGAATGAGGTGGCCGATGTGCGAGCCGCGCTGCTACGCCAGCTCTTCTACACCGCTACGGTGACCACGCACGACGCCGCGCAGATCCACGACCGGCTCGATCCCGGCACGGTGCCGAGCTGCATCGTCATGAACCCACCGTTTTCTGCCGCCGTTGGCGTCGAGACGCGCGTGGCTGATGCTGCATTCCGCCACCTGTCTTCGGCCGTGGCGAGGCTCGCACCCGGTGGGCGTCTCGTCGCCATCACCGGCGCGAACTGCTCGCCCGAGCACAGAGCGTGGCGCGACGGGTTCGTGCGGCTTCAGGAACAAGCCCGCGTGGTGTTCTCCGCGCCGATCGCCGGCTCGGTCTTCGCGCCCCACGGCACGAGCATCCAAACCCGGTTGACGGTGATCGACAAGCTGCCCGCCGCTAAGCCGACCTCCTTCCCGGTGCCCCCGGGCGCTGCGCCCGACCTTGCGACCCTGCTGCGCTGGCTGATCGATTACCTGCCGCCTCGCGCCGCTCTCGCTGCCGAGAAACTTCCCGCTCTCCGGCCAGCCGCATCGCGCCGGGTTGCTGCACCACGGCCCAGACTTGCAGTCGTGGCACCGGCCGAATCGACCGGCGTGCTGCTCGACTACGAGGTCGCCGACTGGACAGACGAGGTATCGGCCCGCCTCAGCGAAACGCTTTACGAGCCCTACACGCTGCAATCCTTGCGCATTCCGGGGGCGCTGCCGCATCCCACGAAGCTGGTGCAATCCGCCGCCATGGCTTCGGTTGCACCGCCCAAACCGAACTATCGCCCACACCTGCCTGTTGGCCTGGTCGAACAAGGCCTGCTGTCGGACGCCCAGCTTGAATCGGTGATCTATGCAGGTGAGGCGCATGGCCAACATCTGGCTGGAAATTGGACCGTCGATGCGACCTTCGACAAGGTCGATGCCGCGCCGGACGAATGCGACATCACCGTCCGCTTCCGCAAGGGCTGGTTCCTTGGCGATGGCACCGGCGCGGGCAAGGGTCGCCAGGTTGCCGGGATCATCCTCGACAACTGGCTGAAAGGCCGCCGACGCGCGGTGTGGATCTCCAAGTCCGACAAGCTGCTTGAGGATGCCCAGCGCGACTGGCGGGCGTTGGGGCAGGAACCCTTGCTGGTCACCCCGCTCGCCCGGTTCCGACAAGGCACGTCGATCCGGCTTGAGCAGGGCATCCTTTTTACAACCTATGCCACGCTACGCAGCGACGCGCGTGAAGGCAGGGTTTCCCGCGTTCAGCAGATCGTCGATTGGCTCGGAACCGACTTCGACGGGGTCATTGTCTTCGACGAGAGCCATGCGATGCAGAATGCCGGTGGCGGCAAGTCCGAACGCGGGGATGTGGCCCCTTCGCAGCAGGGCCGTGCCGGGCTGCGCCTCCAGCACGCGCTGCCGGATGCCCGGGTGCTCTATGTCTCGGCAACCGGCGCAACCACCGTCGAGAACCTTGCCTATGCGCAGCGGCTTGGCCTTTGGGGCGGCGCGGACTTTCCCTTCGACAAGCGCACCGATTTTGTTGCGGCTATCGAAGCGGGCGGGGTGGCAGCGATGGAGGTGCTGGCCCGCGACCTCAAGGCGCTCGGTCTCTACTCCGCACGGTCGCTGTCCTACGAAGGCATCGAATACGAGCTGATCGAACATCAGCTCACCCCGGATCAGGTTCGCATTTACGACGCATACGCTGGCGCGTTCCAGGTCATCCATAACAACCTTGACGCCGCGCTCGAAGCCGCAGGGGTGACCAGCGCCGCAGATGGCACATTGAATGCCCAAGCCAAGTCCGCCGCCCGCTCGGCCTTCGAAAGCGCCAAGCAGCGCTTCTTCAACCACCTCATCACCGCGATGAAGACCCCGACGCTGATCCGGGCCATCGAACAGGGGCTGACCGATGGTCATGCGTCCGTGGTGCAGATCGTCTCGACCGGTGAAGCCCTGCTGTCGCGGCGGCTTGCCGAGATCGATCCCGGCGAATGGAACGATGTCCAGTGCGACGTAACTCCCAAAGAATACGTTCTGGACTATTTGTTGCACAGCTTCCCGACACAGCTCCACGAACCGTTCACCGATGGCGACGGCAACCTTGCCTCGCGGCCTGCCTATGACGGTGATGGCAATGCCATCCAGTGCCGCGATGCCCTCGAACGGCGCGATCGGCTCATCGAGCAATTGGCATCGATGGAGCCGGTCCATGGCGCGCTCGACCAGATCGTCCAGCGGTTCGGCACCGACATGGTCGCCGAGGTCACCGGTCGCTCGCGCCGAATCGTCCGCAAGGTCGATGCGGATGGGACGCGCTTCCTGGTCGAAAACCGGCCCGCCCATGCCAATCTCGCTGAAGCACAGGCTTTCATGGAGGACAGGAAGCATATCCTGATCTTCTCCGACGCCGGCGGCACGGGGCGCAGTTACCACGCCGATCTTGGCAGCCGTAACCAGCGGCTGCGGCATCACTACCTGCTCGAAGCAGGCTGGAAGGCCGACACCGCGATCCAGGGACTCGGGCGCACCAATCGCACCAATCAGGCGCGGCCACCGCTGTTTCGCCCGGTCGCCACCGACGTCCAGGCCGAGAAGCGCTTCCTCTCGACCATCGCGCGGCGGCTCGACACACTGGGCGCCATCACGCGGGGGCAACGCCAGACCGGCGGGCAAGGCCTGTTCAGGCCGGAGGACAATCTCGAAAGTCCCTACGCCCGCGATGCACTGCGCCAGCTCTACCTGCTGATCTATGCGGGCAAGGTCTCAGGGTGCTCGCTCGGGCTTTTCGAGAGCCTGACCGGCCTGTCGCTGACCGATGGCAGCGGGAGCCTAAAGGATGAGTTACCGCCGATCACGACCTTCCTCAACCGGCTGCTGGCGCTGACCATCGCGATGCAGAACGTGCTGTTCACCGCGTTCGAGCAACTGCTCAGTGCCAAGGTCGAAAGCGCGATGGCGAGCGGCACCTACGACGTCGGGCTGGAAACGCTCACCGCCGACAGTTTCACCGTCGCCCACAGCGAGACCATCTACACCCATCCTTCGACTGGTGCTGAAACCCGCCTGCTCACGATCGCGGTGCGGGAGCGCAACCAGCCGGTGACGATCGAAAAGGCGCTGGAGCTCCTGCGCGAGCCCGGCGCAAAGTTGCTCGTCAATTCCCGCTCGAGGCGCGCCGCCGTGCAATTGCCTGCCCGCAGCCTGATGCTCGACGACGGCGAGATCGAACGGCGCGTGCGCCTGATTCGGCCAATGGAGAAGCTCTATCTGTCGGTCGCCCATTTGCCAGAGACCAGTTGGGAGCCCGCCGACGAGGCAGAATTCCGGGCCGCGTGGGCAGCGGAAATTGCGCAGGTGCCCGAGTTCGATACCAGCGAACTGCATATCGTCACCGGGCTGCTGCTGCCGATCTGGAAGCAGCTGCCGGAGGAATCGACCCGGGTCTATCGGTTGCGAACTGACGAGGGGACCGCCATCGTTGGCCGCCGCGTGTCCCCAGCATGGGCGGCGAATGCCGTCAGCGCCGACACCCCGCAACTTGCTCCGACGCAAGCTTTGGCGCTGCTGCGCGAAGGGCACACCGTAATCAGTCTGACCGACGGCCTGCAACTGCGCCGCTCGCGTCTGATGCAGGTCAATCGGATCGAACTCACCGGGTTCGGTCCAACCGCCGTCGACCGCCTCAAGGCGATGGGGCTGTTTTCCGAAATCATCAACTGGAAGCTGCGGCTGTTTGTGCCCGACGATACAGCCCTCGGCAGCGAGGTGATGGAGCGGCTTTTGGCCCGCCATCCCCTGACCCGCATCCTTGACCGGAAGGCGGCCTGACATGGGCACGCTTTCAACCCGCGCGGGCGAACTGTCGGAGCGGCTCGCACAGAATGTTCAGGCCGTCTGCCGCCATTACCTCCCCGCAGGTCGCCGCGAGGGGCGGTACTGGATGGTCGGCGATGTGGCAGGCGCGCCAGGGCGCAGCCTTTATGTGCGCCTGTTCGAGACGGAACGCGGCAGAATTGGCAACTGGGTCGATGCGGCGACCGGAGAACATGGTGATCTTGTCGACCTCATTCGCTTGAACCAGCGGCATGGCCGCCTCTCCGAGACCATCGACGAAGCCGAGAAGTTCCTGTCCCTGCCGCCATCGGTCGAAATCGACCCTGATCGAACCGCCAAACCACCGCCCGCCCGTGTTGGTTCGCCAACCGCTGCGCGGCGTCTGTTCGCGGCCTCGAAGCCGCTCGTTGGCACCCTTGCGGCATCCTATCTTGCAGCACGCGGCATCATCCGCGTCCATGAACTTGCAGCCCTGCGTTTCCACCCCCGATGTTACTACCGGGCAAACGAGGACGACCTTCCCGGTACGCCCGGCAGTTTCCCGGCACTAATCGCGGCGGTGACTGATGGAGACGGCGTGCAGACCGGCACGCATCGCACCTGGCTAGACGCAAGCGGATCGACAAAAGCAGCCGTCGCATCGCCGCGCCGCGCGATGGGCAATATTCTCGGGCACGCGATACGGTTTGGCTTGGCCGAGGACATCATGGTCGCAGGCGAAGGCATCGAGACTGTCCTGTCGCTGCGTGAGCTCCTGCCCGCCATGCCCATGATCGCCGCCACATCCTCCGCCCACCTTGCCGCCGCCCAGTTCCCACCTTTTCTGCAACGCGTCTATGTCGCCCGCGACCGGGACAAGGCTGGCGACGGCGCTTTTGCGATACTCTCGGACCGAGCACAGGCAGCAGGGATCGAACTGGTCTCGCTCATGCCAACGCTGGGGGACTTCAACGACGATTTGCGCCAACACGGAGCGTCCGCCTTGAGAGCGCGGGTCATTGCCCAGTTGCACGAGGCCGATCGCTGCAGGTTCATCGAAGGCTGAGGTTGGCCGAGACGGGAAACGGGTGGTGTGCGGGTACGGTCAAGGCGACCGGCTATCCGAACCGGGCGCGCCCGGCCTTCCTTCAGGCGCGATCCGAGGGACCGGCAGCGGCGAGGCTGCAATGGCGGTCCGCGGCTATTTTCCGGCGGCGCTGAAGCGCCTTTCCATCGCGATCCAAAATAGCCGCCGCCCGCCATCCTCCGCTGCGCTTCGGTCCAAAGGGATGCAGCCTCGCCGCTGCCGGTCAGAGGGATCGCCGTGAAGGCCGGGCAAGGTGCCCGGTCTGCGAACCCAGGATCATCCCCATGACGTTCCCTGACGAACCCGACCACGAAACCTCGCCAACCGGCCATCTCCTCGAAGAAATCGCCCTCTACGGTTACCGCCCCTTCTCGGACGAAGCCGACCCGCGACCACTTCCCGACGAACGCATCGCTGCCGGCGCTGTCGCCGACATGTTCAACGCCCTGATCGCCACGATGCTCGACACCAGGCTCGAGCCCGATCTTGAAGACCTGTGCTGGTCGCTCGGCAATCTGTTCCACCGTGCCGAGGGCCGCATAAGCCGTGAACTCGACGACAATGAAGATGCGCAGAAGCGCAGCCAGCGCGAGCAGGATGGCTCCGAGGTCAAATCGGTCGAACTCGAACGACTGATCCGCGAAGGCATCGGGCTGATCGAGCGCCGCAACGCCATGGAGTTCATGCGTGATGCCGCCTCGGACCAGTTTGAAGCCCATTTCCGCAAGGCCTGGACCCCGCGCACTGGCTCACTCGTCAATCACCGCACCCTGACCGCTACCATGATCGACAGCCGCGACTTCCTTGCCGCGAAGCGCCGTTCAGAGACAGAACCGATGTTGCCGTCCGGCACCCGCATCGCATTCACCTCTGGCCCGGCCTACGAAGATCACAATCGCATCTGGGCCGTGCTCGACAAGGTTCTCGCCAAGTATCCCGACATGGTCCTCTTTCACGGCGGCAACCCGACCGGCGGCGAACATATCGCCTCGCTCTGGGCACGGGCGCGCAAGATCACCCACATCGCGTTCCGTCCCGACTGGGAGCGGTTCAAGAAGGCTGCACCGTTTCGCCGTAATGATCAGATGCTTCAGGCGTTGCCCAAGGCCATCGTTGCCTGTCCTGGCAATGGCATTAACGCCAACCTGACCGACAAGGCGCGCAAGATGGGGATTTCTGTTTGGGCCATTGAATAATCCCGCTTTTAGCTCGAATAGGCCTCTATGAATGCACAAACACCAGAACCACAACGCGATCCGCTCCTGGCAACGTGGCAGCGTCGGCGCGACATGCGGCACGAAATCGCATACCTCCAGAGCCTAAGCGATGAAGAAATTCAGCAAAGAGCTCGACAGGTTTCGGGTTTCAACGAACTTGAACGCATTTATAACTTTTGGATTGATCGATCTAATCCTGACACACTTCAGTTGAGTTTTGGCAATCGCTCGATGTTTCGGCTGACGACCGACCGATCGAAGACCGCAGCCGAAAATGGCCCAACCATAGTGTACAGCTTAGGTGATATTGGATTTGCGACCATCCTCTATCCGGCCAAATCAGACTTGGCTCGAACATTTGAGGATCACATCTTCCTCCAGATCGGCGCTACCAGCGGTATA
>DATJDU010000093.1:0-10238 GCA_035497315.1 Sphingomonadaceae bacterium
GGAATGGTCACGGCATAGGCGCGGCGCAGGCCTTCGTTGGTGGTCTCTTCGATCTTCATGGGAGGGTCAAAAGCCTTTTCGAATCAATCAGTTTGTACGCGTCCGGTCGTGCGCGGCGGCCATGGTACGCGACGGATGGTGCGGGCGAAGGGACTCGAACCCCCACATCTTGCGATACTGGTACCTAAAACCAGCGCGTCTACCAATTCCGCCACGCCCGCGGCCCGACGAAGCCTGCAAGCCTTGCATTGCCTGCAGGCCTGCGAAACAGGCAAGCGCCCTTATAAGGGCGGAACGCAAAGGGCAAGCGGAAGCGAGGCACACAGACGAGCAAACGCGCTCCGGCGTCCTCCAATCGGACATTGCGCGCCCCGTGGAGGCAGATTAGGAGGCCTGGCATGACCGAAGAAATGACCCCGGATACCGGCCCGACCGACACCCCCGCAGCCGGCCCCGACGTGCCGCCCGACCGGCTGGCCATCAACCCATCGAGCCCGTTCTTCGATGCGGAGAAGCTGCAGCGCGGCATCGGCATCCGCTTCAAAGGCACCGTTCGCACGAATGTGGACGAATATTGCATCTCCGAAGGCTGGGTAAAAATCCAGGCTGGCCGCACGGTCGATCGCAAGGGCAATCCGCTGCTGGTCAAGGTCGGCGGCCCGGTGGAAGCCTGGTTCGAAGATCTGGGCGAAGACGCGCCCGTCGCAAAGAAGGGCTGATCAGCCCTTCTTGGTTTTCTTCCGGCTTTTACTCTCGCTGGCCGCAATGATCTCGCCAATCACGTCCCGGCGGGGCTTGGCGACGGATACCAGTTGTTCCCCGGCTCTGGCGCCCGGTTTCTCATTATAGATGAAGCCGGTCACCGGCCAGGCCGTGCCGCCCAGTGACTGGATCGGATCGAACCAGACGCGCACCGCGCTCCAGTCGTTATTCTCCGAAACGTCCACCGCGCGCACATCGTCCTCGATCTGGCCGCGCCTTCCGTTGATGGGCGACCAATTGGCGTGGCGCAGCAGCACTGTGCGGCTGTCCACGATTCGGCTTACTGCGGCGACGTGACCCAGCGTCATATTGCCATAGGGCTGGAACGCCATCACCGCGCCCACCCTTGGGTTGCTACCACGCTTGTAGCGGCCCTCCGCCTGGCCCCACCAGGTCCAGGCATCGCCATAGATCTGGATACCCGAGACCCGGCGCGCATAGGGCACGCATTGCAAGTAGGGCAGCATCCCATCCTGCTGCAGCCCTGCTGCGTCAGCAGGATGGATGGCTGTTTCCGACAGTGCCGGCGTGGCCACAAGGGCCAGCGCCCCACCGGCGATGAACTTTGGAATATGTCCCCACATGGATACGGTAAATGTCCAGTGTAGGTTATTTTGATCCTGCAAGGTATAGTTAACAACGCGGCAAGACTTTGCCGCACGGACTGCCGCGATGCCCCTTGGCACCTTGTCCCCACGGCACGGTTGCGCCCATTGCCGCCCACCTCCCAAGCCGAAATCCTTGCGTTTCTTCGCGCCAGGGGCCACCTGCGAGCCAAATGGCATCCACCGCACTCCCTCAGGTCATCATTATCGGCCGGCCCAATGTGGGCAAATCGACCCTGTTCAACCGCCTGGTTGGCCGGAGGCTGGCGCTCGTGGACGATCAGCCCGGCGTCACGCGCGACCGGCGCTTTGGCGAAGCGCATTTGCTGGGGCTGAATTTCACCATCGTCGATACGGCTGGCTGGGAGGATGAAGATCCGCACAGCCTGCCGGGCCGGATGCGCGCTCAGACCGAAGTTTCGGTACAGGGTGCGGCCGTGGCCCTGTTCGTGTTCGATGCCCGCGCCGGCGTAACCCCGCTGGACGAAGAAGTGGCCCGCTGGCTGCGCGAACAGAATGTGCCGGTAGTGGTGGTGGCCAACAAGGCCGAAGGGCGATCGAGCCAGCCGGGCATTCTGGAGGCATATACTCTGGGCCTGGGCGATCCGATCCCGTTCTCGGCCGAACATGGCGAAGGGCTGGGCGATCTGTTCGAGGCGCTGCTGCCGCTGCTGGAAGGCGCGGAAGCCGAAGAACAGGAGGAGCCCGAGCTTGACGAGCATGGCGACGTACTGCCCACCGGGCCGCTGAAGCTCGCGATTGTCGGCCGCCCGAATGCCGGCAAATCCACGCTGATCAACCGGATGCTGGGCGAAGATCGCCTGCTGACCGGGCCCGAGGCCGGAATCACCCGCGATTCGATCGCGGTGGACTGGCAATGGACCGATCCGAAAACCGGCGAAACCCGCGATGTCCGGCTGATCGACACCGCCGGGATGCGCAAGAAGGCCCGCGTGGTCGAAAAGCTCGAGCGGCTGGCCGTGGCCGATGCCCGCCATGCGATCGACTTTGCCGAAGTGGTCGTGCTGTTGCTCGATGCCACCAAGGGGCTGGAGCATCAGGATCTCACGATCGCCGACAAGGTGCTGCAGGAAGGCCGCGCCTTGATGATAGCGATCAACAAATGGGACATCGCAGAAGATGCCTCGGGCCTTTACAACGGCATCCGCGAGGCACTGAACGAAGGTCTGGCTCAGGTGAAGGGCGTGCCGCTCTTCTCCGTCTCGGCGCGCACCGGCAAGGGGCTCGACACCATGTTGGCGGCCGCCTTTGAATTGCGTGAAACCTGGAGCAAGCGCGTCCCCACCGCCGGGCTGAACCGCTGGTTCGACGATGCGCTGACCGCCAATCCGCCGCCCGCCCCCGGCGGCAAGCGAATCAAGATGCGCTACATCACCCAGATCAAGACGCGCCCGCCCAGCTTCGTGATCTTCGGCAGCCGACTCGAAAATTTGCCCGAAAGCTATCGCCGCTATCTGGTGAACGGCATCCGGCGCGAACTGGGCTTCGGCTCGGTACCTGTGCGCCTGACCCTGCGCAGTTCGAAGAGCCCTTACGCCAAGGATTGAACCGGGACGCAGACTGTAACCTTTGCGAGCAGGTTTTCGTCCCTTTTCTGCATCTGTTCACACCCCTTCCGCCCAGCCGCCGCAGTGGCGCAGGGCGGACCGGTCGAGGCGGGCCATCAGTTGTAAAAGCGCGGAAGTGCTGCGTTTCCTCACGGTTCCGCGATATCGCCCGCCACGCATCAACGGCTGGACCGTACCCTCATAGGCCAGCCGCACAAGGTCATCGGGTGTAACCTTCCGTTTCGGCATTCCGAGCGCCACATCCCAGGCCGCGGCGAAGCCTTCCGCCCCCGGGCGGGCGCGCAATGTGTAGGCACCCTTACGGCTCATCCCCACCATCCGCGCGGCCTGCGCGACCGATCCCGTCTCCGCCAGAAAGCCGATGAACTCCCCCTGCCTGATCGCGGTCCACCCGTCCCCCCTTCCGCGCAGAGGCACGGGAAGAAAGGCAGGAATACCTCCGCGAAAGCGACGGCGCGGCTGTTGCTGGCTTGGGGAGTGCGTCATCCGGCAGGATAAACGCGATTTCACATCGTGTAGGAAAGTGTTTTTGAAGGAGAGGGTGGGCCCAAACATCGTCATCCCAGCCAAAACCGGGATGACGGGTAAGGGAAACCTCCCGTCCGGAGCCTCGCCCCCTATTCCCGCCCGCTCACCGGGTTGCGATAATGATAGGGTGGCAGGAAATAGTCCGGGAATACCGGATAGGGCTCGGTCTTCTCATCCGGCGGCAGATCGTCGAAATCCATCAGCAGGGGCATGGCGTGCTGCGCCCAGCCCTTGTCGAAATCGGTGTAGAAGCTCTGCCAGGATTTGAGCACGGCGATCTTCCATACGCCGTCTTCCTTCACATATTCGTTCTCATACAGGCATTCGCCCCACATCGCCTCGCCGCCCATTCGGCCCACCTGGATCAGCGCGCGCAGACGGCACTGACCGCGCTGCCCGTCCTCCGAGACATGGATCACAGGCTGCAACTGGATGTGGTTCATCAGCAGGCCCGGCGGCGGCGGGCCGAAATGGCGCATATATTCGCGAATGCGCTCATGCCCGAAGAACTTGCCGCGTCCGTTGATTTCCAGCGTGGCATCGCGGGCGAACAGATCGGCGGCATGCTCCCACTGGCTCTTGTCGACATAATAGCCGTAGATACGCTGGAGATTAGCGATGGCGAGGTGATCTTCAGCCGCTTGGGCGCGCTTTTCCACTGCCGTCAGCCGCTCTTGCAGCGCGCGGATTTCCGCTTCAAAATCCATTTCCGGTTCCTCTCCCATCGGGCCGATTATTACCGGCCGTCCTGCACAGATGGGCTTGTGGCGTCAACGGCGGGCGTGGCGGCATATCCGTTTCGGCAGAGGCCGCCGCATTCCCCTTCAGCCAAGCCCCGCCAGCGCAATCGCATCCGGCCCGGCAGGATTGCGCAATGGGGTATCCTCCTGCGTGGCGGCCTGCCACACCACCTCGGCCACATCCTGCGGCGTAGTAAAATGAGCCGGACTGGCAAAGGCTTCCAGAATCGGCCGTGCGAACGGCGCATAGGCTTCAGGGATCATCTCCTCCAACGGGAGCCCGATATTCTCCGCAAAACGGGTCGTCGGCCCATAACCGGGCTCCACCAGCCGGGCCCGGATACCGAAGCCGGCCAGTTCCAGCGCCAGCGAAGCCGTGAAGCCCTGCACCGCCGTCTTGCTACTGGTATACGCAGCAACCAGCGGCATGGGCATCAGCGTGACACTGGATGTGACATTGACAATCGCCCCTGCCCCGCGTGCGCGCATTTGAGGGATCACGGCCTGGCACATGGCGATCGTACCCAGCGTGTTGGTTTCATAGAGGGCGCGAATCTGCCCCATCGGAGTCGCTTCGAGCACACCCGCGAGCCCGATACCCGCATTGTTGACCAGCACGTCGAGCGGACCGGCAGCATCGATGGCGGCCGCGATGCTGTCTGCCCGGGTGACATCCAGCGACAGGATCCGCATGCGATCGGATTCCGGAAGAATGCCAGAGCGTGGGGTGCGCATCGTGGCAACGACATTCCAACCCTGTGCGTGGAAATGGCGGGCTGTCTCCAGCCCATAGCCGGACGAGCAGCCGGTGATCAGTACGGTTTTCATAATTATCTCCTTCAGCGTTGCCCGGACGGTAGGAGACAGATTTAGGATGATCTATAATTCAAAATCCGTATTTCATTTGCTATCGTCCACACATGACAGACCCACTCACACAGACCATGGCGCTTCTGCGCCCGCGCACCGTGTTCACCAAAGGGATCAGCGGCGCTGGGCGCTGGGCGGTCCGCTATTCGGAGTTCGGCCAGCCCAGCTTCTGCACCGTGCTGAACGGCAGTTGCAGGCTCGCGCTGGACGGGCTGGAGCCAGTCACCGTGCAGGCGGGCGATTTCCTGCTGCTGCCGGCCACACCCGGCTTCACCATGTCTGGCTTCGAGCCGGCCATGCCGGTGATGATGGATGCGCAGGCGGAGGCCTCGACAAAGGGAGAGGTCCGGCATGGCAGGCAGGACGGGCCCCCTGACGTGCAATTGCTGGGCGGCTGGTTCCTGTTCGACTCTCCCGATGCGGATTTGCTCATCACGCAACTTCCCCCACTCGTGCTGCTGCGCGACGCGGACCGATCGGGGCGTGTTGTGCGCCTGTTGCGAGAGGAAGCGCTGGAGGATCGCGCAGGCCGCGATCTGGTGCTGGCGCGGCTGATGGAAGTGCTGCTGGTGGAAGCCTTGCGCAACGTGCAGGACGATACGCCCGCGGGATTGCTGCGCGGCCTTGCCGACCCCCGTCTGGCCGATACCCTGCGGCTGATACATGGCGATCCCGCTGGCAACTGGACCGTGGGCAGGCTCGCGGATGCCGCAGCCCTTTCCCGCTCCGCCTTTTTCGAGCGCTTCACACGTGTGGTCGGAGCGGCGCCTATGGAATATCTGCTCACCTGGCGGATGGCACTGGCCCGGGATATGCTCCGCGCGCGGCAGCTACCACTGGCCGAAGTGGCGGAGCGGACTGGCTATGGCTCGCCCAGCGCGTTCAGCACCGCCTTTGCACGATACACGGGTGTGCCGCCGGGCCGCTTCGCAAGGGAAGCGGCCGCGTGACGGGAATGGGAGCTTACTCTGCCGCTTCGCTGTTCAGCTGGACGTAGTTCTGCAGGCCCATGCGCTCGATCATGTCGAACTGGGTTTCGAGGAAATCGACATGCTCTTCCTCGCTCTCAAGGATGCGCTCGAAGATTTCGCGGCTGACATAGTCGCGCACGGTTTCGCAATATTCGATCGCGTCGCGCAGCAGAGGGATGGCTTCCATTTCCAGCGCGAGATCGGCTTTCAGGATTTCCTCCACCGTCTCGCCCACCTTGAGGCGATTGATCGCCTGAAAATTGGGCAGCCCGTCGAGGAACAGCACGCGTTCGGCCAGCGAATCGGCGTGCTTCATCTCGTCGATCGATTCCTCTCGCTCCTTTTCGGCGAGCTTGGAGACACCCCAATGCTTGAGCGTGCGGTAATGCAGCCAGTACTGGTTGATCGCGGTGAGTTCGTTGGTGAGTGCCTTGTTGAGGAACTCGATTACCTTGGCGTCGCCCTTCATGGCCGGCCCCTTATGCTGAATTCAGGAATGGGTGGAGAATGCGCGCGCCGCGCCGCCATGGCAAGGGTGACACGGAAAAAGCCACGCATTTCCGTAGTGTTGCGAGTGATTTGCGATAGTGGGAGCAGCGCGTTCAGGCGCGAGCGAAGGCGTGGCCGGGCGCGAAATCGGGAGCCGCTTCGGGCGTGCCGCCGCGCTCCTCGATCAGGATCTCTGCCGCTTCGTCAAGACATTGGCCGCATTGCGGGCGCTTGCCCAGCTTCTCGTACACAGCGTCAGGATCGCCCGCATGACAGCGCGCGGCGGC
The DNA here is from genome assembly GCA_035497315.1 of Sphingomonadaceae bacterium. Classification (GTDB taxonomy): domain Bacteria; phylum Pseudomonadota; class Alphaproteobacteria; order Sphingomonadales; family Sphingomonadaceae; genus Andeanibacterium. The sequence continues at coordinate 6,842 of DATJDU010000093.1, forward strand.
GCGCAGATCGCACTCACGGATGGCGTTGCAGATGCAGATATACATGCCATTTTGTTAATGCGAATGGATTGCAGTAGCAAGAGTAAATTTCATCACCGCCTGAGCGGAAATGCCCGCCAATAGGTAAGGCAGCGCCACAGCCATTCCAGCGGGCCATAACGGAAATGATCGAGCCACGGCTTCGACCAAGCGAGCATCAGGCCGCAGCCGGCCAGCGCGACGGGCAGCAACCCCGCCCTACCCAGCTCTCCCCACAGCCCGCCGGCCCAATGGCGGAACACCAGCATCATCACCAGCGAGGTGGCGATATAATTCGTGAAGGCCATCCGGCCCGCCGCTGCCAGCCGCGTACCCAGCCAACCCTGCACCGCATGCGGCGCCCATTGCGTGAGCAGAGCGGCAAGGCCCAGCGCCATGGCGAGATGCGGCAACGGGGAGGCGAAATCCGCCACGAAACGCGTCAGCCAATAGGGAAAGCCTTGCGCCATCGCCCACAGGCCCAGCGGCAGCGAAAGCGCGGCGCCGCCGATCATCCCCGCCCAGCCCCAGCGCCGCATCCGTGCCGGATCGCAGCCTCCGGCAAAGAAGCCCAGCCGATAGAGCGCCATGCCGATCAGCATCAGCGGCACCGTCTCCAGCAGAGCGAAAGTGGGATATTCGCCCAACAGGTGGGAGCGTTCCTGCGCGATGAAACGCGTCTCCGCTGCATAGCTGCCCGAGGTGAAGGCCGCGCGTTCCGCCGCCGCTTCCTCCAGCTTTTCGCCCTGCGCCGCCACCAGCGCCTGATGGTGGGGGGCATTGGCAAGCTGGGCCTCCCTGCTCTGTTCCAGCACCAGAGTGCCGGTGAAACTAGCCGCCAGATAGATCGCCGCCGCTCCGAACCACAGCAGCCCCGCGCGCAGCAGCAGCCGCGCCGGCATGGTCAGGAACGGCAGGGCAATGAGGCCCGCGATCCCATAGAGGAACAATATGTCGCCCCAGAACAGGAAGAAGAAATGGCCCAGGCCAAACGCCATCAGCCAGGCCAGCCGCCGCATCTGCAGCCCGATACCCGCGCCGCGCACCACCGCTCGCTCGGCAAACAGGGCCATGCCCGCACCGAACAGCAGCGTGAACAGTGCCCGCATCTTGCCGTCGATCAGCAGGAATTGCGCCAGCCACAGCGCGCTTTCCAGCGGTCCCGGTTCAGTCCCAAGCCCGGGAGGCCAGCCATAGGCTATATGCGGCTGAGCGAAGGCGACGATATTGGCGAAGAGGATTCCCAACACCGCAACGCCGCGAATGAAGTCCAGCGACGCCAGCCGCTCGGCAGCCGCGACCGGCGCGGCGGGGCCTGTAGCCCCATCGACACCCTGCCCGATCGCCTGCATGACCCGTCCTTGTCAGAGGGCGGGAAATGGCCCCGCCGGTTCTACTGCGTAACGAGGCACTCTTGCCCAGCCGCCTTCAGTTTCGCGCATGCCCTATCCGCATCCGCGCGCGAGGCAAAGCCGCCTGCGAGCAGTTTCGTCACCTTGCCTGCCGGAACCAGAAGCCGCTGCTTGCCCGAAAGTTCCGGACGGGAGGATAGCCTCGACCACAGCTTCTCCGCATTGCCCCTCACTCCGAAGGCCCCGAGTTGGAGCTTCCACGGACCTGAAGCGGCAGCCTGCTGGGCTGCCTTCGGTGCGGGCTTTTGCGGGGCGGCGGGCTTGGGCACTGCCGCCAACGCCGGGCGGGGCTGCTCATCGAGCGGCTGCCGCACCACGGGCGAAGGCTTTGGCGATGAAGGCTTGGGCGACGAAGGCTCGGGCTGGGTCGCCACGACTCCCTGGCCCATGGGCCGCGCATAATCCGCCCCTGCCGTGGCAGGGCTGTCGGTCCCGTCTGCGACCATCGCCTGACGCACCGCCTCCTCGGCAGCGATTGCCGATGGCGGGACATAGGCTTTCTGCATCGGCTGCGGCACGCGCGACGAAGCGCTGGCCAGTGGTGCGGTGGGCGATCCGGTCTTCGCCCCAGGCTTCACTACCGGAGTCGAGGGAAGCTCAGGGCCGACATCGGCGGCGGACAGGTCGAAAGCGGCCAGTTCGCTCGCCTGCGCGGCATCGGCCTGCTGCTGCATCTGGACCGCCAGCGAGGCGGCCTGCTGGCGCTGGGCGAAGGGCACATATTGGTCCATCTCGGCCAGAGCCGGGCCCGCCTGCGGCAGCCCCTTGCCATTGGCCAGCGTCAGCAGCGCGTAGGCGCGCACCCAGTCCTTGGGCACCAGATCACCGTTGAAATGAGCGATTCCCAGTAGATATTGCGAGCGTGGATCGCCCCTGCGGGCAGCATCCTGCACATAGGGCAGAGCCTGCTTTTGCCGCCCGGTCTGGAACAGGATAAGGCCATAGGTATCGGCAGCGCGCAGATGCCCCTTCTCGGCCGCGCGGGCATAATAATATTCCGCCAGCGAGGCATCTTCATCCACCCCCCGGCCAAGGCGATAGGCCTGCGCGAGATTGAACAACGCATCGGGATCGCCCGATTCGGCGGGAGCCTTCCATTCGGCCACGGCTACGGCGAAATCTCCCCTGGTCCAGGCATCGACGCCGGCTTTCACATCAGCATATGCGGGCGCGGCGAGCGCCAGTGCGGCCAGCGCGGCCGCCAATCGGATCGGGCGAAGAATCGCCATCGTCGCTGAACTCCCTTGGCTGTGCGGACCTTGGCCCAATAGATGGACATAGTGAACGCGCCGTTAGCAAATCCAGCTTACCAAAGCCGGGGGATGCGCCCAATCCCCGCCCCACCTGTGCCACCCCAATTTCACGGTTTAACCGAAAATTAGGGGTGATCTGCGATCCCGCAATCTGAAATGCCGGATTTTTGGACTGCTCCGGCCTGTAATCTAGGCAACCCAGGGGGATCGACCTTGCGCGTTTTGGCATTGGCATCGCAGAAAGGTGGCTCAGGCAAGACCACGCTTTCGGGGCATCTAGCCGTTCAGGCCCAACGGGCCGGCGCCGGCCCCGTGGTGCTTATCGACATCGACCCACAGGGATCGCTGGCCGATTGGTGGAACGAGCGCGAGGCGGAATATCCCGCATTCGCCCAGACCACCGTCGCCCGCCTGGCGAACGACCTTGCTACTCTGCGTCAGCAGGGCTTCAAGCTGGCCGTGATCGATACGCCACCCGCCATTACCATGGCGATCCAGTCGGTGATTTCGGTTGCGGAGCTGATCGTAGTCCCCACTCGCCCCAGTCCGCATGATTTGCGCGCCGTGGGCGCCACGGTGGATCTGTGCGAACGTGCGGGCAAGCCGCTGATTTTCGTAGTGAATGCTGCCACCCCCAAGGCAAAGATCACCTCAGAAGCCGCCGTCGCATTGTCGCAGCATGGCACGGTGGCGCCGATCACCCTTCACCACCGC
>DATJDU010000094.1:0-5551 GCA_035497315.1 Sphingomonadaceae bacterium
AAGGGCATGGCGAGCTTTGCCGACATATTGAAGCCCGAGGATGTGGACGCGATCCACAATTACCTGATCGCCCGCGCCAATGAGGATTGGGGCGGGGATTAAGGCCTCGACGGCACTCTGTTCACTCCCCCGCGCGCCTCCGGGCGGCGGGGGGTGTTACACCTGTTACACTAGTGGACGCGACGAATGCCGGCCCCCGGGTTGGGGAGCGGGCAGGCACAATTTCATCAATTTCACGCATGTGCTGCATGGAAAGTCCGTGTGAAAATATCGAATTTCCAGCGAGGGCGCTTACCCGCACAGCCAGACCCAGCGCGCAACGGAGCAGAGGGCCGGAGCCAGATCGACACTGTCAAGGAGCCCCGCCGCCATGGCAGATTACGGGCGTGTAGGAAAATGGTTCGAGCGGGTGGGTGGGCGGCAGATGTCGCCTCCCTCCCGACATACCGGGCTCCTCAGCGGGGACTTCGTCTTCGCCGGGTCGATTAGCCCGGAATTCCCACTCAAAGTGAACTCAATTGCGCGAGCGCCACAGCCCCTTGAGTGATACGCTACCCGGATGGAGGGGTAAAATCATGACAGAGGGCGTCCGCGAAGCCAGCGTTGCACCTTCTTCTTCCGCGAAGAACAACCAAGCGAAGGGATTGGCTTCGTGACGGGGCCGCGAGTGATCCTTGGGGCCGCATCGGCCGCGGTTCTTATGATGCTGAGCGGATGCGGCCTCTTCTATCCCAGCGAGACCTTGCGATACCGAATGACGGTGACGGTCGAAACGCCAGAGGGTGTGCGGTCGGGTTCGGCCGTGCTCGAATCGACCATGAGTGAGGGCGTGAGATATGGCGATGCGGGCGGTATTCACTACGGCCTGAAAGGCGAAGCCGTGGCGGTGGACATGCCTGACGGCAAGACGCTGTTCGCGCTCTTGAGTTCCGTCGCGAGGGGCGACCCCTTGGGATATCATGCGAGGCTGTTCGACATGGCGATCCTGGCCGATCCGGCGCTGCGGTCGGCATATGGCCTGAAGCCGAACAAGATGCCTAGCTGGCAAGAGAGCCATCCCGAAATCAGGCGCCGGAACCAGGCCGCAACGCTGGCTCCCGAGCTCTACCCCATGCTGGTGACCTTCCGCGATATCGCCGATCCGACCAGCGTCGAACAGGTCGATCCTGCCGATCTGGCCGCGAGTTTTGGCGCGGGCGTGAAGCTCAAGCGGATCACCCTCAAGATCACCGATGATCCGGTGACCATCGGGATTGAGAAACGGTTGCCGAAGCCGATCTACAAGGGGTTTTTCAACTGGGACGGCAACATCAGTACTTTCAAGCAATCTGAAGCGCTTGGAATTTGGGATTTTACTAGGTGGCATGGACAAATTTGAGCCAGTATCTAGCCGTGGCGAGATGGACCATGCCGAGGAAGCTGTTTGCCAGTTGGTCGTAGCGGGTGGCGATGGCACGGTTGATCTTCAGATGGCCGAACATGCGCTCGATGCGGTTGCGCTGCCTGTAGAGCACGCGGTCATGGTCGATCTTTACGCGGCGGTTTGATCTGCCGGGGATGACAGCCTCGATCTTTCGGTCGGCAAGGTCGGTACGGATGGCGTCAGCATCGTAGCCCTTGTCGGCAAGCAGCGCGACCGGTGCACGCTCTGGCAGGCCGATGAGGTCATCATACGCCTTGCAGTCTGCTGCCTCACCGACCGTCAAGTGGAAGGCGAGCGGTCGTCCGAGGGCATCAGCCAGGCAGTGAAGCTTACTGGTGAACCCGCCCCGCGAGCGGCCAAGAGCGCGTCGATGAGTCCCCCTTTTCCGCCCGCTGCCGAGACGTGGGCGCGAACGGTGGTGCTGTCGATGCTGTAGTGGCCGCTGTCCGCCATGATCTCGGCCAGCGTCACGGCGACGGCCTCCCAGACCCCGGCCTCGCTCCATCGCCGGAACCTTCGATAGATAGTGTTCCAGCTACCGTATTTGGGCGGCACGTCGCGCCATGGAGCGCCGCAGCGGAGCCGCCAGAGTATGCCGTTGATGATCGAGCGGTTCTGTTCAGGTGGCCTGCCTCGGCCACGGTTCTCAGGCTCGATTGGCAACAGGTGCTTCAAAACGCGCCATTCCGCTTCGGTGAGATCGCCCCTGCTCAAGCCTGACTCCAAAAAGCAGCCTTGAATCAATCTCTTCTTACTACGTCAATGCTTCAGGCGGCATTTGTCAGCAGTGCAAAATCCGGCATTCCGCCAACCGGGACGATGGGAAGATCATTAGCGGAGGAAAGCACGGCCAGATCATTCTCGACCCAGTGCGCATACTGACCGTTGATCCACGAATATGGGGCTTCCCCCTCGTTTTCGAACAGCCAAGTCACAAAGCGCTCCGCAATCGCTCGCCCCCAGTCCACAGCTTCCTGTTCGGACGCGCTGGCGATCCAAACCCCAGTGCTGGACTCAAAGTCGGTCCCATGGTCCGAATTCGACTGTCTTTCGGTCGGCGATTCATAGCCGAAAAGGAACAGGCGGTTCATCAACATATCCTGACGCTACCGGACGAACCACGGCGGTCAATACTCTCCGCATCACAAGTCGAATTTGTCCACGCGGCCTAGGGGAATCAAGAAATGAATCGCGATCTTTTGCTATCCGTTCTGGCAATGGATTCATGTAATCGCGGTTACGCGGAAGGCTTGGTAGGGCTGCCGGTTTCAGGGATTACGGTGACAGCGCACTTAATTCCCGACCTGTGGCCTTGGAAGTCGCCCTTGCCCGGAGAGGGGCTTGGGCGTGTCCCATCCATCATTTGAGGCCCCTCCCCCATAATCCTGCGACTTCACACTAACCTAACGCAAGAGCAGCCCCACCAATTCGCGGGCGATTGCCGCATGGCCCGCTGCATTGGGATGCCACGGCGCGCCCTGGGTCATGTCATAGCCGGCGGAAAGGCCGTGGCTCCATGGCTCGGCGGAACAGGGCGTGTGATCGCGGGAGAGGGTGTCGGCCGGGATCAGCCTGGCCCCTTCTTCCGCCGCCACTCGCGCAGTCACCTCTGCCAGACGCCGCGCGGTTTCCGCCGCGATCTGCGCGTCCCCGGGCGTCACTACCGCATCCTTGCACGGCATCGGCGGCACCACCGTCAGATATTGCACGAATACCAGCACCGCCCCCGGCGCCCGCGCGTGGACTGCCCGCGCCACCGCGCGCAGCCCGGCTTCCACCTTCGCCAGCTGCGCTTCATCCGGTGAGCTGGCGGGCGCGCATGGGCCGGGCCGAAGGGAGACCCCGGCCCGGCAGCTGCCGCCGAACAGGGTCATGACAAAGCCGAGATCGTTGCCGCCGACTGTCACCGTCACCAGCTTCGTATCTGCCGTCACCGCCTCGATCTGCGGCGGCAGTTCCTCCCAGGGTTCCAGCAGATGCGCCGTCGTCGCCCCGCCGCAGCTGGCGTCCACAAGCGCAAGATGCAGTTGCTGCGCGGCAAGGCTGGCATAATTGTTGGTGGTGCGCTGGCACCGCGCGGGCGCCCCTTGTTGCAGCGGGCCGATCCCTGCGCCTGCCGCATAGGAACTGCCCATCGCCACATATTGCGCGCCCGGCGCAACTGGCGGCAACTGGCCTGCCGGCTGGCCACCGCATCCGCCCAGCAAAAGCGCGGCACAGGCGGGCGTCAGTCTCTTCATGGCCAATGCAATCTCCCCGTTTTGCAAGGGAGAACTCCCCCTGCCCGGTAATTGGTGGATTGCAGAGCAGAGCCCCGGCATCAAGCTCCGCAAGGCAGATGAGCACATTGCCTCCTCAATCCCCCGGTTCCCCCGCGCCCGTAAATGCCCTAGCCTTGCCGTTCGAGAACGAGCCTCACACCGGGATAAACTACTTGATCGCAACAGCGCTTCCCTGGCTCAAGCTGGCTCTGTGCATGGGGCTGATTGCCCTTGCCGGCCCCGCTCTGGTGCGAAATGGCGACCGGATCGCGCAATTGACCGGCCTTGGCCGATCCTGGGTCGGCCTCATCCTGCTGGCCACCGCCACTTCCCTGCCCGAATTATTCACCGGGGTAAGCGCCGTCACCCTTGCCGATGCGCCCAATATCGCGGTGGGCGACGCACTGGGCAGCTGCGTGTTCAACCTGCTGATGCTCGTCCTGCTCGACGAGCTTTGCCGCGATGAGCCGGTCTATCGCCGGATCGATCAGGGCCATATCCTCACTGCCGGTTTCGGCGTGATCATGATCGGCACGGTGGGCGCGGTGATCCTGCTCAACCATGCGGGTCTGGACCTGCGGCTGGGCCATGTCAGCATCTACACGCCCTTCCTTGTGTTCCTCTATTTCATCGCGATGCGGTCCGCCTTCGATTATCAGCGGCGCGCCACAATTGCCGTGCAGGCAGCGGAAACACTGCCCGGCATCACGCTGCGACAGGCAATTGCGCGCTATCTGGGTGCGGCCGCGATTGTCGTGGGCGCCGGTATCTGGCTACCCTTCGTCGGCCTCGAAATCTCCGAAATCATGGGCTGGCAGACCACCTTCGTCGGTACACTCCTGATCGCGGCAACAACATCCGTGCCCGAACTGGTGGTGAGTATCAGCGCCCTGCGGATGGGCGCGGTGGACATGGCGATCAGCAGCCTGCTGGGCAGCAATCTGTTCGACGTGCTGATCCTGGCGATCGACGATCTGGCCTACACCAAGGGGCCGATGCTCTCATCGGTGTCGGATTCCCACGCCATCACCGCCTTTGCCGCAGTGATCATGTCGGGCATCTTCATCGTGGCGCTGCTGTTCAGGCCGCAGAGCAGAATCCACGGCACGGTGAGCTGGATCAGCCTGGCGCTGCTGCTGGCCTATCTGTTCAGCACCTATGCAAGCTACCTGCTGGGCGGCTGAGGCCGGGCGCCGCCAGGCGCTGGCCCCACCCCATCCGGCACCCGCAACCGCCCCGTCGCGCGAAGAAAAGGGGCGGGAGAAGGCTGCCCTTCCCCCGCCCCTTCAGGGCATTGTCCGATCAGGAGATCAGTTGCTCAAGAGCGCATTCGTAGCATTATTACCGATCGCGGTAGCCGAGATCGTATTGGCCGAAACAGACAGGTTGCTGCCGGAGACTGCGCCAACACCCGAGCTGATGCCGTAGCCAACCGTTGTGACCTGCGCCGTGATCGCCGAGGTGTTGTACTGACGGTTGCCAACCGCCGCCGTCGGCATCGCGGTGTTGAGCGGGGTCAGGCTGAGCGAGCTGATGGCGGTATTGCCATAGGCCCCCGCAGCTACGCTGTTCCCGATCACGCCGATCGTGGCGTTGTTCAGCGTGTTGCCGGTGGTGTCGTTCAACGCGACAACGTAGCTCGCATTCGTGCTCGTAGCCGAAACCGCACCCTCGTTGAGCTGGTTGTTGAACAGCGCGGTCCGGGCCTCCAGCGTGGCACTCACAAGATAGGGGTCCGACCCGATATTGGCCGAGGCCGCACTGCCTGTACCCACCCCGTAATCGGCACCGGCCGAGACGTTCAGCGCATTGGTGGCCGAGTTGCCGCGAGCCAGCGCAAAGGTGCTGTTGTCACCCAGGGTTATGC
>DATJDU010000095.1:0-2946 GCA_035497315.1 Sphingomonadaceae bacterium
TTCGGTTCAGCCGGCATCGTTCGCCTTTACTGCTGAGAACGCCAAATGGGCGGACTGGAAGATCGGGCTGTACCCGGCCGGCCGGCAGCAATCCGCCGTCATTCCGCTGCTGATGCGGGCGCAGGAACAGGATGGCTGGGTAACCCGCGCCACCCTCGAAACCGTCGCCGATATGTTGGGCATGGCCTATATCCGCGTGCTGGAAGTGGCGACCTTCTATACTCAGTTCCAATTACAGCCGGTGGGCAAGAACGCCCATATTCAGGTGTGCGGCACCACACCCTGCATGCTGCGTGGTGCAGGCGAGCTGATCGATATCTGCAAGCACAAAATCCATCCCGAGGCGCATCATCTTAATGCCGATGGCACGATGAGCTGGGAAGAAGTCGAGTGCATGGGCGCCTGCGTCAATGCGCCGATGATCATGATTTTCCAGGATAGCTATGAGGATTTGACCGCAGAAAGCTTTGAAACGCTGGTCGATGCTTTTGCTGCCGGCAAGGGCGACACCATCAAGCCCGGATCGCAGATCGACCGCCTGACCTCGGCCGCCGCTGGCGGGCGCACGACGCTCTTGGAAAAGCCGAGCGCCAAGCGCGAGAAATTCGTTCCACCGGCGCCAGCCGCTGATGCAGCGACCCCGGCTGCTGCCCCTGTTGCCGCGCCCGCTCCAACGACCGCGGCCAAGCCCAAGGACGTGAGCGAAGAAGCCGCGCCCGCGCTCAAGGGGACGCCGAAAGCGGCCAAGGTGTCGCAGGCCAAGGCCGAAGGTGAGCGCAAGGCTGCCAATGTGTCGGCGAAGGCTGATGGCAAGCCGAATACGGCCATGCGCGAAGGCGCAACTGGCGCTGAATCGCCCGCCGGCAAGGTCGATGGCGGCAAGGCGGCTGGCAAAAAGAGCAAAGCGGCTGCGGGAGAGGGCGCCAAGCCCGCCCCTGCCACGCAAGTCAAGCCAACGGCCGAGAAGGGTGGCGCTGCTCCCTTGTTCAAGGCGCCCAAGGGCGCAGCGGATGATCTCAAGCTGATTTCCGGTGTTGGCCCGGTGTTGGAAGCGCGGCTGAACAGTCTTGGCGTGACCAAATGGAGCCAGGTTGCGGCGCTGAGCGCCGACGATATCGCCAAAGTCGAACAATCGCTGAACTTCCGGGGTCGCGTTGCACGCGACAACTGGTTGGCTCAGGCAGCAGCGCTCGCTAAGGGCGGCGAAGCTGAATATGTCCGCGTCTTCGGCAAGAAGCCGCGGTAGGAGTGAACGATGCTCGCTGATAAAGATCGCATTTTCACCAATTTGTACGGTCAGGGCGACTGGGGCCTTGCCGGCGCACGCTCGCGCGGCGCCTGGGTTGGCACCAAGGAATTCATCGAGAGCGGCCGCGACTGGATCACCAACGAAGTCAAGGCTTCGGGTCTGCGTGGACGTGGTGGGGCAGGGTTCCCCACGGCGCTGAAATGGACCTTCATGCCTAAGGTCAACGACGGGCGCCCCCACTATTTGCTGGTCAATGCCGACGAGTCCGAGCCGGGCACCTGCAAGGATCGCGATATTTTGCGGCACGATCCGCACCATCTGGTTGAGGGGTGCCTCTTGGCGGCTCGCGCCATGGATGCGCATCTGGCCTTCATCTATGTGCGCGGTGAATTCATCCGCGAACGCCATCATCTGGAACGCGCCGTCGAGGAGGCCTATGAGGCCAAGCTGATCGGCAAGGACAATATCCACGGCTGGGATCTGGACATCATCGTCCACCACGGTGCCGGCGCCTATATTTGTGGCGAAGAAACCGCCTTGATGGAGAGCCTGGAAGGCAAGAAAGGGCAGCCGCGCCTCAAGCCTCCATTCCCGGCTGGCATGGGCGTTTATGGTAATCCGACCACGGTTAACAACGTCGAATCGATTGCCGTCGTGCCCGAAATCCTGCGCCGCTCGGGCGCGTGGTTTGCCAGCCTGGGCCGTGCCAACAATACCGGCACTAAGCTGATGTGCGTTTCGGGCCATGTGAACACGCCCGCCACTTTCGAAGAAGAAATGGGCATCCCGTTCGACGTGATGATCGAGAAGCATTGCGGCGGTATCCGTGGCGGTTGGGACAATCTGCTCGCGGTGATCCCCGGTGGGGCCTCGGTGCCATGCGTTCCCGGCGAGAAAATCCGTCATGCGCTGATGGATTTTGACGGCTTGCGCGAAGTGGGCTCATCGCTGGGCACCGCTGCCGTTATCGTGATGGACAAGCAGACCGACATCATCAAGGCCATCTGGCGGCTTTCGGCATTCTATAAGCACGAGAGTTGCGGGCAATGTACGCCGTGCCGCGAAGGCACCGGCTGGATGATGCGAGTGATGGAGCGCATGGTCGAAGGGCGGGCCCAAAAGCGCGAAATCGACATGCTGTTCGAAGTGACCAAGCAGATCGAAGGCCACACGATTTGCGCTTTGGGGGATGCCGCGGCCTGGCCGATTCAGGGCCTGATCCGCAATTTCCGCCACGTCATCGAAGAGCGCATCGATCAATATACCTGGTCCTCGACCAGCGACGGCGCCGTGCCGTCGATCGCGGCGGAGTAAGGGCATGGCCAATATCAAAGTCGATGGCACGCTGATCGAGGTCCCCGACCACTATACGCTGATGCAGGCAGCTGAGGCGGCGGGCGCGGAAATTCCGCGCTTTTGTTATCACGAACGTCTGTCGGTCGCGGGCAATTGCCGCATGTGCCTGGTTGAGGTGAAGGGCGGACCGCCCAAGCCGCAGGCCTCCTGCGCCATGGGGGTCAAGGATTTGCGGCCCGGCCCGAATGGCGAGCCGCCCGAAATGTTCACCAACACGCCAATGGTCAAGAAGGCCCGAGAAGGCGTGATGGAATTCCTGCTGATCAACCACCCCCTGGATTGCCCGATCTGCGATCAGGGCGGCGAGTGCGATTTGCAAGACCAGGCAATGGCTTACGGCG
>DATJDU010000096.1:0-14531 GCA_035497315.1 Sphingomonadaceae bacterium
TGGCGCAGCGTGTCGAGGTTGCCGACGACGAGGTTCGCATCATGGGATCGAAGTCGGAACTGCTGCGAACGTTGGTCGCCGCTTCAAGCGTAGAAACGGCGGCGTTCGGCGTTCATAGTTCTGTTCTGAAATGGCGCGCCCGACAGGATTCGAACCTGTGGCCCCCAGATTAGGAATCTGGTGCTCTATCCTGCTGAGCTACGGGCGCACGCATCCGAGCCTTTAAGGGCGCAGCAGCCCGCTGGCAATCAGTTGAGTTCTTCCGGCGGTGCAACTGGAAAGAGAAGCGGAGCAACCGCAATCCCCTCTTCCAGCAATTCCTGCGCCTGCTTGGCGCTGGCCTTGCCGTGAACGACTTCCGCCTCGCGCTCGCCATAATGCATCTTGCGCGAAATATCGGTGAAATCCTCCCCAACCCATTTCGATTGCTTGAGCGCTTCCGCTTGCATTTCCGCGAGTTTCTCCAACGCCTGTTCCACCTCGGGAGGCAATCCGCCGGCAACGGGCACTGAGTCCTTGCCGGTCGGCAGGACAGGCTCGGCGCGCTGCTGGTTGCCCTTGCGCGGAACGGCAGGTGCCATGGGGGCCTTGGCGATCTCCCCCGATCCGCAATGAGGGCACGCAACGAGCCCGCGTGCCTGCTGGCCCGCGTAATCCTCGGAAGAGGAGAACCAGCCTTCGAAACGATGGCCGTGACTGCATGAGAGATCGAAAACGATCATGGTTATTTCGACTTAGGTATTTCCCGCCGATTGGCAAGACTTGGCAGCTGCGAACGCACATCGGCAATGCGCGCCGGCTCCAGATCGGCAAATCCCAGCCCCGGCGCCACGCCGCCCATATCGAGCAGCACTTCACCCCAGGGATCGACCACCAGAGAATGGCCATAGGTGCGTCGCCCATCCTCATGCTCGCCCACTTGCGCGGCGGCGATCACATAAGCACTGGCCTCCACTGCGCGGGCGCGCAGCAGCAGATGCCAATGCGCCTGACCTGTGGGAACAGTGAAAGCGGCCGGAATTGAGATTGCATCGCAACGGCGCTGTCCAAGCTCTTCAAACAAAGCAGGAAAACGCATGTCGTAACAAATCGCAAGCCCCACCCTGCCGATGGGGGTCTCGGCCGTAACGACCGCCTCTCCCGGTGCATAAGCGGCGCTTTCGCGCCAGTTTTCGCCAGTCGAGAGCTGTACGTCGAACATATGGATCTTGTCATATCGTGCGGCGATCGAGCCATCGGGCGCGATCAGGAAGGTGCGGTTGGCCCAGCGAGTCTCAGTCGGATCGCGGCTTTCACGCGCGACCGCCAGTGAGCCGAGCGAGACCCATATCCCCGCATCATGCGCCGCCACACGCGCAGCGGAAAGCACCGGATTTTCCGCCTCAGGCACAATATTCGGCGCAGCTCGCTGCCGGTCCCGGTCCAGCAGACCAGACATTTCGGGCGTGAAGAGCATGGCCGCCCTTCCCTTTGCCGCATCGGCGATACCCGCGCCGATCACGCGCGCATTGGCCTGCGGATCGATGCCGGATGTCATCTGGAGGATGGCGATACGGGTCATATGCGACTGCTCGAAGCGGACTTAGAGGCCAAGCAGGGCGTCAAGTTTGCCCTCGCGATCGAGCGCGGCGAGATCGTCCGACCCGCCCACGTGATAATCGCCGATGAAAATCTGCGGCACCGTGCGCGCTTCGGGCGCGCGGCGGGTCATTTCCGCTCGCTTGTCGCCGCCGAAGGTCACGTCGAATTCCTCGAAATCCACCCCTTTGCTGGTGAGCAACGCCTTGGCGCGCACGCAATAGGGGCAGGCGAATTTCGTATAGATATCAACCTTGGGTGCGCTCACATTACGGTCCTTTCGCATGATTGCCTTGCATTTTCACTGACCCCTTGAAGCACGGGATCGAGGTCATATCTAGGGATTGGAACGGCGTGCCGGAAGGGCGCAGTGTTCCAAAGAGATGGAAGCGCCGGTTGCCGGGCTTCCGCAAGGCCAAATTGCTCGACAGAGGATTTGTGAAGTATGAATCGTTTCGACCTTTCTCCCTACCGCCGCAGCACTGTGGGTTTCGATCGCCTGTTCGACCTTCTCGAAGGCCAGGCTCGCCTTAACAGCGGCGACAATTACCCCCCCTTCAATATCGAGCGCCGTGATCAGGATGCCTATCGCATCACTCTCGCGGTCGCCGGCTTCCGCCCGGAAGACCTCGACATTACCGCCCAGCAGAACCTCCTGGTGGTTCATGGCCGGAAAAAGGATGAAGCGCCTGAAGGCGAGTATCTCCATGTCGGTATCGCCAATCGTGGCTTTGAGCGCCGCTTCGAACTGGCCGATTATGTCCGCGTTGAGAACGCCAAGCTGGCTGACGGCCTGCTTGTGATTGATCTGGTGCGTGAAGTGCCCGAGGCGATGAAGCCCAAGAAGATTCTCGTAAACGGGCAAAAGGCCCTCGAAGTCGTCCGTGACGAGGATGACCAGGCCAACGCTGCCTGAGCCCGTCGCGCAACGCTGAATAACGAAGGGCGGGCCCGACGGGTCCGCCCATTTGTGTATCCGCGCGTTACGAGCAGTCCGTCAGACCAGTCGCGACTGGTGGACTGCCGCTTCGATGAAGCTGGCAAACAGCGGGTGCGGATCGAACGGCTTGCTCTTCAGCTCAGGGTGGAACTGCACGCCGATGAACCACGGATGGTCGGGCCGTTCGACAATCTCGGGCAGTAGCCCATCCGGGGACATGCCCGAAAAGATCAGCCCGCCCTTCTCCAGCGGTTCCTTATAGGCGCCGTTCACTTCGTAACGGTGGCGGTGCCGCTCGGAAATGGCGGTCGACCCGCCATAGACTGTTGAAACGTGGCTGTTGGCCGCAAGCCGGGCCTCATAGGCGCCAAGCCGCATGGTTCCGCCAAGATCGGTATCGGCACCGCGCTTCTGCAGGCCTTCCGTGCTCATCCATTCGGTGATGATGCCCACCACCGGTTCCTTCGTCTCGCCAAACTCGGTCGAGCTGGCGCCGGCAATGCCGACGGCGCGCGCGCCTTCTACACAGGCCATCTGCATACCCAGGCAAATGCCGAAGAACGGCACCTTGCGCTCGCGAGCGAAGCGGACCGAGGCGATCTTGCCTTCGGAACCGCGCACGCCGAAGCCGCCGGGCACGAGAATCCCGTGCATCGGTTCAAGCTGGGCAGTGATATCCGAATCGTCCTGCTCGAAAATCTCGGCGTCGATCCAGCGGATGTTGACCTTCACCCGATTGGCCATGCCGCCATGGACCAGCGCCTCGTTGAGAGACTTATAGGCATCGGGCAGGCCGACATATTTGCCCACCACGCCGATCGTCACTTCCCCTTCCGGGTTCTGGTAGCGATCGATGATATCTTCCCACCGGGCCAGATCCGGCGCCGGTGCTTCCAGCCCGAAATGCCGCAGCACTTCCGCATCCAGCCCTTCGCGGTGATATTGCAGCGGCACGGCATAGATGGAGTTCGCATCCAGCGCCGGGATAACCGCTTCCGGCCGCACGTTGCAGAACAATGCGATCTTGCGCCGCTCCACTTCCGGCAACGGATGTTCGCAGCGGCACAGCAGTACGTCTGGCTGTACGCCAAGACTGGTGAGTTCCCGTACAGAGTGCTGGGTAGGCTTGGTTTTCAGTTCGCCGGCAGCGGAGACATAGGGAACCAGCGTGACATGGATCGCGCAGGTCTGATCCCGGCCCATTTCGTTGCGAAGCTGACGGATCGCCTCGATGAAGGGCAGGCCTTCGATATCGCCCACCGTGCCGCCGAATTCGCACAGGATGAAATCCAGATCGTCGGTATCCGCCAGGGCGAATTCCTTGATCGCATCGGTCACATGCGGGATCACCTGCACGGTGGCGCCCAGATAATCGCCGCGGCGTTCCTTGGCGATGATGTCGCGATAGACGCGGCCCGACGTGATATTGTCGCCCTGATGGGCGGAAACGCCGGTGAAGCGCTCGTAATGACCCAGGTCGAGATCGGTCTCGGCCCCGTCGTCGGTCACATAGACTTCGCCGTGCTGATAAGGGCTCATCGTCCCCGGATCGACATTCAGATAGGGATCGAACTTGCGGATACGAACCTTGTATCCGCGCGCCTGCAGCAGAGCGGCAAGGCTTGCCGCCATGAGACCTTTTCCGAGCGAGGAGACCACGCCGCCGGTGATAAAAATGTACCGCGCCATGGGAGACGAGCCTTAAGACGAGTTTCGGATTCGGCGCAAGCAATTGCGTGCGCCTGATCGCGGCAATCCACAGTCATGTGGGCCACGGATACGATTGGGTGCACGCCGCGCGGGCGTACGGGGCTGCCTTACTGAGCTGCGCCCTGCAGTGGATCGCCGCTGGCCGGCTGAGCAGAACCGCTGGCAGTCTCGGCAGAAGCAGCGCCGGACGGAGCCGCCGCCGCACCGATCAGATCGGACTGGCCATTATTTGCAGGCGTAACCGTACGATCGAGCGTGGCATCGACCTCGCGGTTTGAAGTACCGCCCACCGCGATTGCGGCCAGCACGATGCTGAGCACAACGAACAGGGTGGCGAGGATCGCGGTTGCCCGGGTCAGGAAGTCAGCCGCGCCGCGCGCCGACATCAGGCCCGCAGGGCTGCCGCCGCCGCCAAGGCCGAGGCCTCCGCCTTCGGAGCGCTGCATAAGCACCACAGCGACGAGGGCTGCAGCGACGAGGGCCTGGACGACCGTGAGAAACTGGAAAAGCGGCATCTGTCGGGCTGGCCTTCTTGATAGTCTCTATCGTTGGAGCGGCAGATAGCGATGGTGGGCCGGAACCGCAAGGGAACGGTCCCATTCCCACCTGTTCGCCATCAGGCCGTCAACCGTCGGTCCGCTCTGCGGCGGCGACGATAATGCCGAGAAAACTCTCGGCCGTAAGGCTTGCGCCGCCAACCAATGCCCCGCCGACTTCATCGATATGAAGAATATCGGCCGCATTATCCGCCTTCACGGAACCACCGTAGAGGATCCGCACATCCGCACCCGCCGGGCCGAAAATCGACACGAGTTGCTGGCGGATCGAAGCGTGCATCTGACCGATATCCTCAAGCGAGGGAGTGCGGCCGGTGCCGATGGCCCATACCGGCTCATAGGCAATGGTCAGCTTCTCGGGATATTCGGTGCCTTCAGGCAGCGACGCTGCGATCTGCGCGGAAACGACTGTTTCTGCCTTACCCGCATCGCGGTCGGCCTCACTCTCGCCGACGCACAGGATCAGCTGCAGGCCGGAATGGAGAGCCGAAGCCGCCTTTGCCTTCACGATCTCGTTCGTCTCGCCATGATCGGAACGGCGTTCACTATGGCCAACAATCACGAAGCCAGCGCCCGAATCCTTCAGCATCGCGGCGGAAATATCGCCAGTGTGGGCGCCGCCTTCTGCCTGATGGCAATCCTGCGCGCCGACGCCGATCAGCGAGGCTTCCTTGCGAATTGCGTGAATCAATGTGTAGGGCGGCGCAATCGCCACCTCCGCCTTCAGCAGGCGTTCCGCCGCACGGTCTATCGCGCGGGCCTCGGCCAGCATGGCGCGCGTGCCATGCATCTTCCAATTGCCGACAATATAGGGGCGCTGGGCCATCAATTGTCCTTAACCTGTTCGTCATGCGCCGTGAAGCCGGCGCCCGTTGGGGAGATGCCCGCTAGTCCGGGGCGCCCTGCTTGTCAAAACCGCTTTTCCACATAGGTCCAAAGCCGGTCGACTGTTGCCCCCCGGCCTCAGCGGCGATAAAGCGCCTGCCGACCGGGCCCGAAGAGCCCTTTTCACTACTGACCAGGCGGCGCCCACCCATGCTTCAGCTGTTCCGCAGTTTCATGAATTCCAAGATCGGCGTGTTGATCACGCTGGGTGTACTGGCGGTGATCGCGCTGGCCTTTGCGGTGGGCGATGTCGCCAATACCGGGACTTTCGGCGGCGTGGCCGGTGGTGACCGGGTTGCGATTGTCGGTAGCCGCAAGATCAGCACATCCGAACTGGATGCTGCCGTTCGCAACGAATTCGAGAATCAGCGCCGCAGCAACCCCACCCTGACGATGGAAGCATTCATTGCGCAGGATGGCGTGGAAAAGGTGCTCGACCGCCTGATCGATCGCACGGTTCTTTCGGAATTTGCCAAGGAAAACGGCCTTGCTGCAGGCGATCGGCTTGTGGGTAGCGAAATCGCCCGCATTCCCGCCTTCACCGGGCCTGACGGCAAATTCAGCCAGGACGCCTATCGTGCGGCCATCGCCCAGCAGGGGCTGACCGACAAGCAGGTGCGCGAGGATCTGGAATCCGGTCTGCTGCTGCGACAGGTCATCTCCCCGGTTCTGTCCAATGGCACCCTGCCCCAGTCGCTGGTCAAGCACTATGCCGCGCTGCTGCGGGAAAAGCGCCATGGCTCCATCGCCTTGCTGAAGAGCGATGCCTACGCCCCGGCCACTGCTCCGACCGACGCACAGGTCAAGGCCTTCTACGACGACAACAAGGCCCGTTACATGCGGCCCGAACGTCGCGTGATCCGCTATGCGCAGTTCGATGCCAATGCGGTGAAGAATGTGCCCGAGCCGACCGAGGCCGAAATTGCCGCTCGCTACAAGCGCGATGCGGCCCAATATGCGCCTTCGGAAAAGCGGCGCCTGACCCAGCTCGTCGTTCCGACCGACGCTGCGGCAAAGGCGATCCGCGATGAAGTAACCAAGGGCAAGTCGCTTGACGTCGCTGCTCGCGAAAAGGGCCTGCAAGTCACCCAGCTTGGCCCCGTGAGCAAGGATGAGTATTCGGCACAATCCTCTTCCGCCGTGGCGCAGGCCGTCTTCGGCGCGCAGCGCGGCCAGCTTGCTCCGACCGCGCGAGGCGGGCTGGGCTTCTACATCGTTCGCGTCGATGCCGTGGAAACCACTCCGGGCCGTACGCTCGACCAGGCGCGCGCCGAAATTCGCACCGCGCTGATGGCCGAGAAGCACCGCCAGGCGATCGCAGACCTCGGCGCAAATGTGGAAGACGAATTCGACAGCGGCTCAAGCCTCGCCGAAGTGGCCAAGAGCCTTGGTGTCACAGTGCAGACCACTCCCGAACTGATCGGCAATGGGACCGTTTATCTGAAGCCCGGCGAGACTGCGCCCGCAGTTCTGGGCCGCGTGCTTTCCACCGCGTTTCAGATGGAAGAAGGCCAGCCCCAGCTTGCCGAAATCGAGGCAGGCAAGACGTTCCTGATCTATGATGTAAGCGACGTGGTTCCCGCCGCAGCTGCACCGCTGGCCGATGTCCGCGACATGGTAGTCAATGCGTGGCGCCGTTCGGAGGGCGACAAGAAAGCCAAGGAAGCCGCCGATCGTGTGATGAAGGCAGTTGCCAAGGGCGAAGCCGTCACTGCCGCGCTCGCCAGGGAAAAGGCCAAGCTGCCTGCACCCGATGCCGTCAACATGAGCCGTGAGGACCTCGCCAGGCTGGGCGGCCGTGTGCCGCCGGTGCTGGCCCTGATGTTCAGCATGGCCGAAGGCACGGTGAAGCGCCTTGAAGCCCCGAACGACAATGGCTGGTTCGTGGTGAAGCTCGACGATATCGAGCCCGGCAAGATCGAAGCGGGTGATCCGCTGCTGGCCCAGGCGTCCACACAGCTCGGCCAGTCGCTGTCTGACGAATATGCCGTCCAGTTCACCCTGTCCGCAACCAAGCAGCTCGGCGTGCAACGCAACAAGACAGCAATCGAAGCCGTCAAGAAGCAGTTGGCGGGCCGCAATTGAGGACCATGACCCTGTCGGGAGCCCTGCCTGAGAATGCCGCATCGGCCCGTGCCGCGCTTGTCGCGGGGCGGCCTGCGCTTGTGTGGCGTAAGCTCGTCGCCGATACGGAAACGCCGGTCGGCGCCGCGCTCAAGCTGATCGTACCCGGCCGAGGCGACTTCCTGCTGGAATCGGTTGAAGGCGGAGATACCCGCGGGCGCTACAGCCTGCTGGGTCTCGATCCCGATCTGGTATTCCGCGCCACGGGCGCTGCCTGCGAGGTCAATCCCCGCTGGCAGCATGACCGGGACGCTTTCGAGCCCTTGCCCGGCGACAGTTTCGAAGAACTCCGCGCGCTTTCGTCCGCCTGCCGGATCGATATGCCGAAGCAATTGCCGCAGGCTCTCGCCTGTCTGGTCGGCTATTTCGCCTATGAAACCATCGGATTGGTGGAAGATTTGCCCCGCGCTCCGCAAAGCGAGCTGGCGGTGCCGGATATCCTTATCTCCCGCCCGACCGTGACTCTGGTGTTCGACCGGCTGAGCGACGAGCTGTTCTGCATCTCGCCCATCTGGTCGGCGCAGGACCCCGACCGTGCGATCGAGGCCGCTGGCGAGAAGATCGACGAGACCCTTCGCCGCCTCGCCGGGCCGATTCCCGACCCGGTGAAGGACGCCAACCTGCCCGACATGGAACTCAAGCCGGTGATGCCGGAAGGGCTCTATGAAAGCATGGTGGCCCGCGCGAAGGACTATATCGAGGCAGGGGACATCTTTCAGGTAGTGCTGGCCCAGCGCTTCACCTGCCCCTTCCCACTCCCCCCGCTGGCGCTTTACCGCGCATTGCGCCGGGTGAACCCCTCGCCCTTCCTCTATTTCCTCGACCTGCCGGGCTTTGCCGTAGTGGGATCGAGCCCGGAAATCCTGGTGCGCGTACGCAATGGGGAAGTGACGATCCGCCCCATCGCCGGCACCCGCCCGCGCGGCACGACGGATGAGGAAGACCGGGCGAATGAGGAAAGCCTGCTGGCCGATGCCAAGGAACGGGCCGAACATCTGATGCTGCTCGACCTCGGCCGCAACGATGTCGGCCGCGTGGCGAGCAAGGGCAGCGTGAAGGTGACGGCCAGCTTCACTATCGAACGCTACAGCCATGTGATGCACATCGTCAGCAATGTGGTGGGCAAGCTCTCGCCCGATCACGATGCGCTCGATGCCCTGTTCGCGGGTTTCCCGGCGGGCACCGTATCCGGCGCGCCTAAAATCCGCGCCTGCGAGATCATTGCCGAGCTGGAGCCCGAATCGCGCGGGCCTTACGCGGGCGGTGTGGGCTATTTCGGCCCCGATGGCTCGATCGACAGCTGCATCGTGCTGCGCACCGCCATGGTGAAGGACGGCGTGATGCACGTCCAGGCCGGCGCGGGCATCGTGGCGGATAGCGATCCGGCCTATGAACAGGCGGAATGCCGGCACAAGGCGAGCGCGCTGATCGCGGCGGCCCGCGAAGCCGCGCGCGTGGCGGGCGAGCCAGGTTTCGGGCAGTGAAACGGGCGCTGGCGGCGCCCTTCCTGGCGGGTGCCGTACTCGCGCTTTCCTCTTGCGGGGGTGCCATGCCCGGCGGCGACCCCGCTCCCGATCTGACGGCCGGCTGCCATGAGACCCGTTTCGAGCAAGTGCCGCTGACCCTGTGCGTGGCCGATCCGGAACTACATGCGATCCGCACTGCCCTGGCCCCCAAGGTCGAGGCTGGCGGCGGCCCACCCTGGCGCAGCCTTGCGGCCTATGCCGCCAACCGCTCGCCGGAAGCGCCGCCGGTGATGTTCGCCTTCAATGCAGGTATGTTTGACGACGATGGTCAGCCCATCGGCTATTATGTCGAGGATGGAGAGAAGCTCCACGCGCTCAGCCGCAAGGCCGGTCCGGGCAATTTTCACATGCTGCCCAATGGCGTATTCTTCGGTGCTGGCAACAAATGGGAAGTGCGCAGCGCCGAGGACTTTTTCACCAACGTCACCAACCGTCCCGATTTCGGCACCCAGTCCGGCCCCATGCTGGTGGTGGATGGCGAGTTGCATCCCGGCATCCAGGACGATGGCGCATCGCTGCGTATCCGCAATGCCGTGGGGGTGGACGATACGGGCCGCGCGCTGTTCGTCATCTCGGACCAGCCAATCAGCTTCGGCAAGCTTGCCCGCTATTATCGCGATGTGCTGAAGGTCAGAAACGCGCTGTTCCTTGACGGCACGGTCTCCCAATTGTGGGACCCGGAAAGCAAGCGGCTGGACAATACCTATCCCATCGGCCCCTTGATCGTGGTCGAGAAACGGGCAAAGGCGGCACCATGATCCTGGTTATCGACAATTATGACAGCTTCACCTGGAACCTCGTCCATTATGTGATGGAACTGGGCGCCGAAGTGAAAGTCGTGCGCAACGATGCGCTTACCGCTGCCGAGGCGCTGGCCACCGGCGCGCAGGGCTTCCTGCTTTCGCCCGGCCCCTGTACTCCCAACGAGGCGGGCATCAGCCTGGATCTCGTCGCCGCCTGTGCCGAAGCGAAGAAGCCGCTGCTGGGCGTGTGCCTGGGCCACCAGTCCATCGGCCAGTATTTCGGCGGCAAGGTGGTGCGTGGCGGGCTGATGCACGGCAAGACCTCGCCCGTGCGGCATGACAATAGCGGTGTGTTCGAAGGCCTGCCCAGCCCCTTCATCGCCACGCGCTATCACTCGCTGATCGTCACCGACATCCCGGACGAGCTGGTGGTGAACGCCACTGCCGACGATGAATTCGTGATGGGCTTCCGCCACCGCGAGCTGCCAATCCACGGCGTACAATTCCACCCGGAAAGCATCGCGACGGAACATGGCCACGATCTGCTGGCCAATTTCCTCAAGATCTGCGGTATCAAAGCCGCTGCACCGGCATGACCCGGCTTCCCGCCGTGCTCGACGTTCCGCTGGAGGAAACCGAGGCTGAAGAAGCCTTCGGTGCGATCCTCGACGGGCAAGTGCCGGACGAGGAAATCGCGAAATTCCTGATCGGTCTGTCCGACCGCGGCGAGACTGCGAGCGAGATCGCCGGCGCCGCCCGCGCCATGCGCGCTCGCCTGATCCCGGTCCGCGCACCCGCCAATGCTATCGACGTCTGCGGAACCGGGGGCGACGGACACCATACCCTTAATGTCTCGACCGCGGTGGCGCTGGTCGTTGCGGCCTGCGGCGTGCCCGTGGCGAAGCATGGCAACCGCGCGGCAAGCAGCAAGGCGGGCGCGGCCGACACGCTGGAGGCGCTTGGCCTGGATCTCGACCAGGCGATGGCCACGGCGGAAGAGACGCTGGCGGATATCGGTATCTGCTTCCTTTTCGCCGGCAAGCATCACCCATCGATGGGCCGCATCATGCCTATTCGCAAGGCGATCGGCCGCCGCACGATCTTCAATCTCATGGGCCCTCTCGCCAATCCGGCGAATGTAAGCAGGCAGTTGGTGGGCATTGCCCGCCCTGCTTATGTCCCGATCTATGCCGAGGCGCTGATGCGGCTGGGCACGGAGCATTCGATGGTCGTCTCCGGCGACGAGGGGCTCGATGAATTGAGCCTGGCGGGCGGCAGCGAAATCGCCGAGGTCCACCATGGCCAGCTTCTGATGAAGCGGCTGGAACCGGCAGATGCCGGACTTCCCTCCGCTCCGCTGGCCCGGATCAAGGGCGGCGATCCGCTTCATAACGCCGCCGAACTGCGCAAGCTGCTGATGGGCGAGCATGGCCCCTATCGCGATGCCGTCCTGCTCAATGCCGCCGGTGCGCTGATCGTGGCGGGCGAGGTCGATAGCTGGGTGGACGGCGTGGAAGAAGCTGCCGAGGCAATCGACAAGGGACTCGCCAAGGGCATTCTCGATTGCTGGATCGAAGCAGTCAGATAGGCATGGAGCCAATGGATAAACTCGCTGAAATCTGCGCCACCAAGGGTAAGGAAGTCGCTGCACGCAAGGCGCTTTCCACGCTGGCCGATCTCGATGCGCGCGCCGCCGGGCAGAGCACCCCTCGCGGCTTTCGCAAGGCGCTTGAGGCCAGGATCGGCGACGGTTTCGGCCTGATCGCGGAGATCAAGAAGGCCAGCCCCTCCAAGGGACTCATCCGCCCCGATTTCCACCCGGCAGACCATGCCCGCGCCTATGAGGCGGGCGGCGCGGCGTGCCTCTCCGTTCTCACCGACGCGCCCTATTTTCAGGGCCATGAGAATTTCCTGATCGAAGCCCGCGCCGCCTGTTCCCTGCCGGTACTACGCAAGGATTTCATGGTCGATCCCTGGCAGGTGGCCGAAGCTCGCGCCATCGGAGCCGATGCGATCCTGATCATCGTCGCCGCGCTGGACGACGCGCAGATGGCCGAGATCGAGGCTGCCGCCATCGAACGCGGCATGGATGTGCTGGTGGAAGTCCACAATGAGGAAGAGATGGAGCGCGCCACCGCGCTCAAATCGCGCCTCATCGGGGTGAACAATCGCGATCTCAAGCGCTTCGTCACCGATCTGGGCACTACCGAACGCCTCGCCCCGCTCGCGCCGGAAGGTACTTTGCTGGTGGGCGAGAGCGGCATCAATTCCCATGCCGATATCCTGCGCCTGGCCGATGCGGGCGTTCGTTGCTTCCTGGTGGGCGAAAGCCTGATGCGGCAGGCCGACGTGACGGCGGCTACCAGGGCCTTGCTGGGCGGCTGAACCGTCCCCTGTCCTACAAGCCCCCGATCTGGCATGGATGGCGGATGACCACAGGCTTGCTCAGGGATCGCAACCATCTTCCCCGCCTTGTGGAGGACGCTGGATCGATCCCCGCGCATAGTGTCAACTGTGTCAACTTCGACGGAAAAGCGTAGCCGAATGAACCAACTCACCCATCTCGACGAAACAGGCGCGGCCCGCATGGTAGATGTCGGCGCGAAGGCGGAGACTGCCCGCAAAGCCGTGGCCACCGGGCGCATCCGCATGTCGCCCGAAGCACTGGCCGCGATCCGCGATGGCGACGTGCCCAAGGGTGACGTGTTCGCCGCTGCTCGCATCGCCGGGATCATGGCCGCGAAGAAGACGGGCGATCTGATCCCGCTCTGCCATCCGCTCTCGCTCGACGCGGTGACTGTCAACTTCGCTTTCGAAGACGATGCCGTGTGCGCTACGGCCACAGCCAGCCTCACGGGCAAGACCGGGATCGAAATGGAAGCGATGACGGCCATTTCCGTCGCGCTGCTGACGATTTACGACATGGCCAAGGCGATCGACAAAGGCATGGTGATCGAAGGTGTGCGTCTGCTGGCCAAGAGCGGCGGCAAATCCGGCGAATGGCGCGCACCGGAATAGGCAGATGCAGCCGCCTATTCCCTTGAACGAAGCGCAGGCGCGCCTGCTGACCTCGGTTTCGGCACTTCCCGCCGAAGAACTGCCGGTGGAGGCCGCGCTCGGCCGCTGCCTTGCCGCCCCGCTTGCCGCACGCCGTACCCAGCCTTCGGCCGATCTTTCCGCCATGGACGGTTATGCCCTGCGCCTCGGCGAAAGCGGCCCATGGCGCGTGGTGGGCGAAAGCGCTGCCGGCCACCCCTTCCCCGGCACTGTCGGCCCCGGTGAGGCGATCCGCATTTCCACCGGCGCGCTGATGCCTGCGGGCGCGAACGCCGTGCTGCTGCAGGAGAATACGACGCGCGATGGCGACCGCCTCAGCCTCAATGGCGAAGGCGAACCGCGAGCGCGCCATATCCGCCGGGCCGGCTTCGATTTCCGCACTGGCGACGAATTGATGGTTCCCGGAACTCGCATCGGCCCCGCGCAGATCGCTTTGGCGCTTTCGGCCGGGAACGCCACCCTTCCCGTCCACCGCCTTCCCCACCTCGCCATTCTCGATAGCGGGGATGAGCTGGCAGTCGATCCCTCCGAATGCGCGCCGCATCAGATCCCGGCGAGCAATGGCGCGATGCTGGCGGCAATGGCGCAGGGGCTTGCCGGGGATATCCAGCGGATCGGCCCGGTGGCTGACGATCTCGGCGCATTGGCGCAAGCATTGGAGGCTGCCGGCGACAGTGATGTGATCGTCACCAGCGGCGGTGCCTCAGTGGGCGATCACGACCTTATCCGCCCCGCGCTGGAGGCCTGGGGTGCGCAAATCGACTTCTGGCGCGTGGCGATGAAGCCGGGCAAGCCGCTGCTGGTGGCGCGCAAGGGAGGCACCATCGTGCTTGGCCTTCCGGGCAATCCGGTGTCGAGCTTCGTCACCGGGTTCTTTTTCCTGCTGCCGCTGCTGCGTGCGCTGGCCGGGGATCGGCAGCCCCTGCCCATTCCGCTGCCCTTGCCGCTGGGCGCCGACCTTCCGGCAGGCGGCGCGAGGATGGAGTTCCTGCGCGCTTCGCTGCAAGGCGGCACGGCGGTGCCGGTGATGGAACAGGATTCGAGCGCCTTGCGCGCCATGGCCTCTGCCGGGCTTCTGATCGAACGGCCCGCCGGAGCGCCTGCGGCCATACGCGGAACCAGCGCTCCGGCCTATCTGATCGGAAATGGCGGCGTTGCTTGACTTGGCTGGATAAGTTGCCTAGTTGTTCCGCATTCGTTCCCTAAATGGAACAATTGAGGAGGCCGCTTCGATGCTCACAGCCAAGCAACATGAGCTTCTGCTGTTCATCCAGAACCGTCTGGAAGAATCAGGGATTTCCCCGAGTTTCGAGGAAATGAAGGAAGCGCTGGACCTCAAGTCGAAGTCGGGCGTGCACAGGTTGATCTCGGCGCTGGAAGAACGCGGCTTCATCCGCCGCCTGCCCAATCG
>DATJDU010000097.1:0-81465 GCA_035497315.1 Sphingomonadaceae bacterium
GTTGGACCGTCCGCTTTGTGCAAATCATCCGCAAGTTTCCACAGCATCGTTGTGTAGCCATAGACCGCACCGACCGGAGTCCCTTGCGGGTCGGTCAGCGGAGGCAGGCGATGATAGGCACGGAAGATGTAGGACGAGCCGTCCACGAGGTAAAGATGCCGTTTAGGCTCGGTTTGGACTGATATTTGGGCAGACATGGCGCGGTGGTAGCAGCGCGGCGGGGTAAGGTCAGCCCCATTCGTCCCATCGAGGAAGGGCGCGAAAAGCGCGTCTTGAATCGGACGCAATCCGGGCGCAGAAGGGCTGCAGAAAGGGTCAGGGGGCAGTGCATTGCTTCGCGCTTGCACCTAACATGCTTGCATCCCCCTGATTTGGACATTATTTGTCCCCTCCGAAGTCTGCTTGAGACGGCAGACTTTGCGTGCGGCAGCTTGCCGTGCGTAGTCTACTCGCTGTTCAAGGATTACTATTCATGCGCAAGATCGTTCTCGCTGCTGCCGCTGCCGGCGCTGCCCTGACCCTCGCCGCCTGCCAGTCGGAAGCCACCGAAGAAGCCACCGAAGAACCGGCAATGGAAGAAGCCACCGACGCTTCGGCCGCTGCTACCGATGCTTCGGCTGCTGCTACCGACGCTTCGGCTGCTGCTACCGATGCTTCGGCTGCTGCTACCGACGCTTCGTCGGCTGCTGCCGCCGAGTAATTTCGGGGTTCAAACCGAACATGAGGGGCGCGGCTGCAAGGCCGCGCCCTTTTTGTTTGTCCGTTGTTCATCCATGAGGGCCGCGATTGTGGGCACGATCGTGGGTGACGCGATAGCGCTTCGTGCCGCAGGCAGGCGAGCATCGGCAAGACTGCGCAGACCGGAAAGGTCAGCGGCTTTCTCGCTATAAATGCCTGTAATTAAATTATATTTTTAAGATCAGCGTTCGCCGCCGGAGCCATAGCTCCTGGCGCTGAGCTGAACGCGCGCGGGTTCGGAAAACCCGTCATAAATCGCGCGGGCGATGGTCGCGATCCGGTCGATCCGATAGCCCCGGTTCATCCCGCCGCCCGTTACATAGATCGCCACGGCAATCGAATGTCCATTGGGATCGGTGATGACGCCGACGTCGCTCGACGTGTTGTAGAGCGAGCCGGTCTTGTGAGCCACGAGTACATCGGCGGGCATCTGGCCCTTGATGCGGTTGGGCCCGGTCCTGCAATTTTCCATGGTGGCAAACAGCAGTTCCCTGCTGGATTTGCTCAGCCAGCGGCCTTCGTGCAGCCCCTTGAGCAATTGCACCATGGCCAGCGGCGTGGAGGAATCGCGCGGATCGATGTAGAGAGAAGGATCGAATTCCTTCTCGTCACGCACCAGGGTGGCGATGTCCCGATCCAGACTGAAACCGTCGATCCCGGCGCGCTTTACCCAGGCGCTTACCGCCCGGGGGCCTCCGACTACGGCCAGAAGCCCGTCAGTCGCCTGATTGTTGCTGTGGACCAGCATCAGGTTGATCAGTTCTCGCGCGGTCAGCAGCTTGCCCGGCTTCACCGGCGCGGCCTTGGTCGAAAGCTTCTGCGAAGGCAGTGGCACCATCAGCGGAAATTTGTCGTCCAGTTTCCAGCGGCCCTTGTCCACGCCCTCGAGGAAAGTCGCCGCGACGGCGACTTTGCTGGTGCTGGCCATCGGGAAGCGCTGGTTGCCAAGGACGGAAACCTGCTCGCCCGTGGTGAGATCGATCGCGGCAACGCCGATGCGACCATTGGTGCCATCGGCCAGTTTGGCGACATATTGTTCGAGCGGGGAAGCAGCTTCGCGCTGGAAAACGCGGGGCGAACGCAATTCGGTGCCGAAGGCCCGATCAAACGCAGCCTCGAAATTCTCGGCACCGGCCTGAACAGGCGAAAGCGCTGCCGCACCAAGTGCGAGCGTTGCGATTACCCTGCCTAACCTGCCGACTACCATGCGATCATTATGCCCCATCAAGCTTGGGAATATATTAATCGCGTTTTTTTGCTTTGCAATCAAGTGGTCGATGAACTGCCACGCATGTTGCGATGAGTGGAGTGCCCACGGGGCGGCTGGCAGGCAAAGGGCCGGGGAATTGCTTCCCCGGCCCTTCAATTGTGTAGCTCAAGACGCGTTGCGACTTAGAAGCCCATGCCACCCATGTCGGGCATTGCGGGGGCTGCCGGCTTGTCTTCCGGAAGTTCCGCGATCGCCGCTTCGGTGGTGATCAGCAGGCCGGCGACCGAAGCCGCATCCTGCAGAGCGGTACGCACGACCTTGGTCGGATCGACAACGCCAGCCTTCACCAGGTCTTCATAGACGTCGGTCTGGGCGTTGAAGCCGAGATTTTCGTCAGCGCTGTCCAGCAGCTTGCCCGAAATCACCGCACCGTCATGGCCGGCATTCTCGGCGATCTGGCGAACCGGCGAGTAGAGCGCCTTGCGGACGATATCGATGCCGCGGGTCTGGTCGTCATTCACGCCAGCCAGGCCTTCCAGGGCCTTGGTGGCATAAAGGAGCGCCGTACCGCCGCCGGGGACGATACCTTCCTCAACCGCAGCGCGCGTGGCGTGCAGCGCGTCGTCGACGCGGTCCTTGCGTTCCTTCACTTCGACTTCCGAAGCGCCGCCGACCTTGATCACTGCAACACCGCCAGCCAGCTTGGCGAGGCGTTCCTGCAGCTTTTCACGGTCATAGTCGCTGGTGGTGACTTCGATCTGGGCACGGATCTGTTCGACCCGGGCCTTGATGTCGTCGCCATTGCCGGCGCCATCGACGATGGTGGTGTTGTCCTTGTCGATCGTGACCTTCTTGGCTTCGCCAAGCATGCCCACAGTGACGCTTTCCAGCTTGATGCCGAGATCTTCGCTGATCATCTCGCCCTGGGTGAGGATCGCGATATCCTGCAGCATGGCCTTGCGGCGATCGCCGAAGCCCGGAGCCTTGACCGCTGCGACCTTGAGGCCGCCGCGCAGCTTGTTGACCACCAGCGTTGCCAGCGCTTCGCCTTCGATATCCTCGGCAATGATGAGGAGCGGGCGGCCCGACTGCACGACCGCTTCGAGGATCGGCAGCATGGACTGGAGGTTGGAAAGCTTCTTCTCGTGGATCAGGATATAGGGATTATCCAGTTCCACGGTCATCTTTTCCGGGTTGGTCACGAAATAGGGCGACAGATAGCCGCGGTCGAACTGCATGCCTTCGACGACATCGAGTTCGAATTCGAGGCCCTTGGCCTCTTCCACGGTGATCACGCCTTCCTTGCCGACCTTTTCCATCGCTTCCGCGATCTTCTGGCCGACTTCGACGTCGCCATTGGCCGAAATGATGCCGACCTGGGCGATTTCCTGCGAGCCGGAAACAGCCTTGGAACGCGACTGGAGGTTTTCGATCACCTTGGTCACGGCCAGATCGATACCGCGCTTCAGGTCCATCGGGTTCATGCCGGCGGCAACCGACTTCATGCCTTCGCGCACGATCGACTGGGCCAGCACGGTGGCAGTGGTGGTGCCGTCACCGGCGAGGTCGTTCGTCCGCGAGGCGACTTCGCGCAGCATCTGGGCGCCCATGTTCTCGAACTTGTCCTTCAGTTCGATTTCCTTGGCGACCGAAACACCGTCCTTGGTGATACGGGGAGCGCCGAAGCTCTTGTCGATCACGACGTTGCGGCCCTTGGGGCCCAGCGTGACCTTCACAGCATTGGCGAGCGTGTCGACGCCCTTGAGGATGCGTTCGCGCGCGTCGCGCGAAAATTTCACGTCCTTGGCAGCCATTGTTCAATTCCTCTTTGCAAAACTTCTCTAATTTCACTCAAGTGAGCGACGGAAAGTTTTATCTCAGGCGATCACGCCCAGGATGTCGCTTTCCTTCATGATCAGCAGGTCTTCGCCGTCGACCTTCACTTCAGTGCCGGACCACTTGCCGAAAAGCACGCGATCGCCGACCTTGACGTCGAGCGGAGTAACCTTGCCATCTTCCGAACGGGCGCCATTGCCGGCGGCGACGATTTCGCCCTCGCTCGGCTTTTCCTTGGCGCTGTCAGGGATGATGATGCCGCCAGCCGTCTTTTCTTCGGCTTCGATACGGCGGACCAGCACGCGGTCGTGCAGCGGACGGAATGCCATGGTGATGACCTCTTCCAAATAAAATTGATAACAGCGTTGGCACTCTTACCATGAGAGTGCCAGCGGCCGGCATATGGGTGCGCCCCTGCTGCCCGTCAAGCGATTCCCCGTGAGTATTTTTGCAAAGTCGCTATCCAGCGGGCCCTTGGCGGGCGGCCGAAGGCAGGAGCCGGGCGACCGGAGCCGGCATCGGCCCTTTTCCCCATCTGCCGTTCAGGCCGGCAGCAATCCCAGACGCTCGCGCCTCATCCAGCGCCGCAGCATCAGCACGGCGACCACGACGAGGCCGACGGCGAGGCCGATCCACACGCCGATGCCCTCCAGCGGCGTGTAGAAGCCCAGCAGCAGCGAGCAGCCCAGCCCGGGGACCCAATAGCCGAAAATGGCATAGGCCATCGGCAGGCGCGTATCCTGCAGACCGCGCAGAGCGCCCATGGCCACCGCCTGTATTCCGTCGACCAGCTGGAAGGCTGCGGCAACCACCATATAGCTGGCTGCAAAGCCCACCATCGTGGCGTTTGCCGGATTGTCGACATCGACATAGATCGAAAGCAGCAGGCTGGGGCCAAGCAGCATTGCCGCTGCCGCGATGGCCATGAAAAATGTTCCCGAGGCGACCGCCGCCCAGCCGGAAAGGCCGATGGCCTGCAGGTTCCTTGCCCCATAATGGAAGCCCACGCGGATCGCCGCAGCCTGTCCGATGGCGAACGGCACCTGGAAAGTGAAGGATGCCAGGTTCAGCGCCAGCGTGTGGGCTGCCAGCTCCGCCGGGCCGATCCGCCCCATCAGGAATGCCGCGCCGCTGAAGAAACCGGCCTCGGCGATCACGGTTATCGCCACGGGCGTTCCGATCTTCACGATTTCTGCAAGGCGTTGCCATTCGGTGCGCCAGAAGCGGCCCCAGATGTAATAGCGGCGCAGGATGCGGTTCTGCTGGATCGCGACGACATAGGCCGCAAAAGCGAAGACGGACGCAAAGATGGTCGCAATGGCGGCGCCTTCCAGGCCGAGGGCCGGTGCTCCGAAATTGCCGAAGATCAGGATATAATTGCCGATGCCGTTTACCACCACGCCCAGGCCCGTAATCAGCGTGGCGTAAACCGGTCTGCCCAGCGCGGACACGAAAGTGCGCAGCACATTGGCCATGATCGTGCAGGGCATCGCCCATAGCAGCAGGTCCAGATACTGATCCGCGAGGGCCGCGATCGCGGGGGACTGGCCCGTCAGCCGCATCAGGGCATCTCCCTGAGCACACAGGATCATGCCCACTGCCGAACTGGCGATGGCCAGCCACATGGCCATGCGGGTGGAACGGCGCACTTCGCGCACCGCATGTTTGCGCCGCCCCAGCTCTGCCGCGATCAGGGCGGCGACCGATCCCGTCAGGCCCGAGAGGCTCCAGACCAGCACACCATAGATCGCGATCGCAAGGCTGGTGGCGGCCAGTTCTTCTTCGCCCAGTCGCGCGACGAAGATCACGTCGATCGCGTGGGTTGCCATCTGCAGCAGGCCGGCCAGCGCCAGCGGCACCGCAAGGCGCAGTGTCGCGGCGAGTTCCGAGCGCCAGGTGGGATGGAGATCGTCCTTGAACATGGGGCCGGACCGGATAGGCGCCGGGGTGTCGGGGAGGAAGTAACAATCGTTACCGGGCAGGGAAATAACAGCCCCTCTGCGGCAGCTGTGCCACAGGCGAGCACAACAAGTGGCCGCAACCGGCCCGCCGCGCCGAGTTTGGGCTTGGCAGAGCAACGCCTTGGGTGCATTGGCCTGCCCGATTTATTGAGTCACATGACTTGGCAGGAGGCCCAGCTATGAATTCTGTGAAACTCGCTTCGATGACGGGGCTCGCGCTGCTTCTGGCGGCGTGCGGCGGCGCAAGCAGCGAGGAACCGGCTGCGGAAGAAACCACCGTGGCCCCGGCCGCGGAAGAAACCGCTACCCCCACCGAGGAGGCGACCCCGGCGGCGAGCGAAACGCCTTCAGCCAGCGCCACCCCGAGCGAAGCGGCCGCCAAGCCGTCTGCCACTTCGACCCCGACCGCCAGCGCAACCGTTGCTGCTGCGGCGGCGGCCACTGCGCCGGTCGGTTTCAACATGTGCAAGGCCTGCCATTCGGTCGAGAAGGGCAAGCATGGCATCGGCCCCTCGCTTGCCGGGATCTACGGCACCAAGGCGGGCGACATCCCCGGCTATGAATTCAGCAAGCCGATGAAGGAATCGGGCCTCAAGTGGGACGAAGCCACGCTGGACAAATATCTCACCGATCCGCGCGGCACCGTTCCGGGCACGAAGATGAGCTTTGCCGGCCTCAAGGACGAGGCCAAGCGCAAGGACGTGATCGCCTATCTCAAGTCGCTGAAGTAAGCGCCGGGCGGGCCGCCTGTTCGCTCAGGCGCCCGAAGGGTGAACGAAAAGGGCCGGGGCATTGCGCTCCGGCCCTTTTTGTTGGCTATGGGGGAAGAGCTACTCCACCCTGTCCAGCGTCACGCCCGCGCGGGTGGCGCGCGATGCGGTGACATAATTGCGCAGCTGCACATTGCCTTCATGGCAGGCATATTCGAAGAACTGGTACTTGTCGTCGCGCTTCCAGTCGAGCCGCACGCTCCAGGGCTGAGTGAAGATCGCCGGATCGTTCCAGGTCATGTCATAGGTCACACTGTCGGGGCCGGTGATGGTGAAGCGCTCCATCAGCTTCGCGCCAGTGCTTATCGGTGTGTCGTTTTCCGGCGGGGAGCCGCTTGTCACGATGTTGGTCGCCGAAGGGCCGGGGCGGAAATTGGTGGTCTCCACCACCAGCATATTGCCATTTTCCCAATGGCCCCGGCTTTCGCCCATCCAGTTGCCGATCTTGGTGGGAAGGGCGGGGCGTCCGTCGGTGGGAATGATCCGCGTTTCGTGGATCATCTCCAGCTGGATCGCTACGATGCCGGGCGATTGGAACACGCGGATGCCGTTGTTATACATCATCGGCAGCATGGATGCGGGCAGGCCGCGCGTGATGCAGCGATCCCAGCTGTCGAAATCCTCCGGCCGGTCGAAAGTCTGTTCCTTGCGCCAGCTTGACCGCATCAGGGCAGAGCGGCGCTTGCCTTCTGCGGTCATCTCGGGAAGCCGGCCATTGGCCGGGGCGACCAGCAGCGAGGTTCGGCGATTGACCTCGCCCATTTCCACCCAATGGCCCTGGCCCAGGCGGTCCTGCGATTCCTCATTGTCATAGCGCGAGGCAAGGGCTTCGATCCGGGCGGCGCGTTCCTTATATTCCGCATCGGTCATGAAGATGCGGTTGCCCTGTTCGGGCGCGCGCTGCATCGGCGTGCCGTTGAGATAATCGATCGGCCAGGTGCCGCGCAAATCGGGCTCGCCCCAGGCGGTTATCTTCGCGGGATAGGTGATGGGCACCTTGGGCAGGACGGTGAGGTCCGTCTCTTCGGCATGGGCAACCGATACCATGGCCGCCAGGCCTGCGAGGGCCAGCAGGCCGGTTCTTCCAGTAATCATCTCTCTCCCCTTTTGAGGGGGAGATCCTAACACGATTAGGATGCTAATCAATATGCGCATGGCGAGAGGAGCGCGCAAAGGAAAAGGGCGGCGCCTTGCGGCACCGCCCTTCGCGTAATTCGTCCGGCGAACCGGAAGAAGATTACTTGAGCTCGACGGTGCCGCCGGCTTCTTCGATCTTCTTCTTGATCTCTTCGGCTTCAGCCTTCGAGACGCCTTCCTTGACGGCCTTCGGCGCTGCTTCAACCAGAGCCTTGGCTTCGCCCAGGCCCAGGCCGGTGATGGCGCGGACTTCCTTGATGACGTTGATCTTCTTGCCACCGTCGCCGGTGAGGATCACGTCAAATTCGGTCTTCTCTTCGACTGCTTCGGCAGCAGCGCCACCGCCGGCGGGAGCCGCAACGGCAACGGCAGCAGCGGCGGAAACGCCCCATGCTTCTTCGAGAGCCTTGGCGAGGTCAGCAGCTTCGAGAACGGTGAGCTGCGACAGTTCTTCAACGATCTTGGCGATATCGGCCATGTGAACTTACTCCAATCTGATAGCTTGGCCCGGTCCGGATCATCCGGGGCCGGGTGAATTCGCTGGAAAAACCTCTTACGCGGCGTCCTTGGCGGCATATGCGCCGAAAACGCGGGCAAGCTTGGCTGCCGGGGCCGTGGAAAGCTGGGCGACCTTGGTCGCCGGCGCATTCACGAGACCCACCAGCGTGGCACGCAGCTGATCAAGCGACGGCATCGAGGCGAGAGCCCGGACGCCTGCTTCATCGAGCAGGGTGCCGCCCATCGAACCGCCAACGATTTCCAGCTTCGGGTTCGCCTTGGCGAAATCCACGGCAGCCTTCGCGGCGGCAACCGGGTCGACCGAAGTCGCCAGTGCCGTCGGGCCGGTAAGATAATCTTCCAGGCCTTCGAATTGCGTGTCCTTGAGGGCAAGCTTGGCAAGACGGTTCTTCGCAACCTTGTAGGACGCACCGACTTCCCGCATCTTCGAGCGCAGAGCGGTGGACTGGGCCACCGTCAGGCCGAGATTGCGGGTGATCACCACCACGCTAACCTCGTTGAAGTTTGCGTTGAGCTGGGCGACCGAATCGGCTTTTTGCGAACGATCCATGCCTTACTCCTTCACAATGGCCGCCCGGTTGGCTCCGGACGACCGGCTACGTTTGACCATGCCGCAATCCGGCATGGGCGAGTCCGTGATGGGAAGGAGGTGCGCACTATCCGATTGGACAAGGAGCGCGGGTAGGGCATCGCACGGGGCGAATGCCTTGAAACTCTTTCCCGTCTAGGCTGGAAATTAAGGAGGCCAGATTGCCTCCACCAACTGTCTCGGACGGATGACCGAAAAGCAAATAGCCTGCCGGTCAGGGCGGGCCTTTGGCTTGAAGGGCTGCGCGAGTCAAGCAATTCAACCGATCGTCATATTACCGATCATGCTCCTTCCCGCGCTTGCGCGGATATGGGAAGTTGCGGATCATTCTCTTGCTGCGGGGAGAAAATGGCGATGTCGACGATCTGCGAAAGCGGTGCCTGTCTGTAAAACAATCCGGGCTGGCACGAGGGAGACGCGCCCTGCAAGGCCGAATGGATTGCAGCCATCCTGAAGTGAAACCGGCTCGATCCGGCGACGATCGTGGAGGTAGGGGCGGGATCGGGCGAAATATTGGTTCAGTTGCGCAGGTTCCTGCCACGAGCGGAAATGCAGGGGTATGACATTTCCTCGCAGGCCCATGCGATCGCACAGCCGAAGGAGCGGGACGGGCTGATCTTCCATCATGGCGATTTCCTGGCACAGGAAGGCCCGGGCGCGACCGCAAGTTGCGCACTCGCCTGTTCAACCTGCCTCGCATAGGGGCGCGCGAGGTGAACGAAGGCTTCCCTGCCGGGGAATCCCGGCGTCGCGGCCGATGGCCGGGGACTGCGTCCGGGCAGGCATGCTGCGCCGCAGCGTTTGACTCAAAGGCCCGGCTTTACTATATGGGGGCCTGTCAGTTCGCTTCGAGCAAGGCGGGCCCTGCGCGGGGGCTCACTCAGGAAGGAAGCGCTGGCTATCCATAATCGCGACCAAGCTGCAGCTGCGGCCCGGATAAGGGTGCGTAAGCTCGCGGCTTTTTGGCGTTTCGCATTATGGGCCACTCGCGTGTGGCAGATTAACGATGGCCGGCGCGAAGAGGCGCCGGCGCTATAAAGAAGAGGCACACTCCTCCATGGCTAGCAAGGCGAAAGCTCCCGCCATTTCCGGCACCGCCAAGAAGCGCATCCGCAAGATCTTCGGCGACATCCACGAAGTGGTGCAGATGCCGAACCTGATCGAGGTTCAGCGCGAAAGCTACGAGCAGTTCCTGCGTTCCAACAAGGAAACCGGCTATGTGTCCGGCCTTGAAAAGACGCTGCGCTCGGTCTTCCCGATTCGCGACTTCGCCGGCTCCGCCGAGCTCGACTTCGTTCATTACGAACTGGAAGAGCCCAAGTACGACACGACCGAATGCCGCCAGCGCGGCATCACATACGCCGCGCCGATGAAGGTCACGCTGCGCCTGATCGTGTTCGAAGTGGACGCCGAGACCGAGACCCGCTCGGTCCTCGATATCAAGGAGCAGGACGTGTACATGGGCGACATGCCGCTCATGACCGAGAACGGCACCTTCATCGTCAATGGCACGGAACGCGTGATCGTCAGCCAGATGCACCGTTCGCCGGGCGTGCTGTTCGACCATGACCGCGGCAAGACCCACTCCTCGGGCAAGTTCCTCTTCGCTGCCCGCGTGATCCCCTATCGCGGTTCGTGGCTGGACTTCGAATTCGACGCCAAGGACATCGTGAACGTGCGTATCGACCGCAAGCGCAAGCTGCCGGTCACTTCGCTGCTCTATGCCCTGGGCCTCAATGGCGAGCAGATCCTCAACCATTTCTACAACACGATCGTGTGGGAGCGCGTCTCCGGCAAGGTCGGCGACGGCTGGAAGATCCCCTATGTGGCCGACCAGTGGCGTGGCCAGAAGCCGGGCTTCGCTCTGATCGACGCCGCGACTGGCGAGGAAGTGTTCCCCGCCGGCCAGAAGATCAGCCCCCGCGCCGCCAACAAGGCTGCCAAGGATGGCCTGGCCGACCTGCTGATCCCGACCGAGGAAATCTTCGGCCGCTATGCCGCCAATGATATGATCGACGAGTCGACCGGCCGCATCTATGTCGAAGCCGGCGACGAAGTGACCCCGGAAAATCTCGAAGCGCTCGACAGGGCCGGGATCGACCGGCTCGTGCTGCTCGACATCGATCACGTCAATACCGGCCCCTGGATCCGCAACACGCTGGAAGTCGACAAGGCCGAAAACCGCGACGAAGGTCTGGAAGCGATCTACAAGGTCATGCGTCCGGGCGAACCGCCGACGAAGGAAACCGCCGAGGCGCTGTTCGAAGGCCTGTTCTTCGATGGCGATCGTTATGACCTGTCGGCCGTGGGCCGCGTGAAGCTGAACATGCGCCTTGGCCTCGAATGCGAGGACACCGTCACCACCCTGCGCAGCGACGATATTCTCGCCGTGGTCAAGGAACTGGTGAACCTCAAGGACGGTAAGGGCGAAGTCGACGACATCGACAATCTCGGCAACCGCCGTGTGCGTTCGGTGGGCGAGCTGCTGGAAAACCAGTACCGCGTCGGCCTGCTGCGTATGGAACGCGCCGTGAAGGAGCGTATGAGCTCGGTGGACGTCTCCACCGTGATGCCGAACGACCTCATCAACGCGAAGCCCGCCGTGGCCGCGGTGCGCGAGTTCTTCGGTTCCAGCCAGCTCTCGCAGTTCATGGACCAGACCAACCCGCTTTCGGAAGTCACCCATAAGCGCCGCGTCTCGGCGCTCGGGCCTGGCGGTCTGACGCGTGAGCGCGCTGGCTTCGAAGTCCGCGACGTTCACCCGACCCATTATGGCCGTATCTGCCCGATCGAAACGCCGGAAGGTCCGAACATCGGTCTGATCAACTCGCTGGCCTCGTTCAGCCGGGTGAACAAATACGGCTTCATCGAAACGCCTTACCGAAAGGTGCTGGACGCCAAGGTGACCGGCGAGGTCGTCTATCTCTCGGCCATGGAAGAGCAGAAGCACGCGGTGGCGCAGGCTTCGGCCGAGCTCGACGCGGATGGTCGCTTCGTGGAAGATCTCGTTTCCGCCCGTGAAAACGGCGAATTCGTGATGCTCCCGCGCGAACAGATCACACTGATGGACGTCAGCCCCAAGCAGCTCGTTTCGGTTGCCGCATCGCTCATTCCTTTCCTGGAAAACGATGACGCCAACCGCGCGCTGATGGGCTCCAACATGCAGCGTCAGGCCGTGCCGCTGGTCCGCGCCGAGGCGCCCTTCGTGGGCACCGGCATGGAAGAGACGGTGGCCCGCGATTCCGGCGCCGCGATTACAGCGCTGCGTCCCGGTATCGTCGACCAGGTCGATGCGACCCGTATCGTGATCCGCGCTTCCGGGGATATCGAGCCGGGCAAGTCGGGCGTGGACATCTACACGCTGCAGAAGTTCCAGCGTTCGAACCAGAATACCTGCATCAACCAGCGTCCGCTGGTGAAGGTGGGCGACGTGCTCGAAAAGGGCGATATCATCGCCGACGGCCCGTCGACCGATCTGGGCGAACTGGCGCTGGGCCGCAACGTGCTCGTCGCCTTCATGCCCTGGAACGGCTATAATTACGAAGACTCCATCCTGATCTCCGAGCGGATCGTGAAGGAAGACGTCTTCACCTCGATCCACATCGAGGAATTCGAAGTCATGGCCCGCGACACCAAGCTCGGGCCTGAGGACATCACCCGCGACATTCCCAATGTCGGCGAGGAAGCCCTGCGCAACCTCGACGAAGCGGGCATCGTCTATATCGGCGCCGAAGTGCATCCGGGCGATATCCTGGTCGGCAAGATCACGCCCAAGGGCGAAAGCCCGATGACGCCGGAAGAAAAGCTTCTGCGCGCCATCTTCGGCGAAAAGGCCAGCGACGTGCGCGACACCTCGCTTCGCCTGCCGCCGGGCGTTGCCGGCACGATCGTGGAAGTGCGTGTCTTCAACCGCCACGGTATCGAGATCGACGACCGTACCCGTGCGATCCAGAACGAGGAAATCGAACGCCTCAAGAAGGACGCCGAGGACGAACGCGCGATCCTCAACCGTGCGACCTACAACCGCCTGCGCGAGATGCTGGTGGGCCAGGTCGCATCGGCCGCGCCCAAGGGTATCAAGAAGGGCACCGATATCGACGAGGAAGTGCTCGACAGCGTCGATCGTCACGACTGGTTCAAGTTCGCCGTCGCCGATGATGCCCGTCAGAGCCAGCTGGAAGCCGTGAAGGCCCAGTATGACGAGGCGGTGAAGGTCATCAACGACAAGTTCGAGGATCGCCGCGAGAAGCTGGAACGGGGCGACGAACTCGCTCCGGGCGTGCTCAAGATGGTCAAGGTCTTCGTGGCGGTGAAGCGCAAGCTGCAGCCGGGCGACAAGATGGCCGGCCGTCACGGTAACAAGGGCATCATCAGCCGCATTCTGCCGGCCGAAGACATGCCCTTCCTGGAAGACGGTACTCCGGTGGACTTCGTGCTCAACCCGTTGGGTGTGCCTTCGCGCATGAACGTCGGGCAGATCTTCGAAACCCATCTCGGCTGGGCCGCTCGCGGCCTTGGCCGGAAGATCGGCGATGCTCTCGATGCCTGGCGCGAAGCCAATCCGGACCCGCAGGCCGGGCAACCGCCGGAAGCGGTCAAGGTGCTGCTCAAGGAAGTCTATGGCGATAATTACGCCGACGAGATCGAGAGCCGCGGCACCGAAGCCATCGTGGAACTGGCGCAGAACGTCCGTACCGGCGTGCCGATGGGTTCCCCGGTGTTCGACGGCGCGGTAGAGAGGGACGTTACCGACATGCTGAGGCTCGCCGGGCTCGACGAATCGGGTCAGGTAGACCTGTTCGACGGCCGCACCGGCGATCGCTTCGACCGTAAGGTGACCGTGGGCATGAAGTACGTGCTCAAGCTGCACCACCTTGTCGACGACAAGATCCACGCCCGTTCGATCGGCCCCTACAGCCTCGTCACCCAGCAGCCGCTGGGCGGTAAGGCGCAGTTCGGCGGCCAGCGCTTCGGGGAAATGGAGGTCTGGGCGCTTCAGGCCTATGGCGCGGCCTATACGTTGCAGGAAATGCTGACGGTGAAGTCCGACGACGTGGTCGGCCGTACCAAGGTCTATGACGCGATCGTCAAGGGTGACGATACGTTCGAGGCCGGCATTCCCGAAAGCTTCAACGTGCTCGTCAAGGAAATGCGGAGCCTCGGCCTCAATGTCGAACTCAAGTCGGTGGAAGACGAAGAGGACGACGACGGTTTCGCCGCAGCAGCCGAGTGAGCCCGGCGGCCCTGCCTTCACCAGGCAGGGCCCCGCCGCTTCGCACCAGAGATTGACCCTGCAGAGGGACTGAAGACATGAACGACCTGACCAAATTCACTAACCAGCTGGCCAAGCCCGATACGTTTGACCAGATCCAGATCGGTATCGCTTCTCCCGAGCGTATCCGCAGCTGGTCCTTCGGCGAGATCAAGAAGCCGGAGACGATCAACTATCGTACCTTCAAGCCGGAGCGCGACGGGTTGTTCTGCGCCCGCATCTTCGGCCCCGTGAAGGATTACGAGTGCCTGTGCGGCAAGTACAAGCGCATGAAGTACAAGGGCGTCGTCTGCGAAAAGTGCGGCGTCGAAGTCACCGTCACCAAGGTGCGCCGCGAGCGCATGGGCCATATCGAACTGGCCGCGCCTGTCGCTCACATCTGGTTCCTCAAGTCGCTGCCTTCGCGCATCGGCCTGCTGCTGGATATGCAGCTCAAGCAGCTTGAGCGCGTGCTGTACTTCGAAAGCTACATCGTCACCGAACCGGGCCTGACCCCGCTCGAAAAGTATCAGCTCCTCACCGAGGACGAGATGCTCGACGCGCAGGACGAATATGGCGAGGACGCTTTCACCGCCGGCATCGGCGCGGAAGCCGTCAAGCACATGCTGATGGATCTGGACCTCGAGCGCGAGCGCGAGGAACTGCTTGAAGAACTGGCCACCACCAAGTCGGCCCTCAAGCCCAAGAAGATCATCAAGCGCCTCAAGGTGGTCGAGAGCTTCATCGATTCCGGCAACAAGCCGGAGTGGATGATCCTCGAAGTGATTCCGGTCATTCCGCCCGAACTGCGCCCGCTGGTGCCGCTCGACGGCGGCCGTTTCGCTACGTCCGATCTCAACGATCTCTATCGCCGCGTGATCAACCGCAACAACCGCCTCAAGCGCCTGATGGAGCTGCGCGCGCCGGACATCATCGTCCGCAACGAAAAGCGCATGCTGCAGGAAGCGGTCGACGCATTGTTCGACAACGGCCGCCGCGGCCGTGTCATCACCGGCGCCAACAAGCGCCCGCTGAAGTCGCTGTCCGACATGCTCAAGGGCAAGCAGGGGCGCTTCCGTCAGAACCTTCTGGGTAAGCGCGTCGACTATTCGGGCCGTTCGGTCATCGTGACCGGTCCGGAACTCAAGCTGCACCAGTGCGGGTTGCCCAAGAAGATGGCGCTCGAGCTGTTCAAGCCGTTCATCTACGCCCGTCTTGATGCCAAGGGTCTCTCGATGACCCTGAAGCAGGCGAAGAAGTGGGTCGAGAAGGAGCGCAAGGAAGTCTGGGACATCCTTGACGAAGTGATCCGCGAACATCCGGTGATGCTCAACCGCGCACCGACGCTGCACCGTCTGGGCATCCAGGCGTTCGAACCCGTGCTGATCGAAGGCAAGGCGATCCAGCTGCACCCGCTCGTCTGCTCGGCCTTCAACGCCGACTTCGACGGTGACCAGATGGCCGTCCACGTGCCGCTTTCGCTGGAAGCCCAGCTCGAAGCGCGCGTGCTGATGATGTCCACCAACAACATCCTCTCGCCCGCCAACGGCAAGCCGATCATCGTGCCTTCGCAGGACATGGTGCTGGGCCTCTATTACCTTTCGATGGACCGCGAAGGCGAGCCGGGCGAAGGCATGATGCTGTCGGACATGGCCGAAGTGCATCAGGCGCTGGAAGTTGGCGCCGTGACGCTGCACACCAAGATCGTGAGCCGCGTGCCGCAGACCGACGAGGCCGGCAATCAGTATATGAAGCGGTTCGAAACCACGCCGGGCCGCATGCTTATCGGCGAGTGCCTGCCGAAGAACCACAAGGTGCCCTTCCCGATCGTCAACCGCCTTCTGACCAAGAAGGACATCGGCGACGTGATCGACGAAGTGTATCGTCACACCGGCCAGAAGGACACGGTGCTGTTCGCCGACGCGATCATGGCGCTGGGCTTCCGTCACGCCTGCCGTGCCGGCATCTCCTTCGGCAAGGATGACATGATCATCCCGGCTTCGAAGAACGAGCTGGTCGATCAGACCAAGGCGCTGGTTGCCGATTACGAGCAGCAGTATCAGGACGGCTTCATCACCCAGCAGGAAAAGTACAACAAGGTGATCGATGCCTGGAGCCGTTGCGGCGACCAGGTGGCGAACGCCATGATGGAAGAACTGCGCGCCACTCCGAAGGACGAGAACGGCCGTCAGGCACAGATCAACTCGATCTATATGATGAGCCACTCCGGTGCGCGTGGTTCGCCGGCGCAGATGAAGCAGCTGGGCGGTATGCGCGGCCTGATGGCCAAGCCTTCGGGCGAGATCATCGAAACGCCGATCATCTCGAACTTCAAGGAAGGTCTCACCGTTCTCGAGTACTTCAACTCGACCCACGGTGCCCGTAAGGGTCTGGCCGA
Organism: Sphingomonadaceae bacterium; assembly: GCA_035497315.1. Classification (GTDB taxonomy): domain Bacteria; phylum Pseudomonadota; class Alphaproteobacteria; order Sphingomonadales; family Sphingomonadaceae; genus Andeanibacterium. The sequence goes on from DATJDU010000097.1 coordinate 16,410, forward strand.
TACCGCGCTGAAGACGGCAAACTCGGGTTACCTGACCCGCCGTCTGGTCGACGTGTCGCAGGATTGCGTCATCGTGGAGGAAGACTGCAAGACCACGAACGCGCTGGAAATGCGCGCCATCGTGCAGGGCGGCTCCACCATCGCCTCGCTGGGCGAGCGTATCCTGGGCCGTACCGCGGCCGAGGATCTGGTGAACGTCAAGACCGGCGAAGTGCTGGTCAAGGCCGGTACGCTGATCGACGAACCGATGGTGAAGGCCATCGAGGAAGCGGAAGTGCAGTCGGCCAAGATCCGCAGCCCGCTGGTCTGCGAAGCAGCCCAGGGCGTGTGCGGCACCTGCTACGGTCGTGACCTTGCTCGCGGTACGCCGGTGAATATCGGCGAGGCCGTGGGCGTGATCGCGGCGCAGTCGATCGGTGAACCGGGCACGCAGCTGACCATGCGTACCTTCCACATCGGCGGCGCGGCGCAGGTGAACGAAACCTCGCATCTCGAAGCGATCTCGGAAGGCCGGATCGAATATCGCGACATGCCGACCATCAAGGACAAGCGCGGGCGCATGCTCTCGCTGGCCCGGAACGGCGAAATCGTGGTGATCGACGCGGAAGGCCGCGAACGCGAAATCCACAAGGTGCCTTACGGTACCGTCCTGATGCACACGGACGGCGACAAGGTGAAGGAAGGCGATCGCCTGGCCGAGTGGGATCCGTTCACCCTGCCGATCATCACCGAACAGTCGGGTATCGTGCGTTACCAGGACCTGCTGGACGGCAAGACTCTGACCGAGCAGACTGACGAAGCCACCGGCATGAGCAGCCGCGTGGTGACGGAATATCGCGCCTCGGCCGGTCGTTCCAAGAAGGAAGACCTGCGTCCGCGCATGACCCTTCTGAACGAAGGTTCGGACGATACGGAAGCGGCACGCTATATGCTCGCCCCGGGTACGACCCTTTCGGTGGAAGACGGCCAGCGCGTCGAAGCGGGCGACATTCTCGCCCGTGCGACCCGCGAAGCCGCCAAGACCCGCGACATCACCGGCGGTCTGCCGCGCGTTGCCGAACTGTTCGAAGCCCGTATCCCGAAGGACAATTCGGTGATCGCCAAGGTTTCGGGCCGGATCGAATTCGTTCGCGACTACAAGGCGAAGCGCAAGATCGCGATTATCCCGGAAGAGGGCGATCCGATCGAATATCTGATCCCCAAGACCAAGGTGATCGATGTTCAGGAAGGCGACTTCGTCAAGAAGGGCGACAATCTGATCTCGGGCAGCCCGAACCCGCATGACATTCTCGAAGTCATGGGCGTGGAGGCTCTGGCCGAATATCTCGTGGCGGAAATCCAGGAAGTCTATCGCTTGCAGGGCGTGAAGATCAACGACAAGCACATCGAGGTGATCGTTCGCCAGATGCTGCAGAAGGTTGAGATCACCGACGGCGGCGACACGACCTTGCTTCCGGGCGAGGAGGTCGATTTTGAGGAGATGAACGAGCTGAACTCCAAGCTGGCCAAGGGCAAGCAGCCCGCGGCGGGCAAGCCGATCCTGCTGGGCATCACCAAGGCCTCGCTCCAGACGCGTTCGTTCATCTCGGCAGCTTCCTTCCAGGAAACCACCCGCGTGCTCACGCAGGCGGCCGTGGAAGGCAAGAAGGACCAGCTGATCGGCCTGAAGGAAAACGTGATCGTGGGCCGTCTCATCCCCGCCGGTACCGGCGCGGGCATGAACCGCATCCGCGTCGCCGCTTCCAGCCGCGATGCCGCGCTGCGTGCCGCCTACCGCAAGCTGCAGGAAGTGATCATCGCTCCCGAAAGCGCGGCTGAGGAACACGCCGCCGAGCTGCTGCGCGATCCGGCCGACGATACCGGCAATGACGCGCTGGCGAAGGTCGAGGGCGAAACCCACGGCACCGACGCCGATGCGGGCGAGTACCTGAACCCCGAAGCGGCTGACGAAGCCACGGGCGAAGCTACCGGCGAGGAATAAGCCTCACCCGCCTTCGCGCCCCTTCACCCGGGCACATGAATTACCCCGCCGGAGCGATCCGGCGGGGTTTTTCGTAAGGTCAGCTATTGTCAGGGGTTGGGCGCAGCCTCGCGCTGGGCGGGCGACACCCTTCGTAACTTAGCTCTTCTTCTGCTTCTTCCTCGCCTTGATTTCTTCGGGCGAGGGGATCACCTGGCTCAGTTCCGCGATAACGTCATCCGCTGCCAGATAGCGTTCGGCGCGCACATCCGGTTCGTCCGGATCGACGAAGCGGACGTAGGCGCTCGTAAGTGGGATGTAATAGCCGTTGTTCCTGGTGGGCAGGGTGAGCAACATCGTGAAGCCCTTCTTGCCGGCGGCCTTGGCTTGCAAGGCCGAGTGCAGCACGATGGAATCGATTGTCACCAGCGGGTTGCCGAAGGCACTGATCCGCCACAGGCCGTTATCCTTGAGGGGCGTGGCTCCCATCATTTTCGATTTGGTGACGCGCCAGGTGTCTTTCGAGCGACCTTCGAATTCGCCGATCTTGGCATAGGGCCAGACCAGGGCGAACAAGGTGTTGTTATCCGTATCCTTCTTCAACTTAACCGCCATTGCGGCGTCGCGGCGGTCCTTCCACAATTCTTCAGGAGTGCGGGCCAGCATGCCGGTCAGTTCTTCCGCCGGGGCACCTTCGCGCAGGATGCGGTTGGCTTCCATCACCGCGCCAAGGCCCGGCTCGCTCCATTGCGAGCGGGCCCCGAAATTGCGTCGCGCCTGCACAATATTGCCATCGTGGGCGAGCCGCAGGATGTCATACAGGTCGAGCAGTTCCACCGTTTGCGGAGCGTTTTCCTCCGGCACCCCGCGCGTGCGCCGGTCTGCCATGTTGCTGCGTGCGAATTCGGCGCGCTTGGCAGCCTGTTCCCAGTTTCCGGCCAGAGCGTGGCCAAGCGCGGTCCCGGCGTAGGACAGCGATCCGGCCTCCTTCGGCTTCAGTTCCTCCAGCGTGCTCAGCAGCGCCTCGCGTTTCGCCGCGGCTTCGGCAAAGTGGCCCTGTTCCTCCAATATCTCGGCATAGCCGGCCAGCTGGAAGGGCAGGATGCGCGCGACGTTTTCCATCGCTGCCGTCGCCTCGGGCAAGCTTTCCCGCCTGAATTCGGAATATGTGCTGGCAGTGAGCAGCGGAATGAAGCTGAAGGCCAGACCATTGGCCCGCCTGAGCGAGGCTCGCTGCGCCCCGGCCACATCGTCCAGCCGCAAGAGGGCTTCGGCTTCGATATTGTCGAAAGAAAAGCCCATCGAGCGATCGAAATAGGGGTTGCCCACCAGGCCCAGGGCGGTTGCCTCTTCGCGCGCCTTGGCGACATCGCCCAGCGCTGCCTGATAGTCCTTCGCTTCGATCCGGTGAATAGCGCGGGCAAGGATCAGTGGAATGCGGCGCAGGCCATTGCCTTCGGGTTTCGCCCCGTCGATCAGCTGGGTGCAGGCATCGACGCCGGCTTCCCCGAACAGCCGCTTCGAGGAATCGGGTGCTTCGGGCGATTTGGCAAAGATGCCCAGCAGGGTCACGGCACCCAGAATCCGGGCGAAGCTCTCCCCGTCGCTCATGTTGTTGGGCTTGCCGTCGCAGCGCAGATAGAGCGAGCCGAGCTTCTTTTCCTGTTCCTTCGCTGCCAGTTTCTCGGCGTCCGTTTCAGCAGCCAGCGGTCCGTGTGCTGCCAGCGCAGCAGCAGCTGCGGCGAGAAAAATCTTCTTCATTCTTCGATGCCCCCGAAGCGGGCCCCCACGCCCGCAATGAAACTGCTAAAAGATTGCGCAAATGATGTGCAAGCCCGGATTCGCCCGTTTCAGAACCAATCTGACTCATGGCTTTGCCCCTTGACCGCAAAACCGGTTCCCTCTTGTCTTTCCGATGGGCTAGAGCTTCCCCATGGCCGATACTCTTTCCATCACGCTCGCCCAGCTCAACCAGAATGTGGGCGATATTTCCGGCAATACCGAGTCCATGCTCAAGGTGCGGGCGGAGGCGGGGAAGACGGATCTTGTCGTGTTCCCGGAGATGCATCTGATTGGCTATCCGCCGGAGGATCTGATCCTGAAGCCCGCCCTGATCGAGCGTGCGGCGGCGGAGCTGGAGCGGCTGGCCCTGTGCACCGGCGATGGCGGTCCGGCGATGCTGGTGGGCAGTGTGTTCGTGCGCGACGGGGCGCTGCATAATGGGGTGGCGCTGCTCGATGGCGGGCGGGTCACGGCCACGCGCTTCAAGCATGAGCTGCCCAATTACGGCACTTTCGACGAGATGCGCTATTTCACTCCCGGCCCCTTGCCGGAGCCGGTGCTGTTCCGCGGTGCGATGCTGGGCCTGCCGATCTGCGAGGATATCTGGCACCCCGACGTATGCCGCCATCTGGCCGATTTCGGCGCGGGCCTGTTCATCTGCGTGAACGGCAGCCCCTACGAGATCGACAAGGACGTGCTGCGCATCGACGAGATCGCCCGCCGCCGCGCGGTCGATACGGGCATCCCCATGGCCTATCTCAATCGCGTGGGCGGGCAGGACGAGCTGGTGTTCGACGGGGCGAGCTTCGTCATCAACGGCGATGGGTCGCTGGCCGTGCAGATGCGCGACTGGGAAGAACAGGTCGTCGAGACGAAATGGACCAAGGTCGCGCGCGGGTGGAACTGCAACCGGGGCGAGCTTGAAGGGCTGAGCGACCATGCGGAAGAGACCTGGTGCGCCATGGTTCTGGCCCTGCGCGATTATGTGAACAAGAACCGCTTCCCCGGTGTGGTGCTGGGCCTTTCCGGCGGGATCGATTCCGCCGTCTGCGCCGCCATCGCGGTGGATGCGCTGGGGCCGGAACGGGTGTGGTGCGTGATGCTGCCCAGCCGCTTCACCAGCCAGGAAAGCCTGGACGATGCGAAGGCCTGCGCAGAGGCGCTGGGCTGCCGCTATTCGATCATCCCGATCCAGCCGGCGGTGGAAGGCTTCGATGCCATGCTGGAAGACAGTTTTGCCGATACCAAGGTGGATATCACCGAGGAGAATTTGCAGTCGCGCATTCGCGGCGTGACGCTGATGGCGCTCAGCAACAAATTCGGCCCGATGCTGGTGACCACCGGCAACAAGAGCGAGATGAGCGTGGGCTATGCCACGATCTATGGCGATATGGCGGGCGGATATAATCCGCTGAAGGATGCCTATAAGATGACCGTGTTCGGCGTCGCCAAATGGCGCAACACGGGCGTGCCGCGCATCGGGCTGGGCCCGGCGGGCGAAGTGATCCCGCAGCGCATCATCGACAAGCCGCCCAGCGCGGAACTGCGCCCCGACCAGAAGGATGAGGATTCGCTGCCTCCCTATCCGGTGCTGGACCGCATCCTGATGGGACTGGTGGAGCATGAGAAGAGCGTGGACCAGCTCGCCGCCGAAGGGCTGGATCGCGCCACGGTGGAGCGGATCGAGCATCTGCTGAACCTGGCGGAATACAAGCGCCGCCAGGCCCCGCCGGGCGTGAAGCTGGGCATGCGCAATTTCGGGCGTGACCGGCGCTATCCGATCACGCACAGCTTTCGCAGCAAATGACAAAGCTGGGCCGAACCGCTAACGGCGCTGCATGAGCACCGTCACCCGTTTCGCCCCATCGCCCACCGGGCGCCTGCATGTCGGCAATATCCGCACTGCGCTCCATAACTGGATGCTCGCGAAAAAGGCCGGCGGGCGCTTCCTGCTGCGGATCGACGATACCGACCGGGAACGCAGCAAGGAAGAATATGTCGAGGCGATCCGCGCCGATCTGGCGTGGCTGGGGCTGGAGCCGGAGGCCGAGGCGCGCCAGTCCGAACGCTTCCCGCTCTATCAGATGCAGCTCGAATATCTGCTGAGCGAAGGCCGGCTCTATCGCTGCTATGAAACCGCGCAGGAACTGGAGCTGAAGCGCAAGGTGCTGCTGGGGCGCGGGCTGCCGCCGATCTATGACCGGGCGGGGCTGGCGCTGACCGAAGCGGAGCACAAGGATTTCGCGGCACGGGGCATTGCCCCGCACTGGCGCTTCAAGCTGGACCATTCCGCGCCGATCGAATGGGAAGACGGCATTCGCGGGCACCAGCATTTCGACCCGGCCCAGCTTTCCGACCCGGTGGTGCGCCGGGCGGACGGATCGTGGCTCTATATGCTGCCCAGCGCGATCGACGATATCGAGATGGGCGTGACCGATGTTTTGCGCGGGGAGGATCATGTCTCCAACACCGCGCTGCAGATCCAGATGTTCACGGCGCTGGGGGCCCGCCCGCCGCGCTTTGCCCATGAGGCGCTGCTGGTGGGGAGCGAGGGCAAATTGTCCAAGCGCCTGGGCTCGCTGGGGGCGGATGCCTTCCGCGAGCGGGGGATCGAACCTGCCGCGCTGGTGGCTTTGCTCGCGCGGCTGGGCACCTCGCAGCCGGTGGAGCCGATTGCCGACCGCGTCGCGCTGGTCGCGAGCTTCGACCTTTCCACTTTCGGCCGCGCCCCTGCCCGTTTCGACGAGACGGAGCTGGAGCGGATCAATGCCGGCATCGTCCACCAGCTCACCTTTGCCGAAGTGCAGCACCGCCTGCCTGTGGGCATGGGCGAGGGAGGCTGGCTCGCCATCCGCCCGAACCTTGCCCATCTGGGCGAGGCGGCGGATTGGTGGCAGGTCGTCACCGGGCCGGTCGAGGCGGCGGAATTTTCGGAAGAGGACAGGGCCTTCCTGGCCGAAGCCGCTCGCCTGCTGGCGTGGAGCGAGGACCCGTGGCCTGCGCTGACAGGGGCGTTGAAGGAAGCGACCGGGCGCAAGGGCAAGCCCCTGTTCCATCCCCTGCGCCTCGCGCTGACGGGTCGGGATTCCGGGCCGGACATGAAGGCGCTGCTGCCCCTGATCGGGGAGGCCGAAGCGCGGGCGAGGCTGGAGCGGGCCGCGCAGGGGTGAGGCGGTAAGGCACCATGCCAGGTATCGTCCAGTTCGGGCCACTGGTGATGGCCAGCGACCGGCTGCTGGCGCTCGCGCTGATCATGGCGTTCCTGTTCGGCCTCGATCGGATCGCCCTGCGCCATGGCCTGCCCGCGAAGACCGGCGGGATCGCGCTGGCGGCGGGGCTTGTCTCCGCGCGGCTGGCCTATGTCCTCACCCATTACGATGCCTTCGCGCAGGATTGGGGCGCGGCCTTCGCCTTCTGGCAGGGCGGGTTCACAGGCTGGGCCGGGTTTCTCGGCGCAGCGGCGGTGGTTGCATGGCGGGTGAAATCGCGCGCCGCCGCGCTGCCTTCGCTGGGAATGCTGGCGGCCATCGCCGCCCTGTGGTTCGGCGGATCGGCCCTGCTGCGCCCGTCGCCAGGGCCGATGCCCGAACTGCCGCAAATGCTGGACCTTCAGGGTAAGGCGTTCGACCCAGGCCAGCTTGCGGGCAGGCCCTATGTTGTCAACCTCTGGGCCACATGGTGTCCGCCCTGCCGCCGCGAATTGCCGATGCTGGCGCAGGAGGCCGGGCGGGCGGGCGTGCCGATCCTGCTGGTCAGCCAGGGCGAGGATGCGCGTATCGTGCGCACATTTCTGGAGCGGGAAGGGATCGCGGGCAGCGCCGTCCTGCTGGATCGCGCTTCCGGCCTGTCGCGCGCGCTGGGCAGCACGGCCTTGCCTACTACCCTGTTCGTGGACCGGCAGGGCAGGATCGTGGAAACGCAGATCGGCGAACTCTCCCGCGCGGCGCTGGCCGATGGGATCGCGTCGATCGAGGAATGAGCGCCGGCAGCGCGAAAGACTTTCCTACATCGCCCCTGTCTGAAACAAGCGCGCCGGCTCTTTCGCATAGTCGGTTTCCCGCTTGCATGGCGGATGGGCACGCCGCCGCGCGAAAAGTCACATCCGCACGCCGCCGGTCAGCAATAGCCTGCTGAAAACACCCGAAAAATCCCGCAATCCGAAAAAGTTTCGCGGGCCTTTCAGTGTCAGCTTTCCGCCGTGTGCCGGTCCAGCTCGTCGCCGGTCAGGCGCACCACATGCAGCAGGTTGGTGGAGCCGGGCGTGCCGAAGGGAACGCCGGCCAGCATCACCAGCCGCGATCCGGCCTCGCCCATACCGTGGCGCAGGGCCATGCGCTTGCCCTTGGCCACCATTTCCTCGAAGCTGCCGATGTCGCGCGTGGTCACGGCATGGGCGCCCCACAACAGCCCTACACGCCGCGCCGTCTTGAGCGAGGGGGTGAGCACCATAACCGGCACGGAAGGCCGTTCGCGCGCCACGCGGCGGGCGGTGGAGCCCGATCCGGTGAACACCACCACGGCAGAGATCGGCATGGTCTCGGCAATGCTCATGCAGGCGTGGGACAGCGCGTCGGCCGTGGTCGGATCGGGGCGCGTTTCGTGCATGCGGATACGCGAGCGATAGCTGGCATCGCCTTCGATCTTGGCGGCAATGCGGTCCATCATCGACACGGCTTCTTCCGGCCACTGGCCTGCCGCAGTCTCGGCCGAGAGCATCACCGCATCCGCCCCGTCATAGACGGCATTGGCCACGTCCGACACTTCGGCACGGGTCGGGGTGGGGCTTTCGATCATGGATTCGAGCATCTGGGTCGCCACGATCACCGGCTTGCCCTGATTGCGCGCGCAATTGACGATCTGTTTCTGCAGCGGGGGCACGTCCTCGGGGTTGAGTTCCACGCCCAGATCGCCGCGCGCCACCATCACTGCGTCGGCCAGTTCGATGATCTCGTCCAGCCGGTCGATCGCAGCGGGCTTTTCGATCTTGGCGCATAATGCGCCATAGCCGCCCATCAGCTTCCTCGCCTCGGCCACATCCTCGGGCCGCTGGACGAAGGAGAGGGCGATCCAGTCCGCCCCGTGCCTGATCGCGAAGGCCAGGTCCTTGCGGTCCTTCTCGGTCAGGGCGGGCACGGGCACCACCGCATCGGGCACGTTCACGCCCTTGCGGTCGGAAATCACGCCGCCCACTTCGGCGCTGGTGAGTATCTCGTTTTCGTCGGCCCGGATCACACGCAGGCGGATCTTGCCATCGTCGATCAGCAGGCGCTGGCCCTTTTCGAGGACGCCGAACAATTCCGGATGCGGCAGGCAGACGCGGTTCTCGTCGCCCGGCTCGGGATTGCGGTCCAGCGTGAAGTGGCTGCCATGTCGGATCACCACCCGGTCGCCCTTGCGGAAGGTGCCTACGCGCAGTTTGGGGCCCTGCAGATCGCACAATATGGCGATGGGATGGGCCAGTTCCTTTTCCAGCGTGCGGATCGCCTTGATCGTTTCCTCATGCGTGGCATGATCGCCATGGCTCATATTCACGCGGAACGCGTCCGCGCCTGCCAGCACCAGACGCCGGAGCATCTCCGGCTCGCGGCTCGCAGGGCCGATGGTGGCCAGGATCTTGACCTTGCGGTTGCGCCGCTTGAGCTTGGGCTGTTCGAACTTTGCCATGGGAACGTGCCTATGTCAGAGGCACCTGACATTACAACTACAGCTTTGCGGGAAATATTGATGACCGACGCATCCGATCCCCTAGACACTCTGCCCGACGATGTCGCCGCCGCCGCCTTTCGCCGGCTGGTACGCCATTTGCGCAAGCGCCACGATGCGCAGAACATCGACCTGATGGGGCTGGCGGGCTTCTGCCGCAATTGCCTGGCCGACTGGATCAACGATGCCGGGGCAGGGCTTTCCAAGCCCGACGCCCGCGCCCTGATCCACGGCATGCCGATGGAGGAATGGAAGGCGAAATACCAGACCGAGGCCACGCCCGAGCAGATGGCCCGGATGGAAGAAAGCCTGAAGCGCAACGGCGGGGTGCATTAGTTCACGACCCAATTCCCCGGTCCTTCCCATTCTGGGGAGGAACTTGCCGCCCGGCCTTCACCCCCCCGGCGCCGCCCGCTATCAGCGCGCCAACCGATTCTCATTCCAACGGAGCCCACACAGATGGCCGAAACCACCGATGACCGCCTGCGCCTGCTGATCGAACGCGTCGAACGCCTCGAAGAGGAAAAGAAGGGCATCGCCGACGATATTCGCGACGTCTATGCCGAGGCGAAGGCTGTGGGCTATGACGCCAAGATCATGCGCCAGATCGTGCGCCTGCGTAAGATGTCGCCCGACGACCGGGCCGAGATGGAAGCCATCCTCGATACCTACAAGGCCGCGCTCGGCATCGGCTAAATGCGTCTCAGCTAGCCAACAGCGCCACTGTCAGGGCGGCGCTGTTGGACAGGGCGTGGGCCAGGATCGAGCCGATAAGGCCAATCCGCATCCTGATGAAGCCCAGCATCAGCCCGGCCCAGAGCTGCGGCAGCACCAGCGGCAGGGCCAGTGCCGAAAAGCTGGGATAATTGGCCATGTGCACCAGCGCGAAGCCGGCAGCGGTCAGATAGAAGATCGGTACGAAACCCATATCGAACCAGGGCGGGGTGCCCTTCTTCCTCAGCAGGAACCAGCCGATCGGCGCGGCCAGCAGCAGGCCGATGAAGCCTGCCCCTGCGGCCAGCGGGCTGAGCCCCTGGGTGCTGCCATAGAGCAATGCGGCGCAGGCCAGCGCGCAGAACAGCAGCCACAGCGCCCTTACCCGGCCGGTCAGCCAGCCGCGAAACAGCATTTCCTCCAGCACCGGGGCGACCAGTACCACGATGGGGATCATCAGCCGGGGCTCCAGCTTGCCGAAGGCATCGGGCGAGGGCAGTTCGAACAGGCTCTGCCACAGGCCCAGCACGGGCAGCAGGACCAGCAACAGCACCGCCACCATCAGCGCGGTCAGCACCGCCAGCCGCCGCAAGGTGCCGGGTGCGCGCAGGCCCTTGGGCTCCAGCCGGTGCGGGCGGCGCAGCCAGTCGAAGAACTCGCGCAGCATGGCGGCGGGCGGCGGGTAATTGGTGTCGATCATCGCATGTCCTGTGCCTGTGTGCCGGATAGCCTTGGCAGGCGCGCCAGTCGCGCTATCTTCCTCGCATCAATTGCACTTGGGAGTAAACAGACATGGCCGGCCCCTGGGATAGTTCGCGCGACGCAGGAATGATTGTCACCACTACCGCTCTGGTAGAGGGGCGCCCCGTGAAGGAATATCTGGGTATCGTGGCCGGCGAGGTGATCGTGGGCGCCAATATCTTCCGTGACCTGTTCGCCTCCATCACCGATATCGTCGGCGGGCGTTCCGGCAAATATGAGGAAGTGCTGAGCCGCGCGCGGGACGAGGCGATTGCGGAAATGAAGGGCCAGGCGATGGAACGCGGCGGCAATGCCGTGGTGGGGGTCGATCTCGATTACGAGGTGCTGGGCTCCAATGGCTCGATGCTGATGGTCAGCGCCAGCGGTACGGCGGTGTTGCTCTGACGATCATGTGACGCTGGTCCATTGCCCGGCGCGCCCCTGTAAGCTAGGAGCGCGCCCACACGGGATTCCGCCCGCCGGAGTCCGCTAGAACACAGATTTCCGGGGTTTCCATGGCAGGCCATTCCAAATTCAAGAACATCATGCACCGCAAGGGCGCGCAGGATAAGAAGCGCTCGGCAATGTTTTCCAAGCTTTCGCGCGAAATTACCGTCGCGGCGAAGATGGGTATGGCCGATCCGGACATGAACCCGCGCCTGCGCGCCGCCGTCAACGCGGCCAAGGCGCAGTCCATGCCCAAGGACAATATCCAGCGCGCCATCGACAAGGCGACGAAGGGCGAAGGCGATAATTACGAGGAAGTCCGCTACGAAGGCTATGGCCCGGGCGGCGTTGCCCTGATCGTCGAGGCGCTGACCGACAATCGCAACCGCACCGCCACCAATGTGCGCACGGCCTTCTCCAAGAATGGCGGCAATCTGGGCGCTTCGGGCGCGGTGAGCCACGGGTTCGAGCGGCTGGGCCTGATCGAATATCCCGGCAAGGTGGGCGATGAGGAAAAGGTCCTCGAAGCCGCGATCGAAGCCGGTGCGGACGATGTCGAGAGCGACGAAGATAGCCACTCGATCTGGGTTTCGGTCGATTCGCTCCATGAAGTCGCGCGCGAACTGGAAAAGGTCCTGGGCGAGGCCGAGGGCGTGAAGCTGGGATGGAAGCCCAGCCTGAAGACCGATGTCGACGAAGGCACCGCTGCCACCCTGCTCAAGCTGATCGACACGCTGGACGATGATGACGACGTCCAGGCGGTGTGGGGCAATTACGAGATTTCGGACGAAGTGATGGAAAAGCTGGGCTGATGTTGGGGCTGGTCGCCAAGGCGCTGCTCTCCGGCGCCTTGATCGCGGCCATCTCCGAAATCGGCAAGCGCCTCCCGGCAATGCTGCGTGCCGGTATGTCCTTCTGGCTGTTGCTTGTGGCGGGTTGTGTGCCCACTGTGGCACTTTATGCGCTGCTTATGGCGCTCGCGCCGCGCCTCGGCCAGCGGCTTTGACGCTGATTCTCGGCCTCGATCCCTCGCTCTCCTGCACTGGCTGGGGGATCGTGCGCAGCGAAGGTTCGCGCCTCAGCCATGTTGCCAATGGCCAGATTCCCACCGATCCCAAGGCGCCGTTGCACGAACGGCTGCTGCATCTGCAGGATGCCGTCAGCGCGGTGATCGCCACCTATCAGCCCGATCGGGCAGCGGTGGAGGAGATCTTCGTCAACAAGAACCCGCAATCCACCCTGAAGCTCGCCCAGGCACGCGGAGCGGTGCTGGTGGCCTGCGCGCGCGGATCGCTGCCCGTCACCGAACATGCCGCGCGGCTGGTGAAGAAGGCCGTGGTCGGCACGGGCGCGGCGGAAAAGCAGCAGGTGCAGGCGATGCTCAAAGTGCTGTTGCCCGGCGCGGCGGTGGCTGGCGCTGATGCGGCGGATGCGCTGGCCGTGGCGATTGCCGATGCGCATCTGGGGGGCAGGGCCTGATGTATCTCAATGTCTTCCGCAGCCGTAAACGCACCGACATGGATGCCGCCGCCTATGCCGAGGATGCCGCGCGGATGCAGGCGCTGGCCCGCAGCCAGCCCGGCTTCATCGCCTATCGCAGCTACCGCGCCGATGATGGCGAGACGCTCTCCATGTCCGAATGGGAAAGCGAGGATCATGCCCGCGCCTGGGCGCGCCATGCGGAGCATGCGACGGTGCAGGGCCGGGCGCGCTCGGACTATTACGAGAGCTACACCGTCTATTCCTGCCCCGATCCGCGCGTAAGGCATTTCGGCTAAGAGAAATGATGGTCTGTCCTACCGGCGAGGCGTTTGATAGGGGAATGGCATGAGCGATTTTGCCGCCCTTTTCCGCCAGTTTCAGCCCTTTTCTGCCAGCGGTGGCGGGGGAACCGCAATTTTCCTCGCCACAGTGTCAACATTGTCAACTTCGACAGCTACCGGGTCTCAAGCATGAACATCGACTTCTACGGCATCCCCAATTGCGACACGGTGAAGAAGGCGCGCACGTGGCTCGACGGACAGGGACTCAGCTACAGTTTCCACGACTACAAGAAGGAAGGGGCAGACCGGGCGAAGCTGGAAGGCTGGGCGGCTTCGGTTGGCTGGGAAAAGCTGCTGAACCGCGCGGGCACCACCTTCCGCAAGCTGCCGGACGAGGCGAAGCAGAATCTCGATAGTGCAAAGGCCGTCGCGCTGATGCTGGAGCAGCCCAGCATGATCAAGCGGCCGGTGGTGGAATATCCCGGCGGTCTGCTGGTTGGCTTCAAGCCGGAGGAATGGGCGGCGGCGCTGGGGTGAAATGACCATGAAGTCCCTTGCTGTCCTCGCCTTCTCACTAGCGGTGAGTGCCGGCGAGGGGGAGCCGTCTCCCCTCCTATTCGACTGTGCTGGCGAGACTGGCCGCTATCGTCTGTTTGGCTCGGGCGAGGGAAATTTCGCGTTGGAGATCGAAGAAGCCCGAGAGGGTCCGACGGGTGTCAGCACTTGGCTTCTCCAGTGGACGGAGGCCCGCACGGGATATGTCATCGGCCAGCAAGGGGGGCACCAGAGCCATTTGCGGCTGACTGACGGGCTAGCCCATTACATTTTCTTCGAAGGTGTAAACGGTCAACTGAGTGGAGCGCCGGGCGTCACCTACGCAGGGATCGTTCGAGTAGATGGTTCGGGCGATAGTCAACCGGTCTCGCTGGCCAGCTGCGAAGCGAACGAAACAAACAGAAACCTCCTCGAAAATGTCCAGCGCGAACGTGTCGATGCCGGATTACCGGAACTGGCGACAGAGGATGTGGATGGACCGTTCGATGGTTGGTTCTGACGTGTCCTGACCCCGGGCCGATGTGGTTGCCGCGCGATAGGGCTGAAGCGCCTCAGCTCAGATAGAAGTTCTTCGCCTTCAGGGGTTCGGGCGGTTCCTCGCCCAGATGCGGGGCGAGGCTGATTTCCACCGCGCGGCAGATCGCGTCCAGCGGCAGGGCATTGGGTGTGGTGCCGAAGGGATGGCTGAGGTCTTCCGTCACTTCGGCCAGGCCCAGGAACACATAGGCCACGATGCCCACGAAAACCGGCGTCATCCAGCCCGCAGTGCCCACCAGCGCCAGCGGCAGCAGCAGGCAATAGACATAGGTCGTGCGGTAGATCAGCAGCGAATAGACATAGGGTAGGGGCGTGTTGGCGATCCGCTCGCACCCGGCCTGTTGCAGGGCGATATTGGCGAGGCGTTCCTGCAGCGCCTTGGCGCCGAAGCCATCCATCTCCCCCTCGCGCAGCGCGTCTCCCAGATCGGCGGATATCGCATCCAGTGCGGCGCAGGGCGGGTGCGGCGCGTCGGCCAGCACACCGCCAAACTCGCGGGCGCGTTCGTCATCCGGCAGCTTGCGCAGATTGGCGCGGTGCAAATGGATGAATGCGCGGGCCGCGCGGATCAGTCGCCGCTGGCGTTCCTCGCCCTGAACGAACAACTGCACCTCGCGTGCGAAGCTGCGCATGTCGGCCAGCAGCCCGCCCCACAGCTTGCGTCCTTCCCACCACCGGTCATAGGCGGCATTGTTGCGGAAGCCGAGGAAGAGCGAGAGCGCGATACCGAACACGGTGAAGCCCACTGCCTCGATCTCGGGAAAAGCATCGTAGCGGTGGTGTAACAGCACCATCCCGGCCGAGAACAGCATCAGCCCGGCAACACGCGGCGCTATCAGCGGCACGATGGAACCGCGCACCGCAAAGGAAAGTTCCAGCCAGCTGGGCTTGTCGCGAAGGATCATCGAGCGCGGCCCTCAACCCGCTCGCGCGGTGACGATGTAATTGAGCGACAGATCGCCCGAAAGATGCAGGCCCTTCATCGGTGAGAAGGCAATGCCGCGCGGCTCGCCCATGGTCAGCCCGGCTTCCGCCAGCAGCTCGCCCAGTTCGTCGGGCGTGATGAAATCCTCCCAGTGATGAGTGCCCTTGGGGATCGCCCCCAGGGCCTCCGCCGCGTCGACCATCAGCAGGCGCGATTGCGGGGTGCGGTTGGGGGTGGAAAGCACCATCAACCCGCCTTCTGCAAGCCGCTCGGCCAGCTGGCGCACGAACAGTGCCTTGTCCGCCACATGCTCGATCACTTCCATCGCAGTGACGAGATCGAAGCGGCCGAGTCCCAACGCGCCCAGTTCGCCGTGGCGATAGTCGATCGCCAGCCCGCCGCCGGCCGCATGGGCCTGCGCGGCCGCGATGTTCTGGGCCGCCGCGTCCACGCCGGTCACTGCCGCGCCCAGCCTTGCAAGTGGCTCTGCCAGCAGCCCGGCGCCGCAGCCGACATCCAGCGCGCTGCGCCCGGCGAGCGGTTTGAGCGAGGCGGGATCGGCATCCCAATGGCGGTTCACCGCCTCACGCAAAAAGCCGAGCCGCACCGGGTTGAGCCTGTGGAGCATGGCGGACGATCCCTTGGGGTTCCACCAGTCCGCCGCCAGCGCGCCGAAATGCTCGGCTTCTTCGGGGCGGATCGTTGCAGATGCGACAGTTGCATTGGCCATAGGACACCCCTAACAGCGCGCCAGACCTGATTCCAGCGTGCAGGAGCAAGAACGACTTGGCCCGGATCGTGATGAAATTCGGCGGCACCTCGATGGCCGGGACGGAGCGTATCCGCCGGGTGGCCAATATCGTGCGCCGTCAGCAGGCCGCGGGGCATGAAGTGGCCGTGGTGGTTTCCGCCATGGCGGGCGAGACCGATCGCCTGGTGAACTTCTGCCGCGAGGCGAATCCGCTTTACGACCCTGCGGAATATGACGTGGTGGTCGCCGCAGGCGAACAGGTGACTTCGGGCCTGCTCGCGCTCACCCTGCAGGCCATGGGCTGCAAGGCGCGCAGCTGGCTGGGCTGGCAATTGCCGATCCATTCGGACGCTGCCCATGCCAAGGCACGGATCGAGGACATCGATTCCGATGCGCTGTTGGCCAGCATGGCTGCAGGTGAGATCGCAGTGATTCCCGGATTTCAGGGCCTTTCACCCGCCGGTCGGGTGACCACTCTGGGGCGGGGCGGCTCCGATACATCGGCCGTGGCCGTGGCGGCGGCGATCAATGCCGATCGCTGCGACATCTACACCGATGTGGACGGCGTCTACACCACCGATCCGCGTATCGTGGCCAAGGCGCGCAAGCTCAGCCACGTGACTTACGAAGAAATGCTCGAACTGGCTTCGGTCGGCTCGAAAGTGCTGCAAACCCGCTCGGTCAGCCTCGCGATGAAGGAGAAGGTCCGGGTGCAGGTGCTCTCGTCCTTTATCGACGACGATGCACCGGCTGCCGATACGCTCCCCGGAACGATGATCGTCAGCGATGAGGAACTCGAAGGACTGGACATGGAACGTCAGCTGATCACCGGCATCGCCGCCGACAAGAACGAAGCGAAGGTCACCCTTACCCGCATCGCGGATCGCCCTGGCGTGGTGGCCACCGTGTTCGAGCCGCTGGCGGCCGCGAACATTAATGTCGACATGATCATCCAGAATATCGCCAAGGACAAGGGCGAGACCGACGTCACCTTCACCGTCCCCAAGGCTGACCTGCTGCGCACTCAGTCGCTGCTGGAAGAGCATAAGGACGCAATCGGCTTCTTCCGCATGATCAGCGACGACAAGGTGGCCAAGGTCAGCGTCGTGGGCGTTGGCATGCGCAGCCACGCAGGCGTGGCCAGTACCATGTTCAAGGCGCTGGCCGATCGCGGGATCAACATCCAGGCGATCTCCACCAGCGAGATCAAGGTCAGTGTGCTGATCGACGAGGACGAGACCGAACTGGCCGTCCGCGTGCTGCACACCGCCTATGATCTGGACGCTAAGGACGAAGCTGCCTGAGGCGCAACGGCGCTTTGGCAGGGCTGGAATAGAAAGGGGCGCCGTGGGGCGCCCCTTTTGTTTTATATTCCGCGGCCTGGCCCGGGCTCAATCCGCCCAGCCCTCGGGCACGCCATTGGCGCCCATGATCTGGCGCTTCTTGATCCGCCACTGGCCGCCTTCCTTCACCAGCCAGTCGAATTCGCGACCCATGATCAGGATGCGCGGGGCATCGCCTTCCTTGTCCACGACATATTCGGTGAAGACGAGGCGGGCCGTGGCAGTATCGCCATCGACCTTGATCAGCGGATTGCCGATCAGGATGTTGAGCGCGAAGCTCTTACGCTGCGGCGCGTCGGCGGGTACGGCGGCATAGGCGCCCTTGATCGCTTCGATGCCCTTGTAGCTGTTGGGGCCGAGAATCATCTCGCCATCGGCGGTGAAATATTCGCCCACCTTGTCTTTCACGCCGCCACCGAAATGGGCGTAATAGCTGGTCAGCAGATCCTCGATTTCGGCCTTGTCGATCACCGCCTGCGCGGTGAGCGCGGTCTTCGCGGCGGCCGGTGCGGCAATCGCCAGCGCGAGGCACAGCGCCGCGCCGATTCCAGTCAGTCTTGCTTTCATGGTTCTTTCCAGGCTCCCATTTCATCGTGCCGTCTTGTGCGGCAGCGTCGGGAGCGGACCCTAATGCCGCATACGTGATGGGCAAGCGAACAATGCAGGGCCGGATCGAAAAGGGAGCCTCCCCGTCCGCAAGGGACGGGGAGGGCGCCCGGGCCATCGGGAAGGGGGGGTAATGGCCCGGGGCGGGGGAGGCATGGATGACCTCAATCGAGATCGAAACGGTCCGCGTTCATCACCTTGGTCCAGGCGGCTGCGAAGTCCCTGACAAATTTCTCCTGATTGTCGTCCTGAGCATAGACTTCGGCATAGGCCCGCAGGATCGAGTTTGATCCGAAGGTCAGGTCCACTTCCGTGGCGGTCCACTTCACCGCGCCGGTCTTGCGGTCGCGAATTTCGTAGAGGCCCCGGCCCACCGGATGCCAGCTGTTGGCCATATCCGTCAGGTTCACGAAGAAGTCGGTCGTCAGCGCGCCTTCGCGGCCGGTCAGAACGCCGTGCTTCGTGCTGCCGTGATTGGCGCCCAGTGCCCGCATCCCGCCGACCAGGACCGTCATTTCCGGCGCGGTGAGGCCCATCAGCTGTGCCCGGTCCAGCAGCAGTTCCGCAGGGCGGACGGCGTAATTCTGCTGCAGCCAGTTGCGGAACCCGTCATGGATCGGCTCCAGCGGAGCGAAGCTTGCCGCGTCGGTCTGTTCCTGGGTGGCATCGCCGCGTCCGGGGGAGAAGGGCAGGGCGATGTCGTAACCGGCGGCACGGGCCGCCTGTTCGACGCCGACATTGCCCGCCAGCACGATCACATCCGCAACACTCGCCCCGGCTTCGGCGGCGATCTGTTCGAGCACCGGCAGGACCATGGCCAGGCGGGCCGGTTCATTACCTTCCCAGTCCTTCTGCGGAGCGAGGCGAATGCGCGCGCCATTGGCGCCGCCGCGCATGTCGGACTGGCGGAAGGTGCGGGCGCTGTCCCATGCGGTGCTGACCATATCGGCAATGCCGAGGCCGCTGGCGGCGATCTTCGCCTTTGCGGCTTCCACATTGTAGCCGGTCGGGCCTGCGGGAACCGGGTCCTGCCAGATCAGCTCCTCCGCCGGAACGTCCGGCCCGAAATAGCGGACTTTGGGCCCCATGTCGCGATGGGTCAGCTTGAACCAGGCGCGGGCGAAGACGTCGCGGAAATAGGCCGGATCGGCACGGAACCGCTCCGAGATCGCGCGATAGGCCGGGTCCATCTTCATCGCCATATCCGCATCGGTCATGATCGGATTGTAGCGGATGGACGGGTCTTCCACGTCGACTGGCTTGTCTTCCTCGGCAATGTTCACCGGCTCCCATTGATGGGCGCCCGCAGGGCTCTTCGCCAGGGCCCATTCATATTTGAACAGCAGGTCGAAATAGCCATTGTCGAACACGGTGGGATGCGTGGTCCATGCGCCTTCGATCCCGCTGGTGATCGTATCACGGCCCATTCCCGTGCCGCCCGGATTCGCCCAGCCGAAGCCCTGCCCCTCTACCGGGGCGGCTTCCGGATCGGGGCCGAGCAGGCTGGCATCGCCATTGCCATGCGCCTTGCCCACCGTATGGCCACCTGCGGTGAGGGCGACGGTTTCCTCGTCGTCCATCGCCATGCGGGCGAAGGTTTCGCGCACGGCCTGCGCGGTCTTCAGCGGATCGGGCTGGCCGTTCACCCCTTCGGGATTCACATAAATCAGGCCCATCTGGACTGCGGCCAGTGGATATTCCAGCGAGGTCTCGTCATCGGCTGCGGCATAGCGGTCCTTGCCCAGCCATTCCTTTTCGGAACCCCAATAGACGTCCAGTTCCGGGTGCCAGATATCTTCGCGCCCGAAGCCGAAGCCGAAGGTCTTCAGGCCCATGCTCTCATAGGCGATCGTCCCGGCCAGAACGATCAGATCGGCCCAGCTCACCTTGTTGCCGTATTTCTTCTTGATCGGCCACAGCAGGCGGCGGGCCTTGTCCAGGCTGACATTGTCGGGCCAGGAGTTGAGCGGGGCGAAGCGCTGGTTGCCCGTGCCGCCGCCGCCGCGCCCGTCAGCAATGCGATAGGAACCGGCCGCGTGCCAGCTCATGCGGATCATCAACCCGCCATAATGGCCCCAATCAGCCGGCCACCAATCCTGGCTGTCGGTCATCAGGGCGTGCATGTCCTGCTTCAGCGCCTCGATATCGAGCTTCTTCAGTTCCTCGCGATAATCGAAGTCCGGCCCCATGGGGTTGGTCTTGCGATCGTGCTGGCTCAGGATCTCCAGATTGAGGCTTTCGGGCCACCAGCCCATGGTCGCCATGGCGGCGGTGGTGTTGCCGCCATGCATGACGAGACATTTTGCTTCGGCGTTCATGACATCTCTCCTCCTCAGGGTACTGCGGGACAGAATCCGCCCAGACGGGTTCAACCGTTTGGCTGATCGGATCGTATGCCCATATGTCAGTTCGTCAAAACCGATTAAAACACAGACAGTGATCGGCTGGGCCGATTTTACGTGAAATGCTTGCGCAGCGCGGCCTGCCTCGCCAAAACGCGCGGCACACAGCCCCGTTCGCGGGCGTTCAATCGAGAATACCCAACCTATGACCGCATTCCCCAAGACTTCCGCCCTGATGCGCCGCGGCGCCGAATTCCTCGGCAGCGATTATGCCATCCTGTGCGGCGCGATGAGCTGGGTTTCCGAACGCAATCTGGTGGCTGCGATCAGCAATGGCGGCGGCTTCGGTGTGATTGCCTGCGGCGCGATGACGCCGGACCTGCTCGATGCGGAAATCGCCGGGACAAAGGCGCTGACGGATAAGCCCTTCGGCGTGAACCTCATTACCATGCACCCGATGCTGTTCGACCTGATCGAGGTGTGCAAGCGTCACGGCGTGAGCCATGTGGTGCTGGCAGGCGGCATTCCCCCCAAGGGCAGCGTGGAAGCGATCAAGGAGTTCGGCGGCAAGGTGCTGGTCTTCGCGCCCACTCTGGCGCTCGCGAAGAAGCTGCTGCGCTCCGGAGCGGATGCGCTGGTAATCGAGGGGATGGAGGCTGGCGGCCATATCGGCCCGGTGGCCACCAGCGTGCTGGCGCAGGAATTCCTGCCCGAACTCGCCGCCGATCATATCGTCTTCGTGGCGGGCGGCATCGGTACGGGCGATATGATCGCGGCCTATCTGGAAATGGGCGCATCGGGCGTGCAGCTGGGCACCCGCTTTGCCTGTGCGACCGAAAGCATTGCCCATCCCGCCTTCAAGAAGGCCTTCTTCCGCGCCAATGCGCGCGACGCGGTGGCCAGTGTGCAGATCGATCCGCGCCTGCCGGTGATCCCGGTGCGCGCGCTGAAGAATAAGGGCACCGAGGAATTCACCGCCAAGCAGCGCGAAGTTGCCCAGCTGCTGGACGAGGGCACGGTCGATATGGGCGAGGCCCAGCTGCAGATCGAGCATTTCTGGGCCGGCGCCCTGCGCCGCGCGGTGATCGACGGCGATGTGGAATCGGGCTCGATCATGGCAGGCCAGTCGGTCGGCATGGTGAAGGTTGAGGAACCCGCCGCGCAGATTATCCAGACGCTGATGGAAGAGTGCGAGGGCGCACTCAGCCGGAAGTGACGGGGCTCACTGTCAGGCGCGCCGGGACGGACAACCTCGATGCGCTGGCACTGCTGTTCGATGCCTATCGCCGGTTCTATCGCCAGCCCGCCGATCTCGCGGGGGGACGGGCCTTCCTTGCGGAGAGGATCGCACGCGGGGAATCCGCGATCTTCCTTGCAGAGCTGGACGGGCAGCCGGCGGGTTTCACGCAGCTTTACCCCTCCTTCACTTCGGCGGGGATGGCGCGGATATTCATCCTCAACGATCTGTTCGTGGCGCCCGAAGCGCGGGGGCAGGGCGTGGCTACGACCCTGCTGCGCCGCGCGGCGGAGTTCGGGCGCGAGGAGGGGGCGGTGCGGCTGGTCCTCTCCACCGCCACCGATAATTTCACCGCGCAGGCCGTCTATGAGCGCGAAGGCTGGCTGCGCGACGATGCCTTCCTGACCTACCGGCTGGCACTTTAGAAAGTTTACGCAGAACAGCCTGCGAAACCCTGTGACTTTCTTCCAATAATTTCTATTTATATCAAAGCATTATTCCGATTTCGGTGTCGCGCGAATGTGACTTTCGCCACAAGCGGCCGTTCGGGGGAAGCTGCCCGGTTTCGATCATCTCACCATGTCAAAAAGCCGGGCCCGGACTAGCCCGGACGCCTGGCTGTAGGAAAATGGTTTTGTGAAGATCATCGCCATGCCCGGCCGGATGAATCTTCCCCTTTCGTCATTGCGAGCATAGCGAAGCAATCCAGAGCCCAATGCGTGGCGCCCGGACTGCTTCGGGACTGTCAGTTCCTCGCAATGACGAGAGGGGGGCGCCCTCTCAGGCGAGACCCAGCAGGATCTGTGCGATCTGTTCCGGCTGGTCGCTCATCACATGATGGCTGGCCTTGCATTCGTGATAGTCGCAGGCCGGATCGGCCTTGGCCTTTTCGGCGAAGCGGGTGAACGGCGTGGGCTGCCAGTCCGTGGCATAGACATAGGTGTGGCGCGGGATCTTCTTTTCCTCGCCGGTCAGCTTCACGCCTTCCAGCAGGGTCAGCAGCGGGTGCAGGCCCACCACATTGGGAATGATCTCGAAATCGATGCCGCCGATAGGCGGAACGAGGCCGGGTGTGGTCTTTTGCCGGTCGATATACCAGCTATGCTCGAACTCGCCGGTAATGTCCCACAGGGACTGGCCGTCTTCCGGCCAGAAGGCGTCGAGATAGGCCAGCGCGTCGATCCGTGCGCCCAGTTGCGCGGCAACGCCGGTCACCACCATGCCGCCATAGGAATGGCCCGCCAGGATGAAGCGGTCGAACCCGGCAGTGGCGATCTGCACCAGCACGTCGTTTATATGGTCGGACAGGGTAATGCCGGGATGCAGCTCGCTCTGGCGGATGCCGATGCCCGTCAGCGCGCAGACCAGCACCTTGTGACCGGCAGCCTCCAGATCCACGCGGGTCTTGTCATAACTCTGTCCGCCGCCCCAGGCGCCGTGGACCAGAACGTAATTCGCCATTTTTCTCTCCCGATGGTTTTGCCGGAGCAATGCCGCAGGGGAAGGGCGAAGGGAAGAGGGGGGCTGTCGCTCGCCCGGATCGCGCAAAGAAAAAGGCCCGCCACCTTGCGGTAGCGGGCCCTTTTTCATTTGGCTTGAAGCCGCGGCGATCAGATCGCCTTGCGGCCCGAGCGCCAGCCGGCGGCGTAGGTGTCGCCAGCCATCTGGCTGTACGGCACCGGCGACACGATGGCGCGGACGTTGAGCTGCTTGTGCGGCTCGACGGTGGTCTTCTTGGTGCCGCCGTTTTCTTCGCCCCACACAACGTGCAGTTCGGTGCCCAGCGGGATTTCGTGATCGACGGTCGCCAGCGACAGGGCCTTCTTTTCGTTGAAGGAGAAGCCGGTGAACATCGACAGACCAACGTTGCGGCCGTCAGCGTCCACGACCGAGTCGTAGTTGCTGTTGGCATAGTTGGCGAGCGGAAGGTCGAAGAACTTGTACTGTTCGCCTTCGGGTTCGAACAGCGAGGAGACGATCTTCTGGATGTCTTCCTTGTTCCACTCGAGGGTGACCTTCTTGCGCTGGGTCGCCGGATCGACCTTCTTCAGCGCGTCGGCGCCGATGAAGTCATGGTCGAACTTCACGAACGGGCCGTAACCCAGTTCCCAGGGATTCAGGTAGTAGTCTTCGATCGACTTGCCGACGAAGGAACCGCCGATGGCGCCGGTGGCTTCGTAGCTGTCGGCGCCGAGCCACTCGCGGTAATCCTTGAGTTCGTCGCCGGTGTAGATCGGAGGCAGCGGGCTCGGGATCCAGCCCGATTCCAGCGTGTTCGACGGATAGGCGCGCGAACCGACGGCGATCAGGCCGAATTCTTCACCAGCCTTGAGGATCTCGTCGCGGATGTAATCCTGCTCTTCATACGGACCCCAGATTTCGAGACCCGGCGAGCCGGCCATGCCGTGACGCAGGGTGCGGACGGTCTTGTTGCCGATCTTCATTTCGCTCATGTTGAAGAACTTGAGCTTCTCGAGCGAACCACCGTTCAGCTTTTCGATCACGTTCCAGGCCTGCGGGCCCTGGATCTGGAAGCGCCAGGAGATACGGTTGACGGGCTTGCCCATCGGGCGGCTCGGCGAACGCGGATCGTTGATGATGTCGACGTTGTAGTTGCCCTTCTGGGCCTGGAACATCAGCCAGTTGGCAGCCGGAGCGCGGCCGACATAGACGAATTCGTCTTCTTCGAGCCAGAAGATGATGCCGTCACCGATCACGTGGCCATAAGGCGTGGTGGGGACGTACTGCTTCGCCTTGTTCTTTTCCCAGCCCTTGGGCGAGTTCACCATGGTGTCCGACAGCAGCTTAAGCGCGTCAGGACCCTTGATGTAGAGGTCGAACATGTGGTGCGACTGGTCGAACAGCACCGCGCTGTGCTGCCAGGCCCACTGTTCCGAACGCCAGTTCGAGAATTCGGGAGCGACGACCGGGTACACATAGGCACCGATCTGGGAGTTGCGGAGCGTGGCGACGATGTCGCTGCTGCCCTGCACGATTTCTTGGAGGTTCTTTGCCATGCTGATTTTTTCCTCTCACTTATGAAAGAATCATATATGCGAAATTGTATGCGGCACATACAATATTGGGCTATGGCTGCAAGCGAAAATAGCCCGAAATGCACAGGAGATGGACAGGATGAACGTCGAGGCGCTGGACCATGTGAACATCATCACCGACAGGCTGGACGAGACCGCCGATTTCTACGCGAATCTGCTCGGTCTCGAACGCCGTGACGCCCCGCCGCCGCTCACGCCCGAGACTGCAACATGGATGTTCGATTCGGAGAACCGGGCGATCATCCACATCAATTCCACCGACTGCTATCGCGCCTATGATCGCGAAGTGAAGCCCGGCGAGCTGACCGGCGCGCTGCACCATGTTGCGCTGAAATGCACCGGCTATGAAGAGGTGCTGGGGCGCCTCAAGGAGATGGGCGCGGAGTATCAGGAAAACCTGGTTTCCGCGATCAGCCTGCGCCAGATTTTCACGCCCGATCCGAATAACGTGCTGCTGGAACTCAACTTTTTCGCGGACTGAACGAAGGCCGTTTAAACAGGGTGCTTTCGGCGCTTTCGCCACATCATGGCAAACCCCGCCGTGAGGGAAAGGAACGCAACCGCAAGCACTCCGCTGAACACGCCGGGAGGGCTTTCGCTCCGGCGAATTGCCTTCAGTTCCACGGTTTGCGCTCCGCTCGTCGCCGCCGAGAGGTCCTCGAATGTTGTTGCCTTTCCATTCAGGACCTGCCGGATGACTTCTTCAGCTGCATCGCTGCGGGGTAATATGAACTCGCTTGAACAGGGCGGCTGAAACAGAGTGAGATCGGCTGTGGAAGGCTTTCCGGCGTCCGGTAGGCTCGAGCCTACTGGATCGCCGCTTTCACGGTATCTCGCCGCGAAGATAGCTGGCCGGAATGCAAGCAATTCTGACGGGAATTCAAAGGTGGAATTGTACCAGGCGAGCCTGACCGTAGGAGGCAAAGTGCCTCTGATCGCGCTACGTACCTTGACTGTGATGAAACCCGTTTCCCTTGGAAAGTAGGGTCCGTGGCGTTCCAGAATGTCATAGCTGACGATGTCGCCTGCGAAGACCACGTCGGCTTGCCGGATTTGTTCCAGCTTTGCCGGGGTGAATGCAATGCAGGCATTCGCTGCCGCCGGTGACAGCAAGAGGAATGACCCTGTGATTCCCAGTATTGGGTTTCGCAAGGTCATTCCGGCGTTTTTCAAGCAGGCACCCCGCCCGCCGTCGTCGTGCGGTACATCTCGCGGCGGAAGCCGTCATAGTCGTTCGGCCCCAGATGCATGGTGCTGCGGTTGTCCCACATGGCCACCATGCCCGGCTGCCAGCGCAGGCGGCAGGTGAAGGCATGCTGCACCGTATGCTGCACCAGGAATTCGATGATCGGGCGTGCCTCATGCGTGGTCATGCCCTCGATTCCCACGGCATAGGTGTCGCAGATGAACAGGGATTCCTCGCCCGTTTCCGGGTGAGTGCGCACCAGCGGGTGGAAGCTGCCTTTCAGCCCCTGTTCCTGCTTGCTCGCATCGCCGAAACCGATGGCCTCGCCGCGCAGTTTGGCCTGCGTGGCGAAATTGTTTGCTGCACTCATATGCACGCGAAGGCCGCGCAGCATATCCTGATAGGTCTTCGACAGATGGCGGAAGGCCAGCGCACAATTGGTCCAGCAGGTATCGCCGCCATAGGGCGGGCCTTCGATCTGGCGCAGGGTGGTGATGCTGGGCGGTTCGGCCAGAAAGGGACTATCCGTGTGCCAGCCGCCGCCGAACAGCGAAGGCGTGACCTCGTCGGCTTCCTTGATGATCGGGTGGACATCGCGGTGGCCGGGCACGCCCTGGGTATAGGCGTCGATCGCGAAGGGCCCGAGGCGGGAAGCAAAACGCTCATGCTCTCCATGATCGAGATGCTGGCCCTTCAGATAAAGCATCTTGTGCCGGTAGAGCGCCTGCTTGAGCTCCTCGATCCCCTCGTCCGAAAGGTCCGGCAGGCGTACGCCTACCACTTCGGCGCCCATTGCGGCGGCCAGCGGCTCCACCGTGAAATTCTCATATTCGCCGGCGTGATTGTTGAAATCGCCGCAAGGCGTAACGCGCACTTCCCACATCGAATCAACTCTCCATTGCCGCGCCCGTTTTGCCGGGTGCGGTTTCCTTGAGGAACAGGGCAGTCAGAGCGGCCACCAGCGCAAGGGCAATGCAGGTGTAGAACACTGCTTCCAGCCCCAGAGCATCGGCAACCGGCCCGACAATGAAGGGCGCTATCACGCCCCCTAGCAGTTCCGCAGTGCCCATGGAAAGGCCCACGGCGGTGGTTGCCAGCGCCGGGCTGACGCTTTCGGTCGGCACGGTGGCGCAATAGAGCGGTGCGATGCCCAACGGCAGCCAGCCCAGCAATACGGCAATCGCCAGCACCACCGGATCGGGCGGCGCCAGCAGCAGCGCCGCCGGGCCCAGCGTGCCGGCCAGCGCGCCATAGATCAGAACCGGCCTGCGCCCGATCCGGTCCGACAGCAGCGGCAGGCAGATTCCGCCGATCAGGCCCGCCCAGCCGCCCATGCCGATAACCCAGCCCGCCGTGGTCGGCTCCAGCCCCTTCACCTTGGTGAGGAACAGGGTGAGATAGGTGCTCTGCAGCACCAGCCAGGCGGTGATCAGCCCCGCGATCGCCAGCGATGCGCGCATGTTGCGGTTCTTCAGCAGCACCCCGAAGGCCGCGAAGGTGGAACCCTGATGTTCGGCGGGCTGCTTCACCTGCGGCGGATCGCGCCGGATCAGGAAGATCATCATTGCCGCCACGGCAAGGCCGGGCAGGATCGAGAGGAACATGGCAGTGCGCCAGCCATGGGTCGCACCCAGTTGGGTCGCCACGATCGGGCCGATGAAGCCGGCAATGCCAAATGCGCCCACCATCTGCATGAAGCCCATGTTCACACCGCGCCGCCGGGGGCTGCTGGTCTGGAGGATCAAGGTCTGGCTGATCGGCACGATGGGCCCTTCGCTGGCGCCCAGGGCAAAGCGCGCCAGCAACAGCATGACGAAGGTGCTGGCCAGCCCGCTGACGCCCGAGAGCAGCGAGAACAGCAGGGTACAGCCGATCAGCACCGTTCGCCGCTTGCCGGTGCGGTCGGCGATCTGGCTGCCGAAGAAGGAGCTGAGCGCGATGGCGAGGGAAAGGGCGCTGGCGGTCCAGCCGATCTGCGTGTTGTTGAGCCCCAGATCGTCCACGATGAAGGGGGCGAGGAAGGCCACGGTCTGCCGGTCGAACCCCACCACACCGTTAGCCAGTGTCAGCACGATCAGCAGGCCGAATTCATAGCGCCGATCGCGCGGAGGCGCGGTGCCCGCCTGTATGCTTGCCATTGATCCTCTCCCCCTTTGGAAACTCCTTGCGCGCCGGAGGGCCCCTTTTCGGGTTCTCGTCCGGCGCGAAGGTTGACGGCTTACAATTCGATCACGGTCTTGCCGAAGCTCTCCGGCCCCCAGGCGTGGGCATAGGCATCCTTGGCCTGATCGAAGGCGAAGCTCTTGCCGATCACCGGCCTGATCCCGTTCACGTCCACGGCCGCATTCAGCGCCCTGGCCATTGCCGCCGAGCCGACGAAAATGCCGCGCAAAGACCCGCCGGTCATCATCAGGGCGCGCGGATTGGGGCCGCCTTCGGGGGAGAGCACGCCAATGAAGGCCACTTCGCCCTGGGTGCGCAGCGCCGACATGGACTGTTCCGCCGTGCCCGCGCCGCCCACTTCGATCACCTTGTCCACCCCGCCGAAAGTGCGGGCGATGTGCAGGCCCCAATCGGGTGTGGCCCTGTAATTGATGCCATGCGCTGCGCCGAGTTCCTTCAGGCGCGCCAGCTTGGCGTCGGAGGAAGATGTGGCGATCACTTCGCAGCCGCCCGCGCGGGCGATCTGCAGCGCGATGGTGGAAACGCCGCCGCTGCCCAGCACCAGCACGCGATTGCCGGGCTTCAGCGCGCGGGGGCCTTCGTACAGGGCATTCCACGCCGTCACGCCCGCGCAGGGCATGCAGGCCGCTTCGGCATAGGACAGGCTCTCGGCAATCGGCACGACACCGCTTGCGGGCAACACCACCAGTTCGGCCAGCATGCCGGGGGACATGCCGTCGCCCAGTGCCGGGCCCATTCGCGGCGGGCCTTCGACCCATAGGGGGAAGAAGCTGGACTGCACCTTGTCGCCCACTTTCACCCCGGTCACGCCTGCACCCACGGCCACGACCTCGCCCGCGCCGTCAGACAGGGGCACGGCGGGCTTCTGCAGCACACCGCCGAAATATTTCCCCGCCGCCACGGCGAAGTCGCGATAATTGATGGACCACGCCTTGGGCGCCACCACCACCTCGCCCGGGCCGGGCGAGGGATCGGGCAGAGTATCCAGATAGAGCTTGTCGAAACCATCCGACCCGGCAGGCATCAGCCATGCGCGCATTATAGTTCTCCCAAAAAGGTTCCGTCTCGGAAATGTTGCAGCAATTTTAGGCCGATTTTCGCAATTGGCCATAGTGCTGCGGACTATCGGAAGGCGCCGCAGGCAAGTTCCCTTTCGGGCAGGCCGCGGCGCTTTCTCTCAGCGGTCGCCGCTCCAGGTGCGCAGGCCGGGCATGGTCCGGTCTTCGCTGGCGAGCGCTTCCTTCACCGCAGGCCGCGCGCTGACTGCTTCGCGCCAGGCCACGATGCGGGGATAGGTCTCGTCCACCTGCATCTCGGGGAACATGCGGTTTACCGACAACCCGCAATGGGCGTAGAAATTGATGTCGGCGAGGGAGTAGCTATCGCCCGCCAGCCATTGGGTCTGCTCCAGCTGGCGCTCGATCTTCTCCAGCGCATAGACGATCTTGTCGCTGGCGTTCTGGAGGTCGGCCTCGGAAAAGCCGGAGCGGGCGGCGGCCCATTTCTTGCGCTGATCGGGCAGGGGGATGTGGCTCAGCAGATCCTCGAAAGTGCCCGCATCGATATTGCGCGCGATCACCCCCACCATGCGGTGCCAGCCATGCATGGAGACATGGTTCATCACATGCTCGTCCACGAATTTGTTCCAGTAGCGCATCCGCGCCGCGCCCGCCGGAGTGCGGGGCCGCAGCGGGCCGCTTTCCGGATTGGCATCGGGGAAGGCGTCTTCCAGATATTCGTTGATCACTGTGGTGTGGGTGATGATCGTCCCACCATGGTCCAGCACGGGGACCTGCCCTTCGGGATTGATCGCCACGAACCAGTCGGAATGCTGTTCGAACTTGTGCAGATCGACATAGACGCTTTCATAGGCCAGCCCCTTTTCCTTCAAGGGGATCATCGACTTGAGCGAATTGGCCAGCGGCTCGGCGTGGTAATATTTCAGGGCCATTGCGGCGTTCTCCTCTTCCTGTCCGGTTCTGGCCGGATCAGAGCTCGATACTCTCCAGCACGCCGCCATCCACGGCCCAGTCCTGCCCGGTCACATGGCTGGCCGCGTCGGACAGCAGGAAGCAGGCCACTTCGGCCAGTTCTTCCGGGCTGCCCATCCGGCGCTGGGGCACGCGGGCGGCGATCCTGCCTTGTTGTTCTGGCGGAATGCGGTCCAGCGCTTCTGTGCGGATGAAGCCGGGGATGATGCAATTGGCGCGGATGCCGTGGGGGGCCATTTCCACTGCGATGGCGCGGGTCAGGCCCAGCACGCCATGCTTGGAGGCGACATAGGCCGGGTTCATCGCCATGCCGCGCTTGGAACCCATGGAACCGGTGACGAGGATCGTGCCCTTGTTCGCCTCGATCATGGCGGGTAGCACTTTCTGGATCGCCCAGAACACACTGATAAGATTTACTTTTATCGTCTGTTCGAACACATCCGGGTCGAAGGAGACGGCAGGCGTGAAGCCGCCGGTCAGCCCGGCATTGGCGAACAGGCCCTCGATGGGGCCGAAGTGTTCTGCGGCTTCGTCCAGCGCGGCCTCCAGCTGGGCCTTGTCGCCCACATCGGCGGCGAAGCCTGCGGCATTGGCGCCGAGTGAGGCGACGGCTTCGTCCAGCATTTCCCTGCGTCGCGCGATCAGCGAGACGCGCGCACCGCGCTCTGCCAGCATGCGTGCGCTGACCAGGCCGATGCCACTGGATGCGCCGGTGACGACGATGTGCATGCCTTTGAAGTGCATCAGGTTTCTCTCTCTCCAATGAAGGCCGCCCAGGCGGGGGCAGCGGGGTGGTCGCTCTTTTCCGGCGACCATTGGCGTTCCATCAGCGCGCGGGCTTCGCCCTCGGCCATGCCGCGCGACAGGTGGTAGCGATAGAAGAAGGCGGAGACCCGCCAGTTGGCGATGCAGTGCACATGAAGAATGTGCTCAAAGGAACCAAGCGCGCGCACAAAGGCACTGAAGTGCTCTTCACCGGGCGCATCGAAGGGCACGGGAATATGGGTGTAGCCGATCCCGGCGGCGGCGAGCTTCTCGCCCTCATCCGCCAGCGCATCGGGATGATCGTCCAGCGCCAGATTGATGACATGGGTAATCCCGATGGCCTTCAGCCGGGCAATGTCCGCATCCTCGATCCGCCCGGAAGTGGTGACCCGGGGGGAGAGACGTTGCCAGCCTCTGATGTCCTCCGGGTCGCCCATGTCAGACCGGCTCAGACGAGGCCCAGCACTCTGGCGGCATTGTCCTTCATGATGCCGGGCATCACTTCCTCGCGGAAGCCCACTTCCTTGGCCGCAGCGATCCATTTGTCGGGATGGATCAGCGGGAAGTCGCTGCCGAACAGCATTTTGTGCTTCAGCTGGGTGTTGGCGTACTGGATCACCTGCTTGGGGAAATATTTGGGACTCCAGCCCGACAGGTCGATATACACATTGGTCTTGTGCAGGGCCATGGAGAGGCTCTCGTCCACCCAGGGCCAGCTGGGATGGGCCAGGATGATCTTCATGTCGGGGAAGTCCACCGCCACATCGTCGATCAGCATGGGCTGGCCATATTTCAGGCGCATGCCGCCGCCGCCGCGCATCCCGGTGCCCATGCCCGAATGGCCGGTGTGGAAGATCACCGGCAGCTGATATTCGTTGATCACTTCATAGATCGGCCAGGCCATCCGGTCGGCCGGGTGGGCGTTCTGGGCGATGCCGTGGAACTTGAAGCCCTTGACCCCGAAATTCTCGACCAGATCGCGCGCTTCGCGGGCGCCATATTTGCCCTTGTGCGGATCGATGCTGGCGAAGGCCATGCAGATATCGTCATTCTTCGCGGCGAGTTCCGCCACTTCGTAATTGCTGACCCGCTTGGCGCCCATGCCGCTCTCGCAATCGACCGTGAACAGGCACAGCGCGATGTTGGTTTCGCGGTACAGCTCGATGATTTCCGGCATCTTGGGCCGTTCGCGCGGCGCCTTGAAATAGGTGCTGGCGGCATCGAAGAATTC
Organism: Sphingomonadaceae bacterium; assembly: GCA_035497315.1. GTDB lineage: Bacteria > Pseudomonadota > Alphaproteobacteria > Sphingomonadales > Sphingomonadaceae > Andeanibacterium. The sequence goes on from DATJDU010000097.1 coordinate 48,229, forward strand.
GCCCATCACCGGATCTTCCGGATCATGGCACGAAACCTCCGCATGAACGTGGACGTCGATGGCGCGGATCTTGGTGAGGTCGATGGGCATGGTGGTCCTCGATGATTACGAAAACCCCTTTAGAACGAAAACTCAACCTCGGCCAAGCCTGTGGTAAAAGGGCAACGCGTTGCGCCAAATCTCCTCAGCTTGGGGAATAGTGGCCCAAGTGGGAAGAATTCATCCACGCATCCATCCAAGTCACGCTTGACACAATGCTTGGATGTAGCCATCGGTTGAGGCATGCCAGATGCGATTCCTTCGATCGAAGAGCTTGAACGTGAAGTCCAGCTTCACAAAAGCCGACTTGACGCCGCTATGACGCTCCTTGCCGCCGCAAGGGCGTATGCGGCTGTGCGAGCAGATGTTCCTGCGGCTAAGCTGAATGCGCAGGCTGCCAAGGTGCCCATGCAACCGCGTAAGAGGTTCAGGCTCATTTCTGGGATGCAGCAGACCGAGGAAGCAGCAGCACATTTGATGGAGTCGCTTAAGCGGCCTGTCCAAACCGGCGAGATCATCAAGCGGCAAGAGGAACTTGGTCACATGTTGCCTGAGAACGCGAGCAATGTCGTGTCTGCTCGCATGTCAAACAGCACAAAGTTTGAGGGCCGTCGTGGACAGGGCTGGTGGTTTTCGGACCGCCCTTGGCCGGGAGATTTTATAGAAAACGTTGAGTCGGATTGAATTTGTGGGGCCGGAGGCAGGGTTGCCAGGATGTATTCGCATGCACGCCCATGGGGTTCGACTCCCCCCGGCTCCACACCATTTTCGCCAGTGGCGTTAGCGCGCCACCAACATGCAACCACCAGTCCCTCACGTAAGGAGAAAGGAGATCGCGCTATGTGGCAAATAGCCCGCAGAAGACCGTGAGCTACGCACCAAGGATGTCGGATAACCGCACAACCTTGATGCATAGTTAGCGCTTGCGCTAACCCACGTCTAGAAAAACTAGACGGGATGGCCCGCCCTGTTGGAGAGCGGGCCATCCTTTTTGTTATCAGAGCTTCATCAGCACCGACTTGGTTTCGAGGTAAGCCTCGAGGCCCAGGCGGCCCTGTTCGTGGCCGATGCCGCTTTCCTTGTAGCCGCCGAAGGGCAGCGCCGGGTCGATCATCGCGTGGCAGTTGATCCACACGGTGCCGGCCTTGAGCTGGCTGGCGATGCGCACGGCGGCGCTGGCGTCCTTGGTCCACACACCGGCGGCGAGGCCGAACGGCGTGTCGTTGGCTTCCTTCACCACGTCGTTCAGATCGTCGAAGCGCTGGGCAACCACCACCGGGCCGAAGATTTCCTCGCGAACGACGCTCATCTGCGGGTTCACGTCGGTCAGGATCGTGGGGCTGATGTAATAGCCGCCATCGTTGCTGGGCACGTCGCCGCCCATCAGCACCGATGCGCCATCGCGCTTGCCGGCTTCGATATAGCCGAGCACGCGCTCATGCTGTTCCTTCGACACCACCGGGCCCATATGGGCGGTCGGGTCGAGCGAGGGGCGCGGGGCCCAGAAATCGGCGGTTGCGGCCATGCCTTCCACCACCTTGTCGAACACGCTCTTATGCGCATAGAGGCGCGAACCGGCCACGCAGACCTGGCCCGAATTGAAGAAGATCGCGCCCGCAACGCCCGGCGCGGTTTCGGCCACGTCGACATCGGGCATGACGACCACCGGGCTCTTGCCGCCCAGTTCCAGCGTGACATGCTTCAGCGTTTCGGTGGCGTTGCGGTTGATCAGCTTGCCGATCTCGGTCGAACCGGTGAAGGCCACCTTGTCCACATCGGGGTGCTTGACCATGCGGTCACCCGCAGTGTGGCCATAGCCGGTGATGATGTTGACCACGCCGGCCGGCACGCCCGCTTCGTTGATCAGGTCGGCCAGACGCAGCGCGGTAAGGCTGGTCTGTTCGGCGGGCTTCAGCACCGTGGTGCAGCCTGCGGCCAGAGCCGGGGCGATCTTGAGGCAGGCCATCAGCAGCGGGAAGTTCCACGGCACGATCTGCGCGCAGACGCCGACGGGTTCCTTGAGCGTATAGGCGAACATCGTGCCGCCCGGCATGGCATAGGGGGCCTGCGTTTCGCCGCCGATCTTGCCGGCCCAGCCAGCCATGTAGCGGAAGTGGGCGGCAGCGCCCGGCACGTCCACCGCATTGGCCATGCCCACCGGCTTGCCCACGTCGATCGCTTCCAGCTCGGCCAGTTCGGCGCCATGGGCTTCGATCAGATCGGCGATCTTGTGCATGGTCTTTTCACGCTCGATCGGCGGCAGGTTGCGCCAGCGGCCATCGTCGAACGCGATGCGCGCGGCGGCAACGGCCCGGTCCACATCCTTGTCGGTCGCTTCCACAAAGCTGGAGATGACCTTGCCCGACGAGGGATCTTCGACGTCGATGGTCTTGTCGCCGGAGCTGTCGACCCATTCGCCGTTGATGTAGAGCTGCGGCTTGCGCGCCAGTGCCTTCTTCGCGGCATCCGAATATTCCCGCTGGGTGCGGTCGATGGTGGTGATCTCGTTCATCTCAGGTCCTTTCCCGATGCGAATCCCTATTGCTCGCTCAAACTACCACAAAATCAGGGGCTCTGCCCATGGGGGCACAGCTCCAACGTAACGCTCGTTACAATCCCCGAGGCGCCTCTGTCGAATCAGAAATGCGCGGGGAAAGCTGCCTTTGCGCGGCTCAGGTGCCGGGCCCGCCGAGCTTCTTGTCCTCATTGGCGCGGAAGATCGCATATTGGCGGATCGCCTCGATCTCATCGCGCGAGAGAATGCCGGCGAAGGCGGCCATGCCATTATCCTGCAGGGCGCCGTCATGCACCACGCTGGCCCAGCCTTCCGCGCTGCCCAGCAGGGCGCTGCGCCGCAGGTCCGGCAGAACGGTGGAGCCGACTGCCGCATCGCCATGGCACTGCCCGCAATAGCGGCCGTAATTATACGTCGCGCCGGCAAGCTGTGCCTGGGTGCCCTTGAAGGGCGGCGGATCGATCGGCATGCGCGCCAGCGGAGGGGCGGGGGGCAGGCTGGCCTTGCCGCCCAGCTTGAACACCAGCAGGCGTGAGATATTGGGCACCGGGCCGGAAATCTCGGCCAGCACGCCCCCGGGGGCCAGCGGCCAGATGCCGCCCCAGCCTGCCAGCACGGCCACATATTGCTCGCCATCGATCATATAGGTCATCGGAGGGGCGACCACGCCGGTCTGCGCCGCGAAGGACCACATCTGCTTGCCGTCATGCGCATCATAGGCAACCAGATTGCCTGCCGCTGTGCCCTGGAACAGCAATCCGCCCGCGGTGGAAAGCAACCCGCCGTTCCACGGGCCCTTGTAGGGCACGCGCCAGCGTTCCTTCTGGGCCACCGGGTCCCACGCGATCAGCGCGCCCTTGGTGGCTGCCTGCGCCCCTTCGCGCACCGCCCGATTGGCGGGCATGCCGCCTGCGGCCTGATCGACGCCCACATTGAAGCCGCGCTTCGGATTGGCCTTCCAGTCCTTCTCGGGGAAATAGGGGAAGGCGGCTTCGATCGCGGGGATATAGACCAGCCCTTCCTTGGGGCTGAATGCCATCGGATGCCAGCTATGTCCGCCGCCCGCGCCGGGGGTGGAAACGAAGGGCTTGCCCGTCTTGTCATAGCGGGCCAGCGGGTTTTCGACCGGCCGTCCGGTCTTCATGTCGACCCCGGTGGTCCAGTTCTGCGGCACGTAGTTCCTGGCGGAGATCAGCTTGCCCGTCTCGCGGTCGATTACATAGAAAAAGCCGTTCTTGGGGGCCTGCATCAGCACCTTGCGCTCTTTCCCGTCGATCTTCAGCGTGGCCAGCATGATGTGCTGCGTGGCGGTGAAGTCCCAGGTTTCGCCGGGCGTTTCCTGATAGTGCCAGACATATTCGCCCGTATCGGGCCGGATCGCCACGATGGAGCTGAGATAGAGATTGTCCCCGCCGCCGGGCGAACGATAGGACTGGTTCCAGGGCGAACCATTGCCCACGCCGATATAGAGCAGGTCCAGATCGGGATCGTAGGCCATGGAATCCCACACGGTGCCGCCGCCGCCCAGCTTCCAGAACTCGCCGTTCCAGGTCTTGCGGGCCTTGGCGAGATATTCCGGCTCGTCCTTCGCTTCCTCCGGCGCGCCGGGCACGGTGTAGAAGCGCCACAGCTGCTTGCCGCTGTCGGCATCATAAGCCGTGACATAGCCGCGCACGCCATATTCGGCGCCGCCATTGCCGATGATCACCTTGCCCTTCACCACGCGGGGGGCGCCGGTGATCGTAAAGGCCTTGGACTGGTCCACCGTGACCTGCGACCAGACTTCCTTGCCCGTCTCGCGGTCCAGCGCGATCAGGCGGCCGTCCAGCGTACCCAGAAACAGCTTGTCGCCCCATGCGCCAAGCCCGCGATTGACCACGTCGCAGCAGGCCTTAACCCCGGTTTCGCCCGGCACCTTGGGATCGTATTCCCACAGCAGTTCGCCGGTCTTGCCGTCATAGGCCTTCACCTTGCTCCACGCCGTGGTGATGTAGAGCTTGCCGCCGATCATCAGCGGCGTGCCTTCCTGCCCGCGCGCCGTATCGAGATCGGCCGACCAGGCGAGGCCGAGATCCTTCACATTGTCGAGATTGATCTTGTCGAGCGGGGAATAGCGCTGTTCGCCATAGTCGCGGCCATAGGTCAGCCATTCGCCATCGGGCGGGGAGGTGATCATCGCCTCGGTGACGCCGCCTGTGGCGCTCTCGCTCTTGCTGCAACCTGCCAGAACCAGAGAAGCGGCCAGTGCCGCGACAAGTCCGAACCGCATCCGTACACTCCCAGAGCGCCCTGCCGTCTTCATGCGGCCCGGGCAATTTGTAAGCAGTGCCTACGATTGGCCGCCGGTTGTGGTCAAGCTTAGAAAACGCGCGGATTGCGCACAGTGCGGCGCGCAGATTCCCCATTGCCTCGATTGCCGGATTGGCTGTATCGAAAGCGCGTCAGAAGAGCGCGAGCCCGCGTTATGACCCTGGCTTAGCATCAGCAAAGCTTAGATCAGGACACTCTCATGAGCACTAAACTGCCTTCGCGCGCCGACCATGTCGGTTCCTTCCTGCGTCCGCGCGAGATTATCGAAGCGCGCGAACATCGCGCGGCCAACAACATCGACTATGACACCCTGCGCAAGATCGAGGACAAGGCGATTGCCGACCTCGTCAAATGGGAAGAGGAACTGGGCCTCAAGGCAATCACCGATGGCGAGTTTCGCCGTTACTTCTTCCATACCGATTTCCTGCTTAAGCTGGACGGGGTGGAAGAACAGGGCGGCATCGCCAAGGCCTTCAAGAACGACACCGGCAAGGACGTGCATTTCGCGCCGCCCAAGATGGTCGTCTCGGGCAAGATCCGCCATGTCGAACCGATCCAGCTGGCCGATTACCAATATCTCGCCAGCCTGACGAAAGAGACGCCCAAGGTCTCGATCCCTTCGCCCACCATGCTGCATTTCCGGGCCGGTCGCAGCGGCATTCCCGAAGACGTCTATCCCACGATGGACGAATTCTATGCCGACGTCGCCGCCGCCTATCGCGCGGAAGTGACGAGCCTTGCCGATGCCGGCTGCCGCTACATCCAGATGGACGATACTAACCTGGCCTATCTGTGCGACGACAGCCACCGCGCCGATGCAGCCGCGCGCGGGGTCGATCCCAACGATACGCCGCGCCAATATGCCAAGCTGATCAATGACAGCTTCGCCAGCGCGCCAGCCGACATGATCAAGGCGGTCCATCTGTGCCGGGGCAATTTCCGCTCCAGCTGGGCGGCCGAAGGCGGCTATGAGCCGGTGGCCGAGATCATGTTCAACGAACTCGATATCGACGCCTTCTTCCTTGAATATGACGATCCGCGTTCCGGCGATTTCGCCCCGCTGCGCTTCCTGCCCAAGGGCAAGACGGTGGTGCTGGGCCTCGTCACCACCAAGCTCGGCGAGCTGGAAACCAAGGACGATATCAAGCGCCGGATCGACGAGGCAGCCAAGTTCGCCCCGCTCGACCAGCTGGCCCTCTCGCCGCAATGCGGCTTTGCCAGCACGGTGCATGGCAATGACATCTCCACTCAGCAGCAGGCGGCCAAGATCCGTCTGGTGGTGGAAGTTGCCGAAGAAGTCTGGGGCTAAACCCAGTCACCTGTTTCGTCACTGCGAGGGGCTTTGGTCCCTCGCAGTGGCAAACGGGGTGCATCAGGCCGGAAGGCCTTCGAACTTCGGAATATCGCGCATCGCATCCTCCCAGCCCGCCCGGCTGGCGGTGCAGATATGGGCAGTGGGGGAAATGCCCGGCTCGCCATCGAGGCTCCCTGCGGGCACGACGAGCAGAGCGCCATTCATCTGGATACTCGGCACCGCCGCTCCGCAAGTGGAGCAGAAGCTCTTCGCATGCCGGGTATCCGGGATCTGGTAATGGGTGATCTTCTCCTCGCCGCTCAGCCATGTGATCGTCGCCGTCGTTGAAAACAGGTTGGCCGCATGGGCGGAGCCTGTGTCCTTTCGGCAGCGGCCGCAGTGGCAGAGGAAGAAGCTCTGGAAGGCTCCCTCGATCTCGAACTGTACCGCGCCGCATTGGCAGGAACCCGAAGTCATTTGCGGCATAGTTCTCTCCGTTCGTCCGACAAGGCCGCAGGCCTAGCGGTTTCCCTCGTCCTTCGACAGGCTCAGGACGAACGGATGTGGTGTGGGGAACAGGCGCACAAACAAAAAGGGCGGCCCCGCGAGGCCGCCCTTTTCTTTTCCGGTATGCCGGAGTTTCGGATCAGAAGGTCTTCTTCACCGAAACGCGCCATTCGCGCGGTGCGCCGACCGTCGAATAAGCCGTGCCGCTGAGGGCGAAGACCGATGCGAAGCGGGTGGGCGTGTAATATTCGTCGAAGAGGTTGGTCACTTCGAGCGCAACTTCCACGTCCTTGTCCGCGTTGCGGTAGGTCAGGCGGGCGCTGCCCAGCGTATAGGCGTCCAGATACTGGAGATCGGTGCTGATCGAGTCCAGCTGGTGGCCCATATACTGCTTGTCGCGATACGACACGTCGAAGCGCGGCGTGATCGTGCCCTTGTCGCCCAGGTCGACTTCGTACTGGATGCCGAAGCTGCCCTGGAAGGTCGGCGAAACGATCGGATCGTTCAGCGTCACGCTCGCGCCGACTTCCGTCGCGAGATAGGTGTACTTGGAATCCAGCAGGCTGAGCGAGCCGTCGATGGTCAGGCCGTCGATCGGTTCGGCGAACAGTTCCGCTTCCACGCCCCAGATCTCGCCGTCGCCGGCATTGGCGCGCACCGCGCAGGGAGCCGGATGGCCACCGTAAGCGGTACAGTCGGACAGGCCGAGCTGGATGTCCTTGTAGCTGTTGTAGAAGCCGGAGATGTTCAGGCGCAGGCGGCGATCGAACAGGTCGGACTTCACGCCCAGCTCATAGGATGTAACGGTTTCGGGCTTGAAGGTGCCCATCGTGGCGTGTTCGGGATAGAACGGACGCGCCGTGACGCCGCCGCCCTTGAAGCCGGTGCTGACGGTTGCATAGGCCAGCAGCTGGTCGTTGAAGCGGTAATCCGCCGAAACGCGCCAGTCTACCCGGTCGCCATCATAGATCGAGACGAGGCCGTCGAGGTTCTCGACGCCGCCGCCAACCACGCCCTGGCTGTAGTCCAGCCGGCGACGCACGAAGGTGTAGTCCTTGTGCTCGTCGGTGTAGCGCAGGCCGCCGGTCAGCGTGAAGCTGTCGGACGGACGGATGATCACGGTGCCGAAGGCGGCGATCGTGTCGGCATTGACCGGGTCGTTACCCACGAACTGCAGCGGGTTACCCGCATAGGGGCCGTAACGGATGTCCTGGATCGTGTAATAGGTGCTCTTCTGGTCGGAATAGAAGCCGCCCAGAGTATATTCCACCAGGTCGCCGATCTTGCCGTTCAGGCGCAGTTCCTGGCTGAAGAACCAGAAATCGAGATCGTTGTAGCCGCCCGCAGCAATCGCCGGGTTCGGCGTGAAGTCGTCATCCGAACCCCACTTGTTGTTATAGGCGCGATAGGCGGTGATCGACTGAATGTTCAGTGAATCGCTGATCTCGTAATTGGCATGGCCCGACAGGCCCCAGCCTTCGAAGACGTTGCGATTGCCGGTGTTCCAGGCGCCGGTCTGGCCTTCTGCGTTCAGGAACCAGCTGGCATAGGTGCAGTACTTGCCGCAGATGAAGTTCGACTGGGCGCTGTTCGTCACCGACAGGACGTCGGCCGAGCTGGTGCGGTCGGACTTCTGGTAATCGGCAGTCACCATCAGCTCCAGCTTGGAGCCTTCATAACGCACCGCGCCGCGCAGGCCGGTGTAGTTCTGTTCGCCCAGCTTATCGACCACGCAGCTTTCATCCGAACCCGGATGCGCCGCCATCATGGCGGGGATGCCTTCGGGATTGTTCGGATTGGCGCAGCCATAATCGACCTGGTCGACATAGCCTTCCTGGTTCTTGTGAACGGCCGAGAAGCGCGCGAACAGGCTGTCGGTGATCGGTACATTCGCACCGGCGCGCAGTTCCACGCGGTTGCGGCTGCCATAGCTGGCTTCGGCATAGGCCTCGGCATTCGGGCCGGGCTTCTTGGAGAACAGCTTGATCGCGCCGCCGATCGAGTTACGGCCGGTCAGCGTGCCCTGCGGGCCGCGCAGGATTTCCACGCGCTCGAGGTCGAGCAGGTCGAAGTTCGCGCCGGTCAGCGTCGGATAATAGACATCGTCGATATACATGCCCACGCCCGGTTCATAGGCGGGGTTGAAATCGTACTGGCCGATGCCGCGGATCGAAGCCGACATCGATGCGCCATAGGCGCCGCCCTGCTCGGTCAGCGTCACGCTGGGAGCCTGTGCGGCGACGGCTTTGATATCGTCCTGATTGCGGGATTCCAGCAGCGCGGCATCGACTGCGGTGATCGACAGCGGCGTGTCCTGCAGCTTCTGTTCGCGGAACTGTGCGGTCACCACGATTTCATTGCTGCGGGGCGCTTCGGAATCGTCCTGGGCGAAGGCGGGAGTGCTTGCGACGACGGCAAGCGTCGAAACGGCAAGAGCGAGCGCACGGCGGTTTGCCGTGGAACGGTTGTATGTGGTCATGTACCTCTCCAGAAGGGCGCAATTGCGGGGGATGCAATTGCCTGGCTAATGAATCCCCTGGTGCGGCGGCACATAGGATGGAACGGTGCTTTCGCAACCGTTTAGGCCCGGTTTTGCGCGCATGAGCAACGAGTGATGCACGAAATCAACAGTTTGACGGAGGCAAACGCGAAGGCGCTCTCGCCGATCTCAAAATAGAACGATTTTTTGTGTAATCCGCTTCAAGTATTGGCAGAGATCAGCTTGGCGGCGCGGCGAGTATCTGTTCCGCGCGCCAAGTGGAAAGGACCGCCGCCCGACAGTCGATCAGATTTATGTGTTTGAATAAAAGATGGGGTCGCCGATGGCGCACGCTCTTCCGGTCTTGGCGGGCAAATCGTCTCGCAGAAGTGATTTCTTGGCACTCGGCATCCGTTCGGGTGCAAAGTCGGGCCGGGTCTTGCCGGAGGAGGAACGTGCCGGGCCTGGGCCGAACAGGGCCACGTAATACTGTCGAAGCCGGCTCACCTTAGGCCAGGCGCCGCCTCTGAATATACGGCATGTGTGCCCGGCTACATCACGCAGGCAGGTTGAACACCTTGCGGGCATTGCCTTCCATCAGCATCTTCTTGTGCTCGTCGCTGATCGACAGGCGATCATAGGCGGCCACTTCGTCGCTCGACTGCTGATAGGGATAGTCCATCGCATAGAGCACGCGTTCCGGCCCCAGCACATCCATGCAGAATTTGATTCCCGGCTCCCAGCCCACGCCGCTGGTGGTCACCCAGATATTGTTGCGGAAATAATGGCTGACCGGGTGCCTGAGCTTCACCGGCGGCTGGCCGCCGCGCAGCCCGGCGCGGTTGTCGGCATTCCCCTGCATCCAGTCGAAGCGATAGAGGTGCAGCGGCAGGCATTCGCCCAGATGGCCGATCACCAGTTTCAGTTTCGGGAAGCGGTCGAAAGCGCCGGAGAAGATCAGGCCCATCGTGTGCAGCCAGACATCGTGCGGGAAGCCGCCCAGCGCGCCGAAGAAGCCGCGCGTTTCGTAATGCGGGGCGTTGAAGGGCGCGGTGGGGTGGATATAGAGCGCCCCGTCATGCGCCTCCAGCGCTTCCAGGATCGGCCAGTAATCCTGCTCGTCGATATAATGGCCCCGCCAGTGCGAATTGAGCACCGCGCCGCTGAGCTTCAACTCGCCCAGCGCCCGGTCCAGTTCCCTCACCGATCCGGCCACGTCGCGCGGATCGAAGGCGGCGAGGGCGGAGAAACGATCCGGATGACGGGCGCAGGCATCGGCGGCGATGTCGTTCGCTTCGCGTGACAAGGGCGTGCCTTCGCCGGGCTTCACCACCTGTACGCCGGGCGCGGTGAGCAACAGCAATTGCCGGTCGATCCCGAATTCGTCCATGTGGGACAGGCGCAGATCGCCCAGATCCTGCAGCATTTCCTGCAAGCTGGGCATGCGGGCGAACAGGCCCGCCATCTTCAGGGAATCGTCTTCCGGTGCGGCGCCGCTCTGCAGATATTTCATCTGCGCATTGACCAGCGCCGGGAAGGTCCAGGCTTCTTCCGTGGCGATGCGTTTATAGGGTGCATTGCGGTTGATATGACCGGCGCGGGGGGCCAGGCCGATCCGGGTCCTGACGCTGAAGTCTTCCTCGAAATGGCCCTTCAGGCCCTTTTCGCTACCATCCGACAAAAGCGCCATTGCCTCTTCCCCCAATAGCCGGCCTTTGCACCGGTCAGAACATTCCGTTATCGTTGCGCGCCGTTTCGGGCACTTCCTGCATCACGTCCCAATGTTCGACGACATAACCGCCCCTGATCCGCAGGATATCTACCACTGCATATCCGCGCTCGTCCTTCCTGCGGCGGAAATGGTGGTGGACCATCACCAGCCCCTCGCCATCCTTCTCTTCGCCGAAGATGACGCGCTTCACATCATGCGTAAGATCCGGATTGTTGCGCACGGCGGCGGCCAGCACTTCCAGCGTCGCATCGCGCCCGGTGGGGGCGTTGGGATTGTGCTGGATATAGTCGGGATGCACCCAGGCGAGGAAGGCGTCGGTCGGGTTGTCCTGATGGTGGAACAGTTCGATAAACCGTTCCGCCACTTCGCGAACGGAGAGGTTTTCCCGGTTGGAAGTATCCCTCGGATCGACCATCGCCTTCTCTCCCGTTCAGAACATCCCGTTATTATTGGCGCTCTTGGCGGGCACGGGCTGTACCACGTCCCAATGTTCCACGATCTTGCAATTCTCCACGCGGAAGATGTCCACCACCGCGGAGGGGACAGCGTCCGGATTGAAGCGCGCTTCATTATGCACGGCCACCAGATCGCCATCGGCGATTACCCGGTGGACGATATAGCGCGCCTGCGGGTTCGCATCGAAGAAAGGTTGCAGGAAACCCACCGCCGCATCGCGCCCGGTGGCGGCGAAGGGGTTGTGGTTGATGTAATCGGGATGGACCCAGCGGTCGAATGCCACCTTCGCATTACGCTGCTCGAAGAACAGCGGAATGAACTCGTCCAGCACTTCGCGCGCGCTCATGGTGCAGGGCGCATCGGACTGCGGGGCTTCCGCTGCCGAGGCCGGGGTGGAGGCCATGGCGGAGGCCAGCGCCCCCGCCAGAATGGTCGCGAGGGCGCTGCGCATCACTTCTTCTCCTGCCCGGCCAGAATCGAGCCGAACTTCGGATGGGCGAAGTGCATCGGCACATCCTGGCGATAGGGCCAGGTCTGGCGATGCTGGTCGGCGGGCAGCAGTACGTCGGGGCCCAGCGGATCCTCGGGGAAGGTCTTCTCGGCCGGCTGGAGATGCGCAGTGGTATGCGCCCAGCCTTCTTCGTAATTGCCCTGCCATTGCATCATGTAGTCCAGCCGCTTGATCTTCCAGATCCCGTCGACCTTCACATAGTCGTTTTCATAGATGCCGGCTTCCAGGAACTGCTGGGGCATCATCTCTTCTTTGGTTTCCAGGAAGTCGTCATGCCAGCCGCCCAGCAGAATGCCGTGGAAGCGGCCCTTGGCGGTCTGCCGGTCAGGCGCGACGGTGATGATGTCCTGCATCTGGAAATGATCGAGCAGCAAGCCGTTGACGGGGCCCGGGCGCCCGCCGGTGAAGCGGCCCGCGATCCAGTCCCCATACAGGCGCTTCACGCCCGCATGGCCGACATATTCGCCCGACAGGAAGATCACCGCGCCATCTTCGGCAAACAGATCGGCCACTTCGTCCGGGCGGTTGAAATCGATGTAATAGCCATAGGCCCAATGTAGCCGCCGGATCGCCTGCACATCCTCCAGCACACCAACCTTGTGCTCAAGCTCCGCCAGACGGGCTTCCACATCGCTCATTTGCTCTCTCCCAATTTGCTTGGCAGACGTTACTAACGACCGTGATAATTTTGGCGAGAGGATTTTCAGACATGAGCAACGCGGAAAGGCCCTGGGAGGGCCGGGTGGCTTTCATCACCGGCGCGGTCACGGGCATCGGCCTGGGTGTGGCGCAGGCATTCGCCGATGCGGGGATGCGGCTGGCACTGTCCTATCGCAACGAGGACGACAAGGCGCGCGCGGCCGAATGGTTCGCGGCAAAGGGCTATGAACAGCCGCTGTTCCTCAAGCTCGACGTGACCGACCGGGCCCGCTTCGCCGAAGTGGCACAGCAGGTGGTCGACCATTTCGGCGAGGTCCATGTGCTGGTGAACAATGCGGGCGTTTCGGTCTTCGGGCCGACTGACGAGGCAAGTTATGACGATTATGACTGGATCATGGGCGTCAATTTCGGCGGGGTGGTGAACGGGCTTGTTTCCTTCCTGCCGAAGATCAAGGCCAGCCATGGCCGCCGCCATGTGGTGAATATCGCCAGCATGGCTGCCTTCCTCCCCGGTCCGCAGGCGGGGATATACACCGCCAGCAAATTCGCCGTGCGCGGGCTGACCGAGAGCCTTCGCTACAATCTGGCGCCGCACAAGATCGGCTGTTCGCTGTGCTGCCCCGCGCTCACCCGCACCAATGCCTGGAGCAGCGCATTGAAGCGCCCCGAGGGCTTTGGCACCAGCGGCTTTCCCGACGTGGCCAAAAGCGAACTGGAACAGTTCGGCACTGCCTTCGAAGAAGGGATGGACCCCTATGAGGTGGGCACCAAGATCCTTGCCGGTATGACTGAGCAGCGGGGCCTGATCCTGACCCATCCCGAACATGGCCCCGATTTCGAGGAAATCCACGAGGCCACTATGGCCGCCCTGCCGGTGGAGGAAGCACCCGCCGGGCGCCTCAAGATCGAGCAGTTGCGCCGCGATGCGATGAAGGCGGCGGAGGAGGGGCTGATCATCCGCCTCGATGATCTGACGTAATCGCGCCTTCTGCCTGCCGGTGCCGCATTGGGCATTGGCAGGCCCGGACAAAAACAACATAGTGGCGGCGATCCGGCGGGGCATCGTCCACCGGCCGGACGGGAGAAGTTAAGGAGAGAATCGATGTGCGATGATTTCACGGCCCTGGCCGATGATGCCACGTTGGCGAAGCGCGGCCTCAGCCGCAGGGATTTCGCGGCGATCAGTGCGGCAGCGATGGGGACCCTTACCGTAAGCACAGCCTGCGCAGCCCAGAGCGAGGGCCCGGCGCTGACCGAATCGACCGTCACCATCACTACGCCCGACGGGAAGATGGATGCTTTCTTCGTCCATCCGACAGAAGGCAAGCACCCCGCCGTCATCATGTATCCCGACATTGCGGGCCTGCGCGATGCCTATAAGGTCATGGCCCGCACGCTGGCCGCATCGGGCTATGCAGTGGTGGCCGTGAACCATTATTACCGCAGCGCCAAGGCGCCGGTGATGAATACCATTTCCGAATTCTTCGCCCCCGAAGGGCGGGAGAAGCTGGGGCCGATGATGGCTAAGCTGACCGTTCCCGCGATCGTCAGCGATGCGAAGGCGATCGTCGCCTGGCTCGACCAGAACCCCGCCGTGGATACGGCCAGGAAGATCGCGGCGGAAGGCTATTGCATGACCGGCTCCTATGCGGTGCGCACCGCTGCCGCCGTGCCGGACCGGGTCGGCGCGGTCAGTTCCTTCCACGGTGGCGGCCTTGTGACGCCGGCGCCGGACAGCCCGCACAAGATGCTGAAGGGCACCAAGGCGCTATACCTCTTCGCCGTCGCCCAGAATGACGACAAGCGCAGCCCTGACGACAAGGTGGCTCTGCGGCACGCAGCGGAAGATGCGGGTGTGGGTGCGAAGGTGGAAGTCTTTGCAGCGGACCATGGCTGGTGCACCGTGGATTCGGCCGCTTACAACAAGGTCGAAGCCGAACGGGCGCGCACGCTTTCGCTGTGGAATTACGGCAAGATGGGCTGATCGGGCCTTTCGCCAGTCAGCCTTCGAAACAGGCCCCGTCGCACTTTGTGAGGCGGGGCCTGTTCTTTCCTGGTCCTCTCGTCACTCCAGCGAAAGCTGGGGTCTCAGGCCTCAACGCAGATTCTTGCGCTCGATCGTCACTTCCGGATCGCCGCACAATCCGCAGTCTTTGCCGATGAAGCTCTTCGCGGCCTTCTGGTTGCCGCGTAATTGCCATTCCAGCCAGTCCACCGCGATCCGTGCGCCCTTGCCGCCCATTGGTTCGTGATAGGTGCCGCCGTGGCCCTTGGGCAAATTCACCATCACGGCGGGTACGTGGTTGATGTGCTCGAAATCGTCCTTGCCATTGGCATAGGCGATGTCGGTCGGCCCGCCCTGGATATAGATTACCGGCGTGTGAATCTTCGCCAGCGCGCTCTTGGGCAGTTCCATGCCGGGAATGCCGAGCGAGGGATCGGTCAGAAGCCCGCTGTTCTGGATCACCAGCGTGTCGAGACGCGGATCGGGCGCGATCTCCAGCGCCTGAATGCCGCCGCAGCTGAAGCCGCCCGCTGCAATCGCCTTCTCGTCGATCAGGCCGTCATAGCGGCTGCCGCTGCGTGCATTTTCCGCCAGCGCCCAGTCCAGAGCGCTGGTGAGGTCAGCAGCCTTGGTGGGGGGCGGGGGATAGGAACCATCGGCATTGCGCCCGCGCGGCGGGGCCTTCGGATCGTGCGCATTGGGGCCGCTGCGCCATTTGCCGGGCGCGATCACCAGATAGCCATAGGATGCGATCTGCGAGAGATGCAGGCGCGAACTGGTGGCATCGTCGGCACAGGCGCCATTGCCCCAGACGAACAGCCCCAGCTTGCCCTTGCCCACTTTGGACAAATCCGCCGGGCGGTAGATCACATGATCGGGCAGGGATGGATCGACTTCGATCAGCGAGGGGAAGGGGCCGTCACCTGGCGTATCGGGTACTTTGTCCCGCTCTGCCTCGAGCCGGGCCTCGTCGGCTGGTGCGGTTTGTGCGGTTTGTGCAGCGGCCTGCGCCACCATGCCCGCCGCCGCCAGCATGGCCAGAACCCCAGCCAGATAATTCGCTTTCCTGTGCATCGTTCTCCCCTTCTTTTCTTGCGATCCTATTCGAACCAATAGGCCATTCCCCGCATCTCAAGGCTGACTCGCGCGGGCGCGTCCAAGTCTGCCAGTGGATTGTCGAAGGCGCCATGTGGCATCAGCCGGGCGCGCTCTGGGTCGCTCTCGCTGGTCTTGAACACGATGGCCTCGTCGGGCCGCATGTCGCTGTAATAATACCAGCGATGGGCCGGATTATGCCGGATGACGTAATTGCCGAAGCTCCATTCGGGCGAACCGTCCGGCGGATCGAAGATCGCCAGACAGTCGATCAGATCGGCACCTTCGTCCACGCTGGGCCAGGCGCAAAGGGCCAGCGGCACGTCCTGCGGGGGAGCGGAAAGCACCCGCCAGACGTTGTATTGCGCGCTGCGGACGATCTTGCGGCCGCCGGTGATGTCTGGCCCGGGCGCGCTCTGGTCGCGGGCCGCCGCTGCTGCCGATACCGACATGTCGACATGGGCGAAGCGGGCCGGGTGGGAATTGTCGGTGCTGCCGGTCTGGCCGCTGCGTTCCGAATAGCGCAGGATGCCACGCGGCATCATCGCGATGTGGTCGGCGCCGGTGACATCCTTCAACAATTGCTCGATCTCGCCGGCATGGACGCGGGCGATGGCGTCCATGTCAGTCAGGTCGGGCAGGGCGCTGGCATGGCTGACAAGGATGAAGCCCTCGCGGTCGAGCGAGGTGTCCATTCCGCGCGCATCCGCGATCTCCACTTCCACCGGGGCGAGCGGGACATAGTCCTTCTCATGGGCGTTGGCGTAGAAATAAGGCTGCCTGCCGGTATCTTCGGTATAACCGATTGCCGCACGCACGCTCCCGCCTGCCATATGTCCCGCTTCCTCTCCGTTACGGCGCGCCGCCCCTAGGCGAAGTCTTCCGTGTCGATCGTCGGCCGGATCGCATCGTGATAGCGATGGCCGGCCACGGTCTGTTGGTTGATCAAGGCATCCGCCCGGTCAAGCACATCCTGCGAAATGGCCACGCTGGCGGCGTTGTAATTGTCTTCCAGATGCTGGAGATTGGTGGTGCCGGGAATGACATGGATATTGTCGCCGCGGCTCAGCACCCAGCGATTGGCCAGTTGCCCCGGCGTCACGCCAGCTTCGGCGGCAAGAGCGGCGAATTGCTCGATCAGCGCCAGATTCTTCGGCCAGTTTTCTGAATTGAAGCGCGGCATCTGGATGCGCAGATCGCCGGTTTCCAATGTCGCCGGGTCCTTCAGCACGCCGCCCAGTGCACCGCGGCCCACAGGGGAGAATGCCACCAGTGCGATATCCAGTTCCTTGCAAGTGTCGAGCACGCCCAGTTCGACATTGCGGGTCCACAGCGAATATTCGGTCTGCACCGCGCCCATCGGATGGACTGCATGTGCCTCGCGAATGTGTGCGGAACTCCATTCGGATACACCATAGGCGCCGATCTTGCCCGCATCGATCGCGTCTTTCATCGCGCCAACGGAATCCGCGATGGGCACCTTGGGATCGAAGCGGTGCATGTAATAAAGGTCGATATGGTCGGTTTCGAGCAGCTTGAGGCTGGTCTCGATGGCGGCAGCGATCGCCTCGGGACTGCAATCGACGCCGCGCTTGGGGCCTTCCACCACGATGCCGCATTTGGATGCGAGGAAGAACTCATTGCGGCGGCCCTTCAGGGCAGAGGCGATCAGCGCCTCATTCTTGCCCGCGCCATAGATGCGCGCCGTGTCGAGATGGTCATAGCCAAGGTCCAGCGCCCGGTTGAGCAGCTTCACGCCGTCTTCATGGCTGGGCGGAGTGCCATAGGCCCAGGACAGGTTCATGCAGCCGAGGCCGACGGGATGGACGGAGCGGTTTGCCAGTTGGCGCTTCATGGATTTCCTCGTCACGAGCTTTGGAGCGGGGCGCGTGTCGGCCCCCAGATGCAAGACACGGGCCCGAACGGGTGAACCGCCGAGCCCGTGCCTGTGTTTAGTCCGGGCTGCGTCATTCGCAACCGGCACCGCGCAGTTTCGCAAGGAAATCGGCGCGGCGGGGATAGTCTCAGGACCAGCCGTCCTGCGCTTCCAGGCTGGCGGCCAGTTCGCCGATCACGCGATAGCAATCGAGCACGCTGGCGACCGAGGAATTGGGTTCACGTCCTTCGCGGATCGCGGCGATGAATTCGCGGTCCTGCAGCTCGATGCCATTGTTCGACACAGTGACGCCGGTCAGGTCGATCGGTTCTTCCTTGCCGGTGACGAGATCGTCA
Source organism: Sphingomonadaceae bacterium (assembly GCA_035497315.1). Classification (GTDB taxonomy): domain Bacteria; phylum Pseudomonadota; class Alphaproteobacteria; order Sphingomonadales; family Sphingomonadaceae; genus Andeanibacterium. The sequence continues at coordinate 66,064 of DATJDU010000097.1, forward strand.
TAGCGCGCGATATAGGTCGCATTGTCGCCGATATAGCGGAAGAAGGTACCCAGCGGGCCGTCATTGTTGAACGACAGCGAGAGCGTGCAGATCGCGCCGCTTTCGCTCTTGAGCTGGATCGACATGTCCATCGCGATGCCCAGTTCAGGGTGCTTGGGCCCCTGGATGGCATTGGCGGTAACGATCTTGCCCGCCTGATAGGCGAACAGATCGATCGTGTGGGCCGCATGGTGCCACAACAGATGGTCGGTCCAGCTGCGAGCCTCGCCCTTGGCGTTCATATTCTTGCGGCGGAAGAAATAGGTCTGCACATCCATCTGCTGGATATTCAGCTCGCCCGCCACGATCTTGTTGTGAACATATTGGTGGCTCGGATTGAAGCGGCGGGTGTGGCCCACCATGCAGACGAGACCTGTTTCCTGCTGCTTTTTGACCACTGCTTCGGCATCGGCCCAGCTGTCGGACAGGGGAATTTCCACCTGGACATGCTTGCCCGCTTCCATGCAGGCGATTGCCTGCTCGGCGTGCATCTGGGTTGGAGTGCACAGGATCACTGCGTCCACGTCGTCACGCTCCAGCGCTTCGGACAATTCGGTGCCCGAATGTTTGGCGCCATATTTGGCGGCCACTTCCGCAGCCTGTTCGGCGCGCCGGGAAATGATCGAGGTGATTTCGACGCCGTCGATATTCTTCAGGCCATCGAGGTGCTTTTCACCAAAGGCGCCGGCGCCGGCGAGTGCAATGCGCATGGGTCTTTTCTCCAAAATTCTCGTCGTCCCGGGTTTGGACCGGGACGACGTGTAACAATCAGGCCTCGGTCAGGCTGTGCCCGCTCATCACCACGCGCGGATCGAGCGCTTCGCCTGCGGTCTCTTCCGGCTGGAGGATCAGCGCGCCCAGCGCGGTGTTGGAAGCCGGGATGTGGTAGAAGGTGTAGAGATCCTTGACCTTCTCGCCCAGCGCACCGCGCATGATCAGCCACATCACCAGTTCGATGCCTTCGCTGCCTGCTTCGCGCAGATATTCGATATGCGGCATCATGCTGAGGGTTTCGGGATCTTCGATCAGCTTCTCGATGAAGTTGAGATCGAATTCCTTGTTGATCAGGCCTGCGCGCGGGCCCTGCAGCTGGTGGCTCATGCCGCCCGTACCCCAGACATGGACGTTGAGGTCTTCGGGGAAGCTTTCCACTGCGGCGCGGATGGAATCGCCCAGGTTGAAGCAGCGGCGGCCCGACGGCGGCGGATAGGTCACCACATTCACCGGGAAGGGGATGATCTTGCACGGCCATGCATCGGGCTCGCCGAACATCATCGACAGCGGCACGGTGCAGCCATGGTCAACATCCATCTTGTTGAAGATGGTCATGTCGAAATCGTCGAGGATCAGGCTCTGGGCGATGTGCCAGGCCAGATCCGGATGGCCGATCACGTCCGGCACGGGGCGCGGGCCCCAGCCTTCGTCGGCCGGCTTGAAGCTTTCGGCACAACCGATCGAGAAGGTGGGGATCACGTTCATATCGAAGGCCGAAGCGTGGTCGTTATAAACCAGCACCACCACGTCGGGCATGTTGCCCGGCTGCTTGATCCATTCCTTGATCGGTTCGTAGCCCTTGAAGACCGGACCCCAATATTCGTTGTCCGAAGTCTTCGTCTGCAGGGCGGCGCCCAGCGCGGGGATGTGGCTGGACGTAATGCCCGTAGTAACGCGTGCCATGATCAGAAACCTCCCTTGATCGAGCGCACGCCTTCGGGCGAACGGCCACCATTGATCATCATTTGTGCATATTCTTCCTGGGTCATGCCCGTCATCGAACCGGCGGCGAACTGGAAGCTCTGGCCGTCGGTGGAGAACAGCTTGGACAGGAAGTAGACGTTGCCGCCTTCATCGATCATCGCGTTGTAATTGCGGTCCAGCACGGCCTGCTTGGCGGCGGGCGTCAGGTTCCACTCGTCCAGATAGGCGCTTTCGTCGGCCTTGAACCGCTCGCGGTTTTCTTCCTTCATCAGGCTCATGGCGAACTGGTTCAGCCAGTAGCCCTTGCGCGCGCGCTTCGCGGTGAACACCCGGGTGCCCGGGATATCGTCGAATGCCGCGAGGTATTCGTGGATGTCGATCCTCTGCTTTTTGTCGCTCATTGGTCTTTCCATTCGTAGCTCAGGGGCGCCTCTCTGAAGGCGAACCGGTCAATATGGCGCTCGATCACGCCGCGCAGATGGACGTTGCGTTCGGCATCGCCCGTGACGAGGGTGATCGCGATCCCCTCCGGGCGGGCCTGCATCGTCGCACTCTCGATCTCGGAAAAGGGAAACGTGCCCAGCCCGTCGGCATAATGGGTGGCCATCTTGTGGCTCCAGTGGCTGACGATCTGCTGGATGTAGCGATCCGGCTTGGCACAGGGCGCAAAGCCGGTGGCGACACAGGCAGTATCTGCCGGGACGGTTTCGATAGCTGTCATAGTCCTCGTTCCTTCAGCCTGGCATCGAGCCTGGGGAACACTTTACGCGCATTGCCTTCGAAGATGGCGTGCTTCTCTGTGTCAGAGATATCGAGTGCGTCGATATAGCGCTTCGTATCGTCGAAATAATGGCCGGTCGTGGGATCGATCCCGCGCACCGCGCCCACCATTTCGCTGCCGAACAGGATGTTCTTGTTTTCGATCACGTCGGCCAGCAGGTCGATGCCCGGCTGGTGATAGACGCAGGTATCGAAGAAGATGTTGTTCATCAGATGCTGGTCGAGCGAAGGCTTCTTCAGCATGTCGGCCAGACCGCGATAGCGGCCCCAGTGATAGGGCACTGCGCCGCCGCCATGCGGGATGATGAAGCGCAGGCTCGGGAAGTCGGAGAACAGATCGCCTTCCAGCAACTGCATGAAGGCCACCGTATCGGCGGCAAGGTAATAGCCGCCCGTGGCGTGCATCGCCGGATTGCAGCTGCCCGAAACGTGGATCATCGCCGGAACGTCCAGCTCCACCATCTTTTCGTAGAAGGGATACCAGAATTTGTCGGTCAGCGGAGGCTGCTTGAAATAGCCGCCGCTGGCATCCGGGTTCAGGTTGCAGCCGATGAAGCCCAGCTCGGTCACGCAGCGTTCCAGCTCCGCGATGGAACTGGTCATGTCGGCTTCCTGCGACTGGGGCAGCATGCACACGCCCACGAAAGTCTCGGGGAAAAGCCCGACCACGCGCCCGATCAGATCGTTGCAGGCGCGCGCCCATGGCACGGCTACCGACTGATCGCCCACATGCGGTGCCATGGCGCTGGCCCGGGGGGAGAAGACCGTCAGGTCTGCGCCGCGCTCCTTGATCAGGCGAAGCTGGTTCTGCTCGATCGTCTCGCGGATTTCGTCATCGGAGATTTCGGGATAGGCCGGGGCGTCCACGCCAGCCTTGAAGGCGGCCTTCTGCTCCTCGCGCCAGGCATCGTGCCCCTTGGGCAGCACCGTATAATGGCCGTGGCAGTCGATCACCAAAGTCATGCTGAGTTGTCCTCTCGTTCCAATGTCCTGCGCGTCAGCCTTTGGCCGCGCGCCGCTGCAGCACCACAGTGCCGCGTGTCATAACGGGTTCAATGCCGAGGTCGAGCAGGGTCTTGGCCGACTCTTCCATTTCGGCGGCGCGGCGGAGCCCGTGAGTCTCCATCCGCTCGCGATTATAGGCGATCCTGTCTGCCCAGGGTTCGTTTTTCTCGCTTGCATCGAGCGAGGCCATCACTTCATCCAGCACGCCTGCGGCGCGGGCGGCTGCGGCGCATTCCCAGCTTAGCGCTTCCAGCCCTTTCACCATCACCGAACGGATCATCTTTATCGCGCTGGCACGGCCCACTTCCTCGCCCACGATGCGAGTGTTGGCAAAGCCCAGCCTGTTGAGATTGGCCATCGCCCTGGCGGCAGCTTTGCCCGCGATCAGCAGGGGAACGCCCAACGCCTTGGGATCGACCGGCGCCATCACCGCGACATCGACGTAAAGCCCGCCCATTTCCTCCACACAAGCCGCGGCCTTGCGCTTGGTATCGGGCGCTACAGAGTTCATGTCGCACCAGATTGTGCCCGGGACAAGGAAGGGCGAATAATCGCGCGCCACGGCAAAGGCGGCATCGGCCGTGACCAGCGAAAGCACGATTCCGGCGCTGGTCAGCACCTCTTCAGCGCTGGTGCAGGCGGTGACGCCGCACTCCTGCATTACGGCATGGCGATCTGCCCGAATATCATATGCGCGGGCGCAATTGCCCCATTGCCCGGCGCGGGCAAAGGTCGAACCAGCTTCACCGAAGCCGATCAGGGCCAGTCGAGGCAGGTGCGCATTCATGCTTCGATTGTGCCGTTCATCTCTCGGTGGCGATCTACAGAATGTATGTATTGCTTACGAGTGTGCGGGCCGATACGCGCAAGCCAAGGAAGGCTTGACGCGAGGCCGTTGCCGGATGCAAGCGCCCAGTGGAAATTTCAACCCATAGGCACTATTTTGCAAAGGGAGAGCCGAAGATGAGCGGAGTCGTCGTCCAGAATATCGAGCGCGCATCGCGCGAGGTGGTGGAAGCGCTCGGCGCCTGCGGCGTTGCAACGGTGCATGAATCGCAGGGCCGCACCGGCCTGCTCGCCAGCTATATGCGCCCGATCTATTCCGGCATGCGGGTGGGTGCCTCGGCCGTGACGATCAGCGTGCCTCCCGGCGACAATTACATGGTCCACGCCGCGATCGAACAGTGTCAGGATGGCGACATCCTGGTGATCGCGCCGACGAGCCCATGCGAAGACGGCTATTTCGGCGATCTGCTCGCCACCAGCGCGCAGGCGCGCGGGGTAAAGGGCCTGATCATCGACGCCGGTGTACGCGACGTGCGCGACCTGACCGAGATGAACTTTCCCGTCTGGTCCAAGCGCGTCTTCGCGCAAGGGACGATCAAGGCCAGCCTCGGCAGCGTCAACGTGCCGGTGGTCTGCGCCAGCGCCTATATCGAGCCGGGTGACGTGATTGTGGCCGACGATGACGGCGTCTGCGTGGTCAGGCGCGCCGATGCGGAAGAAGTGCTCAAGAAGGCACAGGCGCGCGAGGCCAATGAAGGCTCCAAGCGCGAACGCCTCGCCTCGGGCGAACTGGGCCTCGACATGTATGGCTTCCGCCAGAAGCTGATCGACATGGGCCTGAAGTGGATCTGACATGAACTCAGCACCCGTCATGTGGATGCGCGGGGGTACCTCCAAGGGGGGGTACTTTCTCGCCAGCGACCTGCCCGCCGATGTGGCGGAGCGCGATGCCTTTCTGCTCGGCGTGATGGGCAGCCCCGATCCGCGCCAGATCGACGGGATGGGCGGCGCAGATCCGCTGACCAGCAAGGTGGGCGTGGTGAAGAAGAGCGAGCGGGAAGGGATCGACGTCGATTATCTGTTCCTGCAGGTCTTCGTCGATCAGGCCATCGTTACCGATGCGCAGAATTGCGGCAATATCCTCGCCGGGATCGGTCCCTTCGCCATCGAGCGCGGGCTGGTTGCCGCCACGGGGGACGAAACCAAGGTTTCGATCTTCATGGAAAATACCGGCCAGGCTGCCGTCGCCACAGTGCAGACGCCGGGCGGGGTTGTGACCTACAAGGGCGATGCCCGGATCGATGGCGTGCCGGGCACTCATGCTCCGGTGCCGCTGGAGTTCCGCGACACGGCCGGTTCTTCCTGCGGGGCGCTGCTGCCCACGGGCAATGTGGTGGATGTGATCGAAGGCGTGGCCTGCACGCTGATCGACAATGGCATGCCCTGCATCGTGATGAAGGCGGAAGACCTTGGCGCGACCGGCTATGAAACGCGCGAGGAGCTGGAGGGAGAAGGCTTTGCTGCGATCCGCGCGAAGATCGAGAGCATCCGCCTTGCCGCCGGGCCGCTGATGAATCTGGGCGACGTGAAGGAAAAGTCCGTCCCCAAGATGTTCCTCGTTTCGCCGCCCAAGAATGGCGGGGCGATCAATACGCGCAGCTTCATCCCCCATCGCGCCCATGCGACCATCGGCGTGCTCGCCGCAGTCAGCGTGGCGACGGCCAGCCTGCTGAAAGGCTCGCCCGCCAACGATGTGGCGCAGCTTCCCGAAGGCAGCCGCAAGATTCTGTCGGTGGAACATCCCACCGGGGAAATGAGTTGTGTGCTGGAAGTGAACCCTGCCGGGGAAGTCACCAGTTCCGCCCTGCTGCGCACTGCGCGCAAGCTGATGGACGGGGTGGTGTTCGCCTGATTCAACCATCCTCGTCATTCCCGCGAAGGCGGGAATCCAGATGGCGAGGGGATGCAAACTGGATTCCCGCCTGCGCGGGGATGACGAAAGTGGAAAAGATGACCGATCGCATCATCAGCTGGCACGCCAACCCTTCGAAGCCGAGCTTCACGCCGCCCCCCGGCGCGGTGGATGCGCATTGTCATGTGTTCGGCCCGATGGCGCAGTTCCCCTTCAGCCCCAAGGCGAAGTATCTGCCCGAGGATGCAGGCCCGGAAATGCTGTTTTCGCTGCGCGATCATCTGGGTTTCGACAAGAATGTGATCGTGCAGGCCAGCTGTCACGGCACCGATAATTCCGCCACGTTGCATGCCATCGCGGCCGCCAACGGCAAGGCGCGCGGCGTGGCCGTGGTCGATCCGGCCATCCCCGAGGAAGATCTGCATATGCTGCACAATGGCGGCATGCGCGGCATCCGCTTCAACTTCCTCAAGCGGCTGGTGGACGATGCGCCCAAGGACAAGTTCCTGGAAGTGGCCAAGCGCCTGCCTGAAGGTTGGCATGTGGTGATCTATTTCGAGGCGGATATTCTGGAAGATCTGCGCCCCTTCATGGATGCGATCCCCGTGCCGATCGTGATCGACCATATGGGTCGCCCCGACGTGACCCAGGGGCCGGATGGCGCGGACATGAAGGCCTTCCGTCGCCTGCTGGAAAGCCGGCCGGACATTCACTTCAAGCCCACCTGCCCTGACCGGCTGGACGGCTCGGGCGACCCGTGGAACGCCTTTGCCGAAGCCGTCGCGCCACTGGTGGCGGATTATTCGGATCGCTGCATCTGGGGCACGGACTGGCCGCATCCCAACATGCAGGACAAGATTCCCGATGACGGCCATCTGGTGGACATGATCCCCCGGATCGCGCCCACGGCGGAACTGCAGCACAAGCTGCTGGTCGCCAATCCGATGCGGCTCTACTGGGCCGATTGTGAAGGCGCGACCGTCCTGCCGCCGGCATCCTGACCCTTAGCCGGGGCGGCTTGCCCGCCCGGCTGGCACTCCACAGGCTGCACCCCGGCATCGCGCGTCCGCGCGCGCTGAACAAAAGTCGCTCCGCTCCCGCAAGGGGAGAGGAGATGGCGATCTCGTCAGCTTACTTGCCCGGCGTGATTCTCAGCATCGCGCCGTCATTCTCGTCGGTCAGCACATAGATATTGCCGTCCGGGCCCTGGCGCACGTCGCGCAGGCGCTGCTTGAGATCCTGTAGCATCGCTTCCTGCTTGCCCGATGGATTGCCCTTCGCATCGAATTCCACGCGGACAAGCGACTTGTTCATCATGGCAATGATCAGATTGCCGTCCCAGCCGGGGAACTTGCGGCCGTGATAGAAGGTCAGGTTGCCCGGATTGGCCGAGGGCGGGCCCCAGACGGCCAGCGGATCGACAAAGCCTGCCTCGCCCTTGATGAATTTGGCGGGCGTATCGTCATAATGATGGCCCTGGGTCACATCCATCCAGCCGTAATTCTGGCCGCGCTGGATGCGGTTCAGCTCGTCGCCGCCGCGCGGGCCGAATTCGGTGGACCAGATCTCGCCGAAATCGGGATCGACCGTCAGCCCGGTGGGGTTGCGGTGGCCGGTGGTCCAGATTTCCGGCTTCCAGTCCTTGTCGCCGACATAGGGATTGTCGTCAGGCACGGAGCCATCGTCGTTCAGGCGCAGGATTTTGCCGAAATGATTGTCGGGCTTCTGGGCCATTTCGCCATAATTGCGCTCGCCGCTGGCGATGAACAGATAGCCTTCGCTGTCGAACGCCATGCGCCCGCCATAGCTGCCAAAGACGGGGCCCTGGCCGCAACACCTTGTCGGCACCGGCTCCTTGCCGAACCATGCGTCGGCCACGAAGATATCCTTCACGTCGGACAATTGGTGGCTGCCGTCCCATTTGGCGCGCAGAACGGCCAGGGTGGTGTTCTTTGGATCGGCCGGATCGGCTTTGGAATAGCTGAGATAGATCAGCCGGTTCTTTGCGAAGTTCGGGTGCAGCACCACATCCATCAGCCCGGCCAGGCCGACATGATAGATTTCCGGCAGGCCCGCGATCGGCGTGGGGTCGAGCACGCCCGCCTTGCTGACGATACGCAGACGGCCGGGCCGTTCGGTCACCAGCATGTCGCCATTGGGAAGGAAGGCCATGCCCCAGGGGCGTTCCAGCCCCTTGGCGACCACTTCCACATGGATCTTGGCCTTTTCGGTCTGGAAATCCCACGGGCCGGCGCCCAGCGGCGTGGGCAGGAAGGCGCTGGGCGCGGGCTTGGGCGCATCGCCTTCGTTGGCAGAGGGCGCTGCCGGGGCGGCAGGTGCCTCTGGAGCCGCAGCCGGTGCTGCCGGAGCAGGCGGCGTGTCGTTTTGCGCCGCGGCGATTGCGCCCGTGCAGGCAAGTGCGGCACCCATTGCCAGACCGATAACCCGTTTCATGAAAGCTCCCCTCGTCCCTGGCCGGAGCGGTGATTGCCCCCTTCCGGCATTGTGCGTGCGAACAGCCAGTGCCTTCGCATTGCCTTATGTGTCCTCATTAGGCCTTTGAAGCGGCTCGCACAATCGCCGGATTGGAGGTGAATGGCGGTTTTGTTGCGCGGGCAGGCTTACGATGGAGGCGTTCCTGTTCGCCATCCTCGCCAGGAAAGGGGCCGGCATCAACGGTAGGGCCGGGTTTGCCTGCTGCCTTTGGCAATGCTCCGCAACTGCGGGAATGACGAAGCGGCAAGGAGGGGTTTCGCGCTTTCCTACATGCGCAAAATCTGGCTTACCCTAGCCGATGACGCTCCCCGCCCGCCTTCGATCCTCGCCGCCTGCCGCACGCCTTGGCGAGCGCGCACGCAAAGCGCGAATGGAAGGTGACAGGCCCGGCCATTGGAGCACGTTTGAGAACTACGCGAAACTGCGCTTTGCAGGCGGGCCTGGGGCCCGTTATGCCTGTCGCGAAAAGGCGTCATTTCCGGCGCGTTTGGGTTACAGTTGTATCGGCGGGAAGGTGCATTCCGGTTTTGCTTGCCCGGGGGTGGGGCTGGGGTAACATCGTGCCATAGACAAGGGGAGACGGACCAATGAACAGCTTTCTGATTGCCATCCTGGTGGTGGTTTTCATGTTCCTGCTGATGGGCGTGCGCGTGGTGCGGCAGGGTTACGTCTATACGATCGAGCGGCTGGGGCGCTTCACCCTGGCGGCGGAGCCGGGGCTGCACCTGATCATCCCCTTCATCGACCGGGTCGGCCAGAAGGTGAATGTGATGGAGCAGGTGCTGGATATTCCGGGCCAGGAAATCATCACGCGCGACAATGCCATGGTGGGCGTGGACGCGGTGGTGTTCTTCCAGGTGCTGGATGCCGGCAAGGCAGCCTATGAAGTGCACAATCTGTTCATGTCGATCATGGCGCTCACCACCACGAACCTGCGCACGGTGATGGGCTCGATGGATCTGGACGAGACGCTTTCCAAGCGTGACGAGATCAACGCCAAGCTGCTGGTGGTGGTCGATCATGCCACGGCGCCCTGGGGGGTGAAGATCACCCGCGTGGAGATCAAGGACATCCGCCCGCCGCACGACATTTCCGAAGCCATGGCCCGCCAGATGAAGGCGGAGCGCCTGAAGCGCGCCGAAATCCTGGAGGCCGAAGGCGCCCGCGCATCGGATATTCTGCGCGCCGAAGGCCTCAAGCAGTCGCAGATTCTTGCCGCCGAGGGCCGCCGCGAATCCGCCTTCCGCGATGCCGAAGCGCGTGAGCGCGAGGCTGAGGCTGAGGCCAGGGCAACGCAGGTCGTCTCCGATGCCATCGCCTCTTCCGGCACGCAGGCGCTCAATTACTTCATCGCGCAGAAATATACCGAAGCGGTCAGCCAGTTCGCCACATCGCCCAATGCCAAGACGATCCTGTTCCCGGTCGAGGCGACCCAGCTGATCGGATCGCTGGGCGGGATCGGGGAACTGGTGAAGGAAGCCGTGGGCGGCGGCGGTGGGAAAACGCCGCCGGCCCCCCCGGCCGCTCGCCGTTCCGTGCCGCCTGTCGGGGGGCAGTGATGGAGACGCTCTCCACGCTCGATTCGCACTGGGCCTGGCTGGCGATCGGCCTGTTCCTGGCGGCGGCCGAAATGGCCGTGCCGGGCGTGTTCCTGATCTGGCTGGCGGGCGCGGCGATTATCACCGGCGTGCTTGCCTGGCTCGTGCCGCTGGGTCTGCCGTGGGAAATCGTGATCTTCGGTGTGCTGGCGATCGTCTCGGTCTTCATCGGCCGGCGCTATCTGCGCGACAATCCGGTGGTGGAAGCGGACCCGAAGATGAACCATCGCGGCGCACGGCTGGCGGGAGAAGTGGCCACGGTCACCCAGGCGATCGAGGCCGGATCGGGCCGGGTCCATTTTGGCGACACCGAGTGGCTGGCCAAGGGCGCCGACGCTCCTGCCGGAGCGCGGGTGCGCATTACAGGGAGCGATGGGGCAGTGTTGCTGGTGGAGCCGGTTTAGGCGGGCCCCCTCAGCCCTCGTGGTGCTTCACCGCGCTGATGCGGGTGCCGAAGCGGCCGTGCTTGCGGAAGCGGACCATCCACTTACCCAGGAACAGTTCCAGCGGCTTGGGCGCGATGCCCAGCGCCTTGAGCCCCGGTAGCTTGCCCGAAGGGACGCTGCCGGCCTTGAGCATGATCCACTGGTCGCGGTTCATCGGCGTGCCGGGCAGGGCGGCGAACAGCGCGGAGGCGGCGTCGGGCATGTCGAGCAGCAGCGGATTGCGCTCCTGCCCCTTGGCGATCATGCGGTGCAACTGCATCATGGTGATCGCTTCCGGGCCAGCGATCTCATAGGTCTTGCCGCCATGCTTCTTTGGATCGCCCAGAGCATTGCCGATCGCTTCGGCGGCATCGTCCACCCACAATGGCTGCAGCCTGGCCTCGGGGCCGAACACCGGCACCACCGGCAGGGTGGAGACCAGCCCGGCGAACAGGTTCACGAATTGATCGTCCTCGGCAAACAGCACGCCCGGGCGAAGGATCGTCGCCTTGGGGAAGGCCGCCAGAACCGCTGCCTCGCCTTCGGCTTTGGTGCGGGCATAGGCGGATTGGGATGCGCTATCGGCGCCGATAGCGGACAGCAGCACGAAGCTTGCAAGCCCCGCTTGTGCGGCCGCCTCGGCCGCAACGCCTGCGCCCTTGGCCTGAATGGCGTCGAGATTGCCGCTGAAGGAACCCACCAGATAGACCGCTGCATCGGCGCCGGTCAGCACGGCGCGCACCGTATCGGGCTTGGTCACGTCGCAGGCGACGAACTGGGTCTGGCCCAGATTGCCCAGCGGCTTCAGCTTGAAGGCGCGTTCCGGATGGCGGCTGGCAATGCGCAACCGTGCACCTCGGCGCAGCAGGTCCTGCGCCAGATGGGTGCCAACAAAGCCGGTGCCGCCCAGCAGCACTACCAGTTTTCCGTTCAGCGGGTCGCTTTTCGCCATGCCAGTACCGATTGCCTTTGCCTGCGATTCCAGTTTCGCGCCCGGCAATGCAACAAGCGCCGCTTTGTCGCAAGCGCGCGATTGGCCTGAGAGCGGCCTTCAGGCATGGGCGGCGTGGATAATGTCGCTGTCCCATTCCAACGAGCCGAGATCGGAGCGGGAGAACAGACGGATCGTGGAGTGGTCGCCAGCCTCGATCTTGCGGACGAAATCGGGGTCGCCAATCAGCGCGCGGCCCACTGCCACCAGATCGAATTCGCCGCCAGCGATCCGCGTTTCCAGATCTGCAACCGCCTCGGCCACCCGGGGGCGGGCATCCTTGTCTTCGATGAAAGTCGTCATCACATCCGTATCCAGCCCCACGCTGCCAACGGTGATGGTGGGCAGGCCGCTCGTCGCTCTGGCCCAGCCTGCAAGATTGCGGGCATCGCCCGGCCATTCCGGCTCCCAGAACCGGCGAGTGGAGGCATGGAGCATGTCCACCCCGGCAGCTTTCATTATGCCGGTGAAGATTTCCAGATCCTCCGGCGTGGCGGCGATGCGGGCGGAATAGTCCACTTCCTTCCATTGCGAGAAGCGCAACGAGATCACGAAGTCAGGCCCGCAGGCAGTGCGGATCGCGGCAACGATCTCGGCCGGAAGGCGCGCGCGGTGGCGAATGTCCGGCCCGCCATAGCCATCTTCGCGCAGATTGGTCCCGGCCCACAGGAACTGGTCGAGCAGATAGCCATGGGCCGCATGGACTTCCACACCCGCCGCGCCCGCATCCTGCGCCACAAGGGCGGATCGGGCGTAGGCTTCGACCAGTTCCTCAAGCTCCGCCATTGTCGCGGCCCTGCCATTGGCGCGGCCCGGCTGGACGAGGCCGGAAGGGCCGATCGAGAGCCCGTCATCCTTGCGCACCGCGCCTTCGTGCCAAAGCTGGATCAGCATGTGCCCGCCTGCCTTGGCCACCTCGTCCACGCACCGCGCCCATGCGTCTCGCGTAGCGGGAGTGATGTGGGCAGAGGATGGCTGGCTGGTGGCCGTCGGATGGTCCACTGCCGCGCTTTCTCCCACGATCAGCTTCACGCCCCCTTCCGCGCGGCGGCGGTAATAGGTCGCCAGCGCAGCGGCGGGCCCGCCTTCCTCGCACATACCGCGCTGCATCGCAGGCATTACGAAGCGGTTGGGCAGGTTCAACCTCTTGAGGCGGAAGGGAGTGAAGAGCGATGAAGGGGTGGTCATGCGGTGATCGGCTCCCAATCTTTGCTTGTGATCCTAATGCGAATGGCGCGCTTGGCCAGCGGGGCTTTCCATTACCGTACCACCCGGCAATAGTGGCTCAAAGCGCGGCCGAAAGAGGTGCTGCAAGGGGGAGAGAAACGCATGCTCGATTACGTGGCCTATGTGGAGCTGTTCAACACCGGCAATGACGAGGAAGTGATCCAGCGCTTCTATGCCGAAGATTGCGTGATGCTGAGCGCCAGTGGTGCGCGCCATGGCCAGCAGGGACTGCGCGAATTCCTAGCCTGGGCGCATGACGGGGTGCGCGAGGTGATCCGTCCGCAGGCGGTTATCTCCGACGATCGCATGCTGTTCGCCGAGGTGGACATGGATTTCCACGCTACCAAGGAACGGCCCGATTTTCCCTTCGGCCACATGTATCCGGGTGATCTCATCACAGTGAAGTTCTTCGCCAGCTATCACCTGGACGATCAGGGCAGGATTCTTGAGCTGAAAACCATGGTGTGGCCGCCGGAGCAGGGGGTCAGCAAGCTGCCGCGCCTTGGTGCCCATCCCAGCCAGATCGCTGCCTTCCGGGCCTATGGCGCGGCCTTTTCCAATGCGGATTTCACTCGCTGGCCCAGCTTCTACACCGACGATGTAGTGTTCAGCCTGCATTCCTTCGGCACATTCGAGGGCAAGCAGGCGATCGTCGATTTCTACCGCCCGGTCTTCCAGGACATTCGCGAGGAGGTGATCTTCGAAAAGATCGAAGCCAGCGACCGTCATATCTGCGCCATCGCCACCAGTCGCTTCACCGCCTTGCGCGATGCACCCGATTGTGTGCTGGGGCCGGTGAAGAAGGGCGATGTGATCATCGCCCCGGTGAAGGTCGAATCCACTTTGCGAGGCGGGCTGATTTGCCGGATTGAAGTGACCCGCAACGGAGAGCGCGGCTACGAACCGACGAGCAGCCAGACGGGCGGATAGGCCATGGCGCCCAATTGTGGGGCGTTAGCTTGCCATTCACGCGGCCCATCCTACATAAACAGCAGTTGAAAGGCAGGACTGACGATGAGTGACGGACCAGACCCCAACCGCGACCCGGATCGTGAACCGGGGGGCAATCCCTGGATCAAGAATCTTGCCGTGTGGGGCGGGATTTTCCTTGCCCTGTTGCTGGTCGTCTCCATGTTCGGCTCGGGCACTGCCCAGCAGGGCACTTCGCTGGCCTATTCCGATTTCCGCTCCAAGGTTGCCGAAGGCAGTGTCGAGCGGGTGCAGATCGGGACGGACCGCATCACCGGGGTTCTGAAGAACAAGGAAACCTTCTCCACCGTCCCTGTGGCCAACGATACCGATCTGCCCAAGCTGCTGGAAGAAAATGGCGTCAAATATGAAGGCACGGCTCCGGCTGAGCCGAATTTGCTGATGTATGTCCTGATCAATGCCCTGCCCTTCCTGCTGATACTGGGTGTGGCCTATTTCGCGCTGCGCCAGATGCAGAAGGGCGGCGGTTCGGGCGCGATGGGCTTCGGCAAGTCAAAGGCCAAGCTGCTGACCGAGCGGCAGGGCCGCGTCACCTTCGACGATGTCGCCGGCATCGACGAAGCGCGCGAGGAACTGGAGGAAATCGTCGAGTTCCTGAAGGACCCGCAGCGTTTCTCCAAGCTCGGCGGACAGATTCCCAAGGGCGCGCTGCTGGTCGGTAGCCCCGGCACCGGCAAGACCTTGCTCGCCCGCGCCATCGCGGGTGAGGCGGGCGTGCCCTTCTTCACCATTTCCGGTTCGGACTTCGTCGAAATGTTCGTGGGCGTCGGCGCCAGCCGCGTGCGCGACATGTTTGAACAGGCCAAGAAGAACGCGCCCTGCATCGTCTTCATCGATGAAATCGACGCGGTGGGCCGCCATCGCGGCCATGGGCTCGGTAACTCGAATGACGAACGCGAGCAGACGCTGAACCAGCTCCTGGTGGAGATGGACGGCTTCGAGGCCAATGAAGGCATCATCATCATCGCCGCCACCAACCGGCCCGACGTGCTGGACCCGGCGCTGCTGCGCCCCGGCCGTTTCGACCGTCAGGTGGTGGTGCCGATCCCCGACATCGAAGGGCGCGAGAAGATCCTTTCGGTCCACATGAAGAAGGTGCCGCTGGCGCCCGACGTGAACCCGCGTACCATCGCGCGCGGCACGCCGGGCTTTTCCGGCGCGGACCTCGCGAATCTCGTGAACGAGGCTGCCCTGCTGGCTGCGCGGCGCAACAAGCGTCTGGTCGCCATGCAGGAATTCGAGGACGCGAAGGACAAGGTCATGATGGGTGCGGAGCGCCGTTCCATGGTCATGACCGAGGATGAGAAGAAGATGACCGCCTATCACGAGGCCGGCCATGCGATCGTCTCCGTTCACGAACCGGCTTCCGATCCGATCCACAAGGCCACCATCATCCCGCGCGGCCGCGCGCTGGGCATGGTGATGCGCCTGCCGGAACGGGACAGCTATTCCTAC
>DATJDU010000098.1:0-18359 GCA_035497315.1 Sphingomonadaceae bacterium
CAGCATTGCTCCCTTGTTCGCATGAACAACGCGGCCGGTGCGGGTGTGTGCAAGCCGGGGGGCGTATCCCCGGATGGCAAAGCCTCTCGCGCCAGATGCGGTTACCGGATGGGTGCTTCGCTGCCTGCCTGCAATCCCGGCTCCCTTTTGGGCCGGGCTCCGGCGCAGGACCGTAAGCACCGCAGGCGCGGGATCACCCGCGCGGAATCAGGCCCGGCTGCGAGCCCGCGGGTCCGGTTCCGGACGGTGGCCGATTGGGCAGAGCCCGGCGAATGGTGGAAACGCCGGGCCTCTCGCTAGCTTTCCGCCCGCCTCCTGCACGCGCCACTTCCTGACGCCGTGCCGGCCGCGCGATTGGTTCTTCTGGTTTCTACACTGGCGTTAGTGTCCGGGTTCGCCGCCGGATGGGCTTTCATATGTTGCGCCAGCCCTCAAGGCGCCACCTGCCCCCAACTCCCATTTGCCTCCCGCGCCAAATCGTGAAAAAGGCCTCGCACGAAAACAGGAGAGTCCCATGCCCGGTCTGCGCCCCGAAATCGATCCCGATGGTCTGCTTGAATTCTCGGTAGTGTTCACCGACCGTTCGCTGAACCACATGAGCCAGGCCTTCCAGGGCGTGATGCGCGACATCCATGCGACTCTGTGCGAAGTCTATCATGCCAAGCGCGCCGTGATCGTCCCCGGCGGCGGCACTTATGCGATGGAGGCCGTCGCCCGCCAGTTCGCCACCGGCCAGAAGGTGATGGTGATCCGCAACGGCTTCTTCTCCTATCGCTGGACGCAGATTTTCGAAGCCGGTTCGATCCCTTCGGAAGAGATCGTGCTGAAGGCACGCCGCACCGGCAATGGCGGGGCCGACGCGCCCTTCGCCCCGGTGCCGATCGAGGAAGCGGTTGCCGCGATCAAGGCGGAAAAGCCCGCCGTGCTGTTCGCCCCCCATGTGGAAACCGCATCGGGCATCATCCTGCCGGAAGATTACATCGCGGCGCTGGCCGATGCCGTCCATTCGGTGGGCGGGCTGTTCGTGCTGGATTGCATCGCCTCGGGCTGCGCCTGGGTGGATATGGAAGCAACCGGCGTGGACGTGCTGATTTCCGCCCCGCAAAAGGGCTGGTCCGCCCCGCCCTCTGCCGGGCTGGTGATGATGCGCGATGCTGCGCTGGAACGCTGCCGCGAAACGAAGTCCACCAGCTTCGCCGCCGATCTGGGCAAGTGGAACACGATCATGGAAGCCTATCTCAACGGCGGCCATGCCTATCACGCCACCATGCCCACCGATGCCCTGCGCGTGTTCCGCGATGCCATGCTGGAAACCAAGCGGATCGGCTTCGACAAGCTCTGCGCCGCCCAGTGGGAACAGGGCAACAAGGTGCGCGAGATGTTTGCCGCGCGCGGCATCAAGTCGGTGGCCGCGGAAGGCTTTGGCGCCCCCGGCGTGGTGGTGTGCTTCACCGAAGACCCGGAACTGCAGAACGGCAAGAAATTCGCCGCACTGGGCCTGCAGATCGCAGCGGGCGTGCCGCTGATGGTGGATGAAGGTCCGGACTACAAGAGCTTCCGCATCGGCCTGTTCGGCCTCGACAAGCTGAAGGACGTGCCCGCCAGCCTCGCCCGGCTGGAAGCCGCTTTCGACGAGGTGTTCCCAGCCTGAACCACGCTTTGCGCGCCGGGCGGAAGGGGGCTGAATCCTGTGGACAAGCCCCCTTTCCACCCCCCGTTTTAACCGGGCGTTAGGGATACAGGCATAAGCCCCGGGAATGGGCAGGAAACGCACAACAGAACAGCGTGCGAAAGTGGATGCGGGCTTTTGTGAGCGCCGCAGCTTCGCCTTTCGCATCACTAAGCTGCAAACCTGGTCCATCCTTTTACCGGGCGTCCTCCTCACCGGCCTGATCGATTATTTCACCGGTTCCGAAGTGTGGCTCGGCCCGATCTATATGTCATTCATCGGACTGGCCGCATGGGCGCTGGGATGGCGCCAGGCGCTTGGCCTGCTCGGCGCCTGCATCTTCATCAGCGTGATTGCCAACAGCCAGCACCTCTATCCTTACGAACACCCGGTACAGGCCTGGGATTTCATTGTTCGCATCCCGCCGATAATCGCCATCATCGCCCTTCTGGCCCATGCCCGCCACGCCTGCGAAGTCGAATGGCGGCTGGCGCGGACCGATCAGCTTACCGGCGCGCTCAACCGCAAGGCCTTTTTCGAGATGGCCGGGGCAATCGAGGAATCCAGGGGCTGGCATGTGCTGGCCTATGCCGATCTCGACGGATTGAAGGCGCTGAACGACATGCACGGCCATGCTCGCGGAGATGCGAGCCTCAAGGCCTTCGCCCGGCATGTCAGGGCCGCGATCCGCAAGGACGATATCTTCGCCCGCATCGGCGGGGACGAATTCCTGGTCTATATGCCGGTGCGAGATGCGCAGGCCGGGCTGACGGTGGCCAACCGCCTGCACGTGGCGATGAATACCGCGACCAATGAATTCTTCGACGGATTGAACTGCAGCGTCGGCGCACTGATCCTCGCGCCCGGCCAGCGTTCGATAGACCGCGAACTGCGCCTGGCGGACGAATTGATGTATGAAGCCAAGCAAAGCGGTGCGGCGCTGACCGTGGCCACCGCGCGCCTGCGCGGCGAAGGCTTCGCCTCCGAAGGACGCTGGATGTCCACCCCTGCCATGGCCTATGCCGCAGCGGCGGGGAACGAATTCAGGCAGGCCCCACGCAAGGAAGACACCGAAGCTTCCTCATCGGACCAGCAGAAGCCCGGCGGCCCCACGCAATCGCGCGCAGCCGCCTGAAGCATTCTCTAACGCGGGCCTTTCGGCGCGCCGATCAGCTCTTGCCGAACAGACCCTTCGCCATGTCGGCAATGTCGTCGAGCGGATTGCCGTCACCATCCAGGTCGAGCATGTTGGCGAATTCCATCAGCGAGCCTTCCCCGCCGATATGCTCCACGATCTGCTGGAGCGTGCCCTTGGGCAGGCCGGTTTGGGCCGCAGCCGCTTCCACCGTATCGCCTTCGAGCTGGTGGGCATGGCCCAGCGCGGCAATCGCCTTTTCCGCAACGCCCGGTTCGATGCCCAGCTTGCTTGCAAGGTTGGCCACATCGTCAGGTGCGCCGGAAATGCCCTTGAGGATCGAATCGAAAACACTCATGCGCCCACTCCTTCAACATAATGATTGAACTGGCTGATAATCGGACTGGCATGATGCGCCGATGCTGCATTGGTGCAAGTCAAAATTCCGCCGGTGCGGACCACGCAAGGCCTTGAATTCAGACGAATGAACCCGGGAATCAGAAAAGGGGGCCCTTGCGGTACCCCCTTTTCCTCCTCTCCAACTCGTGTGCGGAGCTGGCCGCGCCTTATGCTACGGGCGCCGCCTGCTTCACGCTCTCGTCGACATGGTCGGCAAATTGCTCGAAATTGTCAACGAAGAGCTGAACGAGCTTCGCGGCAGTCGCGTCATACTCGTCCTTGTCGCTCCAGGTGGAACGCGGATCGAGGATCGAAGTATCGACCCCCGGCACGGCCACCGGCACATCGAAGCCGAAGTTGGGATCCTTGCGGAACTCGGCATTGTTCAGCGAACCGTCGAGCGCGGCATTCAGCAGCGCACGGGTTTCCTTGATCGGCATGCGCTTGCCCACGCCATATTTGCCGCCGGTCCAGCCGGTGTTGACGAGCCAACAAGACACGCCGCCCTTGGCAATGCGTTCCTTCAGGAGGTTGCCATAGACGCTCGGGTGGCGCGGCATGAAGGGTGCGCCGAAGCAGGTCGAGAAAGTGGCTTCCGGTTCGGTCACGCCAATTTCCGTGCCAGCCACCTTGGCGGTGTAACCCGACAGGAAGTGATACATCGCCTGATCGGGAGTGAGGCGCGAGATCGGAGGCAGCACGCCGAAGGCATCGGCAGTGAGCATGATCACATTCGAGGGAACCGGGCCGAGATTTTCTTCCGACGCATTCGGAATGAAGTCGATCGGATAGGCACCGCGGCTGTTCTCGGCGAGCGAGTTGTCGTCGAAATCCAGTTCGCGAGTCGCCTCGTCCATCACGACGTTTTCAAGCACGGTGCCGAACATGCGGCTGGTGGCGTAGATTTCCGGCTCGGCCTCGGCCGAAAGGCGGATCATCTTGGCGTAGCAGCCGCCTTCGAAATTGAAGACCGCCGTGTCCGACCAGCCATGTTCGTCATCGCCGATCAGCGTACGGCTGGCATCGGCCGAAAGCGTGGTCTTGCCGGTGCCGGAAAGGCCGAAGAACACAGCCGTCTTGCCATCCGCGCCGATATTGGCGGAACAATGCATCGGCATCACGCCCTTGGCCGGCAGCAGGAAGTTGAGGATACCGAACACGCTCTTCTTCATTTCGCCGGCATATTTGGTGCCGCCGATGAGGATCAGCTTTTCCGACAGATTGACCGCGATCACCGTCTCGCTGCGGCAGCCGTGGCGCGCCGGATCGGCGACGAAGCTGGGCAGATCGATAATGGTATATTCCGGCACGAAGCCGTCCAGCTCAGCCGCCTCAGGGCGTACCAGCAGGGTGCGGATGAACTGATTGTGCCAGGCCAGTTCGTTGATCACGCGCACATTGACGCGGTGATCGATCTGCGACCCGCCGAACAGATCGGCCACGTAGAGCTGGTCCTTTTCAGCCAGCGCCTTGAAGAAATCTTCCTTCAGCGCGGCGAAATGTTCCGGGCTCATTTCGACATTGGTCTTGCCCCACCACACGGTGTGTTCGGTCACGCCGTCGCGCACCATGAACTTGTCCTTTGCCGAACGGCCGGTGTGCTGGCCGGTCTCCACCACCAGCGGGCCGTGGGCGGCAAGGCGGCCTTCGCCGTTGCGCACGGCATGCTCGACAAGCGAGGCAGTGCCCAAATTCGCGTGGATCTTGGCGGACGTAGCAATGCCCTGACGGTCGAGCGGGAAGGAAAGCGGGGCGGTCAAGTTTGTCTCCAGACTAGGGGGCCAGAGTGTTCTGGTTGGCGTAGCGGCGTTTTTACGCTGCAAGAAACGGGGTTCGCATAGTCGCCGAAAGGCCCTTCGTCAAACTGCCGTAATTGCAGAGAAAATGCTGATTTATCACAGTGTTTTACCGCATGTGCGTTGCAAGGGGAATCGGCTGAGGCGTTGTCTATTTCGCGCGAAATCGTTAATCGCAGGCTTCGAAACCAGCAGGACAGCCCGCAAATGGCGCATCAGCCCGGCCCTTCACACGCAAATCAGCCCCCTTCCCTGGCGGACGAACCGCAGCATGTGATCGCACTGGTGGACGATGATCGCAACATTCTGACCAGCGTTTCGATCGCTCTCCAGTCCGAAGGTTTCGCCACCCGCGTCTATACGGACGGGACCGCCGCCCTGAAGGCGCTGACCGAGAATCCTCCCGATCTGGCCGTGTTCGACATCAAGATGCCGCGCATGGACGGAATGGAATTGCTGCGCCGCCTGCGGGAGACCTCCACTCTCCCGGTGATCTTCCTCACCAGCAAGGACGACGAGCAGGACGAGGCCGAGGGCCTGGCCATGGGCGCCGACGATTATATCGCCAAACCCTTCAGCCAGAAGTTGCTGATCGCCCGCATCCGCGCGATCCTGCGGCGCAGCACGATGGCCGTGCCCCAGGTCGGCGACGACGAGCCGGAGGCAGCTTCGGAGGGTGAGGAATTGCTGCGCGGCCGCCTGCGTATGGACCCGGCACGCCACAAAGTATGGTGGGACGATCTGATAGTATCGCTCACCGTTACAGAATTCCTGATCCTGGAGGCGCTGGCAAACCGCCCCGGCGTCATCAAGAGCCGCAACCAGTTGATGGACGCTGCGTACCCGGACGATGTCTTCGTGGACGACCGCACCGTGGACAGCCACATCAAGCGGATGCGCCGCAAGTTCCGTTCGGTGGACCCCGAATTTGGCGGGATCGAAACGCTTTATGGTGCGGGATACAGCTTCTCCGATGGCTGACACTCCCGAAGCCAGAAGAGTGGCGCGCCGCTTCGAGCGCCCGATCTTCACCCCTCGCGCATCACTGACGATCCGCATCCTCACTTTCAACATCATCGCCTTGTCGATCCTGGCGGGCAGTTTCTTCTATCTCGACAATTACCGGCGCCAGCTGATCGAGGAACGCTTCCGTCTTGCCCGCAGCGAAGCCCAGATCACGGCGGAGGCGCTGCTGGGCGTACGGCCCGACCTGCGCGACCGGCTAATGGTGCAGATCGGGCAGGAACAGAAGCTGCGGTTGCGGCTCTACCACCCCGACGGAACGCTTGCCAAAGACAGCTTCGCCCTTGCGGAACCGTCCTTCACCTTCGTCGACCCGGACCGCGAGCCCTGGTTGCAGCATGCCGCCCGCTGGCTTGACCAGGGCATGGACGCGATCCTGGGCGCAGCCCCGGTGCCTGCCTATGTCGAACCGCGCAATACCGACGCAACCTCCTGGCGCGAACTTGCCCAGGCACGCGAAACGGGGCGGACGCAGATATTCCTGCGCTATGCCCCCGATCGCACCCCCGTCATCACCGCGGCGGCTCCGGTAGGGCTGGACGGTACGACCCTGCTGACTACCCGCAATGCGATCGACATCACCAAACGCGTGCGCGATGCGCGCCAGACGCTGGCGATCATCGTGGCCGCGGCGGTAATCATCTCGATCCAGCTTTCGCTTTATCTCGCGCGGATCATTGTGCGCCCCCTGCGCGTACTGGTGCGCGCCGCCGTGAGAGTGCGGCTGGGGCGCGATCGCGAAGTGGTTGTCCCCCGCCTGCCCGAAAGGCGTGACGAAATCGGCATGCTTGCCCGCGCCATTTCCGACATGAGTTCCGCCCTGCGTCACCGGATCGACGCAGTCGAGAGCTTTGCCGCGGATGTGGCGCATGAGCTGAAGAATCCCCTCGCTTCGCTGCGCAGCGCGCTGGAGGCCCTCTCCAAGGTCCAGGAGCCGGCGCTGAGGAGCCAGCTCACCGATATCGCATTGCACGACGTTCAGCGCATCGATCGGCTCGTGAGCGAGATTTCGGATGCCAGCCGCATCGATGCCGAGCTTACCCGAGCGACTTTCGAGCAGGTGGACCTGGCCGCTCTCATCGACAATGCAGTCGGCGCGCGTGAACATCGCGTGGAAACGGAAGGCCGCGCCATAAGGCTCAAGCGCAAGGGGCGTGGTCCGTTCGTGGTTCTGGGCGTGCCTGCCCGACTGGAACGGGTGGTGGAGAACCTGCTGGACAACGCAGTCTCCTTTTCTCCTCCCAACGGCAAGATCACCATCGAACTGCGCACCCATGACGATCTGGTGGAGGCCACGATCCGCGACCAGGGCCCGGGCATCCCGGAAGAGGAGCGCGAGAAAGTATTCGAACGTTTCCATTCGGTCCGCCCGGAAGAGGAAGGCTTTGGCGGCCATAGCGGCCTTGGTCTCGCCATCGCCCGAACCATTGTCGAAGCACATGACGGCACTCTGGTGCTGGGGGACACTCCGGCCGGCAAGACCGGTGCCTGCTTCATCATCACCCTGCCCGCGGCGGAACAGAAATGACCGCGCTCATCCACCGGGCGGGCTGCGTCGCCATCGACGGACGAGCGGTGCTGATCGAGGGAGAACCGGGCAGCGGCAAATCCAGCCTCGCCCTCGCCCTGATCGACCGGGGGGCGATGCTGGTGGGCGACGACGGAGTAACGCTGGAGGCGCGCGGCAGCGCCCTGTGGGCCTCCCCCCCGCCCAATATCGCGGGCAAGCTGGAAATTCGCAATGTCGGTATCGTGGACCTGCCCACCACCGAGGCGCCGGTCGCCCTGGTGCTGCGGCTCGATCCCATGGCCCCGCGCCATGTGGAGCAGGCCGGGGCGGTGGAACTGGCCGGACACACCCTCCCCCTGATCCGCCTCTGGCCCGACAGCCCCGCCCTGCCCCTGCGCGCCGAATGGGCGCTGAAGCTGCATGGACTGAACTGATCCCTTCTTGCGAGCGGGGCGATTGCGGGAGAGGAGTTTCATTCACCCCCATTCCCGCCCCAGCGCTCCCCTGCAATCGCTCACCGCGCCCGCCAGTAAACGCCCCCTTCCGGCACAAACGCGCGCAAAGCCTTCCCTTTCGCGGCTGACGGGGGCAAACCGCGCCCAATGGCTTCCGAGTCTCCCCCTCCCCCAGTGGATTCCCGCCAGCGCATCCTGCTGGTCACCGGCATGCTCGGTGCCGGCAAGACGACCGCGCTGCGCGAGCTTGAGGATCTGGGCTGGGAAGCGATCGACAATTTCCCGATCCGCCTGCTGGACCGGATGATCGCAGCGGATGACAATGTGCCCGGCGAGATCAAGGCGCCGCTCGCCATCGGCTTCGATTCCCGTACGCGCGGCTTCGCCCCTGCTGACATCATCGCCCGGGTGAAGCAGCTTTCCGCGCGAGACGATCTGGTGGTCACTACCATGTTCCTCGACTGCTCGGCCCAGGAGCTTGAGCGCCGCTATAACGAGACCCGCCGCCGCCACCCGTTGGCCAGCGGCATGCCCGCTGCCGACGGTATCGCCGCCGAGCGGGAATTGCTTGCCCCGCTGCGCCGCTGGGCGGATGTGGTGATGACCACCACCGCCTTTTCAACCAACGAGCTTCAGCAGGCGATCCGCGAGCAATTCGGCATCCATGCTGGTGAGGCACTGACGGTAACAGTCAGCAGCTTCGGCTTCGCCCGAGGCGTTCCCCTGGCCGATCTGGTATTCGACATGCGTTATCTCGACAATCCGCATTGGGTTTCGGAATTGCGCGAGTTGACCGGACTGGACGGCCCCGTGGGCGCGCATATCCGGCAGGACCCGGCATTCGAGAGCAGCTTTGCCAAGATTCGCGACCTGCTGCTGGAACTGCTCCCCCGCTATGCCGCGCAGGGAAAGAGCTACGTCAATATCGCCTTCGGCTGCACCGGCGGACGCCATCGCTCCGTCTTCATAGCCGAGGAAATTGCGAAAACCTTGCGCAAAGCGGGATTTTCGCCCACTGTCCGTCACCGAAATCTCGGGTCACGCGCTGCCGAACTGATCGAAGGGCCGCACCAGCCGTGAACCCGATTGCGCCTTTTTGCGACATGGCGCCGATGGTATCCATGCAACCCCGAGCGGCCCTCAGGTCTGAAAGCTGTTTTCCTGCATGATCGGAATGATTCTAGTGACCCACGGCCACCTGGCCGAGGAGTTCGTGAAGGCAATGGAGCATGTCGTCGGCCGCCAGGAAGCGGTCGAGACGGTGTGCATCGGCCCCAAGGACGACGTCGAGGCCCGGCGCGCCGAAATCGCGGAGGCCATCAAGAAGGTCGATAGCGGCAATGGCGCGGTGATCCTCACCGACCTGTTCGGCGGTACGCCCTCCAACCTTGCCATCTCGCTGATGGAAGAAGGCAAGGTGGAAGTAGTGGCAGGGATCAACCTGCCCATGCTGATCCGCCTGGCCGGTGCGCGCGACAAGATGTCGATCAAGGAAGCGGTCGCCGCAGCGCGCGATGCCGGGCGCAATTACATAACCATTGCGTCAGAGTTCCTGGGGCAGGATGCCTGACGCCTGACAATCGAAGAAACGCAACAACACTGCCTTGGGGAGGGGTGCCTGGATGGATACGGCACGTAAAAGCGTGGGAATCACCAATCAGCGTGGCCTGCATGCGCGGGCCAGCGCCAAATTCGTAGCGGCAGTGGCGAGCTTGCCCGACGGCGCTCAGGTCACTGTAACGAAGGATGGGATGGATGCCGCAGGCGGTTCGATCCTGGGCCTGATGATGCTGGGTGCCGCCAAGGGCGACACGATCGAAATCTGCGTGACGGGCGACGATGCAGAAACCTTGCTGACCAAGCTGGTCGGCCTGGTGATGGACGGTTTCGGGGAAGACTGATTGCACAAGGCCGCGCGCGCTCCTAAGCGGACATGATGCGCCGCCAGATCACCGGTTTTTCCAACCCCACGGTCAAATATCTCCGCTCGCTGCGGGAAAAGAAGCACCGCAAGCGGGAAGGCAAGTTCCTCGCCGAGGGGCTGCGCCTGCTCACCGATGCACGCGAATCCGGACGTATCCCTGAAATGCTGGTCATGTCCGCCGAGCGTGACGAACACCCGCTGCTCTCTGCGCTGGAACAGGCTGTTGATCAGGCAGGCGGCGAGATTGTGGAATGCACCAGCGATATCCTCGCCAAGATCACCGGCAAGGAAAACCCGCAGGCTGTGGCCGGAGTGTTTGCGGAATTCGATACTTCGCTGACCCATCTCGATCGCAATTCCGCCCAAATCTGGCTGGTGGCGCAAGCGCTGCGCGATCCGGGCAATCTGGGCACCATGCTGCGTACCGGCGATGCCGTGGGCGCCGGCGGCCTGATCCTGATCGACGATTGCGCCGATCCCTTCTCGGTCGAAGCGGTGCGGGCCAGCATGGGGGCCATCTTCACGCAGAATATCGCGCAGGCGAACTGGGCGGAATTCATCGCCTGGCTGCGCGAGGCAGAAGGCCAGCTGGTCGCCGCCTCGCTGCGCGACGCCCAGCCCTATCGCGGCGCACCCTATGCCGCGCCCTGCTTCCTGATGGTGGGCAATGAATCGCGCGGGCTGCCGGAGGAATATGAACTCGCCTGCGATCTCAGGGTCACCATGCCGATGCGCGGACGGGCCGACAGTCTGAATGCCGCCGTGGCAGGCGCAGTGCTGGCCTATGAGGCTCTGGCGGCGCTCGATCGCTGACCTGTTGCTGACGGGCGCATTCAGCCCGCCGAAAGCGCGAATGGCGCATCAGGCCTTATGCGCCACGCACTTTTCATCACGGCTTTCATTCTCCTGGCTCTGCCCGTGGCAGGCTGCGTGGCGCAGACCGCGCCGCCGCATGGGCTTGCCGGCAGCGAATGGCGCATTACCGCCATCGACGGCCAAACTCCCGCTGCACCCGACCGCGCACGCATGGCTTTGCAGAAGGATCGCCTTTCCGCCAATGTGGGCTGTAATTCCATGAGCGGTCCGTGGAGGGTCGAGAAATCCCGCCTGATCGCCGGACCGCTGATGCAGACCAAGATGTTCTGCGAAGGCCCGATTGGCGAACAGGAACAGGCCGCGAGCGCGCTGCTGGTAGCCGCCCCCACGCTGGAGCTTGATGGTGCGCGCCTTACCCTGCGTTCAAGCGGGCATAGTCTCACGCTGGAACGGATCGACGCCACCGGCAAGGATCGCTGAGCGCGCGCAACCGGCCCCTTTACCACATGGACAGAGCGACGGCGGGAACTTATTGCCCTCCTGCACGCTGACACGGCAAACATTGGCGGCAGCCGCGCCGCAGCCGCCTGCAAGAACGGAAATTGGGGAGAATTGAGCATGTTCCACCGCAAGCCCGCTGCCTTCGGCACGGCCACCGCAGTTGCCGCATTGGCGCTGCTCACCATCCCCGCCGCCGCGGTCGGCCCCGAAATGGCCGCCCCGGGCTGGATCGTGGATCATGCCGCATCGAAGCTCGGCTATGAAGGCGTGGGTAATAGCGAGAGCTTTGAAGGCGGCTTCGGCAAGTGGAGCGCCGAAATCAATTTCGACCCCACCCATCTCGACCAGTCCCTGGCCAAGGTCACGATCGACACCGGCAGCGCCAGCAGCGGCGATCCTTCGCGCGACGATCCCCTGCGCGAGGGCGAATGGTTCAACATCGGCGCCTTCCCCAACGCCACATTCACCACCAACGGCATCACATCCACCGGCCCAGATGCCTATCTGGCCGATGGCACGCTGACCATTCGCGGCATCGGCAAGCCGGTGAAGTTGCCCTTCACTCTCACTATCGAGGGCGACACCGCCAAGATGAAAGGCGAGGCAAAGATCGACCGCAAGGAATGGGGCCTTGGCGAAGGCTCCTGGCAGGACAAGTCGGTCGATCCGAACGTAACGGTGAAGATCGACATCACGGCCACGCGCGCAAGCTAAACCTCGCGATCAAGGGGAATGCGGGGCGGCCCGATCGCCGCCCTCAATCCCCCGCGACAAAGGCACTCAGAACCCAGCTACCCTGCCGCTCCTCCACGATCAGGCGGTAATCGACCAGCGCACGCAGCTTGTCCCACGCCATATAGCCGGCAGTGCCGTCATAATCGTGAACCTTGGCGAATGGGCTGCCCTCGTCAGTGCTTTCCTGCAATTCGACAATGTTCCAGTCGAGAGTCTTGAGCACCTTGGCCCCCGCGCGCGGTTCGGCCAGGATCGGTACGCCCTCCCCTCGCACCGTCAGCAGCATGTAGCTATCGCGATCCCCGAAATCCTGGGCGAAATACCAAGGCATGGTCATGCCGGATTGGCCGTTCACGGCGCAACCGAGCGGAAGGAGGTTCTGTAACGCCTCCCAGAGATTGTAATCCTTGTCGGCCAAGCGCCTGCGCAATTCGTCCTTGCCTTCGCCGCCGCCGAAATCGAGCAATATATCCGGCGCTGCTAGGCCGACGAAGGCATCCGCATCGCGGGCCAACACCGCTTTTGCCAGCTTGATCCGGAATTCCTGCGCGCCTTTCAACGCCGAACATTCATCCCTGGGCGCGTAGGGGCCCTTCTGGCGCGGCGTGACGAGCGAGGCGAGCAGTCCCGCCGTTTTGCTGCCGGCTTCTGCCTGTGCGCTCTTTTCCGGACCCGGCGCAGCCTTTGCCCCGTCTCCCTGCCCGCACGCAGCGAGAAACGCGGCGGCAAGAACCGGAGCGGCGGGATTCAGCATTCGGTGCATCGGCTCACTCCTCTTGTGCGGCAACCTCGCCCGCGCCCTCGCCTGTCACGTCTGCCGAACCATAACGCGGCAGAGCCTCCACTTGCGGCACTTCCTCGATCTCGCGCTTGCCGATCTCGACGCCCTTGTCTCTCAGGCGCCGCCCGGCCGACAGAACATTGCGCTCAAAGCTTCCCACAAACTTGTTGTAATTGCTTACCGCGCTCTCCAGACCTCCGCCCACGCGCCTGAGATGCTCGGCCGCAGTCGCGATCCGATCGTAAATTTCGGTCCCCATCCGCCCGATCTCGCGAGCCTCCTGCGCCAGGGCATCCTGCCGCCAGACCTGCGCCACGGTGCGCGCGATGGCGACCAGATTGGTCGGCGTTGCCAGCAGAACCTTGTTGCGGAAGGCGAAGTCCCACAGTTCCGGGTCCTGCTCCAACGCGGCGGCGAGGAAATGCTCGCCCGGCACGAACATCACCACATAATCGGGCGCATCCTCGAACTGGCTCTGATAGCTCTTGGCACCGAGTTGCTGGACGTGGTTCTTCATCGCCCGCGCATGGGCCGCCAGCGACAGATCGCGGGCCTCGTCCGTATCCGCCTCGAACGCCTCCTGATAGGAATTGAGCGAAACCTTGGCGTCGATCACCAGCTTCTTCTGGCCCGGCACATTGACGATCGCATCCGGCCGCAGGCGCCCGTCCTCCGTATTGACCGAATGTTCGGTCACGAAATCGGTGTGCTCGGCCAGCCCGCATTGTTCCAGCACATTGCGCAATTGCTGCTCGCCCCAGCGGCCGCGTGCCTTGGGGGCATTGCGCAGCGAATTGCCGAGCCGCGCGGCTTCCTGCCGGACCTGTTCCTGCCCTTCCTTCATCGACTGGATCAGGCCAGTTAGTTGACCAAAGGCATCCACGCGTTTCGCTTCCAGCGTGGCGACCTGTTCCTCATAATTCTTCAGTTTCTGCCCCACCGGCTCCAGCAGCGCCTTAATCTTCTGCTCGCCGGTCTCCTCCGACTGGCGGAAGCGTTCCTCCGCCCGCTTCAGGAACGCTTCCTGCGCCTCGCCCAGCACCTTGCTGCCGGCGTTGCGGAATTCCTTGAGCATGTCTTCCCGCGCCTGGAGCAGCAGGCGCTTCTGTTCCTCGAACCCGGCTTCCCTCGCCTTGAGCCCGGTCAGTTCCTCCCGCGCAAGGTCGAGCTGGCCTGCCAGCATGTCGGCCCGGGCGGCCCGTTCGCTCATGGTTGCCAGTTCCGGGGCCATGCGGGCGAGTTTTTCCGACGCCTCCCTGCCCGCAGCCTCTGCCGCATCCAGCCGCGCCTTCAGCTCCGAAGCGGGGCGCGAACCGAAGACCCAACCCAGGCCCACCCCGACCGCAAGAGCCAAGAAAGCCACCACAACTATAATCAAAGTTTCCATAACACTCCCACACCAGTGGTGGGCGAGGCATAAAGCCCCGCCCAAATCTACTGGTGGCTTCAAATGAACCACCGGGCAAAGTCAGCGCGAGCCTCATCCTCAGAGACGAAACCCTCAGATGACATCACAATGATGCATCCAAAAACCGACAACTTTACCCAGTGACAAAGGCCATCAATCCAGCAGAACGCATGTGGGGTAAGGCTCATTGCCAACTCCCATGTTCGTTTTGCTAACGATGGGCTGCCTAGGAAGGGGCTGAGGGCCGATATTTCCACGATATCACCGCTAAGTGCCCAGAGCTCTATGCTCTGGTGCACCGGCTTTGGCGCGTCTCGTGCGGTTCGGTCCTAGACGCTTCCATATTGGAAACCACATCTTGGCGAATTGCTACCTTGTTTCCATTACAACTCGATAGGCACCTCCATTGTTCACTCAGCCAAACATGCCACACTATGTGGTGTGCGCATAATCTCTGCCCCACACTGATGGGGGATTTCCTGTGGAGAACGCAAAGTGAACAAAATTGATCGAGCGCACGCGTCAACGCCTAGGCCGACTGGATCTCTCTCCTCGCCATTGAGTGCGCAGAATCCCTGTCCAAGAATCACCCTTGAGGATTCGCACAGGAAAATTGTATGAGCCGCTTACAAATTTCAGAATCACGAAATCTTCGTGAGTGCGAAATGGCGGATGGCCGGGCTCGCGCCTGGCCGGACGCGACCGGAAGTTCGAACTGCCCTTAAGACAACAAGGACGAGATGCGATGCCTACTGATATCGAAATTGCGCGCCAAGCCACGCTCGCGCCGATCACCGAAGTCGCCAAGAAGGCCGGCGTTCCCGATGAGGCCCTGATCCCTTACGGCAAGTACAAGGCCAAGATCGACCGCGACCTGCTGGCTCCCGCGCTGGCTCCCGGCAAGCTGATCCTCGTCACCGCCATCAACCCGACCCCGGCCGGCGAAGGCAAGACCACCACGTCGGTAGGCCTGAGCGATGCCCTGCACCGCATCGGCAAGAAGACCCTGCTGTGCCTGCGCGAACCCAGCCTCGGCCCGTGCTTCGGCGTCAAGGGCGGCGGCGCCGGCGGCGGCAAGAGCCAGGTCATGCCGATGGACGAAATCAACCTGCACTTCACGGGTGACTTCCACGCCATCACCAGCGCACACAACCTGCTGTCGGCGATGATCGACAACCACATCTATTGGGGCAACGCGCTCGAAATCGACCTGCGCCGCGTCACCTGGCGCCGCGTGCTCGACATGAACGATCGGGCGCTGCGCCAGATCGTCGGCCCGCTGGGCGGCGTGACCAACGGATTCCCGCGTGAAACTGGCTTCGACATTACCGTCGCTTCCGAAATCATGGCGATCCTGTGCCTCGCTTCGGACCTTTCGGACCTGCAGCGCCGCCTGGGCGACATCATCATCGGCTATCGCCGTGACAAGACCCCGGTGTTCTGCCGCGACGTGAAGGCCGACAGCTCGATGACCGTTCTCCTGAAGGACGCCATCCTGCCGAACCTGGTGCAGACGCTGGAAAATAACCCGGCCTTCCTGCATGGCGGCCCCTTCGCCAACATCGCCCATGGCTGCAACTCGGTGATCGCCACCAAGACCGCGCTCGCCATGGCCGATTACGTGGTGACCGAGGCCGGCTTCGGTGCCGACCTTGGCGCCGAGAAGTTCATGGACATCAAGTGCCGCCTCGCAGGCCTGAAGCCTGACGCCGTGGTGCTGGTCGCCACTGTGCGCGCGCTGAAGATGAACGGCGGCGTGGCCAAGGCCGACCTCACCAAGGGCGAGAACGTGGAAGCCGTGCGCAAGGGTTCGGTGAACCTGAAGCGTCACATCGAGAATGTGAAGAAGTTCGGCATCACTCCGACCATCGCGATCAACCACTTCTACCTCGATACCGATGCCGAACTGGCCGTGATCAAGGAAATGGCTGAAAGCTTCGGCGCCGAAGCGGTGATCTGCAAGCACTGGGCCGATGGTAGCGCGGGCGCGGAAGAACTGGCGCACATCGTTGCGGCCAAGGCCGATGCCGGCGCGCCGGACTGGGCCCCGCTCTATCCTGACGACATGCCGCTGGCCGAGAAGATCGAAACGGTCTGCAAGGAAATCTACCGTGCAGAAACCGTCACGATGTCGGCCGCGGTGAAGAGCCAGCTCAAGCAGTGGGAAGGCATGGGCTACGGCAACTTCCCGGTCTGCATGGCCAAGACGCAGTACAGCTTCTCGACCGATCCGACGCAACTGGGCGCCCCCGAAGGCTTCGACGTAACGATCCGCGAAGTGCGTATTTCGGCCGGTGCGGGCTTCATCGTCGCCATTGCCGGCGACATCATGACCATGCCGGGCCTGCCCAAGGTTCCCTCGGCCGAAGCGATCTACATCGACGAGAACGGCCAGATCGAAGGCCTGTTCTAAGCAACAGGTCCAGACGGACAAAGGAAAGGCCGCCCCTCACCGGGCGGCCTTTCTATTTTCAGGCATGGCAGCCTGCTAACGAATGAGCGCCTGTCGCACGGCTTCCCTCACAGGATAGCCCTGCCCCACCTCGCTCTCCTCGCCGGGCTCACCCCGCCGTTGGAGTTGCCCAGCAGTCAGGCCCGACAAGCTGGTCAAAAGCACGGTGCAACAGCGGGGTATTCGCAGCTTGCCGGAATGGGGTCTGACCGTATTGGCCCAGCCGAATAACGGGGCGAGTCCAGCTTTCCGGGTCTGAAGGGCTCAGCCCCATCTCGCGCCAGAGGATAGCCGCCCCTCTTCGGCCAGTACGTTCGGAAAAGCTTGCTCGATCCGCACAAAGCCTCGGCGGATGAAATGATCGATCTCCGCCGGGCTCAGCGCCCCGGCGGGATTCTGGGTATCAGTCATGGAATACTCTCAACACTCGGGCCCACATGGCGCGGTCATGCCGAGCCATGCGGGCGAATTCACGTTCGTTGCGACTTGGCCGGTCAGGCCAGCGGAAACGCCGCGGAGTAGTTGAAAGCAATAATTGTCACGTCTCTTCCGATCAGGCTGCCTTACGCAGCTTCTCCAGCTTCTTGAGCGCCATCGAGCGCTTCAGGCGGCTGAGGTGATCGATGAACAGGATACCTTCCAGATGGTCCATCTCATGCTGGATGCAGGTGGCCAGCAGGCCTTCCATCGCTTCCTCGTGCACGGCACCCTCAAGATCCTGCCAACGTACGCGGCAGGCGGACGGGCGATCCACGTC
Organism: Sphingomonadaceae bacterium; assembly: GCA_035497315.1. Lineage (GTDB taxonomy): Bacteria > Pseudomonadota > Alphaproteobacteria > Sphingomonadales > Sphingomonadaceae > Andeanibacterium. Next base: position 17,362 of record DATJDU010000098.1, read on the forward strand.
GGCGTAGATATCCGGCACCGACAGGCAGCCTTCCTGATAGGTGGAATAATCTTCCGCCGGATCGAGGATTTCCGGGTTGATGAACACCCGGGGTTCTTTCTTCGTCGGCTGGTGCGTATGCGCTTCACCGCCATGGTGGTGGCACTCTTCCGGCTCCGCATCGGGATCGTCGGGCTGGAGATCGATCACCACCACGCGCAGTGGTACGCCCACCTGGATCGCGGCAAGGCCGATACCGGGTGCGTCATACATCGTCTCGAACATGTCGGCGACGAGCGTCTTCAACTCACCGTCGAATGTCTCGACGCGCGAGGAAATGGTCTTCAGCCGGGGGTCCGGCACTTCAAGGATTTCACGGATAGCCATATCGCCCAGATAAGCAGGTGCCGGCCACCGCGCAAGAAGCGCAATGCGACGAATTTGCGATCAATGCTGTCGGAGGGGATGCAGGAAAGGCGCAGCCTCACTGAGCGGCGTTATATTCCCGAATCAGCCTTTCCAGCCGCCTTTCGCCCGAAGGAGCGACATTGATCCGCTTCCGGTTGCCCTTGGTTACCTTCACCACCAGCGGGTCCATCACGTGGGACCACCAAGGCGGGTTCAGAGCGATGGCCATCATGCCGAAATAGCCGGTGGGGCATTTCGGGCCGTTCTCCATCTCCACCAGTTCCTGATAGGACAGCATCGGCCGGGCATGGTGGTAGGCGTGACGCTGCACGTTGAAGACCATCAAATTGCACAGGGGCGCATCCGCGCTCCACGAATGCATCTCGCTCTGCGGTTCGCGCCGGCCATTGGGCTGCATCTCGCGCAGCAGGGCATAATGCTGGATGTAGTCGTTGAGCATCAGCGAGAACCACACCGAAACATGGTGCAGCAGGATAAACGGCAGCGCCGCCCAGCCCAGCACAGCCACCAGCACAGCGGCGAGGATCACCGCCATGCCATAACTGACAATCACATCATTATGCAGCGACCACACGGGCAACCCGCGCTTG
>DATJDU010000099.1:0-9390 GCA_035497315.1 Sphingomonadaceae bacterium
GCGCATGAGCCGGAAATAGCTCGCCTGCAGGCTCACTGGCAGGCGCTCCGCCAGGAACGGATGAAAACGGGCCTCATAGGCGGCAAGGCAACGGGAAAAGAGGTCGATGATCGGATTGTCCGCAACGCGCGACACGAAATGGACAAGGCTCAACAGATCGTAACGTTCTAGAACGTCGCTTTGCTCTACCCGTAACAGCAACTCTTCCAGCTTTGCGCGCTGCTCTGAATCCGCCCGGCTGACGGCGAGCGCGGGCATGAAGCAATTGAGCTGGAACAGTATGGTGCCGGCAGACCTCACATCCATTTGCTGCCCGATGAGATAGGCCAGCAACAGGCGAATGGTGCCGGTCATGCGGCTGTTGCGAACCACCAGCCCGTTGCCGCGTCCACGGCGGCATTCCACGAGCCCGGTATCCTGCAGGAGGCGGATCGCCTGCCTCAGGGTGAGACGACTTACGCTGAAACGTTCGCAAAGATCCCATTCGGAGCCAAGCCGCTGCCCAGGACGGCCGTTCTGCATGATTTCGCTGGCCAGCCGGCGCGCCACCAGCGCGGCGAGGGTACGTTCCTCGCTTGACCGGGCGATCTCCTCAACTGCCGGCTCGGCCGAATTGTCGCGCTGGCAGAGCAACCTGAACAAATCTCCATGCAGCCCACCGAATGCCTCTGCTGCGCTGTCGGAGTCGCCATGCGCCAGTGCACGGCGCAACTCGGCGGTGGCGAGCGGTACGCTGGCAGGACAATCGTCTGTCCCGGGCTGCTCTGCGGCAAAGTCCATCGTCAGGGCGTTCAGGCATTTGACGAAAGGCATAACGGCAGGTTCGCGCGTCAGCCGTGCAAGTTCGCTGCGCAGCGCCAGATGGCCGTGGATGTCGTCCGTCCTTGTGGCCAGCTCCAGCCGCCCCAGCGCCATGGAACTCGGACGGGCGGCGGCGGCCAGCCGGACTATCATGAGATCGACCGCTTCGCGCGCGTCGAGAAGCTGGGATAGCGTTATTCCGACCGCCCTGAAATGATCCGCAAGCTCTTCCCCGATGGCATCCACCTGAGGCATCTTGACGATGAAGCCCCCGCTCGGCCCTGGCCGCAGGCTTCCAAGGCCTCGCCTCTCGAGGAGACCAACGGCTTCGCGGATCACAGCGCGCCCGACGCAGTAACGCTTTGCAAGATCGCTCAGGCTACCGAGGCCATCGCCGGGAGGCGGTCTGAGAGAGGCAATATCGTCTTCAATACGGCGAGCGAGCACCTCGGCGGTCCTTGCCGCGGTTTCGCATTCGCGCGTGGACGCAGTGTAAATGCGTTCGGCGGCGTTCATCCGTACCTCGCCAAGGGGGGTGTCAGTGCTGCCACATTCGTGCGCTCCAACCGGAGGAATCGAACTGCGAAGCCCAGGTTCACTCGCCCAATTAGGAAAATGGATTCTGATTTGAAAGACATGCTGAAGCGACCTTTTTTTCGATAATCAAATGGCTTAGCGGCAGTAAATGCGAATATGGGGCGGATTCTGCGGGAAGCCTTCTGCCCATCGTCAATCGCCATAATGCTGCGTCGGTGTGTTCGGTTTGGTCGCCGCGTTCCAGTGTTCGGCGATCTTGTTGTTGCTGATCCTGAACATGTCGAACCAGGTGGTGGTGTAGCTTTCTGCGCTGCGGATCGGGTGAGGGTGCTCAAGCGCGGTCACCAGAACAACCAGATCGCCTTGCGCGACCATTGCGACGATGGGCGTTTGCAGCGATGTCTCGATGGGCAGGTCTGGACGGCGGGACATGCTCTTGACGAAGGACGCGCGCCCGCTTGTGAAATTGGGATCGTGTTCGATGAAATCGGGATCGATATAAATCTCCGCGAGTTCTTCCCGTCCGGCATCGTGCAACTGTCGCCATGCATCGAAGACAAGCCGCTTGTTGGCGGCTTGCTGGGGAAGATCGTCGTTCAGAAGAGCGAATTGGGCAATGCCGGAGCGGCCAGTGACGCGTTGCGGCCCGCCCTGATCGGACGGTAGGACGTTGGGGCCGGGAGCGTTCTGGACGGAATGCCAATGCTCGGCGAGGCGGCCGTCCTCCACCCGGAAGAGATTGAAATGGGTGGTGGTGTAATTGCCCGTGCCGCCCGGTTCCGGCAGTTCTTCCCGCAAGGCCATCACCACCAGATCGTTCTGGCCGATGAGGGATACGAGCGGGGGTGAAACGACTGGCGGGATGTCCCGGCGCTTGATGGCGGAGAAGATTGCCTTGAATGCCGCGCGGCCCGTCGGGAGAACAGGGCTATGCTGGATATAGCCTTCCTGCAGCATCTGGTCGGCAAGTTCGACATGGCCGGCATTCACGACGCTGCGCCACATGTCGAAGGCCAGTTGCTTGTTGGCCCTTACGGCCGGGTCGGAGTCTTCCACCAACGATAGCGGATCAGGATGTGCGATCACTTCAGCTGTTCGCCCCATGCCAACCGAGGCAGGAGAATCGGGGCCGACTTCGGAAACGGCGGGCTCTGCCACGACTGCACCAGGCATGAGAAGGCACAGGCACGCCGCTGCGGCGCTTGAGCGCAATGCGTTGAGCACGCAGATCCTTCCCCCTTGCTTCGTTATGTAGCTTGCTTCGTTATGTAGCTCTTCGCGTGAGCATGCGACCGATGGGCACTATAAAATAGGCGTATCGTTTCGGATTTGTGATCGGCTCGTCGTGTTTTCCTTGCTCCTGGCAACACGGAAACCTGGGAGGAACTCTCTCAAAGGGATGACTGGGTCATTTTAGGGGCCATGGCCCCCGCCTGTCTCCCGGCCAGAAAACACTTTCCTACACTGCCGCAAATGGCGTTTATCCTGCCCGATGAACAGCCTTGCCTCCACCCCCTGGCCCTGGACCTTTCCTGCCCGCGCCCACCCCGCCTTTCGGGATGCGCGGGGCCTGCACGAAAAGCCGGAATGGAAGGTGACACTCCGGCTCGCACAAAGCCCGGAAAAACGGCTTGAAACCGCGCCGGACAGGGGTGGTGCACTGAAAACAAAACAAGGCATTTTCCTGCCCGAAAAGGTGACACATCATCCTGCTGATTAGGGGCAGGAAGCCTTCGCAAAAGGGCGGCTCCAAAAAGGCGGTTTTCGCATCAGACGATCGCGGATCGCAGCTTCTTCTTCCACGGCCAACCATTTCATCTTCGCCAATCGGAGGCGAGTTGCAGTCAGACTGACAGCTCCCTGCGGATCGGACACGTGACGGTACAACTGCGACATTCGCAGACGCAGATTTATTGCTCAGCCCGGCTGTGGAGGTTTTCCGGCGGCGGCGTCTTGTCCTCGAACGCGAGGAGCAACGGATGCCTCTTACTATCGATATGTCGCTGATCCGCCGCAGGTATAAGGATGCATTCGGGGCCAGCCTGGCGCCATCCTTCCGCCATTATCTTGCACATGGCCCGGAAAGTGCTGCTGCGGCCGTGCTGGGATATCGGCGGGCGGAGGAGGGTGTATTGTTCCTCGAAGCCTATCTCGAGCGACCGATCGAGGCCCTGCTGACAGAAACCTTCCACCGCCCGGTGTCGCGAAGAGATGTGGTGGAGATCGGCAATTTCGCGGCCGACAATGCCATTGCGATGATCCGGCTTTGGGGCGCTGCCGCCAACGATCTTGCCGGCGGCAGCGAGATTGCGGTCGCCACACTGACAGCGCCCCTGCGGCGGATGTTCAACCGCATCGGCGTGCCCTTGGCAGAGATCGCGCTGGCCACACCGGATGCCCTGGGTGCGAGCGCCGCCGAGTGGGGGCGCTATTATGAGACCGATCCCCGGGTTTGCGCCGGGATGATCCGGGAAGGGCAAGGCGCGATTTCGGCCTTTCTCACCCGCCGCGACCGTCAGGAGGCCGCATGACCACGCTGCTTAACGCCGTTGCGGCACATGGGGCTGCCGATCCTGCCAGAATTGCGCTGGACCCAGGCAACGGAGCGCTTGTGACCTATGTGTCGCTGGCCCGCATCGTAGGCGATAGCGCCGCAGCGCTACGGCGCGAATATCCCCTCGACATACCTGCGGCGATGCAGCGCGATTACGGCGCAGGGCAGGCCATCACCGAGATGGCGCTCTTGGAAGCCGGCATTCCCGTCCTCTCGCTTCCGTTGTTCTTCACTTCCGAACAGACGAAACATGCCATCAATGCTTGCGGTGCGCAGATGATCTCCGATCGTGTCCCCAACGAGGACTCATCGTACCGCAAGTCCGCGCCGTCTCTCCTGTTGCCCTCTGGGACGGCGCGGATAACATTCACCTCCGGTTCCACCGGCACGCCCAAGGGTGTGTGCCTTTCGGCCGCGCATCTGCTGGCAGTCGCTTCCTCGGTCGTGCAGGCCATAGGAACGAGCCACGCCGGCAGGCATCTGGCGCTTCTGCCGCCCGGCATATTGCTGGAAACGGTTGCCGGGTTCTTCCCCACGCTGCTGGCCGGGGGAACCTATGTCTGCCCACCGCAGGCCGAGGTTGGGCTGGCCGATCCTTTCTGGCCCGACTTCCAGGCGATGCTGGACAGGATCGAACGGCTGGCGATCACCTCGCTGATCCTTGTGCCCGAATATCTGGCCGGCCTCGTCGCGGCGATGGAGCGCAGTGGCAGGCAACTGCCCCGGCTCACGCTGGTGGCCGTGGGCGGTGCGCATACGCCGCCCGATCTGCTGCGCCGGGCGCGCTCGCTGGGTATGCCGGTGCGGCAGGGCTATGGGCTTACCGAATGCGCTTCGGTGGTTTCGCTGGAAGATGGCAGCGAAAGCGAGCCGGGCTCCGCCGGGAGGCTGCTGGGCCACATGCAGGCGCGGATCGCGCAGGATGGCGAGATTCTGCTCGACGGGCCGCTCTGCCTCGGCACGATCGGCGAACCGCGCGAGCCCGGGCCTCTCGCCACGGGAGACATCGGGCGGATCGACAGCGAGGGGCGCCTGTGGATCGAAGGGCGCAAATCCAGCCTCATCGTGACCAGTTTCGGCCGCAACATCTCGCCCGAATGGATCGAGGCGAGCCTCGTGGCCCGGCCTGAAATCGCGCGGGCGCTGGTTTATGGTGACGGGCTGCCTGCGCCGGAAGCGCTGTTGGTGCCTGCCTCGCCCGGAGCAGATATTGCCGCCGCGGTGGAGGCTGTGAACGCCACGCTTCCCGGCTATGCCAAGATCGCGAAATGGCGCGAAGCCGCGCATTTCACTCCGGCCAACGGGCAGTTGACCGGCAATGGCCGCCTGCGTCGCAAGGAAATCCATGCGGCCTATTGCGCGCAGAAGCCGGAGTTCTTCACCGAACTGGAGGCTGCCACTGTGCGCGAAAGGCTGGCGTTCCTCGCCATTCCGCAATTGCAGGCGGGCCTCAACGGCACGATCACGCGGCAGGCCTATCTCGATTATCTTGCCCAGGCCTATCATCATGTGAAGCACACCGTGCCGCTGATGTGCGCTGCGCATGAGCGCCTGCGCCACCGGCCCGAACTGATCGCCGCGCTCGACGAATATATCGAGGAGGAGGAAGGCCACGAGGAGTGGATCCTGTCCGATATCGCCTTTGCTGGCGGCTATGCCGAGGCCGTGCGCCATGGCGATCCCGACCCGGCGACCAGCGCAATGGTGGATCATGCCTATCGCCGGATCCGCGAAGGCAATCCGGTGGCCTTCTTCGGCATGGTCTATGTGCTGGAAAGCGTCAGCGTGGCGCTGGCCCAGCGGGGCGCGAGCGCAGTGGCCGAAAATCTCGGACTGCCGCCGCAGGCCTTCACTTACCTCACGTCCCATGGCGCACTCGACCAGCAGCACATGGCGTTCTTCGCCAGGCTGGTGAATTCCTTCGCCGATCCGGCCGACCGGGCGGCGGTCGTGCAGATGGCGAAGGAGATGTTCGGCCTGTTCGGCGGCGTTTTCGCCTCGGTTGCACTGGAGCCCGTCCATGAAGCCGCTTGAAGGCCGCACGGCTATCATCACCGGTGCGGCGGGAGGGATCGGGGCGCCCGTGGCCAGGCTGCTCGGCCAGGCGGGCGCGTACACCATCGGGATCGACCGCGTGGAATCTCCCGCCTGTGCCGAAAGCATCGTGGCCGACCTTTCCAGCGACGATGCGCTTGCTGCGCTTGCTCTGCGCCTCTCGGAAAGCCTGCCCGACATTCTGGTGAACATCGCCGGCGTGATGCGCTTCGGCCTGCATGAGAGCCAGCCCGCCGAAGCGCTGGCGCTGTGCTACCGCGTGAACCTGCTGGTGCCGTCCGTGCTGTGCGGGGCAGTGGCCGGGCCGATGCGGCTGCGCGGGAGCGGGCAGATCGTCAATATCGGGTCGGTCTTGGGATCGATCCCCTATCCGTGGTTTGCGGCCTATTCGGCCAGCAAGGCCGGGCTTTCGGCCCTGAGCCAGGGCTTGCGGCGCGAATTGATGGGCAGCGGCGTTGCTGTGACCCACATCAACCCGCGCGCCGCGCGCACTCCGTTCAACAACGGGCAGGTCAGCCGTTTTCTGCAGATAACCGGCATGAAAGCCGATGAGCCCGAATGGGTCGCCCAGAGGATCGCTTCGGCGATCCTCTCACGGCGCCCGACTGTGAATATCGGGGCGATGGAGCGGGTCTATGCCGCGCTCAACGCTATTTCTCCGGGGCTGGTCGATGGCGGCCTTGCCTCGCAGATCAGGCGCGCCCGCGCCGAGTTTTCCTGACCGCACTCTACCTGCCGCAGAAGGGCCTTCCGCATGAAGATCACTCGCTCGTCTCTTTCCGCAGCGCTTGCCGCGACGCTCATTTTCGCAATGCCTACTGCCGCCTTTGCCGGCATGACCGAAGACGTTAAGGCCGTGAACGACGGCTGGGCGCACATCTCCTATGAAGTGCGTGGTTCCAGCACGCAGACCAAGGCGCTGGACAAGCTGGCGAAGGATGCGGAGACGCTTGTCGCCCGCTATCCCGGCAAGGCCGAGCCGCTGCTCTGGCAGGGGATCGTCACCAGCGAGCAGGCCAATCGCGCCAATATCTTCCACAAGCTGGGCCTGGCCAGGAAGGCGCATGACATTCTGGCCAAAGCCTATGCCATCGATCCCAAGGCTGCCAGGGGCGGCGCGGCGATGAGCTTGGGTGTGCTCTATTACAAGGTGCCCGGTTCGCCCATCGGCTTCGGGGACAAGGAGCGGGCGCGCAAGCTGTTGAGGGAGGCGCTGGCGCTCGATCCCAACGGGCTCGACGCCAATTATTTCTACGGCGATTTCCTGCTCGATCAGGGCGATACGGCCGGGGCCAAGTCCTATCTGCAAAAGGCACTAAAGGCGCCGCACGATCCTGCCCGGCCGGCGTGGGATGCGGGCCGTCGCCGCGAGGTCCAGGCTCTGCTCGCCAAGGCAAAGTAAGGGGCAGGGAGTGGGGTTTTCCGAAGGACTGGCCGGGCAACTCGCCCGGCCGCAAGGGGCATTAGGCCGCCTGTTGGGCGGCGCGATAGATATTGCGAACCGTGTGCCCACCCGGCTGGCGCTGGACCTGCTGGCCCCGCGCGACGGGGAGCGGATTCTGGATGCGGGTTGCGGAACCGGCGCCGCCCTGCGCGATCTGCTGCACCGGGCCAGGGTCCGGGCCGTCGGCGTCGATCCGTCTCCGACGATGATCGAAGCGGCGAGCCGCCGCCTGCGCGGGCAGGCGCTGCTGTTGGCCGAACCCGTAGAGGCGATGACGCTGGCGGAAGGATCGTTCGATGGCGTGCTGCTGCTGAATGTGCTCTATTTCGCCGACTGGCAGGGCCGCATGGCAACCGCGATCCACAGGGCGCTCAAGCCGGGGGGGCGGCTGGTCGCCTATGTCACCCATCGTGACACGATGGAGCGCTGGCGCTTTATCCGAGCAGGCAGGCACCGCCTGTTCAACAACAACGAACTGGCCAACGCCCTTGTCGCGGGAGGGTTTGTCCGCGAGCGCATTTGTGTGCAAGAGGTGCCGGTTGCGAGCTCGGTCCGGGGATTGTTGGTCAGGGCGGTGCGATGAGGCAATTCGGACCGGGGCGTTTGATGGATTCCGAGGAGAGTGCTGCGCGAGCCGACGGTCTTGCCCAGGTGCTGGTCGAGCATCGCGGCGAGTTGCTGCGTTTTCTCTCCGCGCGCTGCGGTAATCCGGCCGAAGCGGAAGATTTGCTGCAGGAATTGTGGATCAAGGCCTCCCGCCAGCCCTCTGGCCCGATTGGCGATGGCCGGGCCTATCTGTTTCGGATGGCGAACAACATTGTGCTTGACGTGCTGAAGATGCGGCGCCGGGCTATGGTGCGCGACCGCAAATGGATTGTCGAAGAGTCCGGCGCGGATGCGCTGCCGGAGGATCGGCCCGACCCGGCCCTTTCCGCCGAGGACGCCATCATCAGGGAGCAGGAGGCAGATATGGTGCGCAGCGCCGTGGCCAGCCTTCCTGCCGGCGCGCGCGAGGCGCTGCGGCTCTATCGCTTCGAGGGCAAATCGCAGGCGGAGATCGCGCAAATCCTGGGGATCAGCCGCAGCGGGGTAGAAAAGCACCTCGCCGTGGCGATGAAACATTTGCGCAATTCGCTGGCGGACTGCGGATTGTTCGATGCGGCGGCGTCTGTTGGGCAGGGGACGCCCGGCGGACAGGTGCCGCCTGCGGGGCATTTGACATGACGAATACGGATCAGACACTTCTCGAACAGGCTGCGGCCTGGCATCTCGCCAGCCTTGGCGACGACATGGATTGGGAAGCCTTCACCCACTGGCTGGAGGCGGACCCGCGCCATCGCGCGGCCTTTGATGAGGTCGCGCTATCCGATGCGCTCCTTGCCGAGCACAAGGACGTCTTGGCGCCAGTTGCCGTTGCGAATGACGATTGGCCGGGCGATGTGCAACCGCTGGCGCCGCGCCGTCCGTTGCGGGCGATGCGCTGGGCAGGCGGCGCGATCGCGGCATCGCTGGTGGCGGTTCTGGCGGTCTGGCAATTCGGTGGCAGTCCGGGCGCGATCTATGCCACACAGGAAGCGATTCAAACGATCGCGCTGGAGGATGGATCGCGGATCGAACTCGCGCCGCACAGTACCCTCAGGATCGAAGGCTCGGATCAAGACCGGATCGCGCTGGAAGGCGGCGCATGGTTCGATATTCGCCATGATCCTTCTCGCCCGCTCTCGATCACAGCCGGGGCGCTGGAAATCAGCGATATCGGCACCCGCTTCGATGTGCAGTCCGCCGGGGGGCAGGTGCGGGTTCAGGTCGCGGAGGGCAAGGTACAGGTTTCATCCGAAGCGCTGGGCAGGCCACTGCAACTTGCTCAAGGCCATGGTGTGACGTTCGATCCCGCCGGCGGCACTGCGACTGTCAGCGCGATCCCGGCGGAAAAGGTCGGGGAATGGCGCCAGGGCAGATTGTCCTTCGATGCCGCACCCTTGCCGCTGGTCGCCGCCGA
>DATJDU010000100.1:0-4795 GCA_035497315.1 Sphingomonadaceae bacterium
CCGTGCGTTGGGCCCCACCTTCGACCACACAGCAAAGCCCGCCTGAGCCTGCGCCGCAATCCCCGGAATATCCGACGCCTGCATCGCTTCTGCGCTCGATGCTACCTCGCCACTCATCGGGTTCATTCGTTCGAAATTCATTCTTTTCGTCCTTCCAGCTCAAGAGCCTGTTTGCCGCCGCGGGCGCTACAGAGCGCAAAGCGGCCGGCGATGCAATGGGGTCAGGGCAATGGGTTGCAGAGAGGGAACGGCCGGGCACTTCGCTTTGCGCTGCCTGTGCTCAATCCTTCGCGCCATGAAAGGTCGATAGGCCGCCTGCGACCATGCGCGCAAGGCTCAAAGAGGCCCGTTCCCAGTCGATCGTTTCCTCTTCCAGCCCCATCACCGACGCCAGTCGCGCACCCTGTATCTGGGGGTAGACATAGGTGCCGTTGATTACCGTCATGGCCAGGAACAACTCCTGTTCCGAAAGGTCGGGAAGGCATTGGCGGGCAAAGCCGATCATTCGCGCGCGGACATCGGCCACCAGCGGGCGGATAATCTCTCTCGCCTCGTCGGACGGGTCCGACAGTGCCTTGCAATAGACGTGATGGCTGGCAGGGCCTTCGCCATCCGAACGGTAAGGGGAGAGGACGGGGCGGTAAAAGGCATGAAGCACTTCGACCAGATCCGGCGCCCCGTCAGTGGTAGCCACGGAATCGAGATTGCGGTTCTGCGCTTCGTTGATGATGCCGAAATGATGGCCGAACACATCGCCGAACAAATGGCGTTTGCCGGTCCAGTTGCGGCTCAGCGATGCGACACTGGTGCCTGCCCGCGCGGCGACGGCGCGGATCGTGCAACCATCATAGCCGGTGTCGATGAATTCATGCGCGGCAGCTTCGATGAAACGGTCCTTGCTGGACCGGCTTCCCGCGCCGGGTTGTGTGTCTCCAGATGCGGTTCTGTTCGGTTCAACCGCAATAGTGGGGGCGTGCATAACGTCCGTCCATATAGATCAGGCCGTCCGCATTCTGGCTGAATGATGCGTCGCGGACGAGCCCCCTTATCACCATATGGCTGCCAAAAGGCTCGGCATGATCCACTTTGCACACAATGCTGGAAATCGCCCCGCGATAGACAGGCACGCCCAGCGGGTGCGTTTCCCAATGATCGGCGGCAAAGCGCGTGGCCGGATCGGCGGCGACGAAGCTTTTGCACCAGTCCTCGTCCGCCGCGCCGACCATGTTGATGCTGAACCAGCCACTTTCCAGCACTGCGGGCAGAAGCGAGGCATTGCGGTTGATGGCGATCAGCATCGAGGGAGGATCGAAGCTGAGCGACATCACTGCCGTCATCACGATGCCGCGCGGCGTGCCGTCATCGCCCTGGCTCGCCACCACGGTGACACCGCCCGCCAGACGCCGGAGCGCCTGGCGGAAGCTGTCGAGATCGAGCGTGGGCTGCTCGGCCGAAAGTGCCTGTGACATCGCGATCAATCCGGAAGGATGCCGGATTTCTGCATGAATTCGCGCACCTGATTCCAGTCGTCGCGCTGGGCGATCATATGGTCCCCGATGCGGGCGCGCGTCTGGCTGGTGAGATAGAACATCTCGTACAATTCGACGCGGCTGCCCAGAGCGGAACCCGCGAAGTCCCACGCCATGCGCATGATCCGGGCGCGGTCTTCCGCCACCATGCCGTTGGAGCCGGGCAGATATTTGCGCAGCTTGTCGCCGATCTCCGGGTTCTCGAACAGATCGAGCGACGGAGTGCAGAGCAGATTGTGCCCGCCGATCGTGCGGATGATCTGGTTCACGCGGGTCATCCAGCCGGGCATTACGCAGCGCAGCACGGACAGGTCGCGATGCGGGAAGAACGCGCCTGCGCCCCAATCATGCGCCCGCGCTTCGGCGGCGATAATGGCCGAGCGGGTGAGCGAGAGATAGGAATGGATCTCGCCCAGCATTTCGGCGGTTTCCGGATAGGTCAGACTGTTCGTTACCTTGGCGATGCTGGAACACAGATCATAGGCGAATTCCAGCTTCACCATGGCGCGGATGGCCGTCTGCTGCAGCGTGTTGCCCGGTGAAACGCCCGCGTTGAGAGTGTTGTAGACGGCAAGATCGCCATCGCAGAACACGCGTTCGTAAGGCACTTCGACATCGTCGAAGATCACGAAGGCATCCTGTTCGTCGAAACGCGAGGAGAAGGGGGCATCGGCCACGCTGGCATCCACGCCATAATGATCGCGGCAAATCTGGATCACGCCCTTGGTGTTGACCGGGATCGAGAAGATCAGCGCATATTCCTCGGCGCCCGAGGGGATCGGGGCGGAGGAATAGACGTAAAGCTCGTCGGCCAGCGGGCCGAGCGTGGCCAGCACCTTGCCGCCGCGCACGACGATGCCGTTCTCGTTGCGATCGACCACGCGCAGCGTCAGTTCGGAATTCATGCCTGCCAGCGGCGGGGCCGACTTGTCGATATTGGCATGGACGATGGTGTGGGTCATCGAGAGATCGCCCTCGATCACCTCGCGGTGGAATTTCGCCAGGCGTTCATAGCCTTCGGGCGCGCCCTGCGCCCAGATGTCCGCGCGGGCCGTGTGGCCTGAAAGCACGACATTCACATAATCCGGCGTGCGGCCGAGCATCCCGTTGGAATAGCGCGAAAGGCGCTCCAGGCCGCGATGGCGGATCGCCAGATCTTCCCTGGACTTCGGCAGCATCAGGCTGACATTCATCTTCTCGCCCGGGCGTTCCGGATCGGGGATGAGGCATTCATCGGCATATTCATGCTGCCAGTCGAAATAGCCGGCCATGCCGTCGATAGAGCCGGCCAGCTTGGGGTCGGTCGCCACGTCGATCTTGCCCTTGCCGAGCCAGACCTCGCGCCCGTCCGCCAGCGATGCCTTGTATTCCTGTCCAGTTCTTGCGGCCATTGTCGCCTCTCCTTGCCTTCGTTGAAAACGCATGTATTCATGATTCGCGACTGATGCAAGAAAAACAGACCGATGTTCTGTCAAGCAGAGCAACGGTGTGCGCATCCTGTTGACGCCGGCGGGTTGGCGAAATAAGAGAACGTTATTCTGTTATAGAGAACGATATCCGAGTCATCGGCCGGTGAAAAACGCCGGGGCTGCCGGATGGGGAGATGATGATGCAAGCACATGGTGCGCCCTGGGGTCGTCCTGCGGCAGATATTCTTGAGGCCGCGAAGCGGCGTTTCACCGAACTTCTCGGCCGGGAAGGCGTGCAGGCCGAAGGCCCTTTATTCGCCGAATTCCATGATCCTTTCGAAGGACCGGGCGCAGTGGATCACCAGCCTTCGCTGGTCGTGCAGCCCGCCTCGGTGGAAGAAGTGCAGGGGGTGCTACGGCTTGCTACCGAATTGGGCGTTCACCTGTGGACCTCCTCCATGGGCCGCAATTTCGGCTATGGCGGATCGGCCCCGGTGGTCGATGGCGGGGTGGTGCTCAACCTGCGGCGAATGAACCGCGTGCTGGAGATCGACGTGGCCCAGGGCTACGCCATGATCGAACCCGGTGTCAGCTTTGCCCAGCTTTATGACACGCTGCGCGAGCAGGATGCGCCGCTGATGATGTCGGTGCCCGATCTGGGCTGGGGCAGCATCACCGGCAATGCGCTGGAACATGGCTATGGCTACAATGTCATGGGCGATCATGCTTCGGCACTGTGCGGGATGGAGGTTGTGCTGGCGGACGGCACGCTGCTGCGCACGGGGCAGGGCGCCCTGCCGGGCAGCCCGCTGTGGGTCTGCCATCGGCGCGGTTATGGCCCGTCGCTCGACAGCCTGTTCATGCAGAGCAATTTCGGCGTGGTCACCAAGGCGGGCCTGTGGCTGATGCCCCGGCCCGAGATCTTCGCCACCGGCACGATCACCTGCCAGGGCGAGGACGATATCGTCCCGCTGGTGGACATGATCCGCGGGTTGCTGCGCGAAGGTGTGCTGCAGGGCGTTCCGATGATCGTCGGTTCGCCGGATGGGGCAGAGGGCGAGGAGGCCGGCGCCGGCTGCTTCACCAACGCCAATCTCCGGCAGGTACTGCGCCCTGGGCGCTGGAGCGTGCGGATCGGGCTTTATGGCGATGCCCGCCTGGTGGCGACACGGCGGGCGATCCTGGAAAGCGCGGTGGCCGGGCTTGATGGCGCGGTGCTGGATCTGCGGACTTATCCCGGCGATGCCGGGCGCGACGTGGTGGAGCCGCGCGATCTCATTCCCGCCGGTATTCCCAATCAGGTGCTGCTTGAGCGGCTGCGCGCCGTATTCGGCGAGACACTGGGGCACATGGACTTCTCGCCCGTGGTGCCGCTCACCGGAGAATCCGCACAGCGCATCGACCGGCTGGTGCGCGAAACCGTGGCGAAATACGGCCTGATCGCACCGGTGGGCTTCCTGCTCAACCAGCGCAGCATGGTCAGCGCCTGTCTGGTGATGTTCGACGCATCCGATGCCGCCCGCGTGGCGCTGGCGCGCGATGCCGTGCGCGAGATGTACGACCGGATCGCCGAGTGGGGCTGTGCGCCCTACCGCTCGCATATCTCGCTGGCCGATCATGTGGCGGGCAAGTTCGCGTTCAACGGCCATGCGCTGGGGCAGACATATACGCGGATCAAGGATGCGCTCGATCCGGCGGGCATATTGTCGCCCGGCAATCACGGCATCTGGCCCGGCTCCCATGCAATGGCCGCAGCCGATTGACACTGCCATGACCGAAAAATAGAAAACGACATTCTGTAGAAAAGAACATTGTGGCGATTGGGCACGCAAGCAGTCAGGCGTGCCCGCTTCTCGC
>DATJDU010000101.1:0-3211 GCA_035497315.1 Sphingomonadaceae bacterium
CGGGCCACTGCCCGCATCCCAGTGCCGAACCCGTTTGCGCGCTTCCATGAACGTCACCCGGCGGGCATCGTCGGTCAGGGCATCGAGCAGATCGAACCAGTCGCACAGGCGCTTCACAACGCCGCCTTCCACCAGCACGCCCAGATCGTTCCAGCCATTGGCCTCGGGCGGGTCGAAATAGGCCTGCTCGATATTGAAGCCGCCAATCATCGCGGCCTCCCCATCCCTTATCGCCATCTTCTGGTGGTTCCTGATCAGATAGCGCACCCCCCAGCGCGAGCTGAAGCGCTGGACCGCGCCGCCTGCTTCGGTCAGCGGGCTCAGGAAGTGAGCATCGGCGGGCGATCCGAAATCGTCCACGATCAGCGTCACCGCTACACCGCGCCGTGCGGCAGCCGCCAGCGCATCCCGCACCTGGGCGGCACACTCATCGGTGGCGAAGATGTAGTAATAGAATTTCAGCGTGTGCCGCGCAGCTTCGATCAGAGCCAGCAGCGCCGCCAACCGGTCCGCACCGTTCGGGTAGAAGGTCAGTTCCTGACCTTGGGCGCGAATCGTGAAGGGCTCGAGGTCTTGAAAAGAGGCCGGGACTTCCGGTTCTGGTCGCTCGCTCTCCATGCCTGGCCGGACAGAGCATAGTGGCCGCGTCCGGGCAAGTCCGCTATCCGGCGCGCAAAGGCCACCCGGTGGCATTTCCTTGACTTCCGGCACCCCTGAACCTAATTGATGCGCTTTCCCGGCAGATTCATTTTCACTGGAGTGCCCTATGGCGCGCGTTACCGTCGAAGATTGCGTCGACAAGGTCCCGAACCGTTTCGATCTCGTCCTGCTTGCCGCGCAGCGCGCGCGTGAGATTTCGGGCGGTGCAGAACTGACCGTCGATCGCGACCGCGACAAGAATCCCGTGGTCGCACTGCGCGAAATCGCGGATGAGACCGTGAAGCCCCGGGAACTCAAAGAATCGCTTACCCAATCGCTGCAGCGCGTACTGCCTGACGATGAGGATGAAGCGGATGAAATCGGCTCGCTCAGCCAGTCGGCCGAAGCCTTGCGCATCACTGCTGCCGCCCCGACCCGCTCGACCTCGATCGGTGCCGATTACGACGGCTGATTTCTTGCACTGAATTTCCGCTCTCGGAGCAAGCCAAACAAAAGGGTCGTGCCGCAAGGCGCGGCCCTTTTGTTTGTGCGACATCCGGCACCGAAGGCTCCGGCAATGACCGGGGAATGACCCCTCCCCTTTGTGCTTGATTGCCGTCATCGAACTGTAACAAAGTCCTCCTGCAGCAACTGGGGGGAAGCAGACGTGGCCGTTATTGCCGTCTACAGCGTGAAAGGGGGCGTGGGTAAAACCACCATCGCCGCCAATCTTGCCTGGTATTCCGCCGTGAAGGGCGAAAAGCGCACCTTGTTATGGGATCTCGATCCTTCCGGCGGGGCGGCATTCCTGTTCGGTGTGGAACCCAAGGCGAAGAAGAAGGGCATCGCTGCTGGCATCTTCCGGGGCAAGAACGATGCGGAGGATGCGATCCTGCCAAGCGGCTATTGGGGCCTGAACCTGCTGCCCGCCGACGACAGCCTGCGCGATCTGGACAGCAGCCTGACGGCGCTGGGCAAGAAGAAGCGGCTGGCCAAGCTCGCTGCCCAGCTCTCGGGCGAATATGAACGCATCATCCTCGATTGCCCGCCGGTGCTGAACGAGGTTTCCGCGCAGGTGATCCGCGCTGCCGATGTAGTGATCGTGCCGCTTCCGCCCTCGCCTCTGTCGCAACGGGCGCTGCAGGCGATCCGCAAGGATCTGTCGACCAACCACAAGCACCACCCGCCGATCCTGCCGGTCCTGTCGATGTTCGATGCGCGGCGCGGCCTGCACAAGCAGCTCAAGGCCGGAATGCCGGACTGGCCGGTGATCCCGATGAGCAGCGCGATCGAGCAAGTGGCCGAACGGCAGGCCCCTCTGGGCAGCTTCGCCCCGCAATCCGCCGGTGCGGCGGCTTTTGCCCAGCTATGGCAGGCAATCGAGACGAAGCTGGAAGATCTGGGCAGGGCCTAGAATCAGGTCGCGCCGGGCGTCGGACTGGCGGCGTCCTTGACGTTCTTCTTCACGTCCTTCGCCACCTCCTCGGCCGTATTTTCTGCCGCGTCGATGGCTTTTTCCACGCCCTCGGTAGCATCTTCGACGGCAGCACCAGCGGCATCACCTGCTGCGTCGGCCGCTTCGCCCGCCTGATCCAGGGCGGTATCGGTCTTCTCTTCTGTTTCCTGCGAACAGGCGGAAGTGGCCAGTGCAAGACCGAGAATCGAGGCGGCAAGAATAGACTTCTTCATCGCAATCTCCCTTTTGTTGGTCCGAATTTACGGTAATCGTCGATTCCGGCAGGCGGGCACGGTTTCCCGGCCCGCCTCGCCAGCGCGATCAGGCGCCCTGCGGAGCCGCGCCGCCGGAGTAGCGCTTGCCCGCCTTGGGAATGGCCGATCCGTGGACCGGCCGGACCATGGTGGGGCCGGAAGGCTTTTCGGGCCGGTCGATCTTGCCGTCCTTGATCAGCTGGTCGATTTCCTCGCCGGTCAGCGTCTCATATTCCAGCAGCGCCTGAGCCAGAAGTTCCAGCTGGTCGCGATGCTGGGTGAGAAGATCGGTCGCGCGCTTGTGGGCACCATCCACCAGTTGGCGGATTTCCGAATCGATCAGCTTGTTGGTCTCGCTCGACATCATGGTGCGCTGCGATCCACCCATGCCGAGATAGCCTTCCTGCTGCTCTTCATATTGCAGCGGGCCAAGCTTGTCCGACATGCCCCATTTGGTGACCATGTTGCGGGCCAGGCTGGTGGCATATTGAATGTCCGAACTGGCGCCGGAAGAAACCTTGTCATGCCCGAAGATCAGCTCTTCGGCCACGCGGCCACCCATGCTGACCGAAAGGTTCGCATGCATCTTGTCGCGGTGGTAGGAATAGCTGTCCCGTTCCGGCAGGCGCATCACCATGCCCAGCGCGCGGCCGCGCGGAATGATGGTCGCCTTGTGGATCGGATCGGAGCCCACGACATGCAGCGCCACGATGGCATGACCGCCTTCATGGAAAGCCGTGAGCTTTTTCTCTTCGTCGCTCATGGCCATGGAGCGGCGTTCCGCGCCCATCATGACCTTGTCCTTGGCGTCTTCCAGCTCGGTCATCATGACCACGCGCTTGCCGCGGCGGGCGGCGAGCAG
>DATJDU010000102.1:0-5837 GCA_035497315.1 Sphingomonadaceae bacterium
TGCTGGCCACAAGGCGGCCGTCGCGGCTGAAAATCTGGCCACGCGTGAAACCGCGTGATCCGCCGGCCCAGGGGCTGTCAGTCACATGCAGCAGCCATTCGTCGGCGCGGAAGGGTTCATGGAACCAGATCGCGTGATCGAGGCTGGCCGCCTTCACTTCGCCGCGATACCAGTTCACGCCGTGCGGGCGGGTGCTGGTGGAGAGCAGGTGCATGTCGCTGGCAAAGGCCAGAACGGCGCGGTGGATGCGCGGATCGTCGGGCAGCTGCGCCACGGTGCGGAACCACACATGGCTCAGCGCTTCGTGCTTCTGGGGGTTCATCCAGTCGCGCGGCTCGACCGGGCGAGTATCGATCGGCCAAGGCTGCAGCAACTTGTTACGATAGGAATTGGGGATCAGCTCCGCCAGTTCCCGGCGCAGCTGCATGTCGGATTTGAGGTCTTCCGGGCCGGGCACGGCCGGCATGGCCGGATACTGATGCTCGAACCCCTTTTGCGAAATCTGGAAAGAAGCCGTCAAATTCAGGATCGGCTGGCCGCGTTGGCTGGCCACCACGCGGCGGTTGGAAAAGCTGCCGCCGTCGAAATCCCGCATCACCTGATAGTCGATGGGGTAATCCTCGCAGCCCCCTCGCAGGAAATAGCAATGGAGCGAGTGGCAGTGGCGATTGTCGTCCACAGTGCGTTCCGCCGCGCCCAGCGCCTGTGCGATGGCCTGACCGCCGAACACGCGGCCTTCGCCGCCCTTCTTGCGGCGGCCCAGGAAACGGTCGTCTCCCCCGCGCGGCTCAAGATCCAGCAGCAGCACCAGATCGGCGACGAGGGCTTCGGGTGTGGGATTGACGTTGGTTGCCATTTGCAACGGTATATGGGGGGCAGGCCCGCCGCGCGTCAACGCGCCTTCAGCAATTTGCGATAAATTCGCCAGCCGATTGCCTTGGCAGTGTTGCGCCGGGGCCACCGGCCGGGCGGTCGGGGCTTGAGGCCGACACGGCGGAGCAGGCCGTTGAAGGCCCGCGCATCGGCTTCTTCATAGCTCCATTCCGAACGCCAGGTGATGGACAGCGAAATGGAAGGCGCGGGGCCGACCTTCACCCAATGCGGTGCCATCACCGGCACGAACAGGGCCTCGCCCGGTTCTAGATGGAATTCCATACCTCCGGCAGCCAGTGCGTCAGCCCATTTGAGTTCGCGCGCACCGCCGGTGTGATAGGTCTCATGCACCTGATCGGGCGCATAGTCAGGATCGCCCGCCGGGAATTGCACCATGGTCTTGCTGCCCACCAGCTGCATCAGGATATTGTGCTCGGGATCGAAGTGATAGGGCGTGACCGCATTGGGCGATGAGATGAAGATGAAGCCCTGCATCTTCATCATCCGGCCCGTTTTCGCCTCGATGGCAGGCTTCAGCTCCGCCAGCAGGGCGCCCAGCAGATCGGCATAGGCGGGGTTCTGCTCGATATTCTTGAGCACGGCCCAACTGTCGGTTTCATGGATACGGCGGATCGTTTCGCCGATCGTCAGCCCGTTGGAGCCGGGCTTGTCTTCGATCCCGATCGGCAGATCGCCGCGATTATATTCGATCGAACTTTCCGGGAGGCTCTCACCCAGCGCGGCCAGCGCATCGAGTGCCAGCAGCGGGTGTGCAGGCAGATTGTGGTGCAGCTTGTGCGGCTGTTCCGGATAGGCCTCGGCAAAGAACCGGCGGGCCTCTTCGGGGAACACCTGTGCGGCGCCGAGCGGGGACGAACCTTGGGACTGGGGAGTATCGTGCTTCATTCAAACTCTCCGGTGAATTTACGCGTTTCGGCAAAGGCGATTGCACGGAACAGGGCACGGCGAGCGAAACCCCCGATGCCAATGTTGATCCGGCCGATGGCCCGGCGCTCGCGCCAGATATGATCGATCATCGGGTGGTCGGCGCTGGCGCAGCTGTCGCACCAATCGATGCCTTCCCGTTCCAGCAGGGCCAGGTTTTCACGTTGCAGCAAAACCCCGGGCGAGAAGCGGGCATAACGCTCGTCAAAGGCGGTCTTGAAGGAATAGGCGCCCGGAGGGGTGAGGAAATTGGCCAGCATGGCGATAGGCTCGCCGTCGAGCGACAGGGTCAGCCGCTCCAGCCGCCCGCGCCAGGCCGCGCCGCGCATTGCCTCCGTGAAGAGGCTATTGGTCGCCTTGTCGCGTGCCAATGCATGGCCGGATTTGCCCTTCCAGCCCGATGCTTCGAGCCAGAGGAAGGCCTCGGTCCATTCGTCCACTGCTTCGGCATCGCTGCGGCGTTCGAAACGAAGCACGCCCTGTTCGGCCAGGCGATTGTACTGGCGGCGCAGTTCCTTGCGCTTCTTGCCGCCCAGTGCCGCTTCGAAATAGGCTTCGGGCGAAAGCTCGGATTCGAGCAGGGCGCGCTCCTCGCGGTGGACCATCGCGGCGGGGCGGCGCTGTTCGGCCAGTACGGACCTGAGGGATTCGTGCATTGCACCTTCAAGAGGCAGCTGGGGCAGGTGCAGAAACAAGGCACCCGCCGCATGAGCGTCCGTCCAGGCGAGGAAAGCCCGCCAGAACACCCGCTCCATCCCATGCGCGACCAGCGGCACGCCCAGGAAGCAATTGCCGTGAATCCAGGTGCTCCATTGGGGCAACCGGTGGCGATAATAGCGGTTCTCGCGCAGCACCGGCAACAATCCCGCAAGCGCTCCGTCAGCCTCGACGCACAGCAGCTTGACCTTTCCGTGCGGGTCGAGGGCTTCCAGCGCGGGCAGGAGATACCAGCTTTCGAAGAAGGGGTTGGGGCTGGATGCCCATTGCGCCAGCGCATCCCAGCGCAACACTGCTTCAACGCTGGCCATCTCGCGCCAATCCATCGCCTCGGCGCGGATCGAGGGTGCACGTGGGGGGAGGGCACTTTCCTGCCCTTGCATGTCCGGCATCTGAAGTGGCGTACTCGCCAAGCGTGTTAACCTTCGCAGGGCGGCATGGCGCGCCGCCAGCGCCGGCCCTAGCGGGGGAAACCGAAGGAAGCGTTAAGCGAGCGGGCCGGGCAGGTGCGTTCCAACGAAAACCCCGCCCGGATCGCTCCGGGCGGGGCTGCGTTCACCCGATCGGGCCATGCGTCAGGCGGCGAGGGCCGCTAGCAGCAACAGGGCCACGATATTGGTGATCTTGATCATCGGGTTCACGGCCGGGCCGGCGGTATCCTTGTAGGGATCGCCCACCGTATCGCCCGTCACTGCGGCCTTGTGGGCTTCGCTGCCCTTGCCGCCGTGATGGCCGTCTTCGATGTATTTCTTGGCATTGTCCCATGCGCCGCCGCCGGCGGTCATGGAGATCGCCACGAACAAACCGCCCACGATCACGCCCAGCAGAAGGGCACCCAGCGCGGCAAAGCCGTTCTCGCGACCGGCCACGGCTGTGATGACGAAATACACCACGATGGGCGCCAGCACCGGCAGCAGCGAAGGAACGATCATTTCCTTGATCGCAGCCTTGGTCACAAGATCCACCGTTCGGGCATAGTTCGGCTTGGATGTGCCTGCCATGATGCCCGGATCGCTCGCGAACTGATCGCGCACGTCCTTCACCACATCGCCCGCCGCGCGGCCGACCGCTGTCATCCCCATCGATCCGAACAGGAACGGCAGCAGCGCCCCCAGCAGCAGCCCGACGATGACATAGGGATTTTCAAGGCTGAAGTTCACCGTCAGATCGGGGAAGAACTCCTTCAGGTCGGTGGTATAGGCAGCAAACAGCACCAGGGCTGCAAGGCCGGCCGAACCGATGGCATAGCCTTTGGTAACGGCCTTGGTGGTGTTGCCCACGGCGTCGAGCAGGTCGGTCTTCTCGCGCACGCTGTCATCGAGGCCGGCCATTTCGGCAATACCGCCGGCATTGTCGGTGACCGGGCCGTAAGCGTCCAGCGCCACGACCATGCCTGCCAGCGCCAGCATGGCGGTTGCGGCATAGGCGATGCCGATGAGACCGGCGAGCTGATAGGCAATGACGATGCCTGCCACGATCACCAGAGTGGGCAGGGCAGTCGCCTCAAGGCTGATTGCGAGACCCTGGATCACATTGGTGCCGTGGCCCGTTTCGGACGCCTTGGCGATCGAGCGGACCGGACGGAAACTGGTGCTGGTATAATATTCGGTAATCCAGATGATCAGGCCTGTAATGACGAGACCCACCAGTGAGCAGTAGAACAGCGCACGGCCGTTGAAGTCCGTCCCCGTGAGCGTGTTTTCCATACCGCCCAGTGCCGTGTTGGTGGCCCACCAGATCGCCGGAACGGCGAGGACCGCCGAGACAAGGAAGCCCTTGTACATCGCGCCCATGACGTTGTTCGACTTGCCGAGACGGACGAAATAGGTGCCGATGATGGAGGTGACGATGCACACGCCGCCGATCAGCAGCGGCAGCGCCATCAGGTTGGGCAACATGTCGCCCGTGCCCTTCAGCAGCAGCGCCGTGAGCACCATGGTCGCACCCACCGTGACGACATAGGTCTCGAACAAATCGGCGGCCATGCCGGCGCAATCGCCCACATTGTCGCCCACATTGTCCGCGATTACAGCCGGGTTGCGTGGATCGTCTTCCGGAATGCCGGCCTCGACCTTGCCGACCAGATCGGCACCGACGTCGGCTGCCTTGGTGAAGATGCCGCCGCCCAGACGCGCGAAGATCGAAATCAGCGATGCGCCGAAGGCGAGGGCGACAAGTCCGTCCACCACGGTGCGGTCTTCTCCGCCCACGGTGAAACCGGCGATGTCGGTGAGGTACCAGTAGAACACCGCAATCGCGAGGAGGGCGAGGCCCGCCACCAGCATCCCGGTGATCGCGCCCGCGCGGAAGGCCAGTGTCAGGCCATTCTGGAGCCCTTGCTGGGCTGCGGCCGCAGTGCGGACATTGGCGCGTACGGAGATGTTCATCCCGATGAACCCGGCTACGCCGGAGAGGATTGCCCCAATCACAAAGCCGGTGGCCGAGATCCTTCCCAGCGTGGCCAAGATGATTGCCGCGACCACGACACCCACGACAGCGATAGTGGTATATTGGCGTTTCAGATAAGCTTGGGCGCCTTCCTGAATTGCGGCGGCGATTTCCTGCATCTTTTCATTGCCGGCACTTGCGCCAAGCACCTGACGGCTGGTGACGAAGCCATAAACTATGGCCAGAAGTCCCAATATGATTGAAATAGTGACGAGGTTCACGTGACCCTCTCCCCCTCTGCAAAGAATTGCGGATCGCGCGGCTCCTTCTTTTTCTTTTGAGGGGCTCGCGCCAATGTCGATGGCTATAGCGGCCGTCATAGGCGCGCAAGCCCTAAAACCCGCATTTCCCCTTATGTTGATTGGGTGAACTCGGGCGTGACGACAGGCTGTTTTCAGTAAGCGGTTTGAGGACGGGCCCTGCGGAGGAGGCGGATATTGGGGTCGCCCCGTTATGGGGGGATCGGATTGCCTGTTTTTGGCAGTGGGTCCGCCTGCTTCCCTTGCAGGAAAACACTTTCCTACAGGCTCCTGAATGCCGTTTATCCTGCGCGATGAACAGCCTGACGCCCGCTTGTGCCTCTCCCGCCTGTGTCGGCGCTTTTCGGAGCGCGCGTGGGCTGCACGAAAGCCCGAAATGGAAGGTGACACTCCGGGCTGGCCATGGCTCCGAAAAACGGCTTGAAACCAGGCCATACAGAGGTGGTACGCCCTGCACGAAACAGGGCATTTCCTGTCGGCAAAGGTTACACATCGCCTCGTCGGTTCGGGGCGCGAAGCATTCCCCATCAGGTCCCATCCGGACAGGTGGCGTTCCGGCCAGACGATCGCGGAGCGCAGCCATCGTTGCCAGAA
>DATJDU010000103.1:0-78541 GCA_035497315.1 Sphingomonadaceae bacterium
CTGCCCACGAAGCGCAGCAGGAACAGGAACATATTGATGAAGTCGAGATAGAGGTTCAGCGCCCCGAGCACGACCGCCTTGCCAGCCCATTCGGTGCCGGCGACATAGGAATATTGTTCCTTCAGCTTCTGGGTATCATAGGCCGTCAGGCCAGCGAAGATCAGCACACCCAATGCGCTCACCGCCCAGGTCAGGGCAGGCGACTGCAGGAAGATGTTGATCACGCTGGCGACCAGCAGGCCGATCACGCCCATGATCAGGAAGCTGCCCCAACCGCTCAGATCCTTCTGCGTCGTGTAGCCATAGAGGCTGAGGCCCGCAAAGGCGCCCGCCGTGGCAAAGAAGGTCGTGGCAATCGAGGCCCCTGTATAGACGAGGAAGATCGTCGAGAGCGAAAGGCCCATCAGCACCGCATAGCCCCAGAACAGGGCCCGCAGCGTGGACACGCTGAAGCGGTTTGCGCCGAAGCTCATCGCAAAGACGACGGCCAGCGGGGAGAGCATCAGGACGATGCCCAGGCCGCTCGTCATCACCGATGCGGCCATGCCCGAGCGGGCGAACAGCATCGCGATGATGCCGGTCAACAGCACGCCGGAAGCCATGTAATTGTAAATCGACAGCATATGCTTGCGCAGGCCTGCGTCGAAAGTCGCGCGGCCGGCAAGATCGCCGCCATAGCTGGGAGACGCGCCGAATCCCGGCTGCGAGCGGCGGGGTTCGTTCCAATCTGCCATTTTCGTTTCCTACTCCTGTGCCGGCCTCCAGAGCGGACCGGACAGAATCGAATATCGAGGGTCACGCCCCCAATTTCAAGGAAAACCGGACAGCATCGATCCGGTTTTGTTATCTTTGGGCAGCAGCCTGGGCCTGAGCCCGCGCCTGAGCTGCCATTTCGATCGAGCGGTCACGCGCACCGCGCAGGGTCGCCTCCACCAGAACCGCCAGCGCATTGTCCTTGTCCAGGACATCGAGCCCAACCTGAGTGACGCCGCCCGGGCTGGCAACGCGGCGTGCCAGTTCGCCCGGGGAATGCTCCGACGAAGCTGCCAGAGCCGAAGCGCCTTCCACCATGGCAAGGGCCAGGCGCTGCGCCTGCTCTGCCGGCAATCCCAAATGTGCCGCCCCCTGTGCCAGCGCATCGATGAAACGATAGACGAAGGCCGGGCCCGAACCAGCCAGTGCCGTCACGAGGTCCATCAGGCTCTCTTCGGCCAGCCACTCCGCCGTTCCGAGCGGCCCCATCAGCGCGTCCACCCTCGCGCGCGCACTATCGTCCAGCCCCGATCCGACCAGCGCGACGGGGGATTTTCCCAGCGCGGCAGCAAGGTTGGGCATCACCCGCACCTGCGCTGCGCAGCGCGGGAAATTGCCTGCCAGGGTCTCCAGCTGAACTCCCGCCAGCACCGAGAGCAACACCGAGCCCGGCCCGGCGAAACGCTCCACATCAGGCGCGACTTCGGCCAGCTTCTGCGGTTTTACTCCCAGCATGATTGCGTCGAACTCGCCGGTTTCAGGCAGCGCCCGCAATTGCGCCACTCCCGCCGGAAGCTCGCGCGGACTGGGGTTGACCACGGTGAATGACGAAGGGGCAATACCGCCCGCGATCCAGCCCTGAACCATGGCGCCGACCATATTGCCGCAGCCGACGAGGAGAATGGAGTTGAAGGTCATGAGGCAGATCAATCCGGCTTGAAGCTTCGTCATTGCGAGGGACCGCAGGCCCCGCGGCAATCCCGGGCTGGATATCCAACTGCCCTGGATTGCTTCGCTGCGCCTGCAATGACGAATTAGGAACCCGCCTTCAAGCCTCTCCGGCTGCATCCACAAGCGCGCTGGCCAGCGCATCGGCGGGATTCTTGTCACCCCACAGCACGAACTGGAAGGCAGGATAGAAACGGTCACATTCGGCAACGGCGCTTTCCACCGCGAATTGGGCCTGGCCAAGGCTGAGCAGCCCGTCATCGCCCAGCATCAGCCCATGCCGGTAAAGCAGAACGCCGCCATTCGACCAGATGTCGAAATGGCCGAGCCAGAGCTGTTCATTGACGAGAGCGAGCAATTCGAAAGTTGCCCGGCGCTTGGCATCGGGTACGCGAATGTCCGGCAGGCAGAGCAATTGCAGCACCCGGTCTTCCGAACGCCAGATGCCGCGAACCTGATAGCGGGTCCAGCTACCCTGGATCTCGCCCGAAATTTCATCATCGCTGACGAATTCGCATGGCCAGCCGCGCGCATCGAACAATTGTGCGAGCATATCGACCGGGGCCGCATCATCACGGTCGATGTCCTCTTCGCTTGTCCTCATCGCATAGCTTCCCACGGTTCAGGCAACCCTTCCGCTAACCAATGCGTTGCGCAGTAGCGTTGCGGCAATCCGCCTCCCCAGCGACACTGGGCAAAACTCGATAACCCTGTTTACAAGCTGTGCAAAAGCAACGCCATCCGGCACACGGATCAGGAGATCGGAGTAACCTCTTCACCCGGATCGCTGGTGAAGGCAAAGCAATCGATCCCGGCCGCCTTGAGTTTGGCGATGAAGGCACTGGCCTGCTTGGCATTGGAGAACGGCCCGGTCAGCAGGCGATTGGTGCGGCCCCACTGCGCGACATAACCCTTGCGATCGCCAAACAGCTTGGATTGCTCCTTCTGGAACTTGCGCCAGGTGAAGGCGATTGCCGACCGATTCTGCCCCGTGCCCACCTGCACGAACACGCGACTCGGATTGGCAGCCTTCTTCTTGGCCTCGGCCTTTTTCTCCGCTTCGACCTTCTTTCGCTCGATCTCGGCCTTTCGATCAGCCTCGGCCCTCGCTTTTTCCGCCTCCGCTCTGGCTTTTTCCGCCTCGGCTTTCTTGTCAGGTTCGCGCCGGATAGCGATGCGGGTTATGTCCACTGCGCCGGGCGCGGGCCCGACCTTCGTGGACAGGGTGCCGAATTCAGCGAAAGCGTCCTCCAGGCTTGCCGGGGGCGGCGGCGAAGGATCGATTGTCCTGGTGGGGCCGGGGCGCGGCGTAGGCTGCACAGCGGCCAGCACAGGAGGAGCAGCCTTGGCTGGAGCTGGAGCTGGAGCCGGGTCCGACTTCGCCAGGGCAGCGGGCTTCGCCGCGGCAACGGGCCGGGCCGCCGGTTTCAGTTCCGCCGGTTTCAATTCCGCAGGCTTCGGCGCGGCCACGGGCCTGGATATGACCGGGGGCTGGGGCGCATCCGCCTTGGCAAGCGAGATGACCGGGCCCACCGGCGGCGCGGCAGGCTTTGGCTTTGCATTGCCCAGCGGCGTGCCGGAGGGCGTGAGCCGGGCATCGACCGCCGCCACCGCCACCTGGGGTGGTTTTACCGCAGCGGCATATTGGGCAATCAGCGGATCGTCTTTTCCGATCGCATCGGCATCCGGGAAATGGCCGAAATTGCCAGCCGCCACCTGCTGCGAACGAGTAAGCTTCGGCATATAGCGCAGATAAGGCGCGATCCGGCTGGCGAGCGAAGCTGGCATCACCGCATCGGCGATGGCGACTGCCTCTTCCGTCTTGCCCGAAGCAGCCAGCGCAAAGGCGCGCGTACGATACGCCGCCAGATCCCGCCGCTGGAGCAGCGGCAGCAATGTGGCTTCCGCCCCCGCCTGATCGCCGCCGATCGCCTGGCTCAACGCAAGCTGCCGTGTGATTTCCTGGACCTTTTCGTCCCGCAATCCACCCTCGGCCAGCGCCATGCGATAGAATTGCTGCGCCCGGCCATTATCGCCCATCAGATCATAGGCAAGCCCGCGTTCGGCAGCATGGGAGCCCAGTCGGGCGCCCTGCTTTTCCGCCTCGTCGAACAGGGCCAGCGCCTCGACCGGGCGCCTGCGGGCAACCTGCGCCGCGCCCAGTCCGACCTTGGCGTCGGCGGCGGACTCAGGAAGCAGTTCCGCACGGGAGAAGAACCCCACTCCCGCGGCCACATCGTTCAGTTCGAGCGACGCCCAGCCCGCATCGAGCAGCGCGCTGCCATCCCGGGGATTGGCGCCCAGCCGCTTGAGCGCGTCGCTCAGCTCGCTGGCAGCCTGTGGGGGGAGCGGCTGGACCACCTCGCGCGAGGGGGCCTCGGCGCCGGACTGCGCCATTGCAGGCACAGCCGAAAGCGCGACGACCAGCGCCGCACCGACTATTCCCTCACGCATCGTGGCACGCATCTTGGAATTCACTGGACCCGAACCCGCTATCGCCAATCGTCACGCCCGCGACTGGCTGCTGCATTTTCTGCCCAGGCGCGGCTGAACGGGGGACTAACATCCCCCGCCCCTGCGATTACTGATTGTTCTGCCGCCCCAGGAAACGCGGGATGCTGAGCGAGGGGCCCGACGGATCATCGTCACCGTCATCCTCTGCGGCATCCTTGGCCGCGCCACGCGACAGGTTCGCCATGCGTTCGAACAGGGTCGAACCGCCGCCTGCCGCACCGCCGGCAGCCGCACCGGCAGCGCCACCCTCACCTGCGAGGATACCCCGGCGCCGTGCGCCGCCAAGCTGCGGCTGCACCGGCTCGTCCTGCGCGGCGAGACGGCTCGCATCGAGCAGCAACTCGTCCGGCGCATCTGACCCGCCAGCGTCCGGTGCTTCCAGTGTCAGCTCCAGTTCGCTGCCCGCGCCGGCCTGCGAGGGGACAGCATTCCAGTCCTCCGCGATCCCGTCGTCTTCTTCCTCTTCTTCAAGAGACAATTCGCCGGTCTGGATCTCGTCGCCGGTCAGCGAAGCATAGCTGGTGTCATCCGCATCGTCATACTCATCCTCCTCATCGAACGAGGCAGGCTCGTAAGCATGGGGCATGGGCGGTGTGGGCGGCGCGAAGCTGGGAGCCGGCTCCGGACGGGTTGCGGCCACATCCACCGCCAGCTCGTCTTCGGTCGGCAAGGGCAGCACGGGCCGCTTGGGCCCACGCGGCGCGGAAAAATCGAGCGGACGCGAGGCATGCACGGCCTGCTCCACCGTCTGCTCGATACCGGTAGCGACCACCGAGACGCGAATCTTGCCGACCAGATCCGGGTTGAAGGCCGAACCCCAGATGATATTCGCATCGGGATCGACCAGCTCGCGGATGTGATTGGCAGCCTCGTCCACTTCCAGCAGCTTCATATCGTCGCCGCCGATGATGGAGATGATCACGCCCTTGGCACCCTGCATGCTCACGCCATCGAGCAGCGGATTTGCAATGGCGCGTTCGGCAGCTTCCAGGGCACGATTTTCGCCCTCGGCCTCGCCAGTACCCATCATGGCCTTGCCCATCTCCCCCATCACCGAGCGAACGTCGGCAAAGTCGAGGTTGATCAGGCCCGGCATCACCATCAGATCGGTGATGGAACGCACGCCCTGCTGAAGCACTTCGTCCGCCAGGGAGAAAGCTTCCTTGAAAGTGGTTTCCGCCTTGGCCACCAGGAACAGGTTCTGGTTGGGAATGACGATCAGCGTATCGACGTGCTTTTGCAGCTCCTCGATCCCCGCGTCGGCCGCGCGCATGCGGCGCGTGCCTTCGAACAGGAACGGCTTGGTCACCACGCCCACGGTGAGCACGCCCTTGCGCCGTGCGGCTTCCGCAATCACCGGCGCCGCGCCGGTGCCGGTGCCGCCGCCCATGCCGGCCGCGATGAAGACCATGTTCACGCCGTCGAGCGCGCGCTCCAGATCATCGACGGTTTCTTCGGCTGCGGCTCGCCCCACTTCCGGCCGCGACCCGGCGCCCAGGCCCTGGGTAATGTCGGGCCCGAGCTGGATGCGGTTTTCAGCGATGGAATTGTTCAGCGCCTGCGCGTCCGTATTCGCGACGATGAAGTCCACGCCCTCGATCTCGGACTTGATCATATTGGCGATGGCGTTGCCGCCTGCACCACCGACACCGATCACGGTGATGCGGGGGCGCAGTTCCTCAACCGAAGGCGGGCCGATATTGATGCTCATTGAAGCTCTCCAAGGGGGCGCGAAGCACGGCGATGCTCATTGTTGCACTTGTGCCATAAAGGGAATCGCTGGTGCAAAGCGTAACTGTCCTTATCCACAGTCTGACAAGCGTGCTTCAAACAGCGCTCATCTGTCAAAAATACTGTTTCAGGGCCTGGAACACACGCTGGGCGAGTGCAAGGCCGGTGAGGCGGGTCGTGTCCTGATAGCCGGGACGGATTGCGCGAACGTCCACCGGATCGGCCGCGGCATAGAGTACCAGCCCTGCCAGTGTCGAAAAGCCGGGCACGCCATGCGCCTCCGGAAGGCCCTTGAGTGCGGGAGGCCGGCCGATCCGCACAGGGCGGCCCAGCGCCCCTTGCGCGAAATCCGCAATGCCTGCCAGCTCTGCCCCGCCACCGGTCAGCACAACCTGGCCGTTCTTGCCGGAAAAACCCAACGCCTTGAGCGTTTTGGAAATTTCGTTCACCAGCCGGTCAAGCTGGCCGGTAATGACCGAGATCAGCTCGGCCCGCGGCACACGGTTCTTGTCGTCTGCATGGCGGGCAAGCGGGCCTGCCTGTTCCTCGCCCGGGCCGTTCACGGGGATCATCTCGCGATGGTCGGTGGGCGAGGCGATGGCGGAGCCTGAAACACATTTGAGCCGTTCGGCCTGAAAGCGGCGGATGCCGAAATGGGACGCGATTGCATCCGTAATATCGGCCGAACCCATCTGGATCGGCATCATGCCCAGCAGCATTCCGCCCGCATAGACAGAGACATTGGTGACTTCCGCCCCCAGTTCGATCAGGGCCACGCCCAGTTCGCGCTCTTCCTGGCTGAGGCAGGCAAAGCCCGCCGCGACCGGCGATGCGACGACCGATTCGACTTCGAGATGCGCATTCTGCACCGCTTCAGTGATGTTGCGCACCGGTGCGCCATCGGCGCACATCACATGGATATCGACCCCCAGCCGTTCGGCATGGAGGCCCTTGGGATTGGCCACGCCATGCGCCCCATCCAGCGTATAATGCGCCGGCTGGGCGTGGAGCACGGTGCGGCCATCGGGCTGGAGCCCATCGCGCGCGGCAACGAGGAGATGCTCGATATCCTCTTCCTCGATCCGGCGGCCACCGATGTCGATTTCAACCTGGGCGATCTTGCTGGACAGCCCCGCACCCGAACAGCCGATCCACACGCTCGAAACACTGGTGCCGGCAAGCTTTTCCGCCCGCTCGATAGCATCGCGCACGGCATAGGTCGCCGCCTGCATATCGGTGACATAGCCGCGCTTGATCCCCTGCGCCGCGCGGTGCCCCGATCCCAGCACGATCATCTCGCCCGTTTCGCTCACCCCCGCGATCATCGCGGAGATGCGGAACGAACCGATGTTGATCGCGCCATAGACCTTGGTGATGCGCGGCGTGACGGCCATTATTCGACTTCCTCCGCCGTCTTGGTCGCCGCAGTGCCGGCCTCGGTCGGCTCCTGCGAGAGGCCGGGAATGCGCATATAGATGCGTTCGGGTGCGCGCATATCGAAGGTGGCAACCTTGCCGCCCAGCAGGCGGTTCACCCCGTCGAGCCGGGCGAAGGAGACCAGCGCGCTCGCCGCTTCCCGTTCACCCTGCGGCAGGGCCAGCACCTGCCCGGTCTTGAACGTGAGGTTCCAGCGGCGATTGCCGACCCATTCGGCACCGGAAAGCTGCGGTTCGAGCGCGGGGGCCGCATCGAGCAACTGGCCCAGCGCAGCAACCTGACGGCCCGCGCCCGGGCCTTCGATGATCAGCTCGCCCCGTGCAGCGCCGGCGGAGACAGGCTCCAGCTCGTGCCCGGTATCGTCGATCAGCACCAGCCGCCCGGCCTTCTTCAGCACGGCGTGCGGCGTACGCTCGACAATGTCGATCACCAGCGAATCCGGCAGGCGGCGCGATACGCGTGCATCCTTGACCCAGCTGAGGCCGAGCAGTTGCAGCCGCACCGCATCGAGATCGACCAGCGGCATCGCCCGGTCCCGCTCGCCCAGTACCCGCTCATAGACCTTGAGTTCATTCATGCGCTGCACGCCGCGCACTTCCACCCGGCGAACTTCGAAGCCGGAATCCCCCGCCAGCGTGGCGATCTGCTGGTTGGCGAGCGCAGGCAGGCCCGCAAGGCTGGCGACCACCCAGGCAAGCGCCACCGCCCCGCCAAGGATAATGGCGAGGAAAATGCGCTGGAGCTGTTCTTCGGTGAAGGGCAGCCAGCGCATCAGCATATCCGCCATCGCCCCGGTGGTGGAGCGTGCCCTGTTCACCTTTTGCGCGGTGCCCCGTGCCGCCGCCGCGCGGCGGACGCCCTGGGCCTTGCGCTTGATCGTTTGCGCCACCTAAGCCCCCTTCCCTCCGCCTGCCGAACCGGCCCGTTCGCCAGCCCGTTCCAATGCATCGGCGATGATTGCCTCGACAAGATCCCCATAATCCATGCCGCAATATTTCGCCTGCTCGGGCACGAGGCTGAGCGGAGTCATCCCCGGCTGGGTATTGACCTCCAGCAGGAACAGGCCGGCCTGGCCCTGCTCGTCATCCCAGCGGAAGTCGGAACGGCTGGTGCCTTGGCAGCCCAGCGCCTTATGCGCCTTGAGCGAATAGGCCTTGCACAGTTCCATGATCTCCAGCGGAATGTCGGCGGGGCAGATATGATCCGTCATCCCGTCGGTATATTTCGCCTCGAAATCGTAGAAGCCGCCCTTGGGCACAAGCTCGGTGACGGTCAGCGCCCGGGGACCATCGGACCCGTTGACCACCGCGCAGGTCAGTTCACGCCCCCTGATATAGGGCTCGGCCAGCAACTGGGCGAATTCCTGCCACGGGCCCGCCGCGTCGCGCCGGATCGGATCGCCGTAATTGCATTCCGCCGTGACGATCGCCACGCCGACCGAAGAGCCTTCGTTCACCGGCTTGAGCACATAGGGGCGCGGCAGGGGATCGCGCTCATAGAGTTCTTCCGACTGCACGATGCGCCCGCCCGGCATGGGAATGCCATGGGGGACAAGGACCAGCTTGGTCAGTTCCTTGTCGATCGCGATCACCGAAGTGGCGAGGCCCGAATGGGTATAGGGAATGCCCATCAGGTCCATCATGCCCTGCACCGTGCCGTCTTCCCCCGGCACGCCATGCAGCGCGTTGAACACCACATCGGGCGCCGCCCCGGCCAGCTTTGCGGCCACGCTGCGATCCATGTCGATCCGCGTCACCTTGTGACCGCGCGCCTCCAGCGCATCGGCCACGCCCTTGCCTGACATCAGCGAAACGGGCCGCTCATTGGCCCACCCGCCCATCAGGACCGCGATATGAAGCTTGGGAAGCGCGCCCATCTTACGGCCTCCCTACGCGCTGGATTTCCCATTGCAGGTCAACGCCCTGGCTCTGGGACACGCGGCGGCGCACTTCCTCGCCCAGCCCTTCGATATCGGAACTGGTGGCGCGGCCGGTGTTGATCAGGAAATTGGTATGCTTCTCGCTCACTTGTGCGCCGCCCATGGCCAGACCCCGGCAACCGGCGGCATCGACCAGCCGCCATGCCTTGTCGCCTTCGGGGTTCTTGAAAGTCGATCCGCCCGTCTTGGAGCGGAGCGGCTGCGATTCCTCGCGCGCGGCGGCGATGCGGTCCATTTCCGCGCCGATTGCCGCCGGATCGCCCGGCTGGCCCCGGAAACGGGCCGAAACCACGATTGCCCCATCCGGCAAAGCGGAATGGCGATAGGAATAATGCAATTCGTCCGGCGTCAGGGTGACAAAGCCCCCATCGGCCAGCATCACGTCGCAATCGACCAGAATGTCCGAAACCTCGCGGCCATAGGCGCCGCCGTTCATCCGCACGAAGCCGCCGACCGTACCCGGAATGCCGCGCAGGAATTCCAGCCCGGCGATCCCCGCATCGCGCGCGGTGGAAGCCACCAGAATGCCGCTCGCCCCGCCGCCGCAGCGCAGAATGGTCTCACCCTCCCGCTCGACCTTCGCGAAAGGCTTGCCCAGCCGGATCACAACGCCCGGCACTCCGCCATCGCGCACGATCAGGTTGGAGCCCAGGCCCAGCGCCATCACCGGCACCTGCCCGCCAAGCTGGCACAGGAACGATCCGAGGTCCTCAAGGTCCGCAGGTTCGAACAGCCAGTCCGCCGCTCCGCCCGATTTGAACCACACCAGCGGCGCCAGCGGCGCATTGGGGGTGAGCTTGCCGCGCAGGTTCTTCACCGGAAGGTGCGAACACACCATCACTTCATCGATTTCGGAAAAAGGGGCGCTTGTCATGGCGCCTTGCCCCTGTTCGCCGCGATCGCCGGGGCAAGGCCGGCGGCCCAGCGGGTGATATCGCCCGCGCCAAGGCAAACCACGATGTCGCCCGGTTCGACAATGCCGGAAAGGACTTCGGCCAATTCGCCTGCGCCCGAAACCTCGGCGGCGGAGCGGTGCCCGCGCGCCTTGATCCCGCTCACCAGCGCATGGCTGTCAACACCCTCGATCGGGCTCTCGCCCGCAGGATAGACCGGCGCCGCAAACACCATGTCGGCATCGTTGAAGCAGGTCTGGAATTCTTCCATCAGGTCGCGCAGGCGCGTGAAGCGGTGCGGCTGGACCACGGCGATCACGCGGTTCTGCGTGGCCTCGCGCGCAGCGGAAAGCACCGCCCTGATCTCCACCGGATGGTGCGCATAATCGTCGATCACGCTCGCCCCATCCACTTCGCCCACCTTGGTGAAGCGGCGACGCACTCCGCCGAACTTGGCAAAGCCGGTGCGGATGACATCGTCCGGGCAGCCCATTTCCACCGCCACGGCAATCGCCGCCAGCGCATTCTGGACATTATGGCGCCCCGGCATGGGCAGCTTCACGCCTTCGATCCGGCGATCTTCCTGCCCGCGCTGGCGGATCACCGCATCGAACACATTGCCGCCGCCTGCGGGCCGCACATTCACGCCGCACACATCGGCCTGCAGCGAGAAGCCGTAAGTCACCACGCGCCGATCCCGCACGAGGCCAACCACGGACTGAACCTCCGGGTGATCGATGCACAAGATGGCCGCGCCATAGAAAGGCACGTTCTCGATGAATTCGACAAAGGCCTTCTTCACCGCCTCGAACGAGCCATAATGGTCGAGATGCTCGGGATCGATATTGGTGACGACCGCAATGGTCCCGTCCAGCCGCAGAAAGGAACCGTCGCTCTCGTCGGCTTCCACCACCATCCAGTCGCTGGCGCCCAGCCGCGCATTGGAACCGTAGCTTTCGATGATCCCGCCATTGATCACGGTGGGATCGATCCCGCCCGCATCCAGCAAAGTTGCGATCATGCTGGTGGTCGTCGTCTTGCCGTGGGTGCCGGCAACAGCGACCGTGTTCTTCAGCCGCATCAGTTCGGCCAGCATTTCTGCCCGGCGGACCACGGGGATGCGATTCTCCAGCGCGGCGGCCACTTCCGGATTGGTGCGGCGCACGGCGGTGGACGTCACCACCACTGCGGCATCGCCCAGATTTTCCGCCGCATGGCCGATCATCACCTTGATCCCGCGCGCGCGCAGCCGTTCTACCGACGGACCTTCTGCAATATCCGAACCCTGAACTTCATAGCCCAGGTTCTTCATCACCTCGGCAATACCGGACATGCCGATGCCGCCGATGCCGACGAAGTGGATCGTCCCGATATCGGTGCCCACCCCTTTCATTGTGCCGACTCCCGGGCCAGAGCCTCGCGGCCATTGGGCTTCGCTTCATTGCCGTTCATGCGGATCACATCCATCAGAGGCGCGCCGCCGAAGCTCTCCACCAGATCGGCAAGATCCTTCGCCGCATTGGGGCGGCCGCAATTCCAGGCGGCATGGGCCGCATTTGCCAGGGTTTCAGGATGCTGGGCCATGGCCTGTATCTGCTTGGCCAGTTCCTTGGCGGTGAAGCCGCTCTGCCGGATCGAGCGCGCGCCGCCCGCCTTCACCATTTCACGGACATTGGCCGTCTGGTGATCGTCGGTCGCGATAGGCAAGGGCACCAGAATGGCCGGGCGGCCAACGGCAGTAAGCTCGGCGATGGTGGAGGCGCCCGCACGGCCGATGAACAGATGCGCATCGGCGAGGCGGGTGGCCATATCCTCGAAATAAGTGCCCAGTTCTGCCGGAATGCCGTGGCTGGCGTAGCGCTGGCGCACCGCCTCCAGATCTTCCGGGCGGCATTGCTGGGTCACTTGCAGGCGGGATCGCAGCGCAGGCTGGAGCATGGAGAACCCATCGGGCACCACATCCGACAATACACGTGCACCCTGGCTGCCGCCCGTCACCAGCACGCGCAACAGCCCATCCTCGCTGAAGGGGGGATAGGGTTCGTCGCGCAGGGAAAGCACTTCGGCCCGCACCGGATTGCCCACCAGATGCACCTTCTCGTTCCACCTGGCCTTCAGCCGGTCCACCTGCGGATAGGCCGCGGCGATGGCGTTCACCCTGCCTGCCAGCAGCCGGTTCACCCGGCCGAGCACGGCGTTCTGTTCGTGAATGATCGTGGGGATGCCGGCAGAAGTTGCCGCCAGCAGTGCGGGCAGCGCGGGATAGCCCCCGAAACCGATCACGGCCGAAGGCTCGAACGCCTCGAACAGCCGCAGCGCCATCTGGCGCCCCTGCCATACGGCCCGCGCGCCGCCGATCCATTTGAACGGATTCTTGCCGAAACGCCCGGCGGGCAGCACATGGGCAGGCAGGAAATCGGGCTTGCCCGGGATCGCCGCGCCCCGTTCATCCGTTATCAGCGCAACATGATGCCCGCGCCGTTCAAGCTCCGTAGCGAGCGCGAAGGCGGGGATAAGATGTCCGCCGGTTCCCCCGGCGGCGAGTACGTAATGTTTCGAAGCGGAACTCAACGCCGCCCTCCCTTGGCCCTGCCATGCCTGCGGCCATCTTCCCTGGCGAGAGCCGCCATGAGATCGAACCGGTCGCGGCTGAGATAGGGGTTGCGCCGCGTCAAGGCCAGCATCAGCCCTACGGTTAGGCACAGTGCAATCGTGGAAGACCCGCCATAGCTCACCAGCGGCAAGGTCATGCCCTTGGACGGGAAGAGCTGCAGGTTGACCAGCACATTGATGAAGGCCTGCCCACCGATCAGCGAGATAAGGCCCGAAGCGGCGAGGATCGTGAACAGATCCTCCTCATTCACCAGCCGCACCAGCACCCGGGTAATGATCGCCAGATAGATCACCACCACCAGGCCGCAGATCAGCAGGCCGAATTCTTCGCCGATGACGGAAAAGATATAGTCCGTATGCGCTTCGGGCAGGGAAAGCTTGCGCATTCCCAGCCATAACCCGCTGCCTGTCCAGCCGCCGCCCATCAGGGCACGGCGGGCCAGGTCCACCTGATCATAGGCAGTGCCGCCGCCGAGGAAGGCATCGATACGGTGGCGTGCGTTGTCATACAGGAGATAGGTCGCCGCGATGCCGGCCATGCCCGCGCCGGCCAGCGCACCGATGCGGCGCATGTCGATACCGGAAAGCAGCACCAGCACCGCCCAGCAGCCGACATAGAGAATGGCAGAGCCGAAATCCGGCTGCATCATCAGCAGCGCCACGATCAGCCCCATCAGTCCGCTGGCGATGGCGATCACCGGCAGGCGCGGGTCGCGCACCCGCCAGGAAAGAATCCACGCCATGGTAATGGCATAGGCCGGCTTGAGGAATTCGGACGGCTGCAGGCTGATGCCAAAGCGCAGCCAGCGTTTGGCGCCGTTCACTTCCGCGCCGATGAACGGCACCAGGATCAGCCCCGCCAGCATCGCCGCGCACAGCACGATCCCGCCACGCCGCGCCCAGTCCCTGGGTGCCATTGATACGCCAAGCATCGTCAATATGCCCAGGAACTGCCAGCGCAAATGCAGCCAGTAGAAATAGAGATCGTCCAGCTTCACCGCCGAAGTCGAAAGGCGGCGGGCGCTGGCGGGTGAAGCCGCGGCCACGGCCACGGTGCCGACCGCCATCAGCAGCAGGACCATCACCAGCAGCACCCGGTCGATCTCGCGCCACCAGATGCGCAGCTGGCTGCGCTTGTCGAGCCGCATCCGCGCGGATTGGGGTGCCCGCTCCCCCGGGCGCGGGACATAAGGTTGCTGGATTTGCGGAGTTACGGTCAAGAGCCGACCTCCCCATGGGTGAGGCAGGCCGCGATCTCGCGGAAGGCATCGCCGCGCATCTCGTAATCGCGGAACTGGTCGAAGCTGGCGCAGGCGGGCGAGAACAGGATCACATCGCCCGGCCGTGCGGCCTCCATCGCCCGCTGCACGGCTTCGGCCATCATCTCGCAGCGTTCCACATGGGTCACGGGATCGAGAATCTCGGCAAAATGCGGCCCTGCTTCCCCAATGGTATAGGCAGCGGCGACATTGCCGAAATAGCGCTCGCACTCGCCCAGATCTTCGCCCTTGGGCAGGCCGCCCAATATCCAGTGAATGCGCTTTTCGGGGCCGGAGGGGCCGGGGCGCGGCGGATAGGCTGCCAGCGCCGGGGCAGTGGAGGCCGGATTGGTGGCCTTGCTGTCGTTGATGAACAATACGCCGCGATATTCGCCCAGTTGCTCCATCCGGTGCGGCAGCCCCCGGAAGCTCGCCAGCCCGGCCAGCACCTGCTCGCGAGTGACGCCCAGTTCCTCCACCAGCGCGGTGGCGATGGCGGCGTTTTCCAGATTGTGGGGGCCCTGCAGCGAGGGCCAATGCGGCTGGTGCGGCAGGATCGCGGGCTTGTCGACGCAGGTTACGCGGCCAGCGGGGCGGCGGGCGCGCTCGGCCGCGAAGACCGCGCGAGTGGGCGCATCGTCGCAGCCGAAGACGGCGAACTGATCCGCATCCTGCATCGCGAAGAGCCGCGCCTTGGAGGCGGCATAGGCTTCGAACCCGGCATAGCGATCGAGATGGTCGGGCGTGATATTGGTCAGCGCCGCAGCCTCGCATCGCAGCGAGAAGGTCAGGTCGATCTGGTAGCTCGAAAGCTCCAGCACATAGACCCCGCCTTCGGGCAAAGGCTCCTGCGCCAGGATCGGCAGGCCGATATTACCGCCCATCCGCGCCGGAATCCCCGCGCCTTCAAGCAGATGGCGGACCAGCGCGGTGGTGGTGGATTTGCCGTTGGTGCCAGTGATCCCCACCACGCGGTGTGGCGGAAGATCGGCCCGGGCAAGGGCGAACAATTCGATATCGCCGATCAGCGGTACCCCCGCCTCGCGCGCGCGCTGGGCGATGGGGTGGATATTGATCGGCACGCCGGGGGAGACGACCACACCGTCGAACCCCGTAAGGTCGATCTCCAGCGGATCGGCAAGGCGCGCGCGCCCTTCCACGGCCGCGCGGGCATTGTCCTGCCGGTCCCACGCGACGACTTCGGCCCCGCTGGCCAGCAGGCATTCGGCCGCCGCAAGCCCCGATCGGGCGAGGCCGAGAATGGCGTAACGCTTGCCGGAAAAGTGGTTTGAGCGGATCACCTGAGCTTGAGCGTTGCGAGGCCGGCCAGCGCGAAGACGATCGAGATGATCCAGAAACGGATCACCACGGTCGATTCAGGCCAGCCGAGCTGTTCGAAATGATGATGGATCGGCGCCATGCGGAATACCCGCCTGCCGGTCCGCTTGAAGAAGAACACCTGGATGATGACCGAGGCCGTTTCGAGCACGAACAGCCCGCCGATCACCAGCAGCACGATCTCGTGATGGCTGGCCACCGCGATGGCGCCCAGCGCGCCGCCCAGGGCCAAGCTGCCCGTATCGCCCATGAACACGGCGGCGGGCGGCGCGTTGAACCACAGGAAGGCGAGGCCCGCGCCCATGATCCCGGCGCAGAAGATCGCCAGTTCGCCCGCGCCCGGCACATGGGGAATGCCCAGATAGGTCGCATAGTCCACGCGGCCCGCGAGGTAGCAGATCAGCGAGAAGGCGCCCGCCGCGATCACCACCGGCATGGTGGCAAGGCCGTCCAGCCCGTCGGTCAAATTCACCGCATTGCCGAAGCCCACGATCACCGTGGCGGCGAAGACGTAATAGAACGGCCCCAGCGGAATGCTGACGCCCGAAAGGAACGGCACGTAAAGGTTGGTGTTGATCTGGCTGACGATGATCCAGCTCACCACCCCGGCCACCGCGAATTCCGCGGCCAGACGCACCTTGCCCGAAACGCCCTTGTGGCTGCGCTTGGTCACCTTGTCGTAATCGTCGAGGAAGCCGATCAGGCCGAAGCCCACCGTCACGGCCATGCAGGCCCAGACGAAGGGACTGGCCAGATTCATCCACAACAGCATGGAGAGCATCAGCGAGACGAGAATCATCAGACCGCCCATGGTGGGCGTGCCGCGCTTGGCCAGATGGGTCTGCGGGCCGTCCTCGCGGATCGGCTGCCCCTTGCCCTGCCGGATGCGCAGCATGTTGATGAAGCGCGGGCCGATCACGAGCCCGATCAGCAACGCCGTGATCAGCACGGCACCCGCGCGAAAGGTCTGGTAGCGCACGAGATTGGCCGGTCCCTCAAAATCCAGCCATTGTGCGATGAGATACAACATCAGTCTTCCTTGCGACCCCCGGCGGTACCGGCTCCGGCGAAATTGGCCCCGGTGAAATGGGCGACCACCCGGGCCAGCCCCACCGAATTCGATCCCTTGACCAACACCGCGTCGCCCCCCGTGAGGCCGTCCTCCTCAAGCGCCGCGATGGCTTCCTCCGGAGAACCGCAATGCGCGAAGCGAATCGGCTTGCCAAGCGCGTTTGCGGCGCCTTTCCCCAACTCACGCGCCAGCGCATCCATTTCCGCACCCACCAGCAGGGCAAAGTCGACATTCGCAGCCGCCAGCGGCTCGACCAGCTGGGTGTGGAAGGCCGGGCCCAGATCGCCCAGTTCGCGCATCGAGCCGAGTACGGCGATACGGCGCGTGGCGGGCGTCTGCCCCAATTGCGCCAGCGTGGCTCGCATCGAGGCCGGATTAGCGTTGTAGCTTTCATCGATCAGCAGCGCCTGCCCGCCCGGCGCGGCAATGCGATGGCGCGCGCCGCGCCCCTTGAGCCCGCCCATCTCGGCCAGCGAAAGCCCCGCCGCGCCAAGATCGCCGCCCACCGCGCGCACAACCGCCATCACGGCCAGCGAATTGGCCACCCAATGTTCGCCCGGTTCGGCCACGGTATAGCACAGGCGGTTTTCGCCCAGATCGGCCGTCACCAGCGAGCCGCCATTGGCCTGCGGGATCGCATCGAGCAGGCGCACATCGGCATGGGCCGCCCTGCCGAAGGAAACCACTTTGGCTCCCACCGCCAGCGCAGCCTGTTTTAGCCGCTGGAAATGCGGGCTGTCCGCCGGGATCACCGCCGTGCCGCCTGCTTCCAGCCCAGCGAAGATTTCCGCCTTGGCGTCGGCAATCGCCTCCTCGCTGCCCAGCATCTCGATATGGGCGGGCGCGATGGTGGTGATGACGGCCACATGCGGGCGCACTTGTGCCGTCAATGCAGCGATTTCCCCGGCATGGTTCATACCCATTTCGAAGATGCCGAATTTGCTGCGTGAATTCATTCGCGAAAGGCTGAGCGGCACGCCCACGTGATTGTTGTAGCTGCGCACCGAACGATGCGCCGCGCCCCTGCTGGCCCGGTCGAGCGCGGCGAAGATCGCTTCCTTCACCCCGGTCTTGCCGACCGATCCGGTAACGCCGATTATCCTGGCGGAAACGCGGTTTCGCGCGGCTTTTGCCAATAGCTCAAGCGCTCTTGAGGTATCCTCGACGAGGATATGGGGCTTGGCGATCGGCCGATTCACCACTGCGGCGGCGGCGCCATTGGCAAAGGCCTTGTCCAGATAATCATGCCCGTCGCTCGTCTCGCCCTTCAGCGCGAAGAACAGATCGCCCTTCACCACATCACGGCTGTCGATTTCCACGCCGGAAACCTGGAACTGGCCACTGGGCTTGCCGCCCGTAGCCACGGCAATGGAAACCGCATCCCACAAGGCCAGCGGCAGCGCGTCGGAGGTCTGGGGAAGCCAGGCGATGGGTAAGGGGTGAGAAGCCATCACGCAGCGCCTCCCGATGGGGAGGAGGCGCCCTGCCCGGCGCATTCGCGCGCCACGCCGACGTCGTCGAAGGGAAGGATCTGCATCTCGTCTCCCGCACCGATGATCTGGCCCTGTTCGTGGCCCTTGCCCGCGATCAGCACGATATCGCCGGGGCCTGCTTCGGCAATGGCGGCCGCGATGGCAGAGCGCCGATCCCCGATTTCGCGCGCGCCCTCGGCGCCCGAAAGCACCATGGCGCGGATCGCCGCCGGGTCTTCGCTACGCGGATTGTCATCGGTGACTATTACCACGTCCGAAGCCTGGGCCGCCACCCTGCCCATTTGCGCGCGCTTGCCCGTATCGCGATCCCCGC
Source organism: Sphingomonadaceae bacterium (assembly GCA_035497315.1). Lineage (GTDB taxonomy): Bacteria > Pseudomonadota > Alphaproteobacteria > Sphingomonadales > Sphingomonadaceae > Andeanibacterium. The sequence goes on from DATJDU010000103.1 coordinate 18,304, forward strand.
CCGCGCCGAAGACGGTAATCAGCCGGCCTTCCACATGCGGGCGCAGCGCCGCAACGGCCGCCTCCAGCGCATCGGGCGTGTGGGCGTAATCGACATAGACCGGAGCGCCCGCCGCGCTGATCGCCGCGCGTTCCAGCCGCCCGCGCACCGGCTGCAGGCGGGAAAGCGCATCGAAAACAGCCCGGGCGTCGCCGCCGGTCGCCAGCACCAGCCCGGCCGAAACCAGCGCATTGGCGGCCTGATATCCGCCGATCAGCGGCAGCTTCACCCTGAAGGCGGCGCCGTCATATTCCAGATCGAGGTCCTGCCCCAATTGGCCGGGAATGCGCCTGACGAGGCGGATGCCATCCCCCTTCTCGCCCACGGTCAGCAGCTTCAGCCCGCGCCTGCGCGCATGATCCGCCGCGCGATCCGACCATTCGTCGTCCGCCCAGATCACTGCCGCGCCGCCATCTTCGACCACTTCATCGAACAGGCGCATCTTGGCGGCGAAATAATCCTCCATCGTCGCGTGATAATCGAGATGGTCGCGGCTCAGATTGGTGAAGGCCCCCGCCGCCACTTTCAGCCCTTCCACGCGATATTGCGACAGGCCGTGGCTGGACGCCTCATAGGCGACATGAGTCACTCCTTCCTGCGCCAGCCCGTGCATGTTGGACAGAAAAGTGACGATATCGGGCGTGGTCAGCCCGGTGGAAACGCTCTCGTCCGGGGTGGTGACACCCAGCGTGCCGATGGATGCCGCCCGCTCCCCCGCCATGCGCCAGAGCTGGCGGGTCATCTCCACCGTGGAGGTCTTGCCGTTGGTTCCGGTCACCGCCACGATCGTTCCGGGCACGGGCTGGAAGAACTGCGCGGCAAGGCGGGCAAAGGCGCGGCGTGGCTGCGCATCGGCGATATGCGCCGTGCCCTCCACTATCGCTTCGGGCCGGGCGACGATGGCAATCGCGCCGGCGGCGATGGCGGCGGGAATAAAATCCTCGCCATTGAATTTCGCACCCCGGAACGCGCCGAACACAGTACCCGGCGCCACCTTGCGATGATCGATGGCAAAGCCCGTCACTGTCCCGCCGGGAAGATTATCAGCGGCGATGCCCGCCGCTTCGGCCAGACGGGCGAGGTTCATTCCTTGTTTCCGCCGACCAGCGGGGCAAGATCCGAAAGATCGATATCGTGGTTCGCATCGGGCATCACGCCCAGCAGCGGGCCGATCCGGGGGACCAGCCGCCCCACGATGGGCGCAGCGTTCCAGGCGGCCGTGCGCTGATACGAACTGGCCGCCGTGCCCTTGGGCTCGTCCAGCATGGCGATCACCACATAGCGCGGGCGATCCATCGGGAAGGCGGCAGCGAAAGTGGAAACCAGCGAGGACCGGCGATAGCCGCCCGCGCCCGGCTTTTCGGCGGAGCCCGTCTTACCGCCCACTCGGAAGCCGGGGGCATCGGCATTCCTGCCCGTGCCATAGACCGCGATCATGCGCAGGAGCTGGTTCATCCGTGCACTGGTGCTGGCCTTGAACACGCGGCGGCCCTTGGGCGCATGGCCCGGTTCGATCTTGCGCAGAGTGGAGGGGCGCCAGATCCCGCCATTCACCATCGCGGCATAGGCGCTGGCAAGGTGCAGCGGGGTTACGGCAATGCCGTGGCCATAGCTGACCGTCATCGTCCGCAGCCGCGGCCAGTCGCCCTTGTGCCAGATGGGAAAGCCGCGCGCGGGCAATTCGATATAGGGCCGTTCGTGCATGCCCAGATCGGTCATATAGCGTTGCAGCGCCTTGCCGCCCAATTCGTCGGCAACCTGCGCGGTCACGATGTTGGAGGAATGGATCAGGGCTTCGGGCACGTTCAGGGTCGCCCCAATAACGTGGCTGTCGCGAATGCGGAAGCCACCCATTTCGAGCGGGCGGTTCGCCTGATAGCGGCGCGACAGGTCGGTCACTACGCCGGCATCGATGGCAGCGGCAATGCTGAGCGGCTTGAAGGTGGAGCCCAGCTCGTAAACCTGGTTGGTCACGCGGTTGAACATGTTCTTCTCGCCCGCCGCGTCGATCTTGTTGGGATCGAATTCCGGCAGCGAGGCAAGCGCGAGCACTTCGCCCGTATCCACATCCAGCACCAGCCCGGCCGCGCCGACTGCGTCCACCGCCAGCATCCCCCGGCGCAGCTCATCCTCCAGCGCGCCCTGCACGCGGCTGTCGATGGAGAGCATGGCCGGCTTGCCGCGCTGCGCCGGATCGAGCAGCTGCTTGTCGAGCACGTCTTCCATGCCCACCCGGCCATGGCCGTCGGCCGCGACATAGCCCAGCACATGGGCCGCCATGGTGCCCTGGGGATAATGCCGATCGGCCTCGCGCGGGACTTCCAGCGCCAGCTCGCCGATCTCCTGGATACGGTTCGCCTCTTCCGGCAGCACGCGGCGGCGCAGATAGCCGGGCTTGCCGTTGGACAGGCGGCGGGCCAGCCATCCGGCATCCATGTCGGGGAAGATGCGCACCAGTTCCTTCGCCACTTCGGCCGGGGATTTCACCAGCGGAGAACCGCCGTCGTCCAGCGCAGTGGGGTTGTACCACAGGGCATAGGCGGGAAAGGCGCGGGCCAGCGGCACTCCGTTGCGATCGGTGATCTCGCCGCGCGGCGGCAGCAGCGCCTCGGCCATGGAGGTACGCGACGGGCCCGGCTGGACCACGCCGATATAGGCGATGCGCATCAGCGCGAGCAGCGCGATCAGGGTGAAGATCGCCACCACCCACAAGACACGGAACCGGGCAGTGAAAAGCGAGCGCTGGCGAGTGTTGACCAGTTCGACACGGCCGGTGGAAATTGCCGTGCTGATGGTGAGTGCGTTCACTCCGCCTCCCCTGCGATTGGCCCGATCTTCACGCGTTGGGCCGGGCGGACGAGCCGCGCGGAGAGATTTTCGCGCGCAATGGGCTGGGGCGGATGATCGCGCGGCACTTCGGCGGCGATCGCCTGGCCGGTGATGGGCGAGACCATCGCCGGGAAGATCGAGCTGTCTTCCGCCGCGGTCGGCGCATTGGCCACGGTGATCGGCTCGGGCGCGCCCTTGGCGCGGGGCGTGCCGAATTGGGCAAGCTGGCGCTCGCCTTCCAGGAACTGCCCGGCAGTGGGCGCCTTGTAGCCGAAATCGACTTCGTTCCAATTGGCCAGCTGCTGCTGGTTGGCCCGGGTCTCGAACTCGGTTTCCAGCATCATCTTCTGCTCGCGCAGGGCCACGATCCGCCGTTCGGCCTGGCGGACCTCGCTCTTCACCGAATTGACCTTGAGGTGCAGCGCCCCATAGGCGCTGGTGCAGGTCAGCAGCACAGCGGCCCAGCCGATCTTCCTCATCCTGCTACCCTGCATCACGCGGCCTCCCTTGCTGGCGCGCCGGTGCGAACGGCGGCGCGCAAAGTGGCGGAACGCGCACGCGGATTGCGCGCGATCTCCGCCTCGGTGGGACGGATCGCCTTGGTAAGCGAAGCGAAGGCGGGGGGCGGGCCGTCATTGGCGGCAGGCAGGTGGCGCGAAGTGCTGGCACCGGCACCGGAGGCGTCGCGCAGGAAGCGCTTCACGATCCGGTCCTCAAGGCTGTGAAAGCTCACCACAGCCAGCCTTCCGCCCTCCTTGAGCAGCCGCTCGGACCCGTTCAGCGCACTCTCAAGCTCTTTGAGCTCATCGTTGACATGGATGCGGATGGCCTGAAAACTGCGGGTCGCCGGGTCTTTCGGGGCGCCGGGACGGTGGCCCAGCGCCTTGCGCACCACTCGCGCAAGCTCCGCCGTAGTCGAAAGCGGGCGCGCCGCCACGATGGCGCGGGCAACCCTGCGGGACTGCCGTTCCTCGCCATAAAGGTAAAGGATATCAGCGATTTGCGCCTCGTCGGCGGTGTTGAGGAAATCGGCCGCGCTGGCCCCATCCTGGCTCATCCGCATGTCCAGCGGGCCGTCGGAAGCGAAGGCAAAGCCCCGCTCGGCCTGGTCGAGCTGCATGGAGGAGACCCCGATATCCATCACCACGCCGTCAACTTCCGGCACGCCAGCCTCCACCATAGCCTCCGCCATCTCGGAAAAACGGCGCGGATGAAGGATCAAACGTGGCGGATTTTCGCGGGTTTCTGGCCATTCGGCACCGGCAGCTATGGCGTCGGGATCGCGGTCGAACGCATGGACAATCGCCCCGGCATCGAGCAGTCGGCGAGTGTAACCACCCGCACCGAAAGTGGCGTCGACAATCACGTCGCCAGGCCGCAGATCAAGCGCGACAATCACTTCATCCAGCAAGACCGGGATATGCGGGGCGGCGCTCATGCCTTCTTCCCCTTGCCATTTTCCGCGGCCAGCGCACGGCAGGCCGCCTGCGCGCCTTCCCAGCCCTCGCCCATGGCGTAGAGCTGCTCCGGGTTCCACAGGGTGAAGAAGCTGCCCGCGCCCTGGAAGAAGACGCCTTCCGACAGGCAGCCCAGCCCGGCAAGGTGATCGGGCATGATGAAGCGGCCCGATGCGTCGAAGGGGATCTCGACGAAACCGAAAAGCTGGATACGCCGCAAATCAGGGTCGAAATCGCGGCCCATGCGGATGGCGCGCTCTTCCTCGCGCTCGATCTGCGTTTCAAGCTCGGCACGACGGGACAGGCCGAAGCCGGTCAGGCAATTCCAGCGCTCATGCTTGGCAAGGCACAGGACCTTGCCGTCGCTGGATTCCGATACGGATTTGCGGAAGGCGGGAGGCAGCACGAAGCGGCCCTTCTCGCCCTTCAGCGAGAAACCCTGGCCACTGTAGATTACCTGCCGATCCCCAGACACTCGCCCCACCCCTTTGCGGGCAAAAAACCCTCACTCATCGGCAAAACTTCCCCGCCCGGGGCCGCGCTCATCCACGGCCCGCCCACTCCGCAAATGCGGAATGCAGCAAGAACAGGTTTCCGATGGAAAGATTGTGTAACTCGCCCAAAGCGGGGATGAAAGGGAAAATCACGGGAAATTCGGGGATTAAAGTTTAACTGATTGTTTTATAATTATTTTTTGAAAATCAATGATCAGTTCCCTCCATGAATGTTCATCAAATGTTCCACGGAAATTCAAGGGTTTGCGGGCGAATCCCCGAAATTCCGGAGTCGCAATCCCGCAAAATCCCCGATCTGGAATCAGTGGTGCGCGAAAACTGCCGCCATCAGACGGGTAAGCGCGGCCTTCCGGCCGTCCAAATCCGGCCCCTGGCCGTCGAGCAACGCGGCATCGGCCACAACCAGGGCGCGCCCCTTCCCGATCACGCAATCCGCTGCCAGCCCGCCCGCCAGCAAGCGGCACTGGCTGGAGGCATCAGGCGCGGTTGCGGTCGGGATGAAGTGCCCCGCCTGATCCACCGGCACCGGACCTCCCAGCAATTCCACCGGACGCTCTCCCTCGCCCTGTCGCTCGTCATGCGTCAGAACTAGCCCCCAGCGCGCAAGAATCGGGGAAAGGAGGGCCACATCCATCGGCCGCCGCTGGTCGCCCAGGGCATAGTCCGAATGCTGTGTCAGCAGCGGATCTGCAAATAGCAGCAGCCGCCCGCCATCGCGCACCCAATCATCAAGCGCCACATTCTCGGCCGGTGCGAGGACGCGTGGCTGGGCGACAAGCAAGTCGTGCAATGGCGCGAGCACCTCCGGAGCGAGCACGTCCAGTGGGCGCAGGTCGCGCCGCTGCTCCACAAGCGCCCTTGCCCAATGCGGCTCTGCGTCAGGATCGAGCATCGCTGACAGGTTCGCCCCTTCATTCCAGTAGATCGGCAGGCTGGTGAACAGGCCCAGCGGTTCTTCCCGCTCCTGCGGTGCGCGAGCGGCAACGAACCACGCCGCCAATCCAGCGGTGAGCAAAAGCAAGGACGCCAGGATACCGAGCTTAAGGCTGCGCGGCAGAGCCATTATCGCCTTGCGCGGCCGTAGCAGCCGGGCTTGCCGCGGCGACCGGATCGGCAGGCAGTTCCGGAACCACCCCCGCATCGGCGAGCGGGTCCTTGGCCGGAGCATGCGGCGCATGTGTCGAAACGGTCGGTGCGGCCTCCGGAACGGCGGCAAGTTCGGACTCATTCGCGCGATCGCGAATGATATTGGCCAAGCCGACCAACAGGATGATCCCCGTCAGCCCGGCGATGCCGATCTGCATCCGCTTGATCGCCTCGGCACGCGTCCCGCTGCGGCTGACGAGCGGAGCGTCGTCATCCTCGATATCGCGGTCGACCGGCGGTTCGCTGCTCATGACCGAGTGTTAGCCCAAGCGGAGGCCTGCTCCAAGCTTTACGCTTACCTGAGCCAGCCGAACACCGGCAGGCCCTTGGCCTCCAGCCATTCGGGATCGTAGAGCGAAGAGAGATAACGAAAGCCTGTGTCGCACAGGATCGTGGCAACGCGCGCGTCCGGCTTGCCTTCGGCAACCAGCTTGCGGCCCAGCGCCACGGCACCCGCCACATTGATGCCGGAGGACAAGCCAAGGCACAGCCCCTCTTCCTTCAACAGGCGCCCCACCCAGCCGAGACCTTCCTCGTCCGAGATACGGAACTGCGTGTCGATCGGCGCGCCTTCGAGATTGGCGGTGATCCGGCCCTGCCCGATCCCTTCCGCCACCGAAGACCCTTCCGCCTTCAGCTCGCCATGGGCGTAGTAATTATACAGCGCCGCACCATAGGGGTCCGTCAGGGCGATGGTGATGTTCTCGTCCAGCGACTTGAGCCCCATGCCCGTGCCCGCAATCGTGCCGCCCGTGCCCGCTGCGCAGGTGAAACCGTCGATCCGGCCTTCCAGCTGGGCGAAGATTTCCGGGGCGGTGCTCTCGATATGGGCCTTGCGGTTGGCGGTATTGTCGAACTGGTTGGCCCAGATCGCGCCCGGCGTCTCTTCCGCAAGGCGGCGGCTGGTATGCACGAAATGGCCGGGGTTCTTGTAAGGCGCGGGCGGCACCAGCACCAGTTCGGCCCCCAGCGCGCGCAGGGTGGCCATTTTCTCGCGGCTCTGATTGTCGGGCATGACGATGATCGTCTTGTAGCCCAGCGCATTGGCCACCAGCGCAATGCCGATGCCGGTATTGCCGGCCGTGCCTTCCACGATCGTGCCGCCGGGCTTCAGCTCGCCCCGCGCCTCCGCATCGCGGATGATCCACAGCGCCGCCCGGTCTTTCACCGAAGCACCGGGGTTGGCAAATTCGCATTTGCCCCAGATCTCGCAGCCTGCGGCCTCGCTCGGCCCCTTGAGCAGGACAAGCGGAGTATTGCCGATCAGGTCGAGCGTATTGCGGTAGGTCGCGCCAGTCATGAACGGTGAGTTAGGGCGCAAGAAGCCGCATCGCAATGCAAATGCGCTTGCCCCCCGCCTAGCCGGGCTTTGCGCCCCAGCCTTGCCGGGGGCGCCGCGGCCTCAGGCTTGCCTCAGTCTTCCTCGGCGATGGTGACTTTCATGCCATCCATCTCGTCAGTGAAAGGAAGCTGGCAGGACAGACGCGAGTTCTCGTCGCGATGGTCGGAGCTGTCGAGCAGATCGTCCTCGTCCACCGTCATCTTCGGCAGCAGGTCCTTGAAGGCCGGATCGACATGCACATGGCAGGTCGCGCAGGAGCAGCAACCGCCGCACAGAGCCAGCAGTTCATCGAAGCCATTATCACGAATGGCTTCCATCACGGTCAGGCCCTGGCCAACCTCAACGGAAGTTTCTTCGCCAGCGCGGTTGACCACGATCAGCTTGGGCATATGCACGTCCCCATCGTCTCAAAAGAAGCCTTCGGCCTGTCGGCCACCAGCGCGGGCTGCTACGTGCTGGGGCGGGTTTTGGCAAGAAGGTGGCGAGGATTTATGGGCCTTTCGGCGGAATTATTGCATCACGGGATCGACGAATTGTCCGCGCGCGAACCGGCATTTGCCCGAGCGCGCGAGATCGCCGGCTACCCCGAACCGCGCATCCGCCCCCGGGGCTATGCCACCATGCTGCGCACTATCGTGGGCCAACAGGTCAGCGTCGCGGCGGCGGCATCGATGTGGGCAAAGCTGGAGGCGCTGGTGGGCCCGGATGTGCCTGCCGAAACGATCCTGTCGCAGGATTTCGACGCATTGCGCGCCTGCGGCCTCTCTCGCCAGAAGCAGTCCTATATCCGCTCGCTCTGCCAGCTGGTGGCCGATGGCGAACTGGATTTCAGCGGCCTGCCCGAAGATGACGAGGAAGCCATCGCCCAGCTTATCCGCATCAAGGGCGTGGGCCGCTGGTCGGCGGAGATCTATCTGCTGTTCGCCGAAGGGCGGCCCGATATCTGGCCCGCCGGCGACCTTGCGGTGCAGGCGGGGATCGGAAAGATCCTGCAAATGGATGCCCGGCCGAGCGAGAAGGAAGTGCGCCTGCTGGCGGAACCCTGGCGCCCCCATCGCGGTGCGGTCGCGATCTTCACCTGGCACTGCTATAATAATGCGGCCCTGTAACCCGGGGCATGTCTGCTGCTGACAGGACTGTCAGCAGGCATTATGCCTCCCTCAAACCATAAGAGAGAGGAGCGGAGGACATGGCGCGGCGCGCGATTTTCATCACCGGGGGCGGCTCTGGCATTGGCCGGGCAATCGCCCGCCGTTTTGCGGCAGAGGGCTGGTCTATCGGCCTGGGCGATATCGACGAGCGAGGAATGGAGGAGACCGCCGATCTGCTGGCAGAGGGCGCCTTCCGTTTCCGCTTCGACGTGCGCGATCGCGATGCCTGGGACGAGGCCCTGCGCGGCTTCGCCAGTGCATCGGGCGGGCGGATCGACGCATTGGCCAATAATGCCGGCGTGCCGCTGGCGGGGCCGCTGGCCGACCTCTCGCGCGAGGAAATCGACCGCACGCTGGACATCAATCTCAAGGCGGTGATCTATGGCGCGCAGGCGGTCTATCCCTGGCTCAAGGCCAGCGCGCCGGAAAGCTGCCTGCTCAACACCGCCAGTGCCGCGGCGCTTTACGGCATGCCCAGCCAGAGCATCTATGGCGCGACCAAGGCCGGGGTCCGCTCGCTCACCGAAACGCTCGACGGCGAATGGAAGGCCGACGGGATCAAGGTCCGCTCGCTGATGCCCAGCTTTATCGACACGCCGCTGCTGTCGCATTCCCCCAATTCCCGCAGCAATGTGCCGATCCGGCAGGTCGTGGCGGAAGCCGGACTGGAATTCACGCCGGTGGAAGTGGTGGCCGACAATGCCTGGGCCGCCGTCCATGGCGACAAGGTGCATTATGTGGTGGGCGAAACCGCGAAGAAGATGCGCTTTGCGGCCCGATGGATGCCCGGCAAGCTGAGGAAGCGGGCGGCCCTGCTCAGCAAGGCGCATGAGGATGCGGAGGGGTGAGGTTCTCTTCAACCCGTCGCTGGAACCGCCCCCTCCCCTAAGCAATCCGGTCGATCGCCTTCGCCATCGCAATATCCCGCGCCGAAAGGCCGCCTGCGTCATGCGTTGTGAGCGTGATTTCCACGCGGTTATAGACGTTCGACCATTCAGGATGGTGATCCAGCTTTTCTGCCAGCAATGCCACGCGCGTCATGAAGGCGAAGGCTTCGCTGAAATCGTGAAAGTCGAATTTGCGGCTGATCGCAGTCTTGTCCACATGCAAGTCCCAGCCCGGCAGGTGAGACAGCGCCTCGATCCGTTCTCCGTCGGTCAGTTGCGGAATGGGCATTGCGTGGCTCCTCTGCTTGTCGCTCACCGGGCTTTCGCCTAAGCGGCTTGGCCATGCAAGCGGCGCGTCTTTCAGCCAGCAATATTGCCTGCCGCCGGGGAGACCGGCTGCTGTTCACCGGACTGGGCTTTGCGCTTGGCCCGGGCGAAGCCCTGCAACTGGCGGGCGCGAACGGGATCGGCAAGTCCAGCCTGCTGCGCATTCTGGCGGGCCTTGCCCGCCCCTATGCCGGTTCGGTGGAGCGCGAAGGCGTAGTGGGCATGGTCGATGAACGGCTGGCGCTGGACGAGCATCTCCCGCTGGGCAAGGCGCTCGCTTTCTGGAGCGCGCTCGATGGCGAGGACGAGGGAGAGCGTGCCGCCGAACTGGGCCTTTCCGACCTGCTGGACGTGCCGGTGCGCTATCTCTCCACCGGGCAGAGAAAACGTGCGGCGCTGGCCCGGCTGCTCGGGCAGCAGGCTGCGATCTGGCTGCTGGACGAACCGCTCAACGGGCTGGACAGCAGTGCCGCCCACCTGCTCACAAGGCTGACAGCGCAGCATTGCGCCAGCGGGGGGATCGCGGTGGTCGCCTCTCACCAGACCTTCGCGCTGGCGGGAATGCAGCAATTGCCGCTGCGGGATTTCGTGGCATGAGCGCGCTGCTGCGCCTGCTGCGCCGCGATCTGGCGGCTTTCCTGCCGGGCGGGCGGCGCGGCGGCACTTTGCTGCCGATCCTGTTTTTCCTTGCCGTGGCGATGCTCTATCCCTTCGCCGTGGGGCCGGATGCGCCGGTTCTGGCGCGCACCGGCGGCGGCGTGGCGTGGATCGGCGCGCTGCTGGCGGCGATCCTGCCGCTCGACCGGCTGATCGCGCCCGATCTGGAACAGGGCTTCTTCGATCAATGGGCGCTGCGCGGCATTTCGGAAGAAATGGTGATCGCCGTGCGCGTGCTGGCCCACTGGCTGAGCTTCGGCCCGCCGCTGATGCTGGCCGCCCTGCCCGCCTCTGCCCTGCTGGGGATCGACGGGAAGACGCTCTACATCGTGGAACTCGGCCTGCTGGCGGGGACGCCCGGCCTTGCCGCCATTGGTGTGACCATTTCCGCGCTGACCGCGGGCCTGCGCGCGGGCGCGGCGCTTTCGGGCCTGCTGCTGATCCCGCTGGCCGTGCCGCTGCTGATCTTCGGCGCAGGCGCGCTCTCCATCGGCGGCGAAAGCGGCATTAAGCTGACCGCCGCGATCAGCCTCGTGCTGCTGGCCATCGCCCCCTTCGCGGGCGGCGCGGCAGTGCGGGCTTCGCGCGAGGGCTAGGTCCGCACCCAGGGCCTGAAAGCATTTTCCTACATGGGCGAAATCTGGCTTAGACCCGCAGATGAGCCTTCGCTTCTCCACCCTGCCCCCGCAGCGGCCCTCGCGCATATGGCTGTACCAGCCAAAATCGCCGGCTGACACGCGCTGCGCGAAAAGTCACATCTCGATGATCGGCAAGGCAGGTGCTCCAGCCACGTCGCAGGCCGGAAACCGGGAGCGGAGCAAGCCGGAAAACCGCGCAATTCCGGGCCTTTTGCGCGCCACGCCGAACTCGCGCAAAGGCGGCTTCCGCCCCTCGACGGAAGCGGAAAGTCACAAGTTTCGCGGGCTGTTCTGCGTCACTTTCGGGCGCGATCCGGCGCCCCGTCACCGCTCAGGCGTAAGGCGGACGGTCCAGCCCCTTGGGGCTCAGGGTGAATATCTCGCAGCCGGTTTCCGTGATGCCGATCGAATGTTCGAACTGTGCGGAAAGCGAGCGGTCGCGCGTGACGGCCGTCCAGCCGTCATTGAGCATTTTCGCGCCTGGTTTGCCCAGATTGATCATCGGCTCGATCGTGAAGAACATGCCGGGTCTCAGCACCGGCCCCGTCCCTGCCCGCGCGGCATGGACCACTTCAGGCGCATCATGGAACAGGCGGCCGAGGCCATGGCCGCAGAATTCGCGCACCACGCCGTAACGATGGGCTTCGGCATGGGCCTGGATCGCCGCGCCGATATCGCCCAGCCGCGCGCCGGGCTTGGCCTGTTCGATGCCGATCATCAGGCACTCATAGGTCACGTCGATCAGGCGCTTGGCCTTCAGCGGCGCATCGCCTGCAATATACATGCGGCTGGAATCGCCGTGCCAGCCGTCCAGCAGCGGGGTGACGTCGATATTGAGGATGTCGCCGTCGCGGATCACCTTGTCGCCCGGAATCCCGTGGCAGATCACATTGTTGAGCGAGACGCAGCAGCTATGCGCGAAGCCGCGATAGCCCATGGTGGCGGGCACAGCGCCGCCATCCAGCGTCATCTGGCGCACCACATCGTCGATCTCGCCCGTGGTCACGCCCGGCTTCACGATATCGACCATCGCGTCGAGGATTTCCGCGGCAAGGCGGCCCGCCTTGCGCATCCCTTCGAAGCCTTCCGGCCCGTGCAGCTTGATCGTGCCGTCGCGCAGGACGGTCTCGTTTCCGGTGATGGTCTGGTATTCGGTCATGGCGCGCCATGTAGCGACTGCGGGCCGGAAATGCGAGTGTTTAGCCCCGCCCCCTTCTGCGGAGGGCAGGACAGGGCCTATTTCCCCACCGCGAAGGATGCCCGATATTGCGGCTTCACCGCCTTCAACACGGCGGGCGTTACCGGCAGAGTCACTTCGTAATCCCCTTCCGCATAGGGCCCGGCCGCATAGGGCGCGACAAGGAATCCGATCCGGTCGAAGGTCTGGCCATTGGACGAACCGAGGATCACCGTAACGGAATCGAAGCCGATGCACGCCGTCATCCAGTCATCCGCGCTGCGCACCACCTTCTCCCCCCGCTTTTCCCCGCGCTGCTTGTCGAGCGCATTGCAGAAAGCCGGCTGGGCCGCCGCCTCCAGTGCCTTGACCGAGGTGAACAAGGAAAGCGGTTCGCGCGCGGTGCCTGCCGTCCTGTCCCACAACAGGCTGTCGAAATTGGTGTTGCCATGAGCGCCGCCGGTGAATTCCCAGTGCGTGGCCGAAAGGCTCAGCCAGCCCGGCAGATCGGCCACCACCTGCCAATCGGTGGAATAGCCATAGGCATGGAAGGGATAGCCGCTCGCCTCCGCATCCGTCCGACCTGCGCTGGCAGAGCTTTCGAACTCCGCCCCTTCCTTCTTCGCGCGATCTTCCAGCAGAGCGCGAAGGCCCGCAATGGCATCTGCCTGCGCGGGGAAGCTATATTCGAAATCGAGAGTTTCATTCGCCTTTGCGATCTTGCGCGCCTCCCCCTGCGCGGCAGCCGGTGCGCTGGCACTGGCGCTTTCGGAAGGCGCAGTGCTGGCAGGCGTCTCTGGCGTCTTTTCCGCGGCAGGGGAGGAAGGCGAGCAACCGGCAAGCGCGGCGGAGAACAGGGCAATGGTAGCTACAGGACGCAGAAGCATCGAATTTTCCCCTCGCGGTTCGGCAGCAGGTGATGCAGATGGGTATTATGATCGACAAGGATACATTGATCCAGCCTGACCGGGGCCAGAAAGCCACCTCACTTCACCTCATCGACAAGCAGAGCTTCGATGCCTGGTTCAGGGCGCTCAGCCCGCCGCAGCGCGCCGCGGTGGAGGCACAGAAATTCACTGCCGGCGGCTATCAGACCGTGATCGTGCCGGATGGTGACAAATGGTTCGCCGCTGGCGGTGTGGCCAATACCGCGTCGCTTTCAAGCTGGTGCCTGGCCAAGCTGGCGGAAGTGCTCCCCGCAGGAACCTATCGCCTGATGGGCAACGATCCCGGCCCGGCCCTGCATGGCTGGCAGACCGCGCAATATCGCTTCAGCCGCTACCGCAAGGAGAAGGAGGAAGAGGGCGACCGTATCCTGCTGACCAAATCCGCCAAGGCGATCCAGCCCGGTCTGGCAGAGGCACGGGCAGTGGCGCTGGTCCGCGATCTGGTGAACACGCCGGCAGAGGACATGGGCCCCGCCCAGCTGGAGGCCGAGGCGGAATCGCTGGCGAAAGAATTCTCCGCGAAAATCTCCGTCACCAAGGGCGACCGGCTGGAAAGCGAATTCCCCATGGTCAACGCCGTCGGTCGCGCCGCCAGCCGCCACCATGCCCCACGCATGATCGAACTGGTCTGGGGCAATGAGAAAGCACCGAAGCTGGCCCTTGTCGGCAAGGGCGTCTGCTTCGATTCAGGCGGGCTCGACATCAAGCCTTCGCGCGGCATGGCGTTGATGAAGAAGGATATGGGCGGCGCGGCGCATGTGCTGGCACTGGCCCGGCTGATCATGGGCGCAGGGCTCAATGTGCGGCTGCAGATGCTGATCCCTGCGGTGGAGAACGCCATCGCAGGCAATGCTTTCCGCCCGGGCGACGTGCTCAGATCGCGCAAGGGGCTGTCGGTGGAAATCGGCAATACGGATGCCGAAGGCCGCCTGATCCTGGCCGATGCACTGGCCTTCGCATCGGAAAGCGAGCCCGACCTGATCATCGACTTCGCCACCCTCACCGGCGCGGCCCGCGTGGCGCTGGGGCCGGACCTTCCCGCGCTGATGGCCCGGCGCGATGAAACCGCCCGCGCCCTGATCGAGGCCGGCAAGGCCCATGATGACGCTGTGTGGCAATTGCCGCTTCACGCACCCTATGCCGAATGGATAAAGTCCGACATCGCCGATCTCAACAATTCGTCAGAAAACGGTTTTGCCGGGGCGAGCGTGGCGGGGCTGTTCCTCGATAAATTCGTGGGCGAAGGCGTGGACTGGGCGCATTTCGATACTTTCGCCTGGCGCCCCACGGCCAAACCCGGCCGCCCCAAGGGCGGCGAAGCGCTGGGTCTGCGCGCGGCATGGCACATGCTCCAGGGCAGGTATGGCGCGTGAAAGGACGGCAAATCTTGCCCCGCGGCCCCTTGCGGTCTAAGCGCGCGCGAAATTCAGCCAGCATACGGACCCTTCGTTGAACGCTATCGCCTCGACCACTGACAATTCGAACCTGGGCCCCTTCGCCCTGAGCGGCCCGGTCGCCAAGCCCGATCCGCGCAAGGTGCCCCTGCGCGGAGACATCGCGCATATCGCACTGGCGGGGCGCTATTTCGTGCCGCACTATGTCGAGCCGATGCCGCTGATGGTGGGGGACATGGGCGCCAATATGCGTGCCGAGGCGAGCGATGAGTCGGAGATCGTCTATGATCTCTCGCCGGGCCAGCGTTTCGACCTGCTGGACAGTAACGCGACCTGGGCCTGGGGTTGCCTGGGCCCCGATGGTCCGGTGGGCTATGTGAAGACCAGCGAATTGCTGGACCCCTTCGCATGACCGCCTCGGTCTTCATCGACGGTGCCGCCGGCACCACCGGCCTGGAGATTGCCGAACGGCTTGGCGGGCGCAGCGAATTCACGCTGATCGTGCTCGACGATGCGCGGCGCAAGGACCCTGCCGCCCGGGCCGAAGCGCTCAATGCCGCCGATTTCGTGATCCTGTGCCTGCCGGACGATGCGGCCAGGGAATCCGCCTCCCTGATCGCGAACGACACCACTCGCGTGATCGATGCCTCCACTGCGCACCGCGTGGCGCCGGGCTGGACCTATGGCTTCCCCGAGGTCGAAGGCCGCCGCAATGTGGCGGAAGCCATGCGCGTTTCCAATCCGGGCTGCTATTCCACCGGCTTCATCGGCCTGCTCGCCCCGCTGGTGCGTGCCGGGCTGCTGCCTGCCGATTGGCCTTACACCTGCAATGCGGTGAGCGGCTATTCCGGCGGCGGCAAGGGCATGATTGCCCGGTTCGAGGATGATACCGATATCGCCTGGCGCGGCTATGCGCTGGCGCTGGGGCACAAGCATGTGCCCGAAATGCAGGCCCGCTGCGGCCTTGCCCTGCCCCCCTTGTTCACCCCGGCGGTGATCGCGGCGCATCGCGGCATGGTGGTGGAAATTCCGCTGCCGCTCGCCGCCATGAAAGGCGCAGCCCCGGCGGGCGAACTACGCCAGTGCCTCGCCACCTTCTATGCCGACAGCCCGATAGTGAGCGTGGGCGAAAGCCCGGCGGATGGCGAATTGCTGCTGCGTGCCTCCAGCCAGGGCAGCGACCGGATGGAGCTGTTCGTTTTTTCGAGTGCCGACGGATCGCAGGCACGGCTCATCGCCAGGCTCGACAATCTCGGCAAGGGCGCCAGCGGAGCTGCCGTGCAGAGCCTCAACCTGATGGCAGGATTGGAAGAAACTGCCGGATTGCGGCTCTGAGCAAGGTTAACTGCCTAAAATTCAGGCAGCCTCCTGCCCGAATTTTGCCCATTCCCGGGCGCGGGCACGGGGCGGGTTTGTTGCCATGGAAACCTTGAGACTTTCGCAATCTTGCGAATCCGCCCTTTCCCAAGGGCCGCCGATCTTCTACGCCCCATTTCCAGCCCCTGGCATGATTCTTGGTCGTGTTGGCACGATTCTTGAAGATGAAATCGCCGGGGAAATTCGAACTCCCTCGGCTTCGGCTTCTTGAAGTCGGCGCAGATTGTAACAGGGGTCTGGGACCAAGTGAAAAAGATCGAAGCGATCATCAAGCCCTTCAAGCTCGACGAAGTGAAGGAGGCGCTGCATGAAATCGGCGTGTCCGGCATCACCGTTACCGAAGCCAAGGGCTTCGGCCGCCAGAAGGGCCATACCGAACTCTATCGCGGCGCCGAATATGTCGTCGACTTCCTGCCCAAGGTGAAGCTCGACGTCGTCGTGTCCGACGACATGGCGGAACGCGTGGTGGAAGCCATCGCGGCTGCCGCGCAGACCGGGCGGATCGGCGATGGCAAGATCTTCGTCTCTCCGGTCGACACTGCCCTGCGCATCCGCACCGGCGAGCGCGACGACGCCGCTATCTGATACCTCTCAGCCAACACCCCACCGACGGCGCGCCCGCCGGCGGGAGAACGATACGAACAAATCCATTGGAGGAATTGAGTTATGCCCAGTGCAAAGGAAATCGTGAAGCGGATCAAGGACGAGGAGATCGAATGGGTCGATCTTCGCTTCACCGATCCCAAGGGCAAGTGGCAGCACCTGACCATGGTTGCCTCTGTGCTCGGCGAAGACGAGCTGGAAGACGGCCTGATGTTCGACGGTTCGTCGATCGAAGGCTGGAAGGCGATCAATGAATCCGACATGATCCTCAAGCCCGACCTCGACGCGATCTATATGGATCCGTTCTCGGCCACCCCGATGATGATCATCTGCTGCGACATCGTCGAACCTTCGAGCGGTGAACTCTACGCCCGCGACCCGCGCTCCACCGCCAAGCGCGCCGAAGCCTTCGTGAAGGCCTCTGGCATCGGCGACACCGTCTATGTCGGCCCCGAAGCCGAATTCTTCGTGTTCGACGACGTGAAGTTCTATGACGGCTATGACGGCAACGGCTTCAAGATCGACGATATCGAACTGCCGACCAACACTGCCCGCGATTACGAAGCCGGCAATCTGGGCCACCGTCCGCGCGCCAAGGGCGGCTATTTCCCGGTCGCTCCGGTCGACAGCCTGGTGGACGTTCGCGGCGAAATGGTCGCGACCATGCTCGAAATGGGCCTGCCCTGCGACAAGCATCACCACGAAGTCGCTGCCGCGCAGCACGAACTGGGCCTGACCTTCGGCACGCTGGTGACCACCGCCGACCGCATGCAGGTCTACAAGTATGTCGTGCATCAGGTTGCCCATGCCTATGGCAAGACGGCCACTTTCATGCCCAAGCCGATCATGAAGGATAACGGCTCGGGCATGCACACCCACATCTCGATCTGGGACGGCGGCAAGCCCCTGTTCGCGGGCAATGGCTATGCCGGCCTGTCGGATATGTGCCTGTATTTCATCGGCGGCGTGATCAAGCATGCCAAGGCCCTCAACGCCTTCACCAACCCCACCACCAACAGCTACAAGCGCCTGGTGCCGGGTTACGAAGCCCCCGTGCTGCTGGCCTATTCGGCCCGCAACCGTTCCGCTTCGTGCCGTATCCCCTACGGCGCAGGCGAGAAGGCGAAGCGCGTGGAATTCCGTTTCCCCGACGCGATGGCCAACCCCTATCTGTGCTACGCTGCGCTGCTCATGGCCGGCCTCGACGGGATCAAGAACAAGATCCACCCGGGCGAAGCCATGGACAAGAACCTGTACGATCTGCCCCCGGCCGAACTGGCCCAGGTGCCGACCGTTTGCGGTTCGCTTCGTGAAGCCCTGGAATCGCTGGAAGCCGATTACGACTTCCTGCTCGATGGCGGCGTGTTCACCAAGGACCAGATCGAAGCCTATGTCGAACTGAAGTGGCCGGAAGTGCTGCGTTGGGAAACCACGCCGTCGGCCGTCGAATTCGATATGTATTACTCGGCCTAAGGGCTGGGAAACCGGGAGGCCGGCCGAAAGGCATGGCCTCCCCTTCCGCTTGATCCGGGGGGAAATCGCGGAAGAGAAAGGGCGGGGCCTCGCGGCTCCGCCCTTTTTATTTCTGCAATCGGCGCGGTCCTGAAGGGCCGCCGCTCCCTCAGACCGTTTCGCGCAGCAATTCCGAGGCCGGGCGGGTCTGCCAGCCGCTGGCCGGACCGCGCAGGCGCTGACGGGTATGCGCCAGAGCCACCGGGTATATCTCGTTGAACAGACGGTAGAAGGTCCGGTCCCAGCTATAGCGGTTTACCACATGGTTGCGGGCGGCAGCGCCGATCGCATCGTGGTTGCTGTTCCAGATATCCAGCACATTGCGCGCCATCGTATCCACATCGTCCACCGGGCCGAGCAGGCCCAGCCCCGGAGGAACCCGCGCAGGCATGGCACCGGAAGCGACGCCTACCACGGGCAGCCCGCTGGCCTGCGCTTCCACCACCGAGACGCCGAAGGTCTCGTCGGCCATGGCAGAAACATAGATGTCGGAAGAAGCCAGCGCCTGCGCCAGATCCTCGCGATTGCTCATGAAGCCGGGGAACGCCACCGGCATGCCAGCGGTTTCGGCCACCAGCCGGTCACGCAGCTTGCCGTCACCCACCATGACGAGACCCGCGCCGAGTTCCGGCGGCAGGTGCTTCATCATCTCGACCACACGGTCGGCCCGTTTCTCATTATCGATGCGGCCAGCATAGATCAGCAGCGGCCCATGCGTCCCGCCCAGTCCCATGCGGTGACGGAAATCGGGATCGCGCCTGGCCGGATCGAACTGGCTGAGATCCACGCCCAGTTCCAGCACATCCACCCGGTCGATCTTGCGGGTAGCCAGCATCTCCTTCGCGTCTTCGCCCAGCGTGTAAACGCGGTCGAACTCGCGATAGGTGATCTCGGCATACCCCATGATCAGCCAGCGGGCCATCGAGGCGATCGTCTCGCCCGCCAGTTCCTTGCCCACACGATAGACATGGGCATTGGGAAAATCGGTGCGATAACCCGCGACCAGGGTGGTTTCGGGAAATTTGCGGCGATGGTTGATCGCGGTCCAGGGCAAAACCCAGGGACAAAGCGATTCGATGATATCGGGGCGATAATGCTCCAGCACCTCGCGCACTTTGCGGGTGCGCATGATGAAGCGGTAATTGGGGCTGCCGCGCACAGGCTCGGCGCCGATCTCCACCCATATGCTGCGCCCGTTCTCCACGATCCGGTCTTCCGGGCCGGGCACGATCTGCAGGATGCGGTGATCGGTCCGCGACAGCACGTGATTGCGCTTTTCCCTGAGGTAGGTGCTGATCCCACCCCCGCCATTCGGCGAATAGCTCTGGGTGAGGTCGCAGATCAGCAGCGGTTTGTCGTCACGTGCCATAAATGCTTTCTACCTTGCCTCCGTCACCGTCCCTATTGGCGGCGCAGCAATGCCGAACAGGGTTGGACGAGCCGCTACTTGCAGCCAATTCGGGCACGAGGATGGCAAAAGCCGATTCTGTTCGCATGTGCAACAGGGACCGTACCCTCCAGATGTGCAAAGCTGGCCGACCGTGTCCCCAAGGCGTCACCTTGCTGGTGCTGAGTGAGGAATCCGGCCGGTTTCGCATGGCGGCGCATGTAGGAGCTAATTTCGCAGTCGCAACACCTGCATGATTGCGGATTAACCTTTTTACTGGCAATTGCTGCAATTCCTGCAGGGGGAGTCATAAGCTATGCGTAAAATTGCACTGGGCCTGGGCGTGGCCGCCATCGCAATTGCCGCCGCAACACCGGCCTTCGCGCGCGATGGGCAGATGTATGCCGGCGTCGATGGCGGTTTCGTCATTCCGGATGATGTCGTCTTCTCGGGCGACCAGAGCGTGATCGACGGCGATTTCGCCGCAGGCTACGATATCGATGGCTTCGTCGGCTATGATTTCGGCGTGATCCGGGTCGAAGGCGAAGTCGCCTATAAGGACATGGATGCGGACAAGACCTCGGCCGGTAATTTCGGTGCCGACGGCAACGTCAACATCCTGACCGGCATGGTCAACGGCCTGTTCGAACTGGGCGACGGCCAGGTGAGCGCCTATGCCGGCGGCGGCGTGGGCTATGCCTCGGTCAATCTCGATCCGGACAATACCCTCCCTTATCTCGACGACAATGATGGCGGTTTCGCCTGGCAGCTTCTTACCGGCATGCGCTTCCGCGTGGCGAAGAACATCGATCTGGGCATCAAGTACCGCATGCTGCAGGTGCAGGACGTGTCCTTCGTCGATGGTCTGGAAGACGAGTTCCACGGCAAGCTGCGCACCCATTCGCTGATGGGCGGCGTCACCTTCAATTTCGGCCCATCCGAGCCGCCGATCCCCGCCCCGCCGCCACCGCCGCCGCGGCCTCCGCTGCCGGCCCTGGCGCCACCCCCGCCGCCGCCTCCCCCGCCGCCTCCGCCGCCTCCGGTGTGCCAGAAGGGCCCCTATATCGTATTCTTCGATTGGGACCGTTCGGAGGTCACACCCGAAGCAGCGACAGTGCTGGATACGGCAGTGATGGCCTATGGCGCGTGCAACAATGTGCCGATCATGCTGGCCGGCTATGCCGACCGTTCGGGCAGCGACACTTACAATGTCGCCCTCTCGCAGCGCCGCAACGATGCGGTGCAGACCTATCTGGTGCGCCACGGCATTCCGGGCCGGGCCATCACCGCCCAGGCATTCGGCGAGAATAGCCCCCGCGTTCCCACGGCCGACGGTGTGCGCGAACTGCAGAACCGCCGCGTGGAAATCACTTACGGTCCGGGTTCCGGCCGCTAAGCCGCCTCCGCGATCAGACTTTTCAGAAGGCCTGGAGGGAAACCTCCAGGCCTTTTGTTTTGGCCGGCCGGAGAAACATCTTTCCTACAACTTCACATGTTCACTATTTGTTCCGTCCTGCCCGGATGGAGGATTCGATGGAAACTGTTGCCCGCCCGCGCCGTATCGGCATCGATGGCATTACCCTGATCCAACGCTTTGAAGGCTGCGCACGGCTGCGCGCCGATGGTCACTACGGCGCCTATCCCGATCCCGGAACGGGCGGCGATCCCTGGACGATCGGTTGGGGGGCAACCGGATCTGCCATCGGCCCCGGCACTGTCTGGACCCGCGAGCAATGCGATGCGCGGCTGGAAGCGGACCTTGCCCGCTTTGCCGCCGCGGTAGATCGCGCATTGGGCAATGCCCCCACATCGCAGCAACAATTCGATGCGCTGGTGAGCTTTCACTACAATACCGGCGCAATCGCCCGGGCCACGCTGACGCGCAGGCATGTGGATGGCGATTTCGCAGAGGCCCGGCGCGAATTCGGGCGCTGGACCCGTGCAGGCGGGAAAGTGCTCAAGGGGCTGATCCGCCGGCGCGCGGCGGAAGCGGAGCTTTACGCGTCCTGTGCGGCGACATCGGCTGGCTGAATCAGCCCGCCTTCGGCATCATCGCCAGCCACGCGATATTGCCCCTGCCCGCCGGGCGTACCGTCCTTGCTGCCACCGTCCAGCGGAATCGCGCGGCGGTGGTGGCCGGAAGCAGCAGTGGCGGCGATCAGCCGTTCCTGCTCGTGCGCAGCCATACGTTCCCAGCCCTCGGGCGTGAGCTGTTCAAGCGGACGATACCGCACCTTGTACTGCATCCGCGCCGAGCCTTCGACCCAATAGCCCAGATAGACATAAGGCAGGCCGCTTTCCGTCGCGCGGCGGATATGGTCGAGGATGATGTAGTTCCCCAGCCCCGAACGCTCTCCGTGATCGGGCTCGTAGAAGCTGTAGATCATCGAATAGCCGTCGCTCTGCCGGTCGGTCAGGCAGGCGCCGATCAGCCGGCCCGGCTCCCCATCGGGGCCAAGCTCGCGATATTCGACGATGGAACTGGTGACCGAAGTATGTTCCACCATGTCGGCGAAATCCACTTCGTCCATCGCCGCCATGCCGCCGCCGGGATGGCGCGCGCCGAGATAGCGGCGCAGCAATTCGAATTGTTCATTGGTGGCCCAGGGGCGGCATTCGATCGCCACCAGATCCGCATTGCGCTTCAGATTGCGCTTCTGGGTGCTGGACGCCCTGAAGTCGAACGCGGCCACCCGCACCGATACGCAGGCCCGGCAATTGCTGCAGCTGGGGCGATAGGCCACTGTCTGGCTGCGGCGGAAGCCGATCCGGCCGAGCGCTTCGTTCAGCGCATCGGCATTGGGGCCCTTCAGTTCCGTGAAAACCTTACGCTCCGTCCTGCCCGGCAGATAGGGGCACGGCGCCGGGCTCGTCACGAAGAAGCGGGGGAAGCGAACCGGTGCTGTCACGTGGCTGCGGAGCCTTCCTTGCAGGGTTGGGCCAACTGGCGATAACGGCACTATGACGCCGAGACTCGTTCGTTGAAACAACCTTAACCATGAATCATGGTTTACGAAGGACAATTTTACACAAACATGCGGCAGGCGGGGCCATTTGGCCCGAAATCGGTCAGTTGAGTTCGACTTCGCTAACCTGATAACCCTTGGCCCTGAGCGCATCGATCAGCGAAACGAGCTGCTCGCGGTCGCGCGCCTCGCATTCGATGTCGGTCACCAGGCCCTTGGCGGGCAGATTGGTGAAAATCCGCTGGTGGTAGATTTCCAGTATGTTCACATGGTGCGCGTCGAATTCGTGCATCACCTTGTAGAGGGCGCCGGGGCGATCCTGCAGGAAGATGCGCAGCCGCGCCAGGCGGCCCGAGCGGGCGAGATCGCGCAGCAGCACATTGGCCAGCAGCCGCGTGTCGATGTTGCCGCCGGTCAGCACCAGCCCGACATTGCGGCCCTTGAACTTCTCCGGATAGGCCAGCACCGCCGCGAGACCGGCAGCGCCTGCGCCTTCCACCACGGTCTTCTCGATCTGCAGCAGCAGCGCCAGCGCGCGCTCCAGCGCCTCCTCGTCCACCAGCACGATCTCGTCGACCAGCCCTTCGAGCACTTTGGAGGTAAACTCGCCCGGCACCTTCACGGCGATGCCTTCGGCCAAAGTATCGCCGCCACTGGGCAGATCCTCGCCATTCAGCTTGGCATACATCGAGGGATAGAGGCGCGGCTGGACACCGAACAGCTTGATATCAGGGTTCAGCGCCTTGGCCACCGTGCCCATGCCCGACAGCAGCCCGCCGCCGCCGATGGGGACCACCAGCGTATCGATTTCCGGCGCATCGGCCAGCATTTCCAGCGCGACCGTGCCCTGGCCCGCAGCCACTTGCTTCTCGTCGAAAGGATGGACGAAGGTCAGGCCCAGCTGCTTCTCCAGGCTGCGGGCATATTCATTGGCCTCGTCGAAGCTCTCGCCTTCGAGCACGACCTTGCCGCCGACCTGTTCGGTCTGGATCACTTTCACCATCGGCGTGGTGCGGGGCATCACGATCGTGACCGGTACGCCCAGCCGGGTGCCGTGATAGGCAAGGCCCTGCGAGTGATTGCCGGCCGAAGCCGTGATCACGCCGCGCGCCTTCTGCTCGTCGGTCAGCTGCAGCAGCTTATTGAGCGCACCGCGCTCCTTATAGGCTGCGGTGAACTGCAGATTCTCGAATTTCAGCCAGATATTGGCGCCGGTAATGTCCGAAAGGGTCCTGCTGCGCGTGGTGGGAGTGCGCACGATCGAACCTTCGATCCGCTCGGCAGCGGCGCGAACATCGTCGATCGTCAGCAGCTCTTGGCTGCCTGCGGGCTTATCCAGTGCAGTGGTCTCGGTCATGATGTGCGGCCCGTAACGGAAAAGCGTGCATTTGGGAAACAGACAATCGCGCGGCGGCCACGTAGTCCGAGCGGGCATTTGCATTGAAACCCAACTCGCTGCACAGGACATACCGATGACCCAGAAGAGCAAGATCGCATTCCTTGGCCTTGGCGTAATGGGCGGGCCGATGGCCGGTCACCTCGCCCGTGCAGGGCACGACGTCACCATCTACAACCGCACCCTCGCCCGTGCCGAGGCGCGGCAGGCGCTGCTGGCCGAGGAAGGGCTGGCCGTGCGGGTTGCCGCCACTCCGGCAGAGGCGGCCGCGGGGCAGGACGTAGTGATCACCTGCGTGGGCAACGATGCCGATCTGGCGCAGGTAGTGCTGGGCGAAGACGGCGCGCTGGCGGCGATGGCGCCGGGATCGCTCTATATCGATCACACCACCGTCTCCGCCGACATCGCCCGCCGCATTGCCGCCGAGGCGCAGACGCGCGGCATTCTGGCCGTGGACGCTCCTGTATCGGGCGGGCAGGCCGGCGCGGAGAGCGGCAAGCTGTCGATCATGTGCGGCGGCACGGACGAGGCGCTGGCCGCCGCCATGCCGGTGATGGAAGCCTATGCCGCGCGGATCGTCCATGTCGGCGGGCCGGGCGCGGGGCAGGTGACCAAGATGGTCAACCAGATCTGCATCGCCAGCGTGCTGCAGGGCGTATCGGAAGCGGTGCGCTTCGCCCAGGCCGCCGATCTCGACATGGACAAGGTGCTGGAAGCCGTATCGGGCGGCGCGGCGCAGAGCTGGCAGATGGTCAATCGCTGGAAGACCATGGCCGAGGGCGAGTTCGATTTCGGCTTCGCGGTGGACTGGATGCGCAAAGACCTTGCCATCGCCATGGCCGAGGGCGAGCAATTGGGCGTTCAGCTTCCGGTGACCAGTCTGATCGACGGCTATTATGCGGAGGTTCAGGCCATGGGCGGCGGACGGCAGGATACAAGCGCGCTGATCCGGCGCCTTCCGGAGGCCAGCGGCAAATGATCGGACGCGTGGCGGCCGCGCTGGCGGCATGTGTCCTCGCGGCCTCCCCTGCCGCGGCCGACACGCTGGTCGACAATATCAACGGCATTTCCGTGTCGCGCGACGGCACGATCACCCAGTTCGGCGGGATGATGATCCGCGACGATGGGGTGATCCGCCAGATCCTGAAGCGCGGGGAGCAACCGCTTACCCCCTATCAATTCCACTTCGACGGCGAAGGGCGCACGGTAGTGCCCGGCATGATCGACGCCCATGTCCATCTGATGGATATCGGCTTCAAGGCGCTGACGCTGGATTTGTCGGACACGAATTCGCTGGCCGAGGCGCAGGCGAAAATCGCCGAATATGCCGCCAAATTCCCCAACCGGGCATGGATCATCGGCGCGGGCTGGAATCAGGAGAAATGGGGCCTTGGCCGCTTTCCCACCGCTGCCGAGCTGGATTCCGTCGTGGCGGATCGCCCGATCTGGCTCAGCCGGGTGGACGGCCATGCGGGCTGGGCCAACAGCAAGGCGCTGCAGATAGCAGGCGTCACCGCCAAGACGGCAGACCCCGCCGGCGGGCGCATCCTGCGCATCGGGGCCACCCGCGCCCCGGCAGGCGTGCTGGTGGACAATGCGCAGGCCCTAGTCGCCGCAAAAGTGTCCAAACCCCGCCCCGAGGACCGTGACCTTGCCTTCGCCACCGCGCAGGACATGCTGATCCGGCAGGGCGTGACCGCCGTGGCCGACATGGGCATCGCGATTGACGATTGGCAGAGCTATCGCCGCGCGGGCGACAGCGGCCAGTTGCGCATCCGCATCATGGCCTATGCCGGCAGTGTGGAGGACATGGCCCTGATCGGCGGCCCGGGCCCCACGCCCTGGCTCTATGACGACCGGCTGAAGCTCAACGGCATCAAGCTGTTCCTCGATGGCGCGCTGGGATCGCGCGGGGCCTGGCTCAAGGCGCCCTATGCCGACGATCCGGGCAACAGCGGGCTGCAATTGCTCAACCCCACCCAGTTGCGCAACATCATGAGCCGCGCCGCGCTCGACAAGTTCCAGGTGGCAATCCACGCTATCGGCGATGCCGCCAATGCCGAGGCGCTGAGCGCGATCGACGAGCTGGACGATACCTATAAGGGCGACCGGCGCTGGCGGATCGAACATGCGCAAATCGTCGATCCGGCGGATATTCCGCATTTTGCCGAACATGGCGTGATCGCCTCCATGCAACCCACTCACCAGACGAGCGACCGGCTGATGGCCGAAGCGCGGCTGGGGCCCGACCGGCTGGCCGGTGCATATGCCTGGCGCTCCATGGAGGATGCCAGGGTTACGCTCGCCTTCGGATCGGATGCGCCGGTGGAACTGCCCCGCCCCTTCGAAGGGATCGCGGTGGCCGTGACGCGCGAGGACAGCAGCGGCCAGCCCTTCGGCGGCTGGCAGCCGCAGCAAACCATCACCCGCCAGCAGGCGCTGGCCGCCTATACCGCCGGTGCGGCCTATGCGGGCTTTGCCGAAACACGCTTCGGCCAGCTGGCGGAAGGCCAGCGAGCGGATTTTCTGGTGATCGACCAGGACCCACTGCTCGCCAGCACGCAGGATCTCCGCAACACCAGGGTGCTGCAAGTGTGGATCAACGGCGCGCAAGTGTTCGACGCCGCGACTGCGCCGCCGCCCGAGATCAAGCAGGAGGAGGCCCTGAAAGCCTTCGATCTGGGGGACACAGTCGAGGGGCGGTGAACTTCAGCGGCCTTGAAACACCCTCATCCAGGCTGCGCTAGCCAGCAAGCTGGCAAGCTACGCCATCCTTCTCCCATTAATGGGAGAAGGATACACAGGCTTGGCTGCAAGGCAGCCTAGCCGAAGTTGGATGAGGGGTAGTGACGAAGCAAGCCGAGAACCCTCAGCCCTCTTTCGCAGCCTCAGAAGCGGCTTCCGCAGCCTCGGCCGCTTCTTCCTCGGCCTTTTCCTTCGCCATCTTGCGTTCGGAAAACATCATCATCACCAAAGATGCCTCGAACAGCAGCAGCAGCGGCCCGGCCAGCATCATCTGCGAGGCAACATCCGGCGGCGTGATCACGGCCGCGACGATGAAGATCGCCACCACCACATAGCGGCGCGCGCCACTGAGCTGTTCGCGCGTGACCAGCCCCGCGCGGTTGAGCAACAACAGCAGCACCGGCAGCAGGAAGCTGATCCCGAAGGCCAGGATGAAGCGCATCACCAGATCGAGATAATCGCCCATTGCAGGCAGCGCTTCCTGCGTCAGTCCGCCAGCCGTGCCTTCGAAGCCCAGGAACCATTTGAAGGCCGTGGGCATCACCACATAATAGGCAAGCGCGGCCCCGGCAGTGAACAGGATCGGCGTGGCAAAGAGGAAGGGCAGGAAGGCCTTTTTCTCTTTCGCATAGAGGCCGGGCGCGATGAAGGCCCACAGCTGGTTGGCGATAATCGGGAAACTGATGAGGAAGGCCGCGAACAGCGCTACCTTGATCTCCACGAAGAAGGCTTCGTACAGCTTCGTATAGACCAGCCTGCCCTGCCCGGCCGGGAAGGCGGCAGTCAGCGGACGCACCAGAAAGCCGAAAATATCCCGTGCGAAAAAGAGGCACACGCCAAAGGCCAGCAGCAACGCGGCAACGCAGCGCACCAGCCGCGCGCGCAATTCGATCAGATGATCGAGCAGCGGAGCCTGCGAATCGTCAATCTCGCGGATCTTGAACACCATGGCTCAGCTCTTGTCCTGATCGCCCGGCGCGGGGGTCGGCATGGGGGCAGGCGCCGCATCGGGCGCGGGTGTTGTGGGAAGTGCCACGGGGGTTTCCGCAGCGCGCGCTTCGGCGGAAGCGGGCGCTGTATCGGTGTGGGCTGTATCGGTGTGGGCTGTATCGGTAGTGGCCGCATCGCCGGGGGCGGCCTCTTCCCTGGGTGCCAGCGGCACCATATCGGCTCCGCCGCCATTGGCCGCGTTCAGTTCCGCCTCGGGATGCTGTTCCATCACCCGGCGGTTCTGTTCCTGCCACTTCTTCTCCATTTCCTCCATTTCCGCCTCGCGGATCATGGTTTCCATTCCCGCGCGGAAATGGTTGGAAACACGCCGGACCTTACCGATCCAGCGGCCGGCCGTCCTCAGCGCGGCGGGCATGTCCTTGGGGCCGATGACGAGTATCGCCACGACCACGATGACCAGCAGCTCCTGCGCGCCGATATCGAACATGGTGCCTGCGGGGGCGAACCCCCGTCCTCATTCAGTTGGAGGTGGAATTGTCAGGCGCCTTCGCCTCGGCGGAATCGGCTTGCCCGTTCCCGCTCCTGGCACCTTCGCTCTTGGCATCTTCGATCTTGGCTTGCGGGGCTGCGGGCTTGTCTTCGTCGCTCAGGCCCTGGCGGAAGCTTTTCACGCCCTTGCCGAAATCGCCCATCATCTCCGAAATCCGCCCACGGCCGAACAGGACGAGGATGACCACTGCAATAATCAGGATCTGAACCGGCCCGATATTCATTCTTTGCAACTCCGATGCTGACCCGGCGGACCCTTAGCCCAGTTCGTCGGGCTTATCCAGCGCGCTGGCGCCTTCCCGTGCGGTTCCCGCAGGTCCGTTATCCGCCTCGCCCATTCCTTCGGGCCCGCCGCCAGCCGTGGTTTCTGCCCCTGCCTCCCCTTCGCCGCCCATCAGCGCATCATAGGCATCGTCCACCGGATCGAGCAGACCCGCCGCGCGCAACTCGTCGATCCCCGGCAGGTCGCGCCGCGATTCGAGCGAGAAGTGGCTCAGGAATTCGGGCGTGGTGGCATAGATCACCGGGCGGCCCGGCACTTCGCGGCGCCCGGCCACGCGCACCCAGCCCGCCTCCATCAGCACGTCCAGCGTGCCGCTGCTGGTCTGCACGCCGCGGACCGCCTCGATCTCGGCGCGGCTGACGGGCTCGTGATAGGCAACGATGGCCAACACTTCGGTTGCCGCGCGGGACAAGCGGCGGGCATGTTCGCGCTCGCGCCGCAGCAGATGCGCCAGATCGGGCGCGGTCTGGAACTGCCAGCGCTTCGCCCGCTCCACCAGCCTGATGCCGCGCCTTGCATAATGCGCCTCCAGTTCCTTCAGCGCCTCGCGCACTTCGGCCCCGCCGAGATGGGCGGAGATGGTCTCCACGCTCAGGGGTTCTTCGGCAGCGAACAGCGTCGCCTCCACCGCGCGCACCAGATCGTCGGCCTCGGGCTGGGAGATGGTTTCGGGCGGTGCCGTTTCGGGCCCTGCCGTTTCAGGCACTGGGGCTTCAGGCCCTGAGGGGGGCTGGATTGCCGGTTCTTCGCTCATGCCTTGATCCGCCTGAGATGCATGGGGCCGAAAATCTCCTCCTGCCGGATTTCCGCCTTGCCCAGCCGCGCCAGCTCCAGCGCGGCGACGAAGCTGGAAGCCAGCGCGGAGCGGCGCAGCTTCCCGTCCTGCCCGCCGGGCAGGAACTGGCGCAGTTCCATCCAGTCCAGCGTGACGCCCAGCATGGCGGAAACCCGCTCGAGCGCCGAATCCAGCGTCATCACCATCCGGTCGCGCACCATATGGACGGTCGGCTGGGTGCGCGCCTTCACCTGGCCATAGGCCTGGATCAGATCGAACCATTCGCATTGCCACAGATTCCTGCGGTCCACCCGCAGCCCTTCGGGCGCACCGCGCAGGAACACGTCGCGCCCGATCCGGTCGCGCCCCATCAGCCGCGCGGCAGCCTCGCGCATCGCGCCCAGCCGCTGAAGCCGCAATTGCAGGCGCAGCGCCAGTTCCTCGGGACTGGGATCTTCCTGCTCCTCCTTTGGCAGCAGCATCGCGGATTTGAGATAGGCCAGCCATGCCGCCATCACGAGATAATCCGCCGCCAGTTCCAGCTTCAGCGCCTCGGCCCGCTCGATATAGGCGATGTACTGGTCCACCAGGGCCAGGATCGAAATACTCTTGAGATCGACCTTCTGCCGCCGCGCGAGATCGAGCAGCAGATCGAGCGGCCCCTCCCAGCCATCCAGCTCCAGATAAAGGGCTTCGGTATCGTTTGCGTTCTGGCCGGTCGGAAATTCCCAGACCTCATCCTGCGGCAGCGGCGGGATGTCGGCTTCCGGGAAGAGTTCCGGGTCGCTCATGCAGACTGCCCGACAAGTGCGAGCAATGCGTCCCTTCGGGCCAGCAACGCGCCCTGCTCGGTCCCTTTGAGGGCGCCTTGAGTGCCTTTGAGCGCACGCTCGAAACGGACGGAACTTGCCTCGCTCATGGTCGGCAGAGCCTTGGCGATGCCCACCATATCGTCCATTTTCGCCCAGCAATTCAATGCGATATCGCATCCAGCCGCAATCGCGCGGACGGCACGCTCAGGCACAGTGCCGCTCAGCGCCTCCATGTCCAGATCATCGGTCAGAAGCAGCCCGTCAAAGCCGATTCGCCGGCGGATTATCTCATTGATAACAAAGGGCGAAAGTGTACCGGGCTGCTCATCATCCCACACCCGGTAACGGATATGCGCCGTCATCCCAACCAGCGCATCGGCCATGGCCCGGAAAGGAAAAAGGTCGGTTTCCAGCGCTTTTTCGCTCGCATCCACCACCGGCAAAGCCTTGTGGCTATCGGCCAAAGCGCGCCCGTGACCGGGCATATGCTTGACGCAGCCGATCACCCCGGCACGGGCCAGCCCCTGCAGCACCGCCTTGCCCAAAGCGGCCACCCGCATCGGCTCGCTACCCAGCGCCCGATCCCCGATCACATCGTTCGCCCCAGGCTGCCGGACATCCAGAACCGGGTGACAATCCACGGTAATTCCCACTTCCGCCAGATCCATACCCAGCGCCTGGGCATTGCTGCGCACCGCCTCGATCGCGCTGGCAGGGGCGATATCGTATAGCCTGTCGAACACTTCGCCCGGCGGAAAAGCCAGCCATTCCGGCGGCTTCATCCGCGCAACACGGCCACCCTCCTGATCGATGCAGACGAACAGATCCTCGCGCCCGTGGATCGCACGCAGCTCATCGGTCAGCGCGCGAAGCTGCTCGCGATTGTCGATATTGCGGCCGAACAATATGTAACCGGCCGGATCGGAGTCGCGGAAAAACGCCCGCTCGTCAGCGGTCAGCCGAAGTCCGCAAAGGCCGAAGATCGCAGGCGTCATAGCCCTCAACGCTCGCAGCAATGCGCCGCTTGCGCAAGCATGGCGCTTGCACGGGTGTGGAAATTCACCTTCGCTGGAGCCAACCCCCGCAAAGGGGCCTCAGGGCTTGACCTGGCAAGCGCCGCCCGAAGCCTTGAGGGTGTTGCACAACGCATTCGCCCCGGCGAGATCGGCTGCCACGGCCTGCAGGCGATAGACCTTGCCGATATCGGCCTGCCCCTCCACCACGCGGTGGCTGACGCCGTGAAGCGCCTCGAACTTCTGGGCCAGCTTCTGCCAGCCCTGCTCCGCACTTTCACGATTGGAATAGGCACCCACCTGCACACCGACGCCGCCGATCTTATCTTCGCTCGACACGGGCGATGCGGCCTTGGTATCGATGGTGGGACGCGGCAAATCGTCTTCCGCCAGCTTGGCCTCGCGGCTCTTGCCCTCGGCCACCGCGAAGCTGGTGTCGCCCGTACCGGCGAAGGTCTTGCCGCCCGGGTCTTCCGGCTTGGACTTGTAGGGGCCCTCAGGCGCGGAAATAGTGCTGCCATCGGCCAGCAGTGCCGAATCTGAACGCTCACGCGTGAACCACCAGATCGCGCCGACCACCAGCACGACTGCCAGCAAGCCGATCACCGCAATCGCGACGATCCGGGCGATATCTACGCCCTCATCTTCGTAATCCTCGTCGCTTTCCAGCCAGGGAAGCTGCTCTTCCCCGTCCTCCAGCGCCAGCCGCGCTGCCGGTGCGCCCGCCGGAGCCTCATCGCCCCAGGGCTCACCATCTTCACCGTACTGATCGCCGATCGCCATGTCTTACAGCTCCTCGACAGCCTCGACGCCAAGCAGGCTGAGACCGTTCTTCACAACCTGCCCGATTTGCTGGCCAAGGAAAAGCCTTGCCCCGGTCAATTCGGGCTGATCGGTCAGGATGAAACGTTTGGAAGGATCGTCATTGCCCAGATTCCAATAACCGTGAAACGCGGCCGCAAGGTCCCCAAGGAAGAAGGCGATACGGTGCGGCTCGCGCGCGGCGGCGGCGGCCTCGACGATACGCGGGAATTGCGCGGCATGCTTCACCAGCGCCAGTTCTTCCGCGCCAAGCAGATCGAGATGTTCGCCGGACGGGGCCAGCCCCTCAATCGCCGCCTTGCGCAGGGTCGAATGAATCCGCGCATGGGCATATTGGACGTAGAAGACCGGATTTTCCTTCGATGCTTCCACCACCTTGGCGAAATCGAAATCCATCTGCGCTTCTGGCTTTCGGGTAAGCATGGTGAAACGCACCACATCCTTGCCCACCTCCTCCACCATATCGGCAATGGTGATGAAATTGCCGGACCGCTTGGACATCTTGGCCGGCTCGCCATCGCGCAGCAACTGGACCATCTGGACCAGCTTGACATCGAAGGGGATCACCTTGCCCTGCCCCTCGGAAAGCGCGGCGACGGCAGCCTTGATCCGCTTCACGGTACCGGCATGATCTGCACCCCAGATATCGATCAACTCGTCGGCGGTCTGGGCCTTCTGCATGTGATAGGCGAGATCGGCACCGAAATAGGTCCACTTGCCGTCGCTCTTGCGGATAGAGCGGTCCTGATCGTCGCCATATTTCGTCGACCGGAACAGGGGGAGTTCCACCGGCTCCCAGTCTTCAATCGTCTTGCCCTTGGGCGCCTCAAGCACACCATCATAGACCAGATCGTGCTCGCGCAGCCACTTCTCGGCCGCTTCCGGCTTGCCTGCGGCTTGCAGCTCCGCCTCAGATGAAAACAGGTCATGATGGATGCCCAGAAGCGCCAGGTCGGCCCGGATCATCTCCATCATCGCCGCCACGGCGCGGGTGCGGAACAGCACGAGCCATTCCTCTTCAGGTTTGCCGAGATAGGCCCCGCCCAGTTCCTTCGCCAGCGCTTCGCCAACGGGCTTGAGATATTCGCCGGGATAGAGGCCCGCCGGAATCTCGCCAATATCCTCGCCCAGCGCCTCGCGGTAACGCAGATAGGCGGAGCGGGCGAGCACATCGACCTGGCCGCCAGCATCGTTGACGTAATATTCGCGCGTCACCCGGTAGCCCGCGAATTCCAGCAGGCTGGCCAGCGCATCGCCCACGACGGCGCCGCGGCAATGGCCCATATGCATGGGGCCGGTGGGATTGGCAGAGACATATTCGACATTGACCATGCGGCTTCCGCCCATGGTGGAGCGGCCGTAGTCGCCGGCCAGCGCCGCGA
The DNA here is from genome assembly GCA_035497315.1 of Sphingomonadaceae bacterium. Lineage (GTDB taxonomy): Bacteria > Pseudomonadota > Alphaproteobacteria > Sphingomonadales > Sphingomonadaceae > Andeanibacterium. The sequence continues at coordinate 51,383 of DATJDU010000103.1, forward strand.
TGGCGGAAAGTTCGGTTCGCCATGCCGCATCGGCCACGCGAAGATTGATGAAACCGGGACCTGCGATCTCGGTCGAGACAACTTCGGGCAACTCTTCCAGCTTGCCGGAGATTCCCGCGGCCAAAGCACGCGGATTGGTACCTGCCGGCTTGGCAAGCACCATCGCGGCGTTAGTGGCCAGATCGCCATGGGAGGGGTCTCGCGGCGGCTCCACCGTCACATTCGCGCGCGGGAGACCGGCAGGCAGCGTGCCCTCCTTTTCGAGCGCATCGAGGACATCGGCGAGATGGGCCGCGAAGGCGGCATGGATCGTCTTGGTTTCGGACATGGCAGGGCCGTTAGCGGGTTTGAGCCGCTTGCGGAAGAAGGAGCAGACTTATGCCTCCCCCGATCACCCGGAAATGGTCAGCGCGTGGCGTTGTAGGCGAGTTGCGCTTCAGAGAGCTGGAAGCCCACCAGCAGCTCAAAATTGGCGCGTGCCAAGGCGTCACGCACTTCGGGGAGGGTCAGCGGATCAATTGCCGCATCCTCCTCGCCCGCCTTGCGGTTACGGCCGATCTTGTCGACGATTTCGCGCGGCAGGGTCGCTTCGGCGCGGTCGATATAAGCGCCCGCAACGGCGTTGGCCTGTGCCCGCTCCTGCCCATCGGCAAATTGGATCGTCACCGTGCCCACGCGCTTGGAGACCACCGCACTACCGCCACGCAGGACGGTGGAGAAGTAAGGAATCTGCACTGTGCGGGCACCGCGCGTATCGCTGCGGCGGGCCAGAACGTCAAAATTTGCAGTGGCATAAACACGCTCGCCCGAATCATCGCAGGTGCTGCGCACATTGGTCATCACCGCCACCACATCGATCGCATCCGCAGTGCGCGACGTACCGTTGAAAAGCGTGATGTCACCTGTGTAATTGGGTACGCCTACTGCCGGGCAAACCGTGCGGAGCGCGGTGATACCTACGCCCTGGCCGACGACAATCTGGCCCTTGCCCCCGCACCCCGCGAGCACCGCAACACAGGCGGTCAGGGACGCGATCATGGTAATCCGGCGAAGGCGAGCGGTCATGCGAAGTCCTCAAGGTGCAGCTATCGGCGCAGCCCTAGCCCTTTCGCCGCGCAGCGACAACCGCTAGAGCGCCCCAGATGAACGCCCCATTTCCAAAACAGCATCGCACGGAAACGCTTATGCCCCTGACCCTGCTTATCGCAGCGCCCCGCGGTTTCTGCGCTGGCGTGGACCGCGCCATAGAGATCGTGGAGCGCGCGCTGGAGCGTTACGGTGCACCGGTCTATGTCCGACACGAGATCGTGCACAATCGCTATGTAGTGGAAGGGTTGAAGGCCAAGGGCGCGGTTTTCGTGGAAGAACTGGACGATGTGCCCGACGGCGTACCAGTGGTTTTCAGCGCCCATGGCGTGCCGAAATCCGTACCCGAAGCGGCCACGCAACGCGGGCTTGACTGGCTGGATGCCACCTGTCCGCTGGTAAGCAAGGTTCACCGTCAGGCCGAGCGCCAGCTCGAAGCAGGGCGACATATCGTTTTCGTAGGCCACAAGGGCCATCCCGAAGTGATCGGCACCTTTGGGCAAGTACCCGAAGGCTCGATGACTCTGGTCGAGACACTTGAAGATGTCGCGACGCTTGACCTGTCGGCAGACACGCCGCTGGCTTTCCTAACCCAGACAACCCTGTCGGTGGACGATACGGCCGAAATCGTCCAGGCACTCAAGACCCGCTTCCCTCAGATCATCGGACCCAAAGCGGAGGATATTTGCTATGCTACTTCCAACCGCCAGGCAGCGGTGAAGGCGATCGCTCCCCAATGCGATCTGGTGTTGGTAATCGGCGCTCCGAACAGCTCCAACTCACTGCGGCTGGTAGAGGTGGCCCAACGCTTCGGTACTCCGGCACGGCTGATCCAGCGGGCGAGTGAAATCGATCCGGAGTGGCTGCAGGGTGTCGAGACCCTGGGCCTCACGGCAGGTGCATCGGCCCCTGAGAAGCTGGTGCGCGAAGTGGTGGATACGCTGTCTCAATGGCGCGAGGTCGAGGAACACACACTCGTAACGGCGGAAGAGAAGATGGTCTTCAAACTACCCCGCCAGCTCGCGGACTAGGCATCGCGGGGAGAACGGCAAGTGGCAGTTTACACACATCTCGGCGCCGAGGATCTCGCCGCGCTGATCGCGCATTACGACGTCGGCGAACTGATTTCGGCCAAGGGTATCGCGGAAGGCGTCTCCAATTCCAACTGGCTGGTGGAGACTACCGGCCGGGACGGTCATAATACGCGCTTCATTCTCACCATGTATGAACGTCGGATAGACTTGGCGGACCTGCCTTTCTTCCTGGGCCTGCTGGACCATCTCGCCGCGCGTAACTGCCCGGTGCCGCGCACGATCCACGACCGCGCTGGCGCGGCCTTCCGCATGGTGGACGGCAAGGCCGTGGCACTGATCGAATTCCTGCCCGGCATCTCGATCGATCATCCGGAGGCAGAGCAGGCCTATTCCGTGGGCCGCGCCCTTGCCGGCATCCATCTGGCTTCGGCCGACTTCACGATGGAGCGTGCCAATGATTTGAGCCTTTCCGGATGGGAAGCGCTCGCCATGACCTGCGGCGAGGAAGGGCTTGCCCAGATCGACCCCGCCCTGCCAGCGACGATCAGTGAAGAAATGGACTTCCTGCGCAGCCACTGGCCTGAGCACCTGCCGCATTCGGTGATCCATGCCGACCTTTTCCCTGATAATGTACTGATGATGGGGCACGAGGTCAGTGGGCTGATCGACTTCTATTTCGCCTGCCGCGATATCACGGCCTATGATCTGGCAGTGACCCATGCGGCATGGTGCTTCGATGCGGAAGGCAGGGGTTTTCGCCCCGAAATCGCTACCGCACTGATCGAAGGCTATGAAAGCGTACGCCAGCTCTCGCATGAAGAACATGCCGCTCTGCCGATACTGGCGCGCGGCGCGGCGCTGCGCTTCCTGATGACGCGGGCGGAAGACTGGCTGAACACGCCTGCCGACGCTCTGGTGACGCGCAAGGACCCAATGGCCTTTGCGCGCCGATTGGCCTTCTATGCCGATCGCGGCGCGGCGGCCTTTACGCTCCATCCCCGTCCGGACCACCTGCCCTGAAGGAAATGGCGATGACCCGGGTCGATATCTTCACTGACGGCGCCTGCAAGGGCAATCCCGGCCCGGGCGGCTGGGGCGCATTGCTGCGTATGGGGAGTCATGAAAAGGAGCTGTCTGGCTCCGATCCCCAGACTACCAACAATCGCATGGAAATGCTGGCCGTGATCCGGGCGCTGAACGCGCTGACACGCCCATGCGAGGTCCGGCTACACACCGATAGCCGTTATGTGATCGACGGAATGACCAAGTGGATCCATGGCTGGAAACGCTCGGGCTGGATCAACGCCAGCAAGAAGCCAGTGCGCAACGCCGATCTGTGGCACGAACTGATCGAGGCCGCCGCCCCCCACAAGATCGATTGGATCTGGGTGAAGGGCCATAATGGCCATGTAGAAAACGAACGGGTAGACAGGCTCGCCAGCGACGCCGCCGACAGCGCGGCGGGCCGCTAGCGCAAGCTTGGCGCCGCTTCAGCTATTATCCTCGACTGGCGCGTCCGGGCCGTGTTTCCTGATCGACTCGATCGCATTTTGCGCGCTGGCCTTGCTGGAATAGCCCTCGGTTGAGAACATCACTTCGGAATTATACTTGAAGCGAACCCGAAATTCGCCAGCCTTGTCCCGATAGATTTCAAACTTGTGAGCCATGGCATCTGCCCCCGTGTGTCTTGGGTTGAAGATGCCAACAAGTCTGCCCCGAAGGGAGCCGTCCGACAATCCCTCGAGTGAAGCAGCCCTTCAGATTAGGCGAGCGGCCAGATAAAGTTCATGGTCGAGCTTCGCCGTAAGGTCATCCCCCGGCAGACCCAACAGAATCTGCGCCCCAAGACGGGCGGCGGCTGGCGCGGTCTGGATGCCGAACCCGCCCTGCCCTGCAAACCAGAAGAAGGCCTGATTGCGTGGATCGGGTCCATAGACCGGCAGCCGATCAGGCGCGAAGCTGCGCAGCCCGGCCCACTTATGCTCCACCCGTTCCACCCGCCAGTCCACTACCTGCTCAAAGCGGTCGATAGCAGTGGCAACGTCCAGTTCCTCAGGCGCGGCGTCGCATGGGACGCTCAGCGTCTCGTCATGCGGGCTCAGCCACAGGCGGCCATTCTCTGGCTTGAAGTAGAAACTGCCGCCCAGATCGACCACCAGTGGCAGGCTGTCAGCAGGGGCAGGCATGGTGCGCATCTGCACCATGGTGCGGCGCAAGGGCTGAATGCCCAGCGGGCGCAGTCCTGCAAGTTCAGCCACCGGGTCAGCCCAGGCCCCGGCGGCGTTGACCAGAACGTCGCAACGGATCACGCATCCATCTGCGGTCGTCAGCGTCCAGCCGGCATCGTAGTCCGCCGCAATCAGCCCCGCGCGACAGCGCAAATCGACGCCTGCTCGTCTCGCCTCCCGCAGATACCAGCCATGGACACCCGCAACGTCGATATCCTTGCAACTCGGTTCACTGACTCCATGGCACCACTCTGCGCGCAGGCCTGGAACGATCCGTTCGATTGCTTCCCGGCCCAGCCATTCGACCCGAACCCCGGCGCGAGCGAAGTCGGCGATGAAAGCCTCGACCTCCGCCTCCTGTCCGGCGCGAGCGATATTGAGGGCGCCACGTTCACCCAGAAAGCCATGTTCCTCAAGCCATGTGCCCGAAGCCGTTGTGAGCGGCTGCACCAGCGGTCCGCCATATGTCTCCGCCCAGAAGGCAGCAGAACGCCCCGTAGCGTGGCGACCCGGCACGTCTTCTGCCTCCAGCTGCACCACGCGCGCATGTGTACCCAGCTCTGCGGCAAGGCTCGCACCGGCCATCCCGGCCCCAACCACAGCAATATCGAAATGTTCGCTCAAGAGGCTATCACTTCCCTCGCGCGGCAATCTGGGAGAGGAACCTGTCGATAGCTTCCAGCGCCAGGTTCCGCACCTCATCGACTTCGCGAAGCACTTCATGGTGGGCTTCTGCCCCGAAGATGAACACCTCACCCCGCGGCAGGCGCCGCACCGCACGCTCGATCGCAGCAAAGGACACCAGCTTGTCGTGATCAGTCGCTACCACGAAGACTGGCGTCTCCACCCCCTCCAAAACACCCGGGCTCTCCAGCCAGCGATTCGAAGCATAGGCGCGCTCCACCCAACCCCAGCTTCCCGGACCCATGACGAGTTCAGAACGATGCTCGCGCCACCACAATTCGTCAGCATAGCGTTCCCGATCATGGGTCAGCAATTGGTCGCGCCCTTCTGGGACTTCTCCGGGCTTTTCGCTCCACTTCCAGGCGGGACGACGGCGATCGCCCAGCCGCGCCATTAGCACTGCGACTGCATGCATGACGGAAGTCGGCAGGCCCCAGGAATGGAAACCCAACATCGGGGCTGAAAGCACCGCGCCATCCGCATCGATAGCCTGTTCCGCAAGTGCGCGCAGCACCAGATGCCCACCCATGGAATGGCCCGCTATCACATGAGGGCCGGGAGTCTGCGCGACCCAGCGGCGCCACAACCAGGCAAGATCCGCAGTCCATATGGCAAAGTCAGGCACATGGCCTGTCACCGCATCCCCTTCCGCGCCCAGCCTGCCCGAGCCAGCCTGCCCTCGCCAGTCCGACGCGGTCACGCGCCAGCCGCTACTGGCCCAGTAATTCAGCGTTTCAAGGTACTTCTCGTAGCAATCACCGCGCCCAGGCAGGAACAGGATCGACCCGGCCGCGCCGCCTGCTGGCATAGGCCAGTCGATTCGACGGACGGGCCAGCCGTCCTCGGCATGCCAGAAACCCTCAACCGCGCCCGCGGGAATGGCCCGCCGGTCGAAAATCCCGGTCTGCTCTTCCTTTGCGTGGCTAATGCGAGCCTCCTGCCCGTGGTTACTTTTTGGTAAGTCCTTAAGAGTACCCCTGCCTCCTGAGACATTCAGGGGGCTCAGATGTACGACGCACCGATCCAGTACGGATTGCTTGCTGCATTGGCAATCGCACTGCTGGTAGCCGCATTTACCGATCTGCGCTCGCGTCAGATCGCGAACTGGCTGAACGGAGCGATCGCCTTCGGTGCACCGCTTTTCTGGTGGGCCAGCGGACTTTCGCTGTGGCCGGGTGTGGCAATCCAGCTGGGCGTTGCGGTTGTGTGCTTTATCGTCCTTGCCGGCCTGTTCGCACTTCGTGCGATGGGCGGCGGCGACGTGAAGCTACTGACAGCGCTCGCGCTCTGGATCCCGCCCGCGCAGTTCCTGAACCTGCTGGTCGTCATGGCGCTGGTGGGCGGCCTGCTGACGATTGTGTTCGGCGCCTGGCACGTCGCCCGCCGTCAGCGCGACAGGCTGGCGGTGCCCTATGGCGTCGCCATCGCGACCGGGGGACTCTGGGTGCTCGCAGCGAATTATCTGCCCTTAGCCCACGCAGCGAGCGGGAATTTGGGGTGAACGGGATTTTAACCATTCCGGCCGACAATCTCTGGATTGAATTCCTTTCGGCCATTGAGGGGGCTTGACGCACCATGGACAGGAAGAAACTGGTACTGCTGCTTGGGGCGCTGATCATTGCGATCGGTACGGCCATGGCCGCGCGTAGCATGTTCGCGGGCTCCTCCGCCCCGCAAGCCGAAGCCGCGCCTCCCGAGCCGGAAGGGCCAAAAGTACTGGTCGCCCAGCGCGCGCTGCCGGTGGGCACGATCATCACTGCCGACGCCATCGCCTACCAGCTTTGGCCGAAGGAAATGGTGCAGGATGCCTACTTCATCGACGGCGAAGCCGACATGAACACTCTACTTGGCACGGTTGTGCGCCATCCGATCACTGCAGGCGAACCCGTTACCCAAGGCTCGCTCGTCGCCCCCGGCGACCGTGGTTTCCTGGCGGCTGCGCTTGGCGCGGGCATGCGCGCCGTGACAGTCCCCGTTTCGGCCAAGACCGGCGTGGGCGGCTTTGTATTTCCGGGTGACCGGGTGGACCTGGTTCTGACGCAGACTGTCAGAGGCAATGACGAAGGAGCGCCGCTGAAGGCTGCGGAGACGATCCTGCGCAATATCCGGGTGCTCGCCACCGACCAGTCAACCGAAACCACGCACACGCCCGACGGCAAGACCGTCGTCCGCGACTTCCGCACCGTGACTCTCGAAGTCACTCCCAAGATTGCGGAAAAGGTGGCCGTTGCCCAGACGATCGGCACGCTCAGCCTCTCGCTGCGTTCCATCGCCGACAACCAGTCGGATCTGGAGCGTGCGATCGCTTCAGGTGAAGTCAACGTGCCCGATGGCGCCTCGAAAACCGAGGAAGAGAAGATTCTGCGCACGGCACTGGCTCGCCCACGCGATGGTGCCAGCAGCTTCGTGACCGGCGGCGATGTATCTCGCTTCCAGCGCAGCAGCATGCCGCGCACCGGCCCACAGGCCCCGACACAGGCCATGGCCTATAACGGCAACTCGAATGGCGCTCCACGTGCCGTCGCTCCAGTCCGCACCGGCCCGATCGTCAACGTGACCCGTGGCAAGAACACCGTCGCGGTTCCGGTGGGGAAGTGACGCAATGACCACAATCACCGCCAATACGACGCGCGCCGACATGACACTCGGGCGAATTCAACCAAGGGGCAACACCATGAACCGCCGCCTTATCGCCACCCTGCTGACTGCGGCTGCCGCTATCGCGCCGATGGCCTCTGTGCCCTCGGGCGTGGCCCACGCCCAGTCGGTGATGCGGCCTTCCGTCGATATCGTGCTTTCCATCGGCCGTGGCCAGCTCGTCAGTGTGCCGGGCAACATGACGGACATCTTTGTCGCCAACGAGCAGATCGCAGATGTCCAGGTCAAGTCGCAACGTCAGCTCTACGTCTTCGGGCTTTCGGGCGGCGAGACCACTGTCTATGCCAGCAACGCTTCCGGCGACGTGGTGTGGGCGGCGAATATCCGGGTCGGGTCGAACATAGACAGCATCGACCAGATGCTGACAATGGCCATGCCTGACGCCAAAGTCTCTGTCGCCACCATGGGCACCAACACTGTGTTGTTGACCGGCACCGTGGCCGCACCCGAAGATGCAGCCGAAGCAGAGCGCCTGGTAAAAGCCTTCGTGGGTGAAAATTCCAACGTGGTGAGCCGCCTCAAGACGGCCACTCCGCTGCAGGTCAACTTGCAGGTAAAGTTCGCTGAAGTCAGCCGTTCGCTGGTGCGGGCGCTGGGTGCCAATCTGAATTCGATCGACAGTTCGAGCGGCTTCAAGTTCGGTATCGGGCAAGGCCGTCCGTTGGGTAGCCAATGGTCCCCGGGTGGCCCGCTCGTCACAGGTGGATGGGATCCGTCAGAGGGCTACACTGTCCTTGGTCGGGCTGAAAGCGGAACCAGCCTGGGCTTTAACGGCAAACTCCTGGGGCTGGATCTTCTGGGCGCGCTCGACCTTGCCGAGACTAACGGCCTCGTCACCACACTCTCGCAGCCCAACCTCACCGCGCTCTCGGGCGAAACGGCCGACTTCCTGGCCGGCGGCGAGTTCCCGATCCTGACCAGTCAGGGCCTGGGCACGACTGCGGTCGAATACAAGAAATACGGCGTCAGCCTCGCCTATACGCCCACTGTCCTCGCCAACGGCCGGATTTCGATCCGCGTGCGCCCGGAAGTGTCGGAACTGTCGACTCAGGGCGCTGTGACGATGAACAATTTCACCGTTCCTGCGCTTACCGTGCGCCGCGCTGAAACGACCGTTGAGCTTGGTTCCGGCCAGAGCTTCATGATCGCAGGCCTGCTGAGCAACAATTCGCAGAACACCATCGAAAAGGCCCCTGGCCTCGGCGATGTGCCGATCCTGGGCAACCTCTTCAAATCGACCGAATTCCGCAAGGGCCAGACCGAACTGGTGATCGTGGTCACCCCCTATCTGGTGAACCCGGTCGATGCGAACGACATCAAGCTGCCTACCGACGGCTTCCGGACGCCGACCACCATCCAGCAGCTTCTGGGCAATCAGGAGAATGATGGGGTTACAGGCGGCGATCGTCCCAAGCCGCGTGCGGTCGGCGAAGGGGCCAATGCCCCCAAGCTCGGCCTCGAAGATTACGACGCCAATGGCGACGCGAAGGACCGCCCCCGCAACGGCAAGGCCGAACGCCGGGCCGAAGCCGAGGCAACGCCCGGTTTCAGCCTCAAGTGAGAAAGGTGAACACGATGCTCATCCGTATGACCAAACCGGCCGTCACGGCCCTGGCGCTCACTCTGGGACTGTCGCTTGCCGGCTGCGCGAGCCAGCCGACCAACCGCTCGCTCGATTCGATCAAGCAGCCGGTCGTCGAACGGTCCAATTACAGCTTCGATCTCGATGCCGGTTCGGGCAGCCTGTCCATCTCGGAACAGCAGCGCCTCAATGAATGGTTCAGGGCCATGGAGCTCGGCTATGGCGATCGCATCTCGATCGACGATCCGCTCACCAGCCCCGCCACGCGCGAGAAGATCGCCGAGATCGCAGCGCGATACGGCATCCTTGTGAGCGAAGGCGCACCGATAACCGAAGGCACCGTGATGCCGGGCAAGGCCCGTGTTGTCGTGACCCGCGCCAAGGCATCGGTCCCCGGCTGCCCCGACTGGGGTGACCGGGCCGCTTCGAACTACAACAACGCCACCAATGACGGCTTCGGCTGCGCGGTGAACGGCAATCTCGCCGCGATGGTCGCCGATCCGGAACATCTGATCCACGGCGCAAAAGGCAACGGCGAAACGCTGATCATGACCTCGAACAAGGCCATCGCCAGCTATCGCGCCAAGGCGCCAACTGGCGAGGATGGCCTGAAAGGCAGCTCGACAAGCGCCGTCTCGAAGGGAGGTAACTGAGGTCATGAATGCTCCCTGGAAAGCCGGTACACCTAACGGACGTGATCCGTTCGCCGCATTCATCTGCGACGAAACGGCGCTGGATGTCCTGCGCCCGGTCGTGATCGAAATGGGCTGGCAGCCTGAGAAATGCGCCAAGGGCGGGCTTCGCAACGCCGTCCAGTCGCTCTCGGTGACCGCAAGCCCGAACATCCTGATGGTGGACCTGTCGGAAAGCGGCGATCCGCTGAACGACATCAATGCCCTTGCCGAGGTTTGCGAACCGGGCACGGTGGTCATCGCTGTCGGTCAGGTGAACGACGTCCGCCTCTATCGCGACCTGCTGGCCAGCGGGATCCACGATTACCTGCTCAAGCCGCTTTCGGCGAGCCAGGTACGCGATGCGCTGGTCCAGGCCCAGTCGGTATTCTCGTCCCCCAAGGCAAGCGATGCCAACGCAGCCAAACGGCATATCTCCACAGCGGTTGTCGGCACGCGCGGCGGCGTTGGCGCCTCCACTCTGGCAACCTCGCTTGCCTGGCTGTTCTCGACCGATCACCGCATACCGACCGCCCTGCTGGACCTCGACGTCCATTTCGGCACCGGGGCGCTGACGCTCGACCTCGAACCCGGCCGCGGGCTTACCGATGCGATAGACAATCCGAGCCGTATCGACGGGCTGTTCATCGAACGCGCGATGATCCGCGCAAACGACAACCTCTCGATCCTCTCGGCCGAAGCTCCGATCAATTCCCCTCTGATGACCGACGGCTCCGCCTTCGTGCAGCTTGAGGAGGAATTCCGTCATGCCTTCGAGATGACCGTGGTCGACCTGCCGCGGAACATGCTGATCAATTTTCCGCATTTGCTGGCCGACGTAAACGTCGTGGTGCTGGCAACGGAAATGACCCTGGCCTCGGCCCGCGACGCGATCCGCCTGCTCTCCTGGCTCAAGTCGAACGCGCCCCATGCTACCCCGCTGGTTGTGGCCAACAAGATTCAGCCAAGCTTCGTCGAGATCACCAAGGCTGACTTCGAGGCCTCGATTGAGCGCAAGATCGACTTCAACATCCCGCTCGATCAGCGCGCGGCGGTGAATGCGGCCAAACTTGGCCAGACCTTTGTGGACGCCAACCGCGCGACAAAGGCTGCCTCGGTGATCCGCGACATCGCCAATGCGGTGATCGGAGCCGGTGGTGAGGATGCCGTGCTGCCTCATGAGACCGGCGGCAAATCGTTGCTGGGCAAGTTCGATATCAAATCGCTCATGGCCAAGAAGGGCAGCAAGAAAGCGGCGGAAGCCGTCGAATGACCGGAATGGCGGCCAGTCGGGGTGCATCCGCGCCTGCAGGACAGCGGCGCCGCTGGACATGCGTGAGGAAGGACGGAGCGAGGCAATGAATATTCTGCAGCTCGTACTGTTCCTGTGCGGTATCGCGGCCGTGCTGGGGCTGCTCTATGCAGCCTTTGCCGGCCCTTCGGCCGCGAAGGAAGGTGCTCGCCGTCTGCAATCGGTGCGCTACCGCCATTCCGAAAGTACGATCGACAAAGTCGAATCCCAGCTCAAGAAGGCCATCGCCGCACGGAAACCGAAGATGCACCGCATCGCAGGCTCCGCCTCGCGGACGGAGGCTCTGGCACTGCGGCTGCATCGTAGCGGCAAGAACTGGACCATCACCCAATATATCTACGTATCGGTAGGCCTCGCGCTGGCTATCACAGTGCTGATCTATCTCAAGACGGGCGCGGCGCTGATGGCGCTGGGCATTGGCGTCATGGTTGGCGGGGGCCTCCCGCACATGGCAGTGAACATGTCCATCAAGCGGCGTACCAACGCCTTCAATTCCAAATTCCCGGACGCGATCGAACTTCTCGTGCGCGGCTTGCGCTCCGGCCTTCCGGTTACCGAGACTCTCTCGGTAGTGGCGAGCGAGATTCCCGGGCCGGTGGGCGAGGAATTCCGCGCTATCGTCGATCGCATCAAGGTTGGCAGGACGATGGAAGATTCGCTGCAAGTGACCGCAGATCGGCTTGGTACTCCGGAATTCCAGTTCTTCTGCATCACGCTGGCGATCCAGCGGGAGACCGGCGGCAACCTTGCCGAAACGCTCTCGAACCTCGCCGATGTGCTTCGCAAGCGGGCGCAGATGAAGCTGAAGATCCGGGCCATGAGTTCGGAATCCAAGGCGTCGGCCTATATCGTCGGCGCACTGCCCTTTCTCGTCTTCGCGATGATCTACTGGGTCAATCCTCACTATCTGGCAGCGTTCTTCGTCGATGATCGCCTGATCGTCGCCGGGGTTGGCGGCTTTGTCTGGATGGGCATTGGCGCATTGATCATGGCCAAGATGGTCAGCTTCGAAATCTGATCGGGACGGAACCGGAACATGATCAACACACCTCCCGGACCCACGCTTCTCGGTTTCGACGTTATCGCCGTCGGTTCCGTTCTGGCCGGCGTTGCCGCGCTGGCAGTAATGATGGCGATCTATGCTGCGATCACCGTGCGCGACCCGATGACCCGCCGAGTGAAGACGCTCAACGCACGGCGCGAGGAACTGAAGGCCGGCATCGTCACCGCCACTGCCAAGAAGCGCCAGAGCCTCGTCCGCAAGACCGAGACGACCGACCGGATCAAGGACACTCTGGAGCGCATGAAAGTGCTCCAGGACAGCCAGCTCAAGCAGGTCCAGCAAAGGCTGGCCCAGGCCGGCTATCGCAACCGGGAATGGGCTGTCGCCGTGATTTTCGCGCGCATGGTGCTGCCGATAGTATTGGGCATTGCCGCGGTGGTGCTGGTCTATTGGTCCAACGCTTTCCCGGATTGGGGCAGCTTCAAGCGCTTCCTGGCTTTCGCTGCGGCCGTGATCGCCGGCTACAAGGCCCCGGACCTCTTCCTGAGCAACAAGAGCACCAAGCGCACCCAGGCCATCCGCAAGGGCCTGCCTGACGCGCTGGATTTGCTGGTAATCTGCGCCGAGGCCGGCCTTACCGTGGACGCGGCATTCAACCGCGTCGCCAAGGAACTGGGCCGCGCCTATCCCGAACTGGGCGACGAGTTCATGCTGACCTCGATCGAACTGTCCTTCCTCACCGAACGCAGGACTGCGTTCGAGAACCTCGCCTATCGCGTGGACCTCGATTCCGTCCGCAGCGTGGTGACGACCATGATCCAGACAGAGCGCTACGGCACGCCGCTGGCCTCGGCCCTGCGCGTGCTTTCGGCCGAGTTCCGCAACGAGCGCATGATGCGCGCGGAAGAAAAGGCCGCACGCCTTCCCGCGATCATGACCGTGCCGTTGATCCTGTTCATCCTGCCGGTGCTGTTCATCGTGATCCTTGGGCCAGCGGCCTGTTCGATCGCCGACACCTTCGCCGCGAGGCCCGGTGGGGGCATGGGTTAAGAGATTCGCAGAACCATCTCGGAGAGGACGATAATAACAGGGCCCCTCCCCGCTGGCGGGGGAGGGCCCTGGCCTTTCTGGAATCCGGGGGTGGATGTGTAACCTTTGCGGACAGGAAAACACGCTGTTTCGTGCAAGGCGTGTCACTCTCGTCCGGCGCGGTTTCAAGCCGTTTTTCGGGGCCGGATACGGTCTGGAGTGTCACCTTCCATTTCGGGCTTTCGTGCAGGCCATTCGCCTTCCGGAAAGCCGGGCCGACCCGGGCAGAAAATACGCAAGGCAGGGCAGAGACGAGGCTATCCATCGGGCAGGATAAACGCCATTTGCGGGCGTGTAGGAAAGAGTTTTCTGGCGGGGGCGAGACTGTGCCGCACCCGGTCCGATATGTTGGTCAGTTGGATGCCTCAAGGGTGGCATCCATGAGTTCACGACCTAATCGGAATGGCCGCTGTCGATGCCTTCGGCATGCAGATCCCGCACTTCCGCTTTCATGCGAACCAGCAGCGCCTTGAAGCCGGCGATCTCCTCGCGAGTGAAACTGGCGAGCAGCCGACGTTCCATCTCCAGCGCCAACGGCATGATCGCGCCATACATCCGGTGCCCCTCTTCGGTCAGTTCCAGCAGATGCGAACGCCCGTCCCTGGTGTTTGGCTGGCGCAAGGCGAGACCCCGCTCTTCGAGGTCCTTGCAGGCGCGGTTGACGGCCACCTTGTCCATCAGGGTAAGCGCAGTGAGATCGCGCTGGGTTTGTGCGCCCGCATTGCCCAGCACCGCCATCACCCGCCATTCCGGCACTTTGAGGCCGAACCGGCTGCGATATTCCTGCGCAATGCGCCCGCTTACAGCATTCGATGTGACCGAAAGCATGTAGGGCAGGAAATCGGAGAGTGGGGAATTGGGATCCATATAGTTTTCCTTGTAACGATCCTGCACTGCAAAATGCAAGTATCCAAGGAGGACAACGTCATATGGAATGCCTCGCCGGGGCGGCTATTCTATTTCCTTTTCACAGGCAGGCCCTGGCCCAGTACTCTTCCGGCAACCGCCCCCAATCTCGCGGCAAGCGCCAGATCGCGCTTCCCCGGTGCCGTCACGATAGCCCCATCCAATGCGGTATCAATGGGGCTGGGTATCCGTTCCCGGGGAAGCAGCGCGGCAAGTTCCGCCAGTGTCGCGCGTGCCTTGCCGGCGTTATCGCGCATCACCTTGAGCACTTCCTCAACCTCTACGGCCTCGCCTTCGTGCCAGCAATCATAGTCGGTCACCATGGCGAGCAGCGCATAGGGGAGTTCCGCCTCGCGGGCGAGGCGCGCCTCGGGAAGCGCGGTCATCCCGATCACATCTGCGCCCCATACACGGTACATGTGGCTTTCCGCGCGGGTGGAGAATTGCGGCCCCTCGATCGCAACATAGCAGCCGCCGCGATGCACGATCGCACCGGCCTTTTGCGCTGCATCCCCGGCTAGGGCGGACAGGCGCGGACAGATCGGATCGGCAAGGCTGACGTGGGCCACCAGCCCTTCCCCGAAGAAACTGCGTTCGCGGCCCAGTGTGCGATCGATCAGCTGGTCCACCAGCACGAAGCCGCCCGGTGCATAATCCTCCCGCAGCGAACCGATGGCCGAGATGGAGAGGATATCCGTCACTCCGCATCGTTTCAGTACGTCGATATTGGCGCGGTAATTCACCGCGCCCGGCGGAATGCGGTGCCCTGCCCCGTGCCGTGCCAGGAAAGTGAAGCGGACATCGCCGATCCTGCCGGTTGTCACGGGGCCCGATGGTTCGCCGAAGCCGCTCGCCACCGAAATCTCCTGCGCGTCCTCAACGATGCCGGCATCGTAAAGTCCGGTTCCGCCGATCACCCCGATATGCCAGCTCGCAGTCATCAGTTCCTCAGCAATCCTGCCATAATGAAGTCCGTGAGATGTGCGCGATAGCGGTCGCGCAGTCCCTCGGACAGCGAATCCTCGCCAAAGCAATAGCGCATGAACAACCGGGCGGCGAAGAAGCGATCGACAGCGCCGGTGACGCTGAAATAGAATAGTTGCGGATCGATCTGCCGGAAAACTCCGGCCTCCACGCCTTCCCCGATCAGCCGATCATAGGCCGCGTAGATCGGCATGAGATAGGTGTTGGCGATGCGCTGTGCCTCGGCCACTTCGCTCTCGCGGATCAGCCGCATCAGCAGACGCTGGATATAAGGCACTTCATAGAACCTATCGACCACTGCCGAGATATGGCGGCGAAGCTTGGTTTCAGGATCGAAATCCTTCGCCAGCAAGGCATCGACCGACTGGATGATCGCGCCCATGTCGCGGTCGAGCAGCGACTTCATCAGCCCAGCCTTGTTGCCGAAGTAATATTTCACCAACGCCGAGTTCAGCCCCGACCGGCGACTGAGCTGGGCGAGCGAAATATCGACCGTATCGGTCTCGCGCATGATCGCCGAAGCCGTGGCGAGCAACTGCTCGCGCGCTTCGGAACAGGTATCTTGTGCGGCTGCCATGCCAATATGTCCCCCAAGGCGATGGATCAGCGCGGCTGCATCCGGATTGCGCCATCGAGACGGACGTGCTCGCCGTTGAAATAACCGATTTCGATCATGCTCATCACCAGCGCGGCATATTCCTCCGGATGGCCCAGCCGCTTGGGGAACGGCACCTGGGCGGCCAGCGATTCCTGCGCTGCCTCGGGCAGGCCGGCCAGCAGCGGAGTGCGGAAGATGCCAGGCAGGATGGTGTTCACCCGGATACCTTCGCTCATCAGGTCGCGGGCGATCGGCAGGGTCATGCCCACGATGCCGCCCTTGGACGCCGAATAGGCTGCCTGCCCCATCTGGCCATCCACTGCCGCAACGGAGGCCGTGTTAACGATCGCACCGCGCTCATTGTCCACCAGCGGATCGAGCGTCATCATCCCCGCCGCCGCCTTGGCTATGCAGCGAAAGGTGCCCACAGTGTTCACTTCCAGCGTCTTGGCAAAGGCTGCGACTGGGAAATGCGAAATCGCGCCCGTCTCCCGGTCCCGACGAGTCGTTTTACCGATTGTGCCGATCCCGGCACAATTCACCAGAATCCGTTCCTGGCCGTGAGCGGCACGAGCCTTGGCGAAGCCGGCATCCACCGAATCGTCCGAAGTCACGTCCACCTGACAGAAGATACCGCCGATTTCGGCAGCAACTGATTCGCCCTTTTCCTGCTGCAAGTCGAACAGGGCGACCTTCACGCCACGCGCCGCAAGCGCACGGGCCGTAGCCTCACCCAAGCCGGACGCACCGCCGGTGACGACCGCAGAAACGGTATTATCGATCTTCAAGCTAACCTCCCTGGTACCGGAATTGCCAGTATTTTTAAGCGCTCGGCTAAGCGGGTCATCCAGTCCGGTCAAGCGCCTAGCCTGACAGATGAATATTTCGTCTCGTTTGCAACTGTTGTGCGATTGCAACATTCCCGCAACGAAATGCCGCATTGCAAAGTGATTTGAATTGAAACCAAATCCACCTTCCAGCAGGTGAGAGTCAGCACAAATGCTAATCCATTGTCCGGCTGCGCTGAAAAAGGGAACTGCCCGGACAATGTTTCATTTCAAGTGCCCGGAGGGGTCC
The DNA here is from genome assembly GCA_035497315.1 of Sphingomonadaceae bacterium. Lineage (GTDB taxonomy): Bacteria > Pseudomonadota > Alphaproteobacteria > Sphingomonadales > Sphingomonadaceae > Andeanibacterium. The sequence goes on from DATJDU010000103.1 coordinate 68,295, forward strand.
GGGCCTGCAATGGGGACTGAACCTGTGAATATCCAATCCCGCCTAAAGGGTGCTGCGGCACCTATTGCGCTGTCCATGATGCTGGTCGCGCAGCCCGTCCTGGCCCAGGACGATACGTCTGCCGAACTCGCGGATACCGGCGATGAAAGCGATAGCGTCATCATCGTCACCGGCTCGCGCATCGCGCGTAGCGAACTAAACGAGCCAAACCCGGTCGTCGCCGTCACCGCCGAACAGATCGAGCGTTCGGGCGACGTGAATGTCGTCGACACACTGATCCGCAACCCTGCGTTGCTCGCCTCGGTCGGATCTGCTGACAGCGCCGGCTCCAACACCGGCGTCGGCCTCGGCTACACTGGCGTCAACCTGCTCGATCTGCGTAATCTGGGCGTCAACCGCACGCTGGTGCTGGTGAACGGCAAGCGTCACGTTGCTGGCGTTCCTGAATCTGCTGCGGTCGATATCAGCTCAATCCCGCAGGACCTTATCGAGCGCGTTGACGTGCTGACTGGCGGTGCTTCGGCCGTTTACGGCGCCGACGGCGTGTCGGGCGTGGTGAACTTCGTTCTCAAGCGAGACTTCGAAGGTCTTAACCTGCGCGCCCAGACCGGCTGGACGACATATGGCGATGGCAACCAGACCCTCGTTTCGGCCACCGCTGGTAAGAACTTCTCAGATGGCCGCGGCAACATCGCAGTCGCCTACGAGTATGCCCGGCAGGAACGCGTCGACACCCGCGACCGTAATTATCTGGGCGACAACAGCCGTTTCTACGGCCTAATCCGCAACCCGGACGACTTCCCTGACGATCCGAACGTGCCTGATCAGGTTCTGATCGCCAATACCGGCTGGGCCGACAGCTCTATGGATGGCGCGGTCGACCTCGATTTCGACGGCATCCCCGATTACACTGGCAGCGGCAAGGTCTATGATCGCGGTCAGATTCTGCCTTCTTCGGGCGGCCTTGCGATCGGCGGCGATAACACCCCGCGGGCCGGCTATTATGGCGACATCGTTCCGCAAACCGAACGCCACGTGGCAAACGTCCTGCTCAGCTACGAGTTCTCGCCTGCGCTGCACTTCTTCGCAGAAGGCAAGTATATGAAAGCGAAGGCTTACTCGATCAGCCAGCCTAGCTTCGACTTCTACACGCTGCTGCAGGGCGATAATTATTATCTTAACGAGCGCTATGGCGATCTCGTTCAGGGCGATGCGCTGGTTAGCCGCGACAATTTCGACTTCGGCCAGCGCGGAGAATATAATGATCGCGAAACCTGGCGCGGTGTGATCGGTTTCGACGGCGAGATCTCTGATCACGCCCGTTACGAAATCTCATACGTCTATGGTGAAACCTCGGCTGACGTGACCAACACGCACACTCGCATTGCCGACCGTTACTACGCCGCGATCGACGTAGTCGATGATGGCTCCGGCAACCCAGTCTGCCGCATCGACGTCGACGGTTCCGGCATCGTCGACCCGACCGAATGGAATTATGGCGCCGCGCCGGAAACCTTCACCCCTGGCGCCGGCAGCGGTTGCGTTCCGCTCAACCTCCTGGGTTATGGCGTTGCCTCGCAAGCGGCCATCGACTGGGCGACGCGCGATTCGCTGTCCAGCTCAAAGGTGACGCAGAACGTCATTTCCGGTTCGGTGAGCGGCGACTTCGGTCGGTTCTTCGAATTGCCGGGCGGCCCAGTCGGCTTCGCCTTTGGCGCCGAATATCGCAAGGAAACCAGCGAAGCGACCTATGACGAATACTACCAGAACGGGTGGTATGCCGACAGCGCACAGTTCGCCAATTCGAGCGGCAAGTTCGACGTTTCGGAAGTCTTCGGCGAATTGAATGTGCCGATCTTCGACGGCGCTCCTATGGCCGAAACGCTGTCCTTCGGCGCGGCGATCCGCCTCTCCGATTATTCGAGCATCGGCAACACCACCGCATGGAAGTTCGACGGCGTGTATGCTCCGATTCCAGATATCCGCTTCCGCGGAACCTATTCGGAATCAGTCCGTGCGCCCAACATCGGTGAACTCTATGGCGCTCAGGCAGGCGGCTATCTGTTCATTGATGATCCGTGCGATCCGACCAACATCAACGAAGGCACGCAATATCGCGCCGCAAACTGCCAGGCACTCCTAAGCGGATTGGGTCTGAACCAGGGCCAAATCGACGCGTTCAGCCCGGCAACGGACGCCGAAGCCAACACGAGCATTCTCGGCTTCTCGGGCGGCAACCCCAACTTGAAGGCTGAAACGGCCAAGACCTGGACTGCCGGCGTTGTGCTGCGCCCCTCGTTCATCCCGCGCCTTTCGTTCAGCTTCGACTGGTACAACATCAAGATCGAAAACGCGATCAACACAGCCACCGCTCAGGATCTTGCCGAGCTGTGTGTTGACCAGCCCACTCTCGACAACCAGTTCTGCACGAACATCGACCGCGATTCCGACACAGGCTTCGTAGTCGGCTGGCGTTCCGGCCCCCAGAACGTCGCGAAGTTCGAAACCGCCGGTTTCGATGCTCAGCTGAACTACTTTGTTCCGGTCGGCGACGATCTCGGCACGCTCTATTCGAACTTGACGATCGGCTACCTCGACAAGCTGAACTACTTCGCTTCGATCGGCGCAGATCTCGACAGCGACTTGGGCGAAATGTACAAGCCGCGCTGGACAGCTGCCTGGGATGTGAACTGGGAAATCGGCAATGTGACGGCCAGCTACTCGCTGACCTGGTGGGATAAGACCCGCCGGTACACAACCGAGCAAATCGCGGGCAATCCCGATATCAGCGACCCGAAGTACTTCTTCTACAAGTCGCGTGTTGAACACGATATCCGGGTCTCAGCTGAATTTGACGATAAGTTCACCGTCTATGGCGGTATCAACAATCTGTTCAACGCAAAGCCGGACTTCTCGCTCAACTACCCGGTCTCTGCCTATGGCCGCTATGCCTATATCGGCGTGAAAGCCAAGCTGGCCGATCTGTTCTAAGATCGACCAGAACGCTTCAAAAGAAAGGGCGGCCTTCGGGCCGCTCTTTTTTCTTGGCTATTCGAGGCGTGGTTCCTCTATCCAGCCTGAATAATCTGCCAGGAAGCAACCATGGTCCGCATTCGCCTCAAGCCCGACACTCTCGACGAAGAGAACCGCAAATTCGAACAGGTGCGCCTGCCACAGCCCCTGTTCCTCAACAGCGTGCCCAAATGCGGTTCGCACCTTTTGCGCAACATCATGCGGATGTTCGTGCCGGTGGAAGACCAATACAAGACGCAGTTCATCCAATGGGGCAATTTGCAGCAGCATCTCGCTGCATTCGAGCCTGAGCGCCGGATGCTGAGCTGGGGGCATCTGCTCTTTTCCGACGCATCGGCCATCGAAACCGCAAATGTCCGCAAGATCGTGCTGGTACGCGATCCCTATAGCTGGGTCCTGGCCCGCGCCCGTTTTTTTCTGTCCGACGAGTTCGGCGATAATTCGATCCTGGTGAAGAGCCAGGATCTCTCCACCGATGCACTGATCACGCTGATGATCTTCGGCGTCCAGAAAAAGACGATGCCGCTGCGCGAGATGTTCACTCACAACGCAGTGTCATGGCTTGGCGCGGGATGCACCCTGATCCATTATGAGGATGTGATCGCGGCTCTTAAAGACCTCGACAGCGAGGAGGCCGAGAGCTTCTTCATGGGCCTGTTCGAAACGGCCGGCCTCGCCAGCGTGCCCGACGACTGGCGCGAACGGGTGCGGATCGGTTCCGACCGCAAGCAGAGTTCCACCGCGAGCGAGAACCTCGCCATCGCCAGCAGCGCGATCCCTAAAGTATTGAGCGAACAGCACAGAAAGCTGGTCGACTACGCCGCCCCGGGCCTGCGCGAATTGCTGGGCTACGTTTGAAGGGGACCGCTTCTCCTCCGCTTCAGAGGAGGGGACCGAGGGGTGGTGGCGATGCCCTGCAACGCCTGCACCGCGCCAGAACCACCCCCAACCCCCTCCTTCGAAAAGGAGGGGGCTTTCCCATATATCAGCTGACTGCGATGTTCAGTGCGCCGTCGCCTTCATCCACATCGACCGTCGAGCCATCGGGAATTTCCCCGGCAAGCAGTTTCTCGGCCAGCGGGTCCTGCAGGTAACGCTGCACCGCCCGCTTGAGCGGCCTTGCGCCATAGACCGGATCGTAACCCACCCGGCCCAGCCAACGCCGCGCCGCCTCGGTGAGGTTGAGCACGATCTTGCGGTCCTTCAGCAGCTTCTGCACCCGGCCGACCTGGATATCGACGATCGGTTCCATATTCGCCTGGCTCAGGCGATGGAACAGGATGATTTCATCCAGGCGGTTGAGGAATTCGGGCCGGAAATGCGCCCGCACCACTTCCATCACCTGCGGCTCGACATCCTCGACCTTCTGCCCCTCATCGAGGCTGGACAGATATTGGCTGCCCAGATTGCTGGTAAGGATGATCAGCGTGTTGGAGAAATCCACCACCCGGCCCTGCCCGTCGGTCAGACGGCCATCGTCGAGCACCTGCAGCAGCACGTTGAACACATCGGGATGGGCTTTCTCCACCTCGTCGAACAGCACGACCTGATAGGGCCGGCGCCGTACAGCCTCGGTCAGCACGCCGCCTTCCTCATAGCCGACATAGCCCGGAGGGGCACCGATCAGGCGAGCGACCGCGTGCTTCTCCATGAATTCCGACATGTCGATGCGCACCATTGCCGTATCGTCGTCGAACAGGAATTCGGCCAGCGCCTTGGTCAGCTCGGTCTTGCCGACACCCGTGGGGCCGAGGAACAGGAAGCTGCCCAGCGGCCGGTTCGGGTCCTGCAGGCCGGCACGCGCGCGACGGACCGCCTTGGAAACGGCCTGGACCGCCTGTGCCTGCCCGATCACGCGCTTGCCGATCGCGTCTTCCATATTGAGCAGCTTCTCGCGCTCGCCCTCCATCATCTTGTCGACCGGCACACCAGTCCACTTGCTGACGACGGCGGCGATGTCCTCGTCGGTCACTTCCTCGCGCAGCAACGCGTTTTCGGAGTGGGACTGGGCCTCGGCGAGCTTCTTCTCCAGCTCGGGGATGCGGCCATAGGAAAGCTCGCCCGCCCGGGCGAGATCGCCCTGGCGCTGCGCCTGTTCCAGTTCCAGCCGCGCGGCGTCCAGCTCTTCCTTGATCTTGCCTTCGGCAGCGATCTTGTCGCGCTCGTTTTGCCAGCGGGTGGTCAGTTCGCTCGATTGCTGCTCCAGATTGGCCAGTTCCTCACGCAGGGTAGCCAGCCGGTCCTTGGAGGCAGTGTCCGTCTCCTTGGCCAGCGCCATTTCCTCGATCTTGAGCTGGATGATCTTGCGGTCGAGCTTCTCGATCTCTTCGGGCTTGCTTTCCACTTCCATGCGGATGCGGCTGGCGGCCTCGTCCATCAAATCGATCGCCTTGTCGGGCAGGAAGCGGTTGGTGATGTAGCGGTTGGAAAGCATGGCCGCCGCCACGATCGCACCATCGGTGATGCGCACGCCGTGATGCAGTTCGTACTTCTCCTTCAGCCCGCGCAGGATGCTGATCGTATCCTCCACGGTCGGCTCGTTGACGAAGACAGGCTGGAAGCGGCGCTGCAGGGCAGCGTCCTTTTCCACATACTTCTGATATTCGTCGAGCGTGGTCGCGCCGATGCAATGCAACTCTCCCCGCGCAAGGGCGGGCTTGAGCAGATTGCCGGCGTCCATCGATCCTTCGGAAGCGCCCGCGCCGATCAGCGTATGCATCTCGTCGATAAACAGGATGATGTCGCCTTGTGCGCCCTTCACTTCGTCAAGCACGGCCTTCAGCCGTTCCTCGAACTCGCCGCGATATTTCGCGCCCGCGATCAGCGCGCCCATGTCGAGCGCCATCAGCTTGCGGTCCTTGAGGCTGTCCGGCACATCGCCATTGGCGATGCGCAGGGCAAGGCCTTCGGCAATGGCCGTCTTGCCGACACCGGGATCGCCGATCAGCACGGGGTTGTTCTTGGTACGGCGGGCGAGGATCTGCACGGTCCGGCGGATTTCCTCGTCGCGGCCGATCACGGGATCGAGCTTGCCCGCCCGCGCGGCCTCGGTCAGGTCGCGGGCATATTTCTTCATCGCGTCATAGCTCTCCTCCGCCCCGGAAGAATGCGCCGGGCGGCCGCCGGTCACTTCCTGAATCGCGGTTTCGAGCGCCTTGACGTCCACATTGGCGGCCTTGAGCGCCTGGCCCGCCGCCGTAGTGGTGGCAAGCGCCAGCGCCTGCACGATGCGCTGCACCGGCACGAAGCTGTCCCCCGCCTTGGTGGCAAGCTGTTCGGCCTGATCGAGAATACGCACCGTGTCATTGTCGAGGCCCGGGGTGGACTGGGCCCCGGCGCCGGAAACGGCAGCGATCCTGGCCAGTGCCTTGTCCACTTCGACAGTGGCGATTGCGGCATTGCCTCCCGCGCGCTGGATAAGCTGCGCGGCCATGCCTTCGCTGTCTTCCAACAGCGCCTTGAGCAAATGTTCGGGAGTGATCCGCTGATGGCTCATGCGAATGGCGACCGTCTGTGCGCTTTGCAGGAAGCCCTTGGCGCGATCGGTGAATTTTTCGAGATTCATGGGGTGCCCTCAATAGCTTTCCGGCCCGATATGGTGTTGCAGTTCTGCAACACAAGTCTCTTGTCCCAAAATTTCATCCGGCCTCTTCTCCCTCATATGTGGGCGAAGTTGACACATGTTACAGTGCCTTGGCGCAAAAATTGTCTCCCCCCCACTGACCTCGATCAAATCGCTCCGAACGGGCCCGTGGAGCGGGAGTGACGCATAGCCATTATCTATGCCAACACGGAGCGTGTAGGAAAGTTCTAAACGAGAACGCGAGGCCGCAAATGACGACACCCGATAGGTGGCGAAGCAACGCAGGCGATATGGTTCGAACGCGCCGATGCGCTGAAACATGCCGTTCGTCGATATGAAGTGACGAGCGGCTGAGCAGGCGTTAGGCCTTGGGTATAGTTTCGAAGGTTTCTATCTTCGTCTTTGCGGGGGGACGGCCCCGAAGCAGTCCAGGGCCCAGCGCGAAGCGCCCCTGGATCGCCGCGCAGCCTTTGGCCGCTTGCAATGACGAACGGGACCAACGCATTCAGGGACCAACTATGCGCCGCAAATTCACTCCCACTTTCCTCGCCCTCACGGCCTCGCTAGCCCTCGTCTCTTGCACGGGCGCGCAATCGCAGGCCTCGCTCAGCAGCACGCCCGCCGCGCAGCCCGCACCGCTGGCCGGGCTCGTGAAGCAGGTCGACATTCCCTATGAGAGCTTCACCCTGCCTAACGGGCTGACCACCATCGTCCATACGGACCGCAAGGCCCCGGTGGTGGGGGTGACGATCTATTACCGCGTGGGATCGAAGCACGAACCGCGCGGCCGCACCGGCTTTGCGCATCTGTTCGAACATCTGATGTTCGGCGGATCGGAGAATGTCGAGAATTTCGACATTCCGCTGGAGGCCGCCGGATCGACCTCCACCAACGGTTCCACCTGGTTCGACCGCACCAATTACATTGAGACCGTCCCGACCGGCGCGCTCGACCTTGCGCTCTTCATGGAGAGCGACCGCATGGGGCATTTGCTGGGAGCGGTGACGCAGGACAAGCTCGATAAGCAGCGCGGCGTGGTCCAGAACGAGAAGCGCCAGGGCGACAACCAGCCCTATGGTCTGGTCGATTACGCAATGAATGAAGGCCTGCTCCCGGTGGGGCACCCCTATCGCCATTCCACCATCGGCTCGATGGCCGATCTCGATGCCGCCAGCATCACGGATGTACGCCAGTGGTTCACCGACAATTACGGGCCGAACAATGTGATCCTCGTCCTCTCGGGCGATATCGATGCCGCCGCCGCCCGTCCGAAGGTAGAACGCTGGTTCGGCGACATTCCGCGCGGACCTGACGTGCCGAAGGTCACAGCCGATCCTGTCACTCTCACCGCACCAGTCACCCGCGAGATGAACGATCAGGTGCCGGTAACGCGTGTCTATCGCGCCTGGACCGGCCCGGCGCTGACCAGCGAGGATGCCGTGCCTCTCGCCATCGGCATGCATGTTCTGGGCGGCCTTGCCAGTTCCCGCCTCGACAATGCGCTGGTGCGCGAGGAGCAACTGGCGGTGCGCGTTTCCGCCAGTGCCCAGCAATTCGAGCAACTCAGCTTCCTGCAGGTGGAGATGGACGTGAAGCCCGGGATGGATCGGGCACAGGCTGAAAAGCGGCTGGACGAGATCATCGCCGATCTGGTCGCCAAGGGCCCGACGCAGGACGAATTGCAACGTGCCGCCACCCAGACCGTTTCCGCCCAGATCGGCGCGCTGGAAGTGGTCGGCGGCTTTTCCGGCAAGGGCGCGACGCTAGCCGAAGGGCTGCTCTATGCGGGCGATCCGGCAAACTACAAGCGCGAGCTTGAACGCATGGCCGCCCTTACCCCCGCCGAAGTGCAGCAGGCAATGCAGCGCTGGATGACGCGCCCGTCCTACCGCCTCGCGGTTGTCCCGGGCGAGCGGACCGACGATGGCGGCACGATGGGTGGTTGGGGGGATGAAGCCACGACCCCCGCGCCCCTGCCCGATGCCAAGCGGCCGGTACCGGATGTGCAACGCAGCGCCCCGCGCGAATATCCACCCGTTGCCGATGTGGGCGCACTGACTTTCCCGACTGTCGAACGAGCCAAGCTGGACAATGGCATTACCGTAACCCTGGCGCGCCGCACTGCCATTCCCAAGGTCTCGGTCCACCTCTCCTTCGATGCCGGCTTCGCCGCAGACGGGCCTGATGCGGCAGGCACCCAATCATTGATGATGGGCCTTCTGGAAGAAGGTACAACCACGCGCGGCGCAGTGCAGATCGCAGAGGAACAAGAACGGCTGGGCGCCTCCATCTCCACCGGATCGGACATGGACAGCAGTTCGGTCAGCCTCACCGCGCTTACCGCCAATCTCACTCCCTCGCTGGAGCTGATGGCGGATATGGTCCGCAATCCGGCCTTCAAGCCGGAGGACGTAGCCCGCGTGAAGGACCAGCGGCTGGCCGACATCGCGCAGGAAAAGGCTTCGCCCTTCGGCCTTGCCACCCGCGCATTGCGGCCGATCCTCTATGGTCCCGCCCATCCTTATGGCACGGTCGGCGGCCTTGGCGATGAAGGCGTGATTTCCGCCCTGACGCCCGAGGCGATCTCTGCGGAGCATCGCCGCTGGCTGCGGCCGGACCTCGCCAACATCACCGTGGTGGGCGATATCACCATGGACAGGCTGCTGCCCCAGCTCAATGCCACCTTCGGCCATTGGCCAGGCATTCGCTCCATGCCACCGCGCAAGGATCTCACCGTTGCCACACCCGCGCCCCAGCGGCGGCTGGTGGTGATCGACCGGCCCAATTCGCCGCAGTCGGTGCTGGTCTTCGGCCGTGTACTGCCGCTCACCGGCAAGCAGCAGGGGCAGGAGGCGCTGGACCTCGCCAATGAAGTGATCGGCGACGGTTTCCTCTCCCGCCTCAATCTCGACCTGCGCGAGGACAAGGGCTGGAGCTACGGCGTGGGCAGCCAGATCATGCGTAATCAGGGGCCTGAGGCACTGCTGGTTTACACTCAGGTCCAATCCGACAAGACAGCGGATTCGATCCGCCTGATTCTCGATAACATGGCCGCATTCCCCGGCAATCGCCCGGTCGACGATACTGAGTTCCAGCGCGTGACCGATGGAAATATCCGCGGCATGCCCAACCGCTACCAGACAAATGGCCAGGTGCTGGGCGCTTTGGTAGCAAATGGCCAACTCGGCCGGCCCGACGATTATCAGGCAAAACTGCCCCAGATCTATCGCGCCGTAACCAAGGACGCGATCGACGCCGCCGCGCGCCAATATCTCCAGCCTTCCGACCTGACGATCGTCGTGGTGGGTGATCGCAAGGTGATCGATCAACAGCTCGCAGGGCTGGACATGCTGGTCGAATATCCTGATATTGACAGCAATGTAAGTGGGGCGGAATAGGATTCCGTCTGCCTGCACCCATTCGAGAGGAGTATATCATGTCCGTTGCCGGTACCTATGAATGCCTGACCAAGACCCCGATGGGCGACCAGATCAGCACCTTCACCGTGGTCCCTTCCGACGATGGCGCCAGCTTCACCGGCCTCAACGCCGGCCCGCTCGGCTCGCTTGAGGTCAAGGAAGGCAAGATCGACGGCAACACGCTGACCTGGAAGATGGACATGACCGTGCCC
>DATJDU010000104.1:0-38162 GCA_035497315.1 Sphingomonadaceae bacterium
TGGTGGGCAACGTGGCCACGCCGACCTCGCGTGGGCGGCACCTGTGTGATCCGCGGCTGCGTGCCCAAGAAGATGCTCGTTTACGGATCGATGTTCGCGGAAGAACTCTCCCATGTCGGGCATTATGGCTGGACCATCGAGGGTACACGCTTCGACTGGAAGGCCCTGCGCGATTTCGTGAATGCCGATGTGGACCGGCTGGAAGGGCTCTACGGAAAGACGCTGGAGAACAACAAGGTCGAGAAATATCTCGAACGCGCCACCGTGACCGGGCCGAACAGTGTGAAGCTGGCATCGGGCAAGGAAATTACCGCGAAATATATTCTCGTGGCTGTCGGCGGCTGGCCCGCCATGCCGGAAATTCCCGGCGTGGAACATTGCATCAGCTCCAACGAAGTGTTCCATCTGGACGAACAGCCCAGGCGCCTGCTGGTGGTGGGCGGCGGCTATATCGCCATGGAATTCGCAGGCATTTTCAATGCACTGGGTAGCGAAGTTACATTGATCAACCGCTCCGAAACGATCCTGCGCGGCTATGACCGGGGCGTGGTGGAGCGGCTGACCGATATCGTGCAGGCGCGCGGTATCCGCTTCAGGCTCAATGCCAATATCCACTCGGTAACGAAGCAGGCCGATGGCTCGCTGCTGGCCGATCTGGGCGGGGAAACCATAGAGGCGGATCAGATCCTGATTGCCACCGGGCGCAAGCCCAATACCGCCGGGCTGGGGCTGGAAAATGCCGGCATCAGGCTGGGCGTGCAGGGCGAGGTTCCGGTCGATCAATATAGCAAGACCAGCTGCGACAGCATCTATGCGGTGGGCGATGTGACCGACCGGGTGCAGCTGACCCCCGTGGCGATCCGTGAAGGCCATGCCTTTGCCGACACGGTGTTCGGCAACAAGCCACGCATTGTCGAATATGATCACATTCCCAGCGCGGTGTTCAGCCAGCCGCCACTGGCGGGCGTTGGCCTGACCGAGGAGCAGGCGCGCAGCGAATACCGCAATGTGAAAGTCTATAAATCCGATTTCCGGCCGATGAAGAACCTGTTCTCTCCCCGGGCGGAGCGCGGGCTTTACCGGATGATCGTGGATGAAGACACCGGCAAGGTGCTGGGCATCCATATGGTCGGCCCGGAAAGCCCGGAGATTTTGCAGGTCGCCGCCATCGCGGTGAAGGCCGGGCTGACCAAGGCGGATTTCGACGCCACTGTGGCGCTGCACCCCTCCATGGCGGAAGAGCTGGTGCTGCTGAACTGATCTGACGCTCCTTCCCGAAACGGGGAGGGGGACCATCCGCAGGATGGTGGAGGTGCGGGTGCCTTTGATAGCCGGCCAGCCGTGAACAAAGGCCGGTGCCCCTCCACCCCGCCGCTGCGCGGCGCGGCCCCCCCCATGTTGGGGAGGAGCCATTGCCCTTGCCCCTGCCTCACCCGCACGTTAGGCCTTTGGCATAATCGGATCGGGAGAGCCGCAAGGCACGCATGTCCGCCAATATCGCCGAAATGGAACGCCGCCGCGCTGCTGCCTCTCTGGGGGGCGGGCAGGATCGGATCGATGCGCAGCACAAACGCGGCAAGCTGACCGCGCGCGAGCGGGTGGATGTGCTGCTCGATGCCGGATCGTTCGAAGAACTCGACATGTATGTCGAGCATAATTGCACCGATTTCGGTATGGCGGCGCAGACTGTCCCGGGTGACGGGGTAGTGACCGGCAGCGGCACGATCAATGGCCGGCTGGTGTTCGTCTATGCGCAGGATTTCACCGTGTTCGGCGGCTCCCTGTCGGAACGGCACGCCCAGAAGATCTGCAAGATCATGGACATGGCGCTGAAAGTGGGCGCCCCGGTGATCGGCCTCAGCGATTCAGGCGGCGCGCGTATTCAGGAAGGGGTAGCCAGCCTTGGCGGCTATGCCGAAGTGTTCCAGCGCAATGTGCTGGCCAGCGGGGTGGTGCCGCAGCTTTCGCTGATCATGGGGCCCTGTGCGGGCGGGGCGGTCTATTCCCCGGCGATGACGGACTTCATCTTCATGGTGAAGGGCACCAGCTATATGTTCGTCACCGGGCCGGATGTGGTGAAGACCGTCACCAACGAGGTCGTGACACAGGAAGAACTGGGCGGGGCGACCACGCATACCACGCGCACCGGCGTTGCCGATCTGGCGCTGGACAACGATCTGGAGGCGCTGATCGCGGCGCGCAATTTCTTCGACTTCCTGCCTCTGTCCAACCGTTCCGACCTGCCCGAACGCCCGACCGCCGATCCGTGGGACAGGCTGGAGGACAGCCTCGATACTCTGGTGCCCGACAATCCCAATCACCCCTATGACATGCACGAACTGGTGCGGAAGGTGGTGGACGAGGGGGATTTCTTCGAGATTCAGCCGGACCATGCCGCCAATATCATCATCGGCTTCGGCCGGGTGGAAGGGCGCACTGTGGGGGTGGTGGCGAACCAGCCGATGGTGCTGGCGGGCTGCCTCGACATCAACAGCTCGAAAAAGGCCGCGCGCTTCGTGCGTTTCTGCGACTGCTTCAATATCCCGATCCTCACCTTCGTGGACGTGCCGGGCTTCCTGCCGGGCACCGCGCAGGAACATGGCGGGATCATCAAGCATGGCGCCAAACTGCTCTATGCTTATGCCGAGGCGACCGTGCCCAAGATCACGCTCATCACCCGCAAGGCCTATGGTGGGGCCTATGACGTGATGGCGTCCAAGCATCTGCGCGGCGATCTCAACTATGCCTGGCCCACGGCGGAAATCGCGGTGATGGGCGCCAAGGGCGCAGTGGAGATCATCTTCCGCAAGGAGGCCGGCGACCCGGTGAAACTGGCCGCGCGGACGAAGGAATATGAAGATCGCTTCGCCAATCCCTTCATCGCCGCCAGCAAGGGCTTCATCGACGAGGTGATCCACCCCCATTCGACCAGAAAGAGGGTTGCTTTGGGGTTAAGGAAGCTTCGCAACAAGCAATTGGAGAACCCGTGGAAGAAGCACGGGAACCCGCCGTTGTGAGCACCATGAACTATCAATCCATCCGCTTCGAAATCGCCGGCCCCGTGGCCACGCTCACCATGGCGCGCGGGGGGAAGCTCAATGCGCTCACTCCCGACATGGCCGACGAGATGCGTCATGCGCTGGCCAATACCCAGGAGGCCCGGGTGGTGCTGATCCGGGGCGAGGGGCGGGCTTTCTGTTCGGGTGCGGATCTTTCGGCCATCCTTGCCGGAGGCGATCCGGGCGAGGGGGCCTATCGCTCGCTGATCGAGCATTACAACCAGCTGATCCTCGATATCGCGGAACATCCCCTGCCGATCCTTGCCGAAGTGCGGGGCGCGGCGGCGGGCATCGGCTGTTCGCTGGCACTGGCCTGCGATTTCTGCATAGCGGCGGAAAGCGCCTATTTCCTGCAGGCCTTCGTCAATATCGGGCTGGTGCCCGATGGCGGGGCGAGCTGGATATTGCCGCGCCTTGCCGGGCGGGCCCGGGCGGCGGAAATGCTGATGCTGGGCGAGAAAATCCACGGGCGAAAGGCTGTGGATTGGGGGCTGATCCATCGCTGCGTGGAAGATCACATGCTGGAGAATGAAACCCGCGCGCTCGCCAAGCGCCTGGCCGCCGGGCCGACCAGGGCGCTGGGGCTGATGAAGGCCAATCTCTATGGCGCTCTTGGCCATTCGCTGGTCTCCGCGCTCGACTATGAGGCAGCGGCCCAACGCGATGCGGCAGGCACGGAAGATGCGAAGGAAGGGATTGCCGCATTCCTCGGCAAAAGGGCGCCGCGCTTCAAGGGAGAGTAGGCGGGCGGATTTCGTCATTGTGCCTGAAAGGCGAACTGCGCCTGTGTCCATCCTGCCTCCTTGCAATGACGCGCGGACAGGTTCCCACTTGAACACGGCGTGGGAGAAGGCGATAGCCGCCCCATGACCCAACCCCGCACTGACTGGACGCGCGAGGAAATCGCGGCTCTTTTCGATCTTCCCTTCACCGAACTCCTGTTCCGCGCGGCCGAGGTTCACCGCGCGCATCACAAGCCGGACGAGGTGCAGCTGTGCACTCTTCTGTCGATCAAGACCGGCGGCTGCCCGGAAGATTGCGGTTATTGCTCGCAAAGCGTGAAGGCCGATAGCGGGGTTGAGGCCTCCAAGCTGATGGATGTGCGCGAAGTGCTGCAATCCGCTGCTCGTGCCAGGGATGCCGGAAGCCAGCGTTTCTGCATGGGCGCGGCCTGGCGCAATCCCAAGGAGCGCGACATGCCCGCGATCGTGGAGATCGTGAAGGGTGTGCGGGAAATGGGGCTGGAAACCTGCATGACGCTGGGGATGCTCAGCCCGAAGCAGGCCGGTATGCTGGCCGAAGCCGGGCTCGATTATTACAACCACAATATCGACAGCAGCCCCGAATATTACGAGCGCGTCATCACTACCCGCACCATGCAGGACCGGCTGGATACGCTGGAGAATGTCCGTTCGGCCGGGATCAATGTCTGTTCCGGCGGGATCGTGGGCATGGGCGAGACGCGGGACGATCGCGTGGGCTTCATCCACACGCTCAGCACCCTGCCGCAGCATCCCGAAAGCGTGCCGGTCAACGCGCTGGTGCCGGTGAAAGGCACTGTGCTGGGCGATATGCTGGCAGATACGCCGCTGGCGACGATCGACGATATCGAATTCGTCCGCACCGTGGCCGCCGCGCGCATCACCATGCCGCTGAGCATGGTGCGCCTTTCCGCCGGGCGCGAGAGCATGAGCGAGGCCACGCAGGCGCTATGCTTCATGGCCGGGGCGAATTCGATCTTTACCGGCGACAGGCTGCTGACCGCGCCCAATGCGGGCGACGATGCCGATACGGCGCTGTTCGCCCGGCTGGGCCTGAAGCCGCTGGAGGGCGAGGAGCCCATGCGGGCCTGCAGGGCAGTGGAACCGGTGGAATGATTTCCCTCATTCCCCTGCTGATGATGGCTGCCCAGCCGGTGGAGCCGGCAGATCCGGAGATCGACTGCACCAGCGATTCCCTGCCGCAGCAGCACATGAACTACTGCGCCGCCCAGGATTTTCACGCCGCGGATGCTGCCCTGAATGCGCAGTGGAAGATCACGGCCGATCGGCTGAAGCAGCAGGATGCGGATTATCCGGCGGACGATGGCCGTCCGGGCTATTTCGACAGCCTGCTCAAGGCCCAGCGCGCCTGGCTCGATTATCGCGATGCCCAGTGCCAGAGCGCGGGCTTCACTTATCGCGGCGGCTCGCTGGAACCCTTCGTGGTAGCCACCTGCCGCACCCGTCTGACGAAACTGCGCACTGAGGAGCTGCGCCAATTGGAGAGTGCCGAATGAGCGAACTCAAACTCGATACGCTGGCCGTCCACGCCGGGACCGAGCCCGATCCCACCACCAAGGCGCGGATCACACCGATCTATCAGACCGCATCCTATGTGTTCGACGATGCCGGCCATGCCCAGCGCCTGTTCGCGCTGCAGGAATTCGGGAACATCTACACCCGCATCATGAACCCCACCAACGGGGCGCTGGAAGGCAAGATCGCGGCGCTGGAAGGTGGCGCGGCAGCGCTGGCGGTGGCTTCTGGCCATGCCGCGCAGTTCCTGGCCTTCCACACGCTGATGGAACCGGGCTGTAATATCGTGGCGGCCAACAAGCTCTATGGCGGCTCGCTCAACCAGCTGGGCGAGAGCTTCAAGAAATTCGCCTGGGAAGCCCGCTTCGTGGATGCGGACGATCCGGCCAATGTGGCCGCCGCCATCGATGAGAAGACCCGCGTGGTCTTCATCGAGAGCCTCGCCAACCCCGGCGGCGTGGTGCAGGATATCGCGGCTATCGCCAAGGTCGCCCATGATGCGGGCGTTCCGCTGATGGTGGACAATACGCTGGCCAGCCCGGTGCTGTGCCGCCCGATTGAGCATGGCGCGGATATCGTGGTGCATTCCACCACCAAGTTCCTCAACGGCCATGGCAATTCCATCGGCGGCGTGATCGTGGATTCGGGCAAGTTCGACTGGGCAGCTTCGGACAAGTTCCCCACCCTGTCGCAGCCCAATGGTTCCTATCACGGCGCGGTGCTGACCGATGCGGTTGGGCCGATTGCCTTTGTCATCGGCTGCCGCGTGCTTGGCCTGCGCGATCTGGGGCCCGCCATGGCGCCCTTCAACGCCTTCCTGGCGCTGACCGGCATGGAAACGCTGACCCTGCGCATGGAACGCCATTGCAGCAATGCGCTGGCGCTGGCCCAGTGGCTCAAGGCCCATCCCAAGGTGGGCTGGGTGTCCTATGCGGGCCTGCCGGACGACAAATATCACGCGCTGGCCAAGACCTATCTTGGCGGCAAGGGTGGGGCGGTGTTCACCTTCGGCCTGAAGGACGGTTACGATGCGGGGGTGAAGCTGGTCGGCTCGCTCAAGCTGTTCAGCCATCTGGCCAATATCGGCGATACGCGTTCGCTGGTGATCCACCCGGCCTCCACCACCCATAGCCAGCTTGAAGGCGATGCGCTGGTGCGGGCGGGCGCCGGGCCGGACGTTGTCCGCGTTTCGGTGGGCATCGAACATATCGACGATATCATCGCCGACATGGCCCAGGCGCTGGATCAGCTCTGATTGTTGCGGGACGTCGCGCTCAGGCGAGCGCGACGTCTTCGCCTTCCGCCCGGTGCATCAGGCGCGGGGCGAGCAGCAGCTTGAACAGGATGAATACCACACCGGCCGCCGCGGCCAGCATCAGGTGCATCAGCCAGAAGGCGCCGGTATTCATCGTCTCGAACTTCGTGCCGAGATAACCCACCAGCGAATTGCCGCCGAAGAAGGCGAGGTAGTAAAGGCCGATCACCGTCGCGTTGATCTGCTTGGGCGCCAGCCTTGCGAACAAAGCGAGGCTGACCGGCAGCATATGGGCAAAGCCGATCGAGTTCGTGATGTGGAACATCACCGGCCAGAACAACCCGATCTTCGCGCCCTCCGGCACCGTCACTGCCGCCATGTAAAGGCAGGCCATCCCGCCCATGGAAAATGCCGAACCGATGATCATTTTGGAAAGCTCGTCCGGTTCTCGCCAGTGGCGGCCATACCAGCGATAGAACAGGGCAACACCGGCCAGGAAACTGACCGAGACGACCGCATCCAGCGTTACCAGCCAACTGGTGGGCAGCAGCATACCGCCCCAGCGGAGCGCGAAATCCTGATCCGCCCAGATCAGATAGACATTGAAGATCTGGTTGTTGGGCACGATGGCCACGGACATCACCGGGATGAGCAGCAGCAGGGCAAAGGTGGCCAGCCAGTCTTTACGGGTCATCGGCTGGCGTGGTTCCGCCACCTTGCCGGGTACGTCGAAATGTTCCCTGGGCAGGTATTTCTGGCCCGCGACATAGATCACAAGGCCGATCAGCATGCCCACGCCCGCCGCGCCGAAACCGTAATGCCAGCCGACTTTCTCGCCCAGCGTTCCGACGATCAGAGGCGAGGCGATGACGCCGGCATTGATGCCCAGATAGAAGATCTGAAACGCGTCTGCCCGGCGGAGATCATCCGGCTTGTAGAGCGAGCCGACCTGGCTGGCGATATTGCCCTTGAACATGCCGGAACCCAGGATCAGGCATAGCAGCGCAAGCAGGAAGGTGACGTTGAAGGCCATCAGGAAATGGCCCAGCGCCATGGTGATGGCGCCGAGCAATACGGTGCGCCTTTTGCCCAGAACCCTGTCGGCAAGCCATCCGCCCAGGATCGGCGTCAGATAGACGCTGGCCGCATAAGTGCCGAAAATAGCGGAGGCGAAGGCCTGACCGTCCAACCCGCCATAAAGGGCGCGCAATTGCTCTATCCCGGCGACCTGCTCCACCTGTCCAGGCAGAAGCAGGTGCTTGACCATGTAGAGCACCAGCAGGGTCTGCATGCCGTAATAGGAAAACCGCTCCCACGCCTCGGTGAAGGCGAGATAGCCCAGCCCCTTGGGATGGCCGAGAAAGGCGCGGTCGGCGCGGGTTTCGATATCCAGTTCGGGCGTCGCTTCGGCGGTGGTCATGGGGTTCCCGTTCGTTGCAGCCGTAACGGGCTAGCTTGGCGGAGGCGGATTGTCTCGCCCCAATATCCTCCCCAGAATGGGGAGGGGGACCATCCGCAGGATGGTGGAGGGGCAGGTGCCCATTTAGAAATCGTCAGCTGTAGGACTACTCGCAGGTGCCCCTCCACTCCGCCGCGTCGCGGCGCGGTCCCCCTCCCCGTTCCGGGGAGGAGTTAACCTTGAAGCTGCCCGTCCAGAAAATCGGCCACGTCGTCCAGCGGCACGGTCTTGTCGAGGAAGGCCTCGCCGATGCCGCGCAGCAGGACGAAGGGCAGGGTGCCGGCGTCCATCTTCTTGTCGTGCAGCATATGGGCCGCCAGCATCTTGCCGCTGCCGTTGAGGCCGAGCGTGGATAGTTCGGACGGCAGCCCCGCCGAAGCGATTGCAGTGGCAACGCGCTGTGCATCGGCGCTGGAAATCAGCCCGCGCCGGGCGGAATAGCGTGCCGCCAGCACCATGCCCATGGCCACGCCTTCGCCATGCAGCAGGCGGTCGGAAAAGCCGGTTTCGGCCTCCAGTGCATGGCCGAAGGTGTGCCCCAGATTAAGGAGGGCCCGGGCGCCGGTGGTCTCGCGCTCGTCCTCGGCCACGATCCGGGCCTTGGCCTGCACGCTCTGCGTCACGGCATATTCCTGCGCGGATTTGTCACCCGCGATTGCCCTGGCGCCATTGGCCTCGCACCAGTCGAAGAATGCGGCATCGCCCAGAATGCCATATTTGATGACTTCTGCGTAACCGGCGCCCATTTCGCGCACCGGCAGCGTGTCGAGCGCGTCGAGATCCGCCAGCACCAGTGCGGGCTGGTGGAAGGCGCCGACAAGATTCTTGCCGGCCGGCGTGTTGATCGCGGTCTTGCCGCCCACTGAGCTGTCCACTTGCGAGAGCAGGGTGGTGGGCAATTGGATGAAGCCGCAGCCGCGCTTGAGAATCGAGGCGGCAAAGCCGGTCAGATCGCCGATCACGCCGCCGCCCAGCGCCACGATATGATCGCCGCGCTCCACCTCCTCGGCCAGCAGCCAGTCGACCGTGCGGGCAAGGCCTTCCCAGCTTTTTGCCTGCTCGCCCGGCTCATGGACCAGCCAGCGCGGTTCGAAGCCTTTCGATTCGAGGGCCTGGGCAAGCGTTGCTCCCAACAGGCGGTGGACATTGGCATCGGTGACGATCGGCACGCGCTGTTTGCGCAGCAGCGGGCCGCATTCTTCCGCCGCGCGGGCGAGCAATCCGCTGCCCACGCGCACTTCATAGGAACGTCCCGCAAGTTCGACGGGGATCACAGCCATTGTTGGATACCTTTGAGAATGCGCTGCATGGCCAGATGGTGCGGGCCTGCTTCGCTCATCACATGGATGGGCGCCTGCGAATAATAGGGTTCGCGCTCGGCCTTCAGCCGCTCGATAATTTCGCGAGGATTGCCGTCGCGCAGCAGGGGGCGGGTGTCCTTGCGGCCTACACGCTCGACCAGAGTGTCCGTGTCGCAATCGAGCCAGACGGGGATCGTCTTGTCGAGCAGCAATTGCCGGGTCTCGTCATTCACGAAGGCCCCGCCGCCGGTGGCGATCACACTGGGGCGTTCACCCGCAAGGCGGGCGATCACGCGGCGTTCTCCATCGCGGAAATAGGGCTCGCCAAAGCGGGAGAAAATCTCGCTCACGCTCATCTGTGCGGCTTTTTCTATTGCGTCGTCGGCATCGGTGAAGGGCAAATGGAGCAGGCTGGCGAGCTTGCGCCCCACTGTGGACTTACCCACGCCCATCATGCCCACCAGCGCGACAGGCCGGTCAATGCGCGCGGCCAGTTCCTCTATCTCGGCCTCGCTGAGCATGGGTTCGGGTTTGGTCATTGCCGCCTTGCCTATAGATGGGCTAACCGGCAGCGCAAGCGCTGCGCGATCCTTGCGCGCGGCAAGGTGAAGCTGGCGAGGACGCGACCATTGGCCATGAGTTCCAGGGGGTTTATTGCAACATTAGCGGTGATCGTGCTGCTGGTGCTGGCCTTGGCCTGGTTCGACGGGGGCGAGCGGCCGCTGCACGAAATCAGCCAAAGCGTGGCCCTGCCGGGAGATTTCAAGTGAAGCGCGTCCTTCTGATCGGCGCAGCCGCGCTGGCCGGCATGTCCGGCATTGCCCTGGCCGCACCGGAATCGCTGTTGCCGCCGGGCTTCGACAAGCCGGCACCGGCACCGGTCGCGCGCCCCGTGGCACCGATTGCCGCGCCGACCGTGGTGCCCCCGCAGCAGGGAGGAAGCGTTTCCTCTCCCGTGGTCCAGCCCCTGCCGGGCCCGGCGGCGAGCGAGGCGGGGCCAACGGTCCTGCCATCGGGCTTCCCCTCGATCGCCGAGATCGAGAAGATGAGCCCGGACCAGATCGACGAGCTGCTGGGCCTCAAGCCGAAATTCGACATTCCTCCCGGTGCGCGCCGCTCGATGCAGCGCGTGGGAGTTATCTCGCGCGACGAAGGCGGCTTTCCCAGTCGGGCCGTGGCGGGGCAGCCCGCCGAACTGGTGCGCGCCGCGCTGAAGGGCACCAGGCATCCGCTCCTTTCGCGCTGGGGCCATATTTTGCTGCGCCGTACGCTGGCCAGCCGGCTCGATGCGCCGCAGGGAATGGACCCGGTGGAATTTGCCGCCCTGCGCGCTGCCGCGCTCAACCGCATGGGCGAAGGCTATGCCTCCCGCGCCTTGGTGCAGGATGTCGATTCCTCCAATTACAATTCCGCGCTGACCGATGCGGCCTTCGACGCCTATCTGCTGACGGGCGATATCGTGGGACTGTGCCCGGTCGCGCGGCTCAAGGGCGATATCCGCAAGGATGGCGAATGGAAGATGGTGCAGGCCATCTGCCGTTCCTATTCGGGTGACGGGCGGCAGGCGGCGCGCGATCTGGATATTGCCCTGTCGCGCGGCACTGCCCCGCGGATCGACGTGCTGCTGGCCAAGCGTTATGCGGGTGCCGCGGCCGAAGGCGGGCAGGCGGTGAATATCGAGTGGGATGACGTCAAGGAGCTTAATCCCTGGCGTTATTCGCTGGCGGTAACGCTGGGAATCGAGGTGCCGAACAGCCTGCGCAACAGCGCCGGCGCCTGGTATGACCGGATGGGGGCGCTCTCGCCGGCATTGCCGCTGGGAATTCGCGCCGATGCGGCCGATCGCGCCGCGGGCGAGGGTATCCTTTCCAGCGCGGCGATGGTGGATCTCTATTCCCAGATATTCTCCAATCCCGATATCGAGGGCGATGCGGCCCGGCGGGCAGACTTGCTGCGCGAAGCCTATGTCGCACAGGCGATGGCGGACCGGATGGAGGCCCTGCGCGATCTGTGGGGCGCTGACGCTGCGGGGGCCGGTTACGGGCGGCTGGTGGCCACTGCCTATGCCGCCGCACGCATCACGCCCAGCAACGAATTCGAGGCCGACGCTCCGCTGCTGATCGCCTCCATGCTCTCTGCCGGGCTGGACCGGAACGCGATGCGCTGGGCCTCGGTCGTACCGCAGGGCAGCGCCGGCTGGGCATTGCTGGCACTGGCGCAAATCCAGCGCGATGGCACAGTGAGCCAGTCGGCGGTCGAATCCTTTATCGATGACGATGCGAGCAGCGGGCAGCGCAAATCGCAATTCCTGCTGGCGGGCCTTGCAGGGCTGGGGCGGCTCGATGGGGGCGATACCGGCAGCCTAGCGGAAAAGCTGAACGTCAAGCTCACCCGCCAGAGCGCGTGGAGCCGTATGATCACCCGCGCCGCCGAAGCGAACAACCCGGCCCTGGTATCCATGCTGGCGGGCCTGGGCATGCAGGGCGACAGGTGGGATATGATGACCGCGCGCCAGCTCTATTACATCGTCCGCTCGCTCAATCGCGTGGGCCTTTCCGCCGAGGCACGGATGATCGCGGCAGAGGCTGTCGCACGGGGTTGATGCCATAGCCGGAGCCATCGAATCCTTCCTCGCCATGCTCGCGGCCGAGCGAGGGGCGGCGGCGAATACGCTGGCGGCCTATCGGCGGGATCTGGAAGGCGCGGAGGAATTGCTGGGGGATATTGAGCATGCCGAAAGGGACGCTCTGGCCTCGCTCGGTACCCGTTGGTCCTCGCTTGCACCCGCTACAATCGCCCGGAAAAGCTCTGCCTTGCGTCAATTCTATGGTTTCCTGCAGGACGAGGGGCTGCGCAAGGACGACCCGTCGCCCGCCCTGCCGCGCCCGCCTGCGCGCCGTTCGTTGCCCAAGATACTGACCCATGACGAGGTCGGCCGCCTGTTCGCATGCGCGGAGGAAGAGGCCGAAGGCGGGCGGATGGAGGCAGTGCGGCTGCTGGCCCTGCTGGAGATGCTCTATGGCTCGGGTCTGCGGGCGACCGAGCTTGTCTCCCTGCCGCTTTCCGCCGTTCCGCGCGATGCCCCGTTCCTGACGGTCACGGGCAAGGGCGGGGTTTCCCGCATGGTTCCGGTCTCCAATCGGGCGCGGCAGGTCCTGTCGCGCTGGCTGGAAGTGAGGCAGGGGGAAGGGCGCTATCTCTTCCCTTCGCGCGGCAAGCATCTCAGCCGTATTCGCCTGTATCAACTGCTCAAGGAACTGGCCGTGCGGGCCGATCTGGCCCCCGAAAAGCTCAGCCCGCATGTCCTGCGCCACGCCTTTGCGACCCACCTGCTGGAAGGCGGGGCGGATCTGCGCGTGTTGCAGACTTTGCTGGGCCATGCCGATATCGCGACCACCCAGATTTATACTCATGTCGATGCCGCGCGGCTGGTCGCTCTGGTGAACGAACGCCATCCTCTTGCCCGCGCCCCTCTTGCCCGAAAGCGTCAGGACGACTAGCGCAGGGCGCATGATTTCCTATCTCGAATTCGAAAAGCCGGTCGCCGCGCTCGAAGCCCGCATTGCGGAACTGCGCGCTGCTTCCGAAGGTGACGAGGTCGATATCTCGGCCGAGATCGCGCGTCTGGAAGCCAAGAGCGCCGAATTGCTGGCCAGCACTTACGCCGCGCTCACCCCGTGGCAGAAGACGCAGGTGGCCCGCCATCCGATGCGGCCGCATTTCAAGGATTATGTCGAGCAGATCTTCGACGATTTCGTGCCCCTGGGCGGGGACCGTTATTTTGGCGAGGATTCGGCGATCATCGGCGGTTTCGCTACGCTTGACGGCCGCAAGGTGATGCTGATCGGCCATGAAAAGGGCAATGATACGCAGAGCCGCATCCGTCACAATTTCGGCATGGGCAAACCGGAAGGATACCGCAAGGCGGTGCGCCTGATGGAACTGGCCGGGCGCTTCGGTCTGCCGGTGGTGACGCTGGTGGACACTTCGGGAGCTTTCCCTGGTATCGAGGCTGAAGAGCGCGGCCAGGCGGAAGCTATCGCCCGTTCGACCGAAGCCTGCCTTGCACTTCCCACCGCGATGGTGGCCGCGATCGTGGGCGAGGGTGGCTCCGGCGGCGCGGTGGCGCTGGCCAGTGCCGAACGTGTGCTGATGCTGGAACATGCGGTCTATTCGGTGATTTCGCCCGAAGGTTGTGCCTCGATCCTGTGGCGCACGGGCGAGAAGGCCCCGCTGGCGGCCGAAGCGATGAAGATGACCGCGCAGGATCTTCTGGAACTGGGTGTGATCGACCGGATCGTGGAAGAACCGGTGGGCGGCGCCCATCGCGACCAGCGCGAAGCGGCGCTGGCTCTTGGCGCGGCAATCGCCCAGGAACTGGACGTTCTGACCAGGAAGAGCCCTTCCGCATTGCGCAAGCTGCGTGAGGATCGCTTCCTCAAGATCGGCTGAATTTAGGCACGTTTTCCCGGGCGCGCGCTTGCATGAGCGCGTCCGGCAACGCACTATGGCTCCAACGAGGGCGGCCATTCGAGCCGCACGGAGGAGCATTTCATGTCTGCATTCGCGAAGATCCGCGCCCGTTCCACTGCAATGGCCGGGGTGGCCAGCCTCGCCCTTTCGGGCTGCATGGCGGGCGGACCTGTCGCATCGACGGGTAGCCCCATCAGCCAGACCGAGGCCCAGCAGGGCGCCGAAGCCCATCCGCAGATCGTTTCCGAATTCGGCGGAACCATGAGCGGCCCTCAGGCCGATTATGTTGTCGGGGTAGGGCAGAACATCGCCTTCCAGTCCGGCCTTGGCAATTCACCGGGGGCCTTCAAGGTCACGCTGCTCAATTCTTCGGTGAACAATGCCTTCGCGATTCCCGGGGGCTATGTCTACGTCACCCGCCAACTGGTTGCCCTGATGAACAATGAGGCGGAACTGGCCGCCGTCCTGGGACACGAAGTGGGCCATGTCGCCGCGCGCCATTCGGCGAGACGGCAGCAGGCAGCGCAGCAGAACGCCCTGTTGGGCGCGATCGGGCAGATCCTGTCGGGTGTGCTGCTGGGCGATTCGTCGCTGGGGCGCCTTGGCCAGCAGATTTCCAGCACCGTACCCCAGCTCGCGACGCTGAAATATTCTCGCTCGCAGGAACTGGAGGCCGATGGGCTGGGCGTGCAATATCTGGGCACCGCCGGTTACGACAAGCGCGCCATGGCCACTTTGCTGGCCAGCCTTGCGGCGCAGAATTCGCTGGATGCCCAGCTTCAGGGCCGCGATGCGCGGATGCCGGAATGGGCGTCGACTCACCCGGACCCGGCCTCACGCGTGCAGAATGCACTGCAACTGGCTGGCGCAGCCAATGGCGGTGCGACGAATCGCGATACTTTCCTCACCCGCGTGAACGGCATCACCTATGGCGACGATCCACATCAGGGCGTGATCGAGGGGAGCCGTTTCATCCATCCCGACCTGCGGCTGACCTTCACGGCGCCGCAGGGCTATTACATGGTCAATGGATCAACGTCGGTTTCGATCAATGGGAATAGCGGCAAGGCGGAACTTTCGCGCGCGGCCTATAATGGCAACCTCGAGACCTATGTCAGGCAGGTGTTCCAGAAATTGGGCGGCACCCAGCAGGTGCTTGCACCGCAAAACCTGAAGAAGACCACGATCAACGGTATTCCGGCGATGGTCGGCACGGCGCGTGTCCAGAATGGCGAAGGGCAAGTGGATGTGGTGGTCTATGCCTATGAGTTCTCGAATGGGCAGGCCTTCCATTTCGCGGCGATCGCCCCAGCCGGGCAGGCAGGCGTGTTCGATCCGATGTTCTCTTCCCTGCGCCGCATCAGCGCCGCCGAAGCAGCGGCGGTTACGCCGCGCAAGATCGAGGTGGTGACCGTAAGGAATGGCGACACCGTCTCTTCGCTGGCCGGCCGCATGGCCTATACGGATTCGAAGGAAACGCGCTTCCGCGTACTCAATGGCCTGGCCGCGGGCGATACGCTGAAAGCCGGGCAGAAGGTGAAAGTAGTGGTCAGGGGAAGCTAGGCGGCGTGGACTGATAAGTCCCGCCCTGGGCGGCCGTTCCTCGCCTCCGTCAAAAAACACTTTCCTACAGGCCCGCAAATGGCGTTCATCCTGCCCGATGAACAGCCTCGCCTCTACCCTGTTTCGCGCCAATCCCGCTCGCGTCAGCCTTGCCTTTGGGAACGCATGGGGCATGCACGAAAACCCAAAGGGAAAGGTGACACTACGGGCCGGGCGCAGATCCGAAAAACGGCTTGAAACCGGGCCACACGGGGATGGCACGCCTTGCATTAAACAGGGCATTTTCCTGTCGGGAAAGGTGACACGTCACACTATCGTTTCCGGGCAGGAGGCATCCGCGAAAGGCCTGCAGCCGTCATCGTCAAAGATCGGCTTCGCTCACGCGACCTGGGCCCATGCAAATCGCTCGCCTGCACCGGGCAAAAAGAAAGGGCGGCAGGTTTCCCTGCCACCCCTCTTTTTCTGTTCGGCGCTCCAACCCCGAAGGGCGGTCGCCGATGCAGTGGGCTAATCTATTAGCTACCCTGCATCTTGGTTTCGACCTGGTGGAAGGTCGTGCTGAGCTGGTTGCCGAGGCTGCTCATCGCGGTAACCGCGGCAACAGCAATAAGGGCGGCAATCAGGCCGTATTCGATCGCGGTGGCGCCAGCTTCGTCGCGCAGCAGCTTGTTGATGAACTTCATGGCTAGTCTCCTGGTTCAGTCTTCGAGCCCGGGCCAACCCCACATGACTGGTTCGGGCAGATTATGTTTACGTGTCAAAGGTTGATAAAGAGCTAATCTTTAGTTGGAGAAGCCCGACATTGCAGAGATCGCCTTAGTACTAACGTCTCCCCACAGGCCGCCGTTACTACCTCCCACGCCTTGCAGCGCACCGACGATTGCAATGACAATCAATGACACGATCAGACCATATTCGACGGCGGTAGCCCCCTGGGTGTCGGCCAGAATTGCTTTGAGCAAAGTGTTTCTGTTCACTGCCGATTACCTCCGTCCAATACGGACTGACGAGGCTGATTTCGCAAAACAATCCTAATGAAAGGTTTCCGGTGACCCCTAACGTGCAAAATATTCCGACATGCCTCCTGGTGGTGGCGGCTGCCATCGAGGGGGAAGGCGGCTGTGTGCTGATGTACCGCCGCCCGCCGGACAAGCAGCACGGCGGCTTGTGGGAGTTCCCCGGAGGAAAGGTCGAAGCAGGAGAAACTCCGGTATTTTCACTGGTGCGGGAGATTCGCGAAGAGCTGGGGCTGGAGCTTGAGCCAGGCGCGCTGAGGCCGGCTGGTTTTGCCGAATCCGGAACTGACGGGGCGAATCCGGCAATTGTCATCCTTCTTTACACCGCGCCCCGCTGGCTGGGAGAGCCATTCGCACATGAAGGCGGGGAATGGGGCTGGTTTACGCTGGAGGATGCAAAGAGGCTGGAAAAGCCACCTCTGGACGTGATTTTGCTAGAAGGTCTTATCGAACGCAAAAAAGGCATGGGATAGGGATTGCCAAGCCGGAATCATGCCCCTATGTGGCGCCCTCCAAGCGCGCCCGTAGCTCAGCTGGATAGAGCATCAGACTACGAATCTGAGGGTCGGACGTTCGAATCGTTCCGGGCGCACCACAAACCCCCGCCAGGCCTTTTAGGCTTGGCGGGGGTTTCTGTTTTCAGGCCCGCAGATAGCTGGAATTCCGGCCTCGGAACGCTCGAACGATCTTCGCTCCGGGCGCATAGGCTCGATCCGAATCTGCTGTTGATTCGTCCTTCCTCGCAGATCGTGCACGCTTCCGCGCGTCGCTCGGAACGATCGTGAACCACCCGCCGTTCCCTCGCCACAACACACAACATAGGCACGGAGGCGAAATGCATGAGTGTTCACACCGATATCTTCGAACGCCTGAAGCAGGACCACGAACTGCATCGCGAGTTGCTCGATCGCATTGAACAGACCCATGGGGAGAGCCCTGAGCGCGAAGAATTGTTCGAACGGCTCACTCTCGAACTCAAGGGCCATGCTGCCGCTGAAGAGCAGGCGCTCTATTCCACGATGATGCGCAAGCCGGAAACGACAGACGAGACCCGCCATTCGGTTGCCGAACATCACCAGATCGAGGAAGCGCTCAACGATATCGCTGCGACGGATATGGCGAGCGGAGCCTGGCTCGTGAAGTTCCGCCAGTTCATGCACGATTACCTTCATCACATCGATGAAGAGGAGGAAGAGCATTTCCCCGATTTCGCGAACCACCTCACCCGGGAGGACGAGATATTCATGGAAAAGATCTTCGAACGCAGAAAGGCCGTGGAAATGGCCGAGGCGGAAGTGACGCCGGAGCTCAAAGAAGACGCAGCCGAATAGCAGCTGGATTCGAAACCAACCCCAAGGGACACTTGGCTAAGTGCCTCCGGACCTCTAACGGACCTGCCATGGCGCCGCCCGGGAGGAGCGGCCTTGCAGGACATTGAACTCATGAGCAGCAAACCCCCCGTGCCCGACGATGTGCAGGAAGCCATCCGCACGCTGATCCGCTGGGCTGGCGATGATCCAACCCGGGAGGGGTTGGTCGACACACCTTCGCGAGTAGCGCGTGCGTGGAGGGAATATTGCGAGGGTTACCAGGAAGATCCCGGAATTCACCTGTCCCGCGTGTTCGAGGAAGTAGGTGGCTATGACGAGATCGTGCTGCTGAAGGATATTCCCTTCCAGTCGCACTGCGAGCATCACATGGCCCCGATTATCGGCAAGGCGGCGATCGCCTATCTGCCGACCGATCATGTGGTGGGTATCTCTAAACTCGCCCGTGTGCTGCATGGCTACGCCCGACGTTTGCAGGTGCAGGAACGCCTGACGGCCGAAGTGGCTGACTGTATAGAGCGCCATCTCAAGCCGCGCGGCGTGGCAGTGGTGATCGAGGCGAGCCATTCCTGCATGACCGCGCGCGGCGTACGGACGCCCGGCGTGGGCATGGTGACGAGCCGTGTGACCGGCGTGTTTCGGAAAGACCAGCGCAGCCGCGAGGAAGTGCTCAAGCTGATGGGGTATTGAGAGAGGGGCGGCAATGGACGCCAAGGCTGAATGGAAGCTTCCCTGGGCCGGAGGCTGCCGATGTGGCGAGCTTCGTTTCCAGGTGACCTTGCCGCCGCTATTGGCCAGCGTTTGCCATTGCCGTGGCTGCCAGCGCATGTCTGCCAGCGCGTTTTCCACGACGCTTACGATCCCGTCGGCCGGTTTTGAGCTGATGGCCGGGGCGCCGGTCACAGGGGGCGTCCACGGCAGAGAGGTGCATCACAATCATTGCGACCGGTGCAAGAGCTGGGTCTTTACGACTGTCGAGCCGGACATGGGTTTCGTGAACCTGCGCGCGACCATGCTGGACGATGCGTCTTGGTTTGAACCCTATGCGGAAATGCAGACTGCCGAGCGGCTGCCCTGGGTCGCAACCCCGGCGCAGCGCAGCTTCCCGCACTTCCCGGAAATGGCAGAATATGCCGGACTGATTGCGGAGTTCGCGCAGTACGGCCGGCGGCCCTGATGGCATAAGTAAAGGGGCGATCCTGCCGGACCGCCCCTCGATAAGGCCTCAGAGTTGGCCGAGCAGATATTCCGCGCTGGAGACATTGAAGTCGCCCGGCGCTTCGACGTTAAGCTTTTCGACCACGCCATCATTCAGGAGAACGGAGAAGCGCTGGCCGCGCGTGCCCATGCCGAAGCCGCTGCCATCCATGGTGAGGCCAAGGGCCTTCACGAAATCGGCATTGCCATCGGCCAGCATCGTCACCGCGTCGGAACCCGAAGCTTTGCCCCAGGCGGCCATCACGAAAGCGTCGTTCACGGCGGTGCAGGCGATCTCGTCCACGCCCTTGGCCTTCAGTTCTTCGGCCTTGTCGACATAGCCCGGCAAGTGCTTGGCCGAGCAGGTAGGAGTGAAGGCCCCCGGCACAGAGAAAAGTGCCACTTTCTTGCCCGCGAAATATTCGCCCGACTGAACCGCCTCAGGACCGTTCGCGGTCACTTTCACCAGCTTCACGTCAGGCAGCTTGTCACCTACAGCAATCGTCATTTGGAATTCCTTTCCAGAGCAATAATCTTCCTAGCGCGGGGATAGGCCTCAAGGATGGCGGGGTGCAACCGCCAGTTTCTTGCATGAGGGTTAATTCCGCTTCAGGACATGTGTGGAAGATCGGACAACCGCGATCGGTGAATTTCCGCCACGGCGGATCAATTCACGAGCGCAGACAATGGCCTTTCGTCGCTCGTGGCGGGATACTGAACCGGGTCAGCCGATATTAGCCGTGGCCGGACTTTACCTCCGGTCCCTCCAGCGTCTAAGGGCGGCTTCCTGTGGGATGCCGCGCTGGCATCCATGTGACCGTTTCGATATCCGGGAGAACGTGCAGTGGCGACCAATGTTGCGGAGATTGCCAGCGATTACGTCGTGAAGGACATTTCGCTCGCCGATTATGGGCGGGCCGAAATCGCCATCGCCGAAACCGAAATGCCGGGCCTGATGGCTCTCCGTTCCGAGTACGGCGCTTCGCAGCCGCTCAAGGGCGCGCGGATCACCGGTTCGCTGCATATGACGATCCAGACCGCGGTGCTGATCGAAACATTGGTGGCACTGGGCGCCGACGTGCGCTGGGCCACCTGCAATATCTTCTCGACGCAGGACCATGCCGCCGCGGCGATCGCTGCGGCTGGCGTCCCGGTCTTCGCGATCAAGGGCGAGAGCCTTGCAGACTATTGGGATTATGTCGGCCGCATCTTCGACTGGGGCGAAGACACCACCGCAAACATGATCCTGGACGACGGCGGCGATGCCACCATGTTCGCCCTGTGGGGTGCGCGGGTGGAAGCGGGCGACGAACTGCCCGAGCCTTCCAATGCGGAAGAGATCGAGTTCCAGCGTGCGCTCAAGGCCTTCCTCAAGGCGCGCCCAGGCTATCTCACCGAATCGGTAAAGGCCATCAAGGGCGTCTCTGAAGAGACCACCACCGGCGTTCACCGGCTTTACCACATCGCCAAGAACGGCAAGCTGCCTTTCCCGGCGATCAATGTGAACGACAGCGTCACCAAGTCGAAGTTCGACAATCTCTATGGCTGCAAGGAATCGCTGGTTGACGCCATCCGCCGCGCGACTGACGTGATGCTGGCGGGCAAGGTTGCCTGTGTTGCCGGCTTCGGTGACGTGGGCAAGGGGTCCGCCGCCTCGCTGCGCCAGGGCGGCGCGCGCGTGATGGTGACCGAGATCGATCCGATCTGCGCCCTTCAGGCCGCCATGGAAGGCTATGAAGTCGTGACGATGGAAGACGCGGTGAAGCGTTGCGACATCTTCGTCACCGCCACCGGCAATGAGGACGTGATCACGGCCGAGCACATGAAGGCGATGAAGCCGATGGCCATCGTCTGCAATATCGGCCATTTCGACAGCGAAATTCAGATCTCGGCGCTCGACAATTACGATTGGACCGAGGTCAAGCCGGGCACCGATCTGGTCACCTTCCCGGATGGCAAACAGATCATCATCCTGGCCAAGGGCCGTCTGGTGAATCTGGGCTGTGCCACCGGCCACCCCAGCTTCGTGATGTCTTCCAGCTTCACCAATCAGGTGCTGGCGCAGATCGAACTGTTCACCAAGGGCGACGATTACGCCAACCAGGTCTATGTGCTGCCCAAGCATCTGGACGAGAAGGTGGCGGCGCTGCACCTCGAAAAGCTCGGCGTGAAGCTCACCACGCTTACCCCGAAGCAGGCCGACTATATCGGCGTGCCGAAGCAAGGGCCGTTCAAGCCCGAGCACTACCGTTACTGATCACAGCGGAGCGGCGGGGGAACCTGCCGCTCCCTTCGCCTCTTTCCACAGGGCGATTGCCTGCGATGCCATTGTAATCGTGTCCTGCCGGGCATAGCGAAGTCGCAATGGAAATGAGCCCGACCGCATTGGTGCTGCTCGGCCTGTTTTTGGCCATGTGGACGCTTGGCGCCGCACTGCTGGTGCTGCGCGCCAACAGCGCGGCGCGCGGCTCGGAAGGCGCGCGGCGAGCGGCCAAGCGGCTGGCGCGGATGGTGGACGAATCGCCCGCCGTGCCGATGTTGGTGAGGGCCGATGGCCGGATAGAAGCGTCGGAGCGGCTGGCCTCGTGGCTCGGCCTCGCCAGGGTGCCGGGCTATCTTTCCGAACTCGATGCCGGGGCTCACGGCCTTGCCGGCGATCAGCTTGCCCAGCTCGACGAGAATGTCCGTCGGGCGCAGAAGACTGCGGCCCCATTCCGCATGGTCATCACGCCGCGTGGAACCACGCGCAGTCTGGCGGTTCACGGGCACCTTGCCGATCCGACCGTCTCCCCCGGCGGCGCGGCGATAGTGTGGTTCTTCGACTTCTCCGACAGCCAGAGCGAGCTTTCGCGCCTGCGTATCGAGGCTGCGCGCGCGCGTGACGATTTTGCCGCGCTGGTTGGCCTGATCGAGGCTGCGCCCATGCCGATGTGGTTCCGCGGCCAGGATATGCAATTGCGCCTTGTGAACTCCGCCTATGTCGACGCGGTGGGCGCGGCGAGTGCCGATGCTGTGGTGGACGGTCAGGTGGAGCTGATCGAAGCAGTCGATGGTCTTACCGCCGCGCAGGTTGCGGGGCAGGCCAATGCAAAAGATCTGCCGATCGAGCGGATCGTTTCCGCGACCATTGGCGGCCAGCGCCGGGCTTTGCGGGTCAGCGATCTGCCGTTGGGCGAGGAGGGCGTGGCCGGTTACGCGGTCGATATCGAGGATATGGAAGAGCTCGGCCGAGCTTTCAGGGCCTTCCGCGAGGCGCAGCGCTCCATGCTTGATCAGCTGAGTGTGGGCGTGGCCCAATTCGACGGGCGGCGAGTGCTGACTTTCGCCAATCAGCCCTTCCAGCGCATCTTCAAGCTGCCTGGTACGATCGTGGTCGATCCCCCGGATTTTGACCGTTTCCTCGATATCGCCCGCGACGCCCATCGGGTGCCCGAAACGCGGGACTTCCCGGCCTGGCGGCGCGAACTTGGTGCGTGGTTTGCCGCCGGATCGCCCAAGGAAGATGCCTGGCCGCTGCCCGATGGCACCCATCTGCGTATGGTAGCCCAGCCCATGCCCGATGGCGGGATGGTGCTGGTGGCGGAGGATCGCACCGAACAGCTCGCCCTTTCGGCGACGCGCGATACCTTGTTGCGCACCCGCACGGCCACTTTCGATTCGCTGTTCGAATCGCTCGCGGTGTTTGCCCCGGACGGGCGGCTGCAATTGTGGAACCGCCGTTTCCTGGCTGTTTGGGGGCTGGAGGGGGAGTTCCTGGACGCTCACCCGCATGTGGAGGCATTGCTGGGCCAGCTGCGCAATCGCCTCGCCAAGCCCGGGCAGGCCGATTCCATCGGCGATGTGGTCCGCGCGGCCACGCTGGACCGCAAGCAGAAGAGCGGGCGGGTGGCACTGGCGGACGGGCGGACGCTGGAATTTGCGGGTGTTCCACTGCCCGATGGCAACGGGTTGCTCACCGTGCTCGACATCACGGATTCCCAGAAGGCCGAAGCAGCCCTGCGCGAACGCAATGCCGCGCTGGAAGAGGCGGATGCGGTGAAGACCCGTTTCCTCGCCAATATGTCCTATGAATTCCGTACTCCTTTGACCTCCATCGGAGGCTTCGCCGAATTGCTGCAGAGCGGCGTGGCGGGCGAACTGTCGGAACAGGGCAGCGAATATGTCGCCGCGATCCTCGAATCGGTCGCCCGGTTGGGCGAGCAGATCGAAAGCGTGCTGGACCTCTCGCAGAGCGAGGCGGGCATGTTGCCGCTGGACCTTGTCGATCTGGATGTCTTCCCTTTCCTCACCACTATCGTGCGCGACAGGGAATCCGCGATCACCGGGGCGGGGCTCTCGCTGGAATTGCGGGGCGACCGTTCGGCAGGGCGGGTGAAGGCCGACAAGCGCCGCCTTGGCCGTGCCATCGGACATATCGTGGACAATGCCATTAACGCGACGCCAGAGGGCGGTAAGATTCTCGTCGATCTCTCACGCGGGAAAAGCGGCGTGCGGATCGTGGTTTCCGACAATGGCGCAGGCATGAGCCAGGCCGATGCGGCGCGCGCGCTTGAGGGATACAAGGTGGCACATGATGGCAAGACGGTGGAACGCAGGCAGGGCCTTGGCCTGCCGCTGGCCCGCCAGCTGATCGAGGCCCATGGTGGCAAGCTCTCGCTCCTGTCCGAAAAGGGCATGGGCACGACGGTGACGATCAGCCTGCCATGATCGTGGATTTGCCCGATCTTGCGGCGATGGAAGCGCTGGGCGCGCGAATCGCGGGGCACTTGCGGCCGGGCGATGTCGTGGCGCTCTCGGGCGGGCTGGGTGCCGGCAAGACCACCTTGGCCCGTGGAATCATCGCGGCTTTGGGCCATGAAGGCGAGGTGCCTTCGCCCAGTTTCACCATTATCGAGACCTATGATCCGCCATCGGTTCGCCTGCCGCTGGTCCATGCCGATTTCTACCGCCTCGCCCGCCCGGAAGAGGCCGAAGAGCTGGGGCTGGACGATTATCGCGAAGGCGCGGCAATGATCGCCGAATGGCCCGATCACGCCGGGGGCTTCGCGCATGAACCTGCCTGCCTGTCCATCGCGCTGGAAATTGCGGACGAGGGGCGCAAGGCCGTTGTCGAGGCGGGGGCGGATTGGCTAGGGCGGATGCCATGAGCCTGCCTGACGGTATCGAAGAATTCCTCGCCAGCGCAGGCTGGCAGGGTGCGGCAATCGACCCCCTGCCGGGGGACGCGAGCTTTCGCCGCTATTTCCGCATTCGCGCCCAAGAGAGCGGTGGAGGCGGGAAGACTGCCATGCTGATGGACGCGCCACCGCCCAATGAGGATCCGGGGCCGTTCCTCGACGTCGCCCATTGGCTCACCGCCCATGGCCATCGTGCCCCTGCGATCCATGCCGAGGATCGTTCGCGCGGGCTGGTGCTGCTGGAGGATTTCGGGGCGGACCGGATGCGCGATTGGCTCGACCTCAACCCCAAGGCGGAGCTCGAGACCTATCGCGGCGCGATCGATGCGCTGGTGAAGCTCCATCGCTCTCCGCCGGG
The DNA here is from genome assembly GCA_035497315.1 of Sphingomonadaceae bacterium. Lineage (GTDB taxonomy): Bacteria > Pseudomonadota > Alphaproteobacteria > Sphingomonadales > Sphingomonadaceae > Andeanibacterium. The sequence continues at coordinate 24,484 of DATJDU010000104.1, forward strand.
GCCCTTCGCGCCCTATGATATGGCGGTGTATCAGCGCGAGGCAGGCCTGTTCCCCGAATGGTATTGCCCGGCGGCCGGGATCGAAGTTGATGCGGAAAGCTATGCCGCGGCCTGGGACGAGGTGATGGCACCCGTCGTTGCCCGGCAGGCCCCCGGCGTCACCGTGTTGCGTGACTATCATGCCGAGAACATCATGCTGTTGCCGCGGGGCGAACAGGGGCTGATCGATTTTCAGGACGCGCTGGTGGGCCACCCTGCCTACGATATCGTCTCGCTGCTGCAGGATGCGCGGCGCGATGTGTCGCCCGAGCTCGAACGGGTGATGCTCGACCATTACCTCGAGCAAGCGGATGCCGGGCCCGAGTTCCTGGCCGATTACGCCCGCCTCGGCGCGCAGCGTAACGCCAAGATCGTGGGTATCTTCGCTCGCCTGTGGAAGCGTGACGGCAAGCCGCGCTACCTCGCTTTCATCCCGCGCGTGTGGGAAGCGCTGGAGCGTGATCTCGCTCATCCGGCGCTGGAACCTGTCGCGCGCTGGTTCGATGCCAATATCCCGCCGGAAATGCGGGAACGGCGCGGGGGAGGGCTGGGCTAATGGGTGCTGACCCCAAACTTGCAAGCGATACGGCGATGGTACTGGCGGCGGGGCTGGGCAAGCGTATGCGCCCGCTCACCGCGACTCAACCCAAGCCGATGGTTCGGGTGGCTGGCAAACCGCTGATCGATCATGTGCTGGACCGGCTCGGCGCGGCGGGGGTGACGAAGGCGGTGGTCAACGTCCATTACCTCGCCGATGCGCTGGAGGCTCATCTCAACGAGCGCCAGCGGCCCAAGGTCACCATTTCCGACGAGCGGGCCCTGTTGCTCGAAACCGGGGGTGGGATGGTCAAGGCACAACCCTTGCTGCCCGATCCGTTCTTAGCCGTGAATGCCGACAATATCTGGCTCGACGGGCCTTATGATGCCTTCCGCGAATTGTCGGAAAGCTGGGACCCGGAACGGATGGATGCCCTGCTGCTGCTGGTGCCGCATACGGGTGCGTTCAATTATCAGGGCAAAGGTGATTTCCAGATGGACCCGCTGGGCCGGATCTCCCGCCGCCGTTCGGGCCGGGTCGCGCCCTTCATCTACAGCGGCATCCAGCTCGTTTCGCACCGTCTGCTGCGCGATGCGCCGCAAGGGCCGTTCTCCACCAACATATTGTGGAGCCGCGCGATCGAGGAAGAACGGCTTTATGGCCTCTGCTTTGCAGGTGAATGGTTCGAGGTCGGAGACCCGGGGGCGATCGGCCCAACCGAATCCGCGCTGAAACGTGGCTGAGCGGGCTGGCCTCAACGTCTATTCCATCGCCGCCCATCGCGGGTTTGCCGATGCGCTGGTGGCGGGCCTTGTGCCGCGTTATTCCGAAGGGGATTTTGGCCTTGCCCGGCTGACGCTGCTGCTTCCCAGCCGCCGTGCGATCCGCACGATTACGGAAGCCTTCATCCGCCATTATGGCGCGCAGGAAGGCCGTGCGGGCCTGCTGATGCCGCGCATGGCGGTGGTGGGCGATCTCGATCTCGACGAGGCCCTGGGGGCGCTGTTCGACCCTATCGGGCAAGGCGGGGACATTCCTCCCGCCGCCGATCCCACGCGCCGCTGGCTGCGTCTGGCTCAGCTCGCGCGCGAGCATGGGGGGGAGAAAGCGGCCAAGGGCGCTTCCGCACTGCGCCTTGCCGCGCAGATGGCCCAGGCCATGGACCGCCTGCTGGTGGAGGAAATCGCGCCGGATCGCCTGTGGAGCGACGAGGTGCTTAACGTCCTTGCCGATCTTTCGCATCACTGGACCGAGAACACGCGCCTCTTCGCCACGGTGCAGCAATATTGGCTGGCCGAACTGGCGGAGCGCGGGGAAGTCGATGCCGCGGCAAGGCGCAACATGCTGTTCCGCGCCACCGCCCGCAAATGGCGTGCGCAGCCGCCCGCCATGCCTATCGTTGCCGCTGGCATCACCAGCGCAGCCCCGGCGTTGGCGCGATTGCTGAAGGTGATCGCGCAGCTTCCTCAAGGCGCGGTGATCCTGCCCGATCTCGATCTGTCGATGGACGATGCGGTGTGGGACGAACTGGGCTGCGCGGGGGCTCCGCAGGAGCTGGGCGGCCCCGTCTTCGCGCGCGGGGATGTCGTCACCCATCCGCAATATCACCTCAAGCTGCTGCTGAACCGCATGGGCGTGGCGCGCGGAGAAGTGCAGCAATGGCACCGCGCAGGGCTGGGCAAGGGCCCGCCTGAGCGCACCCATGCGATCTCCAGCGTCTTCCTGCCGCCGCAGGCCAGCAAGAACTGGGCCAGCCTGCCCGCCGAACAGCGCAGGCTCACCGGCGTGCGCATCATGCAGACGGTCAATCCGGAGGAAGAGGCGCAGGCCATCGCCCTGCTGATCCGGCAGGCGCTGGAAGAACCGGAGAAACGCGTCGCCCTCGTAACGCCCGACCGCGGCCTTGCCGGACGGGTCGCCGCCCATCTCCAGCGCTGGAACATTGCGGCGGATGATACGGCCGGCCGTCCCCTGTCGCAGACCGCCGCTGGCCGCATCTTGCTGCTGCTGGCCGAGATCATGGCCGACCACGCCGCGCCTGTGCCGCTGATGGCGCTGCTGGGCCATCCGCTCGCCGGGGCAGGAGAAGGTCGGCCCGACTGGCTGGACCGGACGCGCGCGCTGGAACGCGAATTGCGGGGGCCTCGGCCTGAGCCGGGCCTTGCCGTGCCGCGACGGATCGTGGTGAAGCAGGCGGAGAAGGACCCCGGTGCGCTGGACTGGTGGGGGGGGGTCGAGGCTGCGCTCTCCCCGCTGTTGACACTCGGTGCCGGGGATGAATCGCTTCTGGCGGACCAGTTCGATGCGCTTGCCGCTGCCGGTGAGGCTCTGTGCGGTGAAGGTCTGTGGGCGCGGGAAGATGGCCGGGCGCTTGCGGGCATGATGGAGGAGCTGCGCTTCCACGCTCGCGATGTCGGCACCCGGCTCGCCCCGCAAGACCTGCACGCCGTGCTGCGTGAGCGGATGGACACGGTGGCGGTGCGCCCGCCCTGGGGCGGCCATTCGCGCGTGGCGATCTATGGCCTGCTCGAAGCGCGCATGACCCGCGCCGAGCTGGTGATCTGCGGCGGCCTCAACGAAGGTAGCTGGCCGCAGATACCCGCGCAGGACGCTTTGCTCGCGCCCGCGATCCTGCGCGCGCTGGGCGTGCCTGCAGCCGATTTCCGCATCGGCCTTTCCGCGCATGACCTTGCCGGGATGCTGGGCGCGCCCGAAGTGGTGCTGAGCAGGGCGGAGCGGGACATATCCGGCCTGGCGATCCCCTCACGCTTCCTCTTGCGGGTCGAGGCGCTGCTGGGCGAGAGGCTGCTGGTGGATCATCGCGAGATGCAGGCGGTGCAACTCGCCCAGGCGATAGATGCTGCCGCCCGCGCTCCGCGTTATGAACGGCCCCAGCCGATGCCCTCGCCAGCGCAGCGCATGGTGCCCGTCAGCGTGACCGCGCTCGACCGTTTGCGGGGCGATCCCTATCAGTTCTACGCCAATGCGATCCTCAAGCTGCGCTCGCTCGATCTGCTCGACGCTGTGCCCACTGCGGCTTGGCGGGGCGATGCGGCGCACAAGATTCTGGAGATCTGGCACAAGGAGAAGGGCGATCTGGTGCTCATTGCCGAGCGGGTGCTGGAACAGATCAACGCCCATCCGCTGATGCGCGCCCTGTGGCGGCCAAGGCTGATGGCTGCGCTCGAATGGATCGGCAACGAAGTCGGCCGCCTGCCCGAGCGCACGCTCGCCGGGGTGGAGGCGGAAGGCAAAATGGACGTGCTGGGCGTAACCCTGAAGGGCCGAGCCGACCGGATCGACCGTTTCCCCGACGGCACGCTTGCCATTGTCGACTACAAGACCGGTTCACCGCCTTCCGGCAAGATGGTGGAAGAGGGCTTCGCCCTGCAGCTCGGCACGCTTGGCCTGATGGCGCAGGCGGGCAAGATGCACACGCGCGAGGGTGCGGCGATCAAGGGTGAGCCGACCCATTTCGAATATTGGTCTTTCGGCAAGAACCCGAAGAGCGAGACCGGCTTCGGCTATCGGCAGGAGCCGATCAAGGAAGGCCGCAAGACCACCGGCCTGCTGCGCGAGGAGTTCCTGGAGAAGACCGAGGAATATCTCCACGACGCGCTGAAAAGCTGGATATTGGGCGAGGAGCCCTTCACCGCGCGGCTCAATCCGGACCTTCCCAATTACGGCGAGTACGACCAGCTGATGCGGCTCGATGAGTGGATGGGGCTGGAGGACGGGGAAGGGGCATGAGCGGCAAGGTCTATCCGCTCAAGGGCAATCAGGCCCACGCCGTCGATCCGGAACGGACCGTGTGGCTCTCGGCATGGGCGGGCACGGGGAAGACGCAGGTCCTTTCCGCCCGCGTGCTGCGCCTGCTATTGCAGCCCGATGTCCAGCCCTCCGAAATCCTGTGCCTCACCTTCACCAAGGCAGGCGCTGCCGAAATGGCCGTGCGCGTGAATGAAGTTCTGGCCGGCTGGGTGCGCATGGGCGAGGTCGAGCTGGCCGACGATCTGAAGGCCATTGGCGCCGATTTCGGGCCCGATACCATCGCCCGGGCGCGCACCCTGTTCGCCAGCGTGCTCGATTGTCCGGGCGGGGGATTGAGGATCGATACGATCCACGCCTTTGCCCAGTGGCTGCTTTCGGCCTTCCCCGAAGAGGCGGGGCTGACCCCGGGCACTCGCGCGATGGAGGATCGCGAACGCAGCCTGCTCGCCCGCGAAGTGCTGGCCGAACTGCTGGTGGAGGCGCAGGAGCGGGGCGACACCGAGACGCTCGATGCGCTGGCGGAGCTTTCGCTCAGGAAGGGGCCGGACGCGGTCGAGGCATGGCTGATGACTTGCGCTCAGGCGCGTGAGGCATGGTTCGGCCCCGGCGCCTGGGAGCCGCCCTTTGCCGACCGGCTCAACCGCCTGCTGGGCCTGCCCGCCGATGCCAGCGCTGCCGATGTCGCGGCAATGTGCGCGGATGATCAGTTCGATAGTGTCTCCCTGCGGTTGTGCATGGCCGCGCAGGCTGGGTGGAGCGCCAAGACGGGGCAGGAAACCGCCGCCGCCATCGGCGCGTGGCTGGCCGCAAGCCCGGCCGAACGGGCGGAGCGGCTGGGCGATCTGCAAGGCGCGCTGTTCACCCAGAAGGGCGATCCACGCAGCCTCAAGCAGATGGTGGGGATCGATCCTTCCTATCCCGATTATGTCGCGCGCGTGGGTGATCGGATTACGCAGATCGCGCAATTCAAGGCGCTGCTCGGCCTTGCCGAATGGCTGCTGCCCGCCCTCACGCTCGGGCGGAAATTCGCGCTGGCGTGGGACGAGGCAAAGAACCGCGAAGGGCTGATCGATTTCGACGACCAGATTCGCCGGGCGTCCGATCTGCTCAACCGGTCCGAACTGGCCGACTGGATACGCTACAAGCTGGATCGGCGGTTCGACCATATTCTGGTGGACGAGGCGCAGGACACCAATGAGGCACAATGGCGGATCATCGATGCCCTGACCGGGGATTTCTTCGCCGGGCTGGGCCAGCATGACGGCAAGCTGCGCACCTTGTTCGTGGTGGGCGATTACAAGCAGGCAATCTTCCGCTTCCAGGGCACCAGCCCGGAGAATTTCGCCAGAGCGCGCGAGAGGGTGAGAGAGGCGCTCGCGGGCGCGGTCGCCAACGCCCGCGAAGCGCGCGGTGGCGGCATGGCGCGCGAATTGCTGGACCTCGGCCTCGGCCAGAGCTTCCGCACTGCGCAAAGCGTACTCACCTTCGTCGATGAGGCAATCGCCGCCATCGGCCACACCCGCTTCGGCCTGACGGAGGAGCCCGAGCCCCATATCGGCGATGAGCGTCCGGGCCTCGTCACTCTTTGGCAGCCGGTCACGTCCACGGTGGACGATGCGGTGGAGGACGAGGACGAGCAGAGCTGGGTCTCCAGCGCCGACCGCCGTATGGCGGGCAAGATCGCGCGGCAGGTGAAGGCCTGGCTCGACAAGGGCTTCCCGCTGGCGAAGGGCAGGCACCGCAATGCCGGGCCGGGCGACATCATGGTGCTGGTGCGCAAGCGGCGGGAACTGGCCGGGCTGATCGTCGCGAGGCTCTATGCGGCGGGCGTGCCGGTGGCGGGGGTGGACCGGCTGCGGCTGGGCGCTCCGCTGGCGGTGAAGGATCTGATGGCCGCGCTGCGCTTTGCCGCGCAGCCACTGGACGATCTCAATCTCGCCAATCTGCTGGTTTCGCCACTGATTGGCTGGAGCCAGCAGGATCTGCTCGATCACGGCTGGCGGGAAGATGGCCGCAGGCGGCTGTGGGCGCATTTGCGCGCGTCCTCCGATCCCTTCGTGCGCGCCACGCTTGCGCAATTGGGCGAATTGCTCGCCCGCGCGGATTACGAACCGCCGCAGGCGCTGCTGCACTGGATGCTGGTGGGGCCATGGCAGGGCCGCCGCAAGCTCGTCTCCCGATTGGGGCGCGAGGCGAACGATCCGATCGACGAATTGCTCAACGCCGCGCTCGCCTATGCCAGCGCCCTGACACCCAGCCTGCAGGGCTTCATCCAGTGGTTCGATGCGGGCGAGGGCGAGTTGAAGCGCGAGGCCGGGGCGAGCACCGATCTGGTGCGGGTGATGACCGTCCATGGTTCCAAGGGCCTTCAGGCCCCCATCGTGATCCTGGCCGATGCGGCGGGCAATCCCGACACTTCGCCCCCGCGCGGGTTGGAACTGGTGGAAAATCAGCCGGGCGGCGGCGGGCGGACCCTGCCTTTGCCGGGCCTCTCGGGCGAAGAGAAAGTCGGCCGCATCGCCGAGGCGGAGGCGGCCGTAGCCGCTGCCGAACGGGAGGAACATTGGCGCCTGCTCTATGTCGCGATGACCCGCGCGGAAGAAGCGCTGTTTATCGGCGGCGGACTGGGCAGCCGCGAGGAGGAGCCCGCGCCTGACAGCTGGTTCGCCCAGCTTCGCCCCCTCTTCGGGGAAGAGGGGATCGAAGATCGTGTGTGGGGCAAGCGCTGGGAACTGGGGGCCATGCCGCCGGCGGTCGCGGGCGGTGCATCGGCAATCGCGCCAGAGGCTGTGCCGGCCTTGCCTGATTGGGCCACGCGCCCGGTCGGACCGGAGCCACGCCCGCCGCGCCCGCTGGCGCCGTCCTCGGCAGGGGAGGATTTCAGCGCCAGCCCGCCGCTTCCTCCCGGCGCGATGAAGGTCGCCGCGCGGCGCGGTACGCTTGTCCATGCTCTGCTGGAACGCCTGCCAGAACTGCCGGTGGATGTTCGCGCCGATGCCGCGCACCGCTGGCTGGCCCGGCAGGCCGCCGATCTGGACGAGGCCGTGCGCGAGGAAATGGCCGCCGCCGCCTTGCGCGTGCTCGATACGCCGGACTGGGCGGAGATATTTTCCCCCGCCGCGCTGGCCGAAGTGCCGCTGGCGGCGACAGTGGAGGGCAGGGTGATCGCGGGCACGGCGGACCGGCTGCTGATCACCGAGACCCGGGTGATGGTGGTCGATTTCAAGACCGCCGCCCGCCCGCCGCTTGCGCTGGAGGATATTCCGCTCGCCACATTGCGCCAGATGGCGGCCTATGTTTCAGCGCTTGAGGCGATCTATCCGGGGCGCGAAGTGGGCGCGGCGGTGCTCTACACCCAGACGCCGCAGATATTCGCCCTTCCGGCCGCGCTGTTGGCGCAGCACAAAGCGGCCTTGTCCCCAGCGCAGTAATCCTTTCACCTCCGGGCCGTTGCCTTCGGGGCAAGTCTGCCTAAATTGCAGACCAAGACATTTCAGGAGATTCCCGATGGCTACCAAAGCCGTGACCGATGCCAGCTTTGCCGAAGATGTGATCAATTCCGACAAGCCGGTGCTGGTCGATTTCTGGGCCGACTGGTGCGGCCCGTGCAAGATGATCGCTCCGGCGCTGGAAGAAATCAGCGAGGAACTGGGTGAACAGGTGACCATCGCCAAGGTGGACATCATGGAGAATACCGAAACCGCCAGCGCCTTCGGCGTGCAGTCCATCCCGCTGATGGTGCTGTTCAAGGGCGGCCAGCCTGTGGCCCACAAGCTGGGTGCTGCCCCGAAAAGCCAGATCAAGAGCTGGATCGAAAGCGTTCTCTGATGGGAGCGCGGCCGGGCGCCCGCGGGTGCCCGGCCGCGTTCATTCGCGGCTGTTAATCGCGCCAATAATCATGGCGCAGCATTCCATCGAAATCGAACGGTTGCCTGACCCAAGTCAGCGGTCTTCTCCGCGTCCGCCGGAAAACACTTTCCTACACGCCTTCGAATGGCGTTTATCCTGTTCGATGGACAGATCCGCCTCCGCCCCGCTTCCTTACGTATTTCCTGCCTGCCTCGGCTCGGTTTGCCGGAAGGCGAAATGGCTGCACGAAAAGCCGAAATGGAAGGTGACAGTTCGCCGCGCGCAGATCGCCCAAAAACGGCTCGAATGTGCGCCGGACGAGGGTGACGCGCCGCGAACGAAACAGGGTGTTTTCCTGTCTGGAAAGGTGACAGATCGGGGTCTAGCTTTCCAGCGCAGCGAGTTGCTGGGCCAGTTCCTCCCACAGCGCCGGACTTGCCGCGCCGAGCAGGCCCTTGCGGCCATCGTCCACCCGATAGGCGGAGCCGTCGGGCCGCGCGGCCTTGCCGCCAGCCTCGTTGAGGAACAAGGCGCCTGCCGCGTGATCCCAGGCCAGGGTGCGTTCGAAGATCGAGACGTCGTTCTCCCCCAGCACCAGCCGGGGATATTGTTCGGCCGCGCAATAGGGCACGTCGACACAACGATAATGCGGCGCGACATGGTCGCGCACGGCCTCGCGCCGGGCCGGGTCCATGAAGATCAGCGAAATCGCCGCGACGGGCGGAGTCTCTCCCGTTGGCCGGGCCACGATCCGCTCGCCATTGACGAAGGCCCCCTTGCCGCGATGGGCAACGCAAAAGCGGCCGGTGAGGACATCGTAGATCCAGCCCGTGTGGCATTCCCCGCCTTCGGCCATGGCGATGAGGATGCCGAAAGGCGGCTTGCCCTTGGCAAAATTGCGGGTGCCGTCCAGCGGGTCGACGATCCAGCAGGGGCCGGAAAGCCGGTCCAGCACGGAAGGATCTGCATGGGCCGCTTCCTCGCCCACGATGGCAAGGCCGGGGATGATCTTCGCCAGCCCTTCGGTCAGCAATTCTTCCGAGAGATGATCGGCCACAGTAACGACATCGTCTGCCGCCTTGGCAGTTACCTGATGGGCGGCGAGGGTCTGGTAATGCGGCAGGATCGCCCGCTGTGCGACGTCTCGCAGCAGGGCGTGGACAGCATTGTGCAGCCCCTCAGGGCTCACGAACGATAATCCGCATTGATCGCGATATATCCGTGAGTGAGATCGCAGGTCCAGACCGTGGAGGTGCCTTCGCCCAGGCCGATATCGACCGCAATTTCTATTTCGCGGCCCCTGAGGTGTTTGGCGACCGGGCCCTCGTCATAATCGGCCAGAGGCTGGCCGTTCCGTGCGGCCCACACGCCGCCAAAGCCGATGGAGAGCTTGTCGCGGTCGGCGGGTTCGCCAGCCTTGCCCACCGCCATTACCACGCGGCCCCAATTGGCATCCTCGCCTGCAATCGCGGTCTTGATGAGGGGCGAGTTGGCGATGGCGAGGCCGATCCTGCGCGCGCTCTCGTCGGAAACCGCTCCGGTTACGCTCACGGTGATGAACTTCTGCGCCCCTTCGCCGTCACGTACTACGAGATGGGCGAGCTGGCGGCAGACATCCGCCAGCGCCGCGGCAAAGGCATCCGCGCCCGGGCTATCCGGTCCGGTGATCGGATCGTTGCCTGCCTTGCCGGTGGCGAAGGCCAGCACCGTATCGCTGGTGGAAGTGTCGCTATCGACCGTGATGCAGGAGAATGTCGCAAGGTTCGCGGCAGAAAGCGCCTGTTGGAGGAAAGCCGGTGCAACGGCGGCATCGGTGAAGATATAGCCCAGCATGGTCGCCATGTCGGGCGCGATCATGCCGCTGCCCTTGATGATGGCGGCCAGAGTCACCGTTTTGCCGCCGATCACTGCCTGCGCCATGGCGCCCTTGGCGAAAGTGTCGGTGGTGGAAATGGTCTTTGCTGCATTTTCCCAGCCGCAGGCCTCGGCGCCGAGCACTGCCTCGACGCCTGCCTTCGCCTTGTCCTTGGGCAGAGGCACGCCGATCACGCCGGTGGAACTGACGAACACTTCGGAAGGCGCGCAGCCCAGATGGGACGCGACCTGGCTCATGATCTGCTCCACCGCTTCGCGCCCGCGATATCCGGTGAAGGCGTTGGAATTGCCGGCATTGACGATCAGCGCCCGTGCCTTGCCCGCCTTCACCTGTTCGCGCCCCAGTTCCACTTCGGAAGAGCAGCAGATGTTCTTCGTGAACACGCCCGCCACGGCGGTGCCTTCGGCCAGCTCGGCATAGGTCAGGTCGCAGCGACCCCAATCCTTGTAGCCCGCGCGCGCGATGCGCAGCGTTACGCCGTCGATCTGCGGCATTTCAGGGAAAGGCTTGGCGAGGGGTGACGTTTCGAGTTCCATGGCCGCAGCCATTAAGTGCCGCGTATCGTGCGGGCAAGGGTATCGTTGCGCGTAAGCGAGCCGCTCGATATGCAGCTCGCATGGGGGATTTACAGAAAATAGCCGCCGCCGCCTTATTCGCGGCCATTCCGTTGCAAGCATCATGGGCAGCGGATCCGGGATCCGAGCCCGACATTTCGCCGCCGGCCGCCTCCGTTTCGCGCAGTCAGCAGCCGCCTCCCGCTGTTTTGCAGGCGAATAATCCGGGGCAGAACGATCGCGGAAAAGGTCGGCCGCCTGCTCCGGCAAATTCTTCACGCAATTGGATCGGCGAGAGCGACTATCTGCCGTTTGCGGCGCGCAACGGGATAGAAGGGACCGTCAGCGTCAAGCTCAAGATCGATCCCGAGGGCTTCGTTGCGGCATGTGCCGTTATCGGTTCGAGCGGTAGTGCGTTGCTGGATGCCTATACATGCGAATTACTGCCCGAGCGGGCTCATTTCACTCCCGCGCTCGACTATGAAGGAGTGCCGACTGTCGGCTACTGGTCGACCAGAGTGGCGTGGAAGATACCCCGCAGGGCCACTGGTGCCCAGGATATCGTCGCGCCAAGGGACATGATCGTCAGTTATAGCTTCGAGGTGGGAGAAGACGGTGCCGTGTCCGGATGCAGGATCGAGCTTGCCAGCCAGCGCACTCTTCTGGCGGATGTCTGCCCGAAGGCAGCGCGCTTTCCAGCGGTGAGGGACGAGAATGGCCAGCCGGTTCGTAAACGCGTGGTAGTGACGCTCACGACACTGATCACCGACCCTGATGAATAAGGAACGAGCAGGGAAAGCCCGGGCTCCTTTCTCTGACACTGGACGTAAGGCCAAGTCGCGACTATCTAACTGCGCGATGCTGAAGCGCATTCTGACCTTGTTTGTAATCCTTACCGGGCTTGCTGCCGTTGCGGCGCCTGCTCAGGCGCGCATGACTGCGCTTGATGGACTCGAACTCCACGCAGCGGGTGACAGCGTAGTCAAATGTGCGGACAAGGGCGTCGCTCAGCAGGCCATGCCGATGCAGCGCATCAGTGGCCGTAAGCCGCAGGCGCCGGGTTGCCGGCCTGCCATCATCACCATCGTGATTCCAACGGTTCAGCTTCAGGCAGACCGTACGCGCGAATAGCGCCAGCTTTCCGATAGAATTGTAGCCGGGCTGCAGCGCTGTATGCGCGCGGCCAGTTTCATCCGGCATGCCCGGATTCCCGATACAACATACAGGAATTTCTCATGATCGGCGCCATTGCCAAGGCCATTTTCGGCTCGTCCAACGACCGTTATGTCAAATCGCTCGACAAAATCGTTCGCCAGATCAACGCGCTGGAAACCCAGCTTGAGGCTTTCAGCGACGAGGAACTGCAGGCGCAGACGGCCAAGTTCCGCCAGATGCTTGAAGGCGGTCAGACGCTGGACGATATCATGCCTGAGGCCTTCGCCACCGTGCGCGAGGCTTCGAAGCGCGTGTTGGGGATGCGCCATTTCGATGTCCAGATGATCGGCGGTATCGTGCTCCATCGCGGTGAAATCGCCGAAATGCGTACAGGCGAGGGCAAGACGCTGGTGGCAACGCTGGCCACCTATCTCAACGCGATCGAGGGTAAAGGTGTCCACGTCGTCACCGTGAACGACTACCTCGCCAAGCGCGACGCAGAATGGATGGGCCAGCTCCATCGTTGGCTGGGTCTTTCAGTGGGCGTAATCGTGCCGAACCTGGGTGAGTACCAGCGGCGAGATGCCTATGCGGCGGATATCACTTACGGCACAAATAACGAATTTGGCTTCGATTATCTGCGCGACAATATGAAGCATGAGCGCGGCCAGATGGTCCAGCGTGCTTTCAACTACGCGATCGTCGATGAAGTCGACTCGATCCTGATCGACGAGGCGCGGACCCCGCTGATCATCTCCGGTCCGACCGAGGACAAATCGGACCTCTATGTCTCGATCGACAAGGTCGTGAAATCCATCCCGGCCGAATGGTACGATGTGGACGAAAAGGCTCGTAACGTCTCATTGACGGAAGATGGGGCCGAAGCGCTCGAGAATTTGCTCGTCTCGTCCGGCCTGCTGGCGACCGACAATCTCTACGATGTTGAGAATACGCAGGTGGTCCACCACCTCGATCAGGCGCTGAAGGCCAATATTATCTTCAAGCGCGATACGGACTATATCGTGAAGGACAACAAGGTTGTCATCATCGACGAGTTCACCGGGCGCATGATGGATGGCCGGCGCTGGTCCAATGGCTTGCATCAGGCTGTGGAAGCCAAGGAAGGCGTGAAGATCGAGCCCGAGAACCAGACCATGGCCTCGATCACGTTCCAGAACTATTTCCGCATGTATCCGAAACTTTCGGGTATGACCGGCACCGCCGCCACTGAAGCCGCCGAGTTCTTCGACATCTACAAACTCAACGTGGTTGAGATCCCCACCAATGTGCAGGTGCAGCGGATCGACGAGGAAGATGAGTTCTACAAGAACACCGTCGACAAGTTCCAGGCGATCGCCAAACTGATCAATGAGAAGAACAAGATCGGCCAGCCGGTGCTGGTTGGCACGGTTTCCATCGAAAAATCCGAACTGCTGTCGGACTTCCTGCGCAAGGAAGGGGTGGCACATAATGTGCTCAACGCCCGCTTCCATGAGAGTGAAGCCCATATCGTGGCGCAGGCTGGCCGGCTGGGTGCGGTGACCATCGCCACTAACATGGCGGGTCGCGGTACCGACATTCAACTCGGCGGCAATCTTGAATTCCGGGTGGCGGACGAACTGCGAGACCTGCCGGAAGGGGCGGAGCGAGATGCCGCGCTTGCGCGTATCAAGCAGGAGATCGCGGTCGAGAAGAAGCAGGTGCTCGATGCGGGCGGCCTGTGCGTGATCGGTACGGAGCGACACGAAAGCCGCCGCATCGATAACCAGCTTCGCGGCCGTTCCGGTCGCCAGGGCGACCCCGGCCTGTCGAAATTCTACCTCAGCCTCGATGACGACCTGCTGCGGATTTTCGGGCCGCAGACGATATTCTCGCGGCTGATGCACTCGCAGCTCGA